>NZ_JBEXHC010000029.1:25677-95374 GCF_040607655.1 Streptomyces sp. NPDC005266
GGTGTCCTGCGCCCCGGATCCGTGGTGCTGTCCGGCCGACCGCTCCCGCGTGGGCGTCGCGCGCATCAGCTCAGCCCCAACTCGTCGTCGATGTACCGCAGCAGGTCCTCCTCGGACGCCGAGCCGAGCCCGTCGTCCCCGGTGTCCTCCGCCCCGGATCCGTGGTGCTGCCCGGCCGACCGCTCCCGCCACCGGACCAGCAGCGTCTCCAGCCGGGCCGTCACCTTCCTGATCTCGGCGTCGTCCCGCTCCTCGGCGAGCATCGCCTCGAGCCGGCCGAAGGGCTCCGTGCCCCACTCGCCGCCGTCCCCCTCCGGCGCCAGGAGCCCCAGCAGATAGCCGCTGAGCAGTTCGGGGGTGGGGTAGTCGAAGACGAGCGTGGTCGGCAGCCGGGTGTCGGCGACCCGGGCCAGCCGGTTGCGCAGTTCGACCGCGGTGAGCGAGTCGAACCCGAGGGAGGTGAAGGACTGGCCGGGGGCGATGTCATCCGGCGTGGCGTACCGCAGCACCGTGGCGACGTGCTCGCGGACCAGACCCAGCAGGGTCTCCCGTCGATCGCCCTCATCCAGCGCGGCCAGCCGGTGGCGCAGCGCCTGCGCGTCCAGCGTCGTGGCGCGGCGCGGCGGGGTGCGTACCAGGCCGCGCAGCAGCGCGGGTACGGAGCCGTCCGCGCCCCGCAGGAGCACGGGATCGAAGCGCACCGGCGCGGTGTGCGCGTGGTCGGCGCCGAGGGCCTGGTCGAAGAGGGCCAGCCCTTCCTCGGTGCTCATCGGCAGCAGTCCGCCGCCGCTCACGCGCCGCAGTTCGGTCTCGCTGAGCGTTCCGGTCAGCCCGCTCGTCTCGCCCCACAGGCCCCAGGACATCGAGGCGGCGGGCAGGCCCTGGGCGCGGCGGTGAAGGGCCAGGGCGTCGAGGAAGACGTTGGCCGCCGCGTAGTTGGCCTGTCCCGGCGCGCCGAGCACCCCGGCGGCGGACGAGAACACCACGAACAGGTCCAGATCGTCGCCGGTGAGTTGGTGCAGATGCCAGGCGGCGTCGACCTTCGGGCGCAGCACGGTCTCCAGCCGTTCCGGAGTCAGCGCCGTGACCACGCCGTCGTCCAGGACGCCGGCCGCGTGCACCACGCCGCGCAGGTCCGGGATGGAAGCGAGGAGTTCCGCGGCGGCGGCCCGGTCCGCGACATCGCATGCCGCGATCCGTACGCGCGCGCCCAGCTCCCCCAGTTCGTCGGCGAGTTCGGCCGCGCCGGGTGCGTCCATGCCGCGGCGGCTGGTCAGCACCAGGCCGGTGACGCCGTGGACGGAGACCAGGTGGCGGGCCACCGCCGCGCCGATGAGCCCGGTTCCCCCGGTGACCAGTACGGTTCCCGTGATGGCGGGCGGCTCGGGGTCCTGGGCCGCCGTCCGGGCCGGGGCCAGCCGGGGTGCGTACACCCCGCCGCCCCGGATCGCGAGCTGCGTCTCGTCCGCGGCCAGCGCCGCGCTCAGCGCCGCCGGCGGGAGCGTGGCGGCTCCGGTGTCGCTGTCGACGAGCAGGAATCGGCCGGGGTGTTCGGACTGTGCCGAGCGCAACAGGCCATGGATGGATGCCTGGGGCAGATCCAGGGTGTCGGCGTCGGAGACCTGGACCCCGCCGTGGGTCACCACGACCAGCGGGGTGCCGGCGAACCTGTCGTCGGCCAGCCACACGTGGATCCTCTCCAACACCGTGGTGAGCGTCTCCCGGACCTGACCGGGGACCTCGGTCCCGGACGCGCCGGCCGCGGGGCAGTCCCAGATCACCAGGTCCAGGCCCTCGGCTACCGCGGCCTCGAGCTCCTCGGCCGGACTGTCGCCCGCCCAGAGCCGCGTACGCGGGCCGCTCGCCGGTTCAGCCGGTTCAGCCGGTTCAGCCGGTTCAGCCGGTTCAGCCGGTTCGGCCAGTTCGGCCAGTTCGGCCGGTTCAGCAACGGGCGTGGAGGGCTCCCATCCGTCCCAGCGCACCGCGTACAACCAGCGCGCGGCGGCCGCGCCGGCCGAGCGCAGCTGAGCCGGTGTCACCGGGCGCAGCGCCACCTCGTCCATGCCCAGCACGGGGGCGCCGAGGTCGTCGACGGCCCGGACGCGTACGGCGCCCTCTCCGGTGGGCGTCAGCCCCACCCGCAGCGAGCGGGCGTCGTGGGCCCACAGCCGCACGCCGCACCAGGTGGCGGGCAGCAGTGGTTCACCGGCCCCGGCGACGTCCTTGAGCAGCCAGGCGTGGCAGACCGCGTCGAGGAGCGCGGCGCCGTCCGCTGCCTCCTCGGGGAGGGCCACCTCGGCGAAGACCTCGTCGCCGCGCCGCCAGGCGGCGCGCAGCCCCTGGAACGCCGGGCCGTAGCTCTGGCCCCGCTGGAACAGCTCGTCGTAGAGGAGGGTCGCGTCCACCGGCGAGGCACCCGACGGGGGCCATACGCCGGTCAGTTCGGCGAATCCGCTGTCCAGGGCGGCTCCGGCCGGCTCCAGCACGGCGCTCGCGTGGCGGGTCCACGCGGCTGTCGCGGACCCTTCCGGCTGGGAGTGGACGGTCAGCTCGCGGCGGCCCGACTCGTCCGGCGCCTCGGCCATCAGCTGCACCCGTACCGCGCCCGTGGCGTCCAGGACCAGCGGCTTCTCCTGGTCCAGCCGCGCGAGGGCCGGCTCCCCGAGGTGCTGGGCCGCGTGCAGAGCCCAGTCGAGCAGCGCTCCGCCGGGCAGCACCACCGTGTCCAGCACGGTGTGGTCGGCGAGCCAGGGCTGACCGGCGGCCGAGAGCCGCCCGGTGAACAGTACGGTGTCGGTGCCCGCCGGGGTGACGGCGGCCGTCAGCACGGGGTGGCCGGTCGGCTGGAGTCCGACGCCGCTCGCGTCGCCGGCTTCCTGGGGCGCGTCCAGCCAGTAGCGCTCGCGCTGGAAGGCGTACGTCGGCAGGTTCACGGCGGTGGCCGCGGCGGGGAGCAGCGCCGCCCAGTCCACGGGAGCGCCCCGGGTCCACAGCATGGCGGCCGAGCGCAGCAGTTCGGCGCGCTCGTCCGCGTCGCGGCGCAGCGAACCGGCCACGACCACGTCACGCCCTTCGATGGCGAGGGCGATGTCCTCGATCGCCGAGGTGACCACCGGGTGCGGGCTGACCTCGATGAAGGTGTCCACGCCCTGCTCCACCAAGGTGGCCACCACGTCGGCGAAGCGCACCGGCTCGCGCAGGTTGCGGTACCAGTAGCCGGCGTCGGCCGCCGGGCCGTCCATCGGCTCGCCGGTCACGGTGGAGTGCCAGCGGATCTCGGCGGGACCGGCGGTGACCTCGCCCACCTCCGCGAGCAGCCGCTCCTTGGCCAGCTCGACCCGCGGTGAGTGCGAGGGGTAGTCCACGGGGATGCGGCGGGCCCGGATGCCGTCCGCGGCACAGCCGTCGAGCACGCGGCGCAGCGGCTCCTCCTCTCCGGCGACGACGACCGCGCTGGGGCCGTTGACGGCGGCGACCGAGATCGCGCCGGCATCGCCCGCGTACGTCTCGATGAGCGCCCGCGCCTGGTCGGCGGGGACCGACACCGAGGCCATGCCGCCGCGGCCGGCCAGCTCATGAGCGATCACGGCGCTGCGCGTCACCACGATCCGGGCCGCCTCGGGCAGGGACAGGGCCCCCGCGACACAGGCGGCGGCGAGCTCGCCCTGCGAGTGGCCCACGACCACCGTCGGGGAGATGCCGATGCCGCGCCACAGCTGGGCCAGCGACACCATGACGGCCCACAGCGCGGGCTGTACCACGTCGACCCGGTCGATGGACGGGGCGCCGTCGGCGCCGCGCAGCACCTCGAGCAGGTCCCAGCCGGTGTGGGCGGCGAGCGCCTCGCCGCAGCGCCGCAGCCACTCGGCGAAGAGAGGCGAGGAATCCAGCAGCCCGAGCGCCATGCCCGTCCACTGGGCGCCCTGTCCGGGGAAGACGAACGCGACACCGGCGCCGGGGCGCACGGTCCCGCTGACCACCTCCGGCGCGAGGGCTTCGCGCCGGGCCAGGGCGTCGAGCCCGCTCAGGAATCCGGGGCCGTCGGCGGCGAGGACGACCGCGCGGTGGTCGAACGCCGCCCGGGCTCCGCTCAGCGCCGTGGCGGCTGCCGCGAGGTCGGTGCCCCGGGCCGCAAGGTCGCGCAGCCGCTCGGCCTGGCCGCGCAACGCGGCGGCCGACTTGGCGGAGAGCGTCCAGGGCAGCACGGCGCCGGGCGGGGAGGCCACGGCGGCGGCCTGCCGCCCGGTCACCGGCTCGGGTTCGGGGGCCTGTTCGAGGACGACATGGGCGTTGGTGCCGCTGATGCCGAACGAGGAGACCGCCGCGCGGCGCGGACCGTCCGTGTGCGGCCAGGGCACCGCCTCGGTGACCAGTGCGACGGCCCCGGCCGACCAGTCGATGTGCTCGCTCGGCTCGTCCACGTGCAGGGTCGGGGGCACGGTGGCGTGCTCCATCGCCAGCACCATCTTCATGACCCCGGCGATGCCGGCGGCGGCCTGGGTGTGCCCGATGTTGGACTTCACCGAGCCCAGCAGCACCGGCCGGTCCGCGGCCCGGTCCTGGCCGTAGGTGGCCAGCAGCGCCTGCGCCTCGATGGGGTCGCCCAGCGACGTTCCCGTGCCGTGCGCCTCGACCACGTTCACGTCGGCGGCGGTCACGTCCGCCTTGGCGAGCGCCTGGCGGATGACCCGCTGCTGGGAGGGGCCGTTGGGCGCGGTCAGGCCGTTGGAGGCGCCGTCCTGGTTGACCGCCGAGCCCCGTACGACGGCGAGGATCCGGTGGCCGTTGCGGCGGGCGTCGGACAGCCGCTCCACCAGGACCAGGCCCGCGCCTTCGGCAACGCCCATCCCGTCCGCGGCGTTGGAGAAGGCCTTGCACCGGCCGTCCCGGGCGAGCCCGCGCTGGCGGGTGAACTCGGCGAAGACCACCGGTGTGGCCAGGGCGGTCACCCCGCCCGCGAGGGCGAGGTCGCACTCACCGCGCTGCAGCGCGCTCACGGCCATGTCCAGTGCGACCAGGGACGAGGAGCACGCCGTGTCCACGGTCACCGCCGGGCCCTCGAAGCCGAAGGTGTAGGCGACCCGGCCGGTGGCCACGCTGCCCGCGTTGCCATTGGTGAGGAATCCGGCGATGTCGTCCGGTACCGACCGCAGCCGCGCCGCGTAGTCGTGGTACATCAGGCCGGAGAACACGCCCGTACGGCTGCCGCGCAGCCGCGTCGGGTCGATGCCGGCCCGCTCGATGGCCTCCCAGGACAGCTCGAGGAGCAGGCGGTGCTGCGGGTCCATCGCCACCGCCTCGCGCGGCGCCACGCCGAAGAAGGCGGCGTCGAAGTCGGCGATGGCGTCGAGGAATCCGCCCTGGTTCACCAGGGAGCTGCCGGGGCGCTCGCCGGTCGGGTCGTACAGCGAGTCCAGGTCCCAGCCGCGGTCGGCGGGGAAGCCGCCGATCCCCTCACGGCCGCCGATGAGCAGTTCCCACAGGTCCTCGGGCGAGCCCACCCCACCGGGGAAGCGGCAGCTCATGCCGACGATCGCGATGGGCTCGTCCGGCTCGACCACCCGCGTCACCTCGGCGGGCGCGCTGGTCGTGCCGGACAGGACGGTGTGCAGATGGGCGCCGAGCGCGCCCGGGTTGGGGTAGTCGAACACCAGGGTGGCGGGCAGCCGGACTCCGGTGATCTCGCCCAGCCGGTTGCGCAGTTCCACGGCGGTCAGCGAGTCGAAGCCGAGGTCCTTGAACCCCCGGTCGACGGCGACCGCGTCGGCGTCCGGGTGGCCGAGCACGGTGGCGGCCTGCGCCCGGACCAGGCCGATCACCATCGCCTCGCGCCCCTCGACCGCTGTCGCGTCGTACCGCTCCCGCCAGCTGTGTGCCCCGGCGGGGCCGTCGGACCGGCGGGCCGGGGTACGGACCAGGGCGCGCAGCAGGTGTGGCGGCTGCTGGCCTTTGCCGCGCGGCAGGTCCAGCCGGACCGGCAGGACATGGGCATCGTCCAGGGCGAGGGCCTGGTCCAGGAGGGCCAGTCCCTCCTCCGTGGTGAGGGGGCGCAGTCCGGCCCGGCCCAGCCGCCGCCGGTCCACCTCGTCCAGACCGGCCGTCAGCTCGCTGGTCTCCTCCCACAGGCCCCAGGCCAGGGAGTGCGCGGGCAGGCCGGCAGTCCGGCGGCTGAGGACGAGCGCGTCCAGGAAGGCGTTGGCAGCCGCGTAGTTGGCCTGTCCGGGGGTGCCGAAGACTCCGGCGGCCGAGGAGAACAGGACGAACAGCTCGACACCGCCGGTGAGCTCGTGCAGATGCCAGGCCGCGTCGGCCTTGGGACGCAGGACCGCGTCGAGCCGGTCCGGCGTCAGGTCGGTGACCACGCCGTCGTCCAGGGCGCCGGCCGCGTGCACCACGCCCCGCAGCCTCGGGACGGAGGCGAGGAGGGCGGCGAGCGCGTCGCGGTCCGCCACGTCGCACGCAGCGACCCGCACCCGGGCTCCCGCGCCGGTGAGTTCGGCGGCGAGTTCGGCCGCGCCGGGCGCGTCGGCTCCCCGGCGGCTCGTGAGAACCAGGTCGGTGACGCCATGGGTGGTGACCAGGTGCCGGGCCACCGCCGAGCCGATGACGCCGGTGCCGCCGGTGATCAGCACGGAGCCCTCACCGGACCAGGGGGGCGTGGTCCGGGCGGCGGTGGTGCCGGGGCGGGTGAGCAGCGGGACGAAGAGCCGCTCGCCACGGATCGCGATCTCCGGTTCGCCTGCCGCCGCCATGGCGCCCAGCACCTCGGCCGGGACATCGGCGGCGTCGCCGTCGCCGTCGCAGTCGAGGAGCAGAAAGCGGTCCGGGTGCTCGGACTGCGCGGACCGCACCAGCCCGTGCACCGCCGCGTGCACCGGGTCGGCGCTGTCCCCGGCGTCGGCCGGGACCGCATGCCGGGTCAGCACGGCCAGCCGGGCGGCCGTGGCGCCGTCGTGCGCCAGCCACTCCTGTATCCGCGCGAGCACCGTGTGGGTCAGCCGCCGTACGGCGGCGGGTGGGTCCTCGCCGGACGCCATCGCGGCCGCGCAGTCGAGCAGCACCACATCCGGGCCCTCGGCGAGGACCTCCGAGGCCGGGACGCCGTCGTCCCAGGCCGCCACGCGCGCGGCCGGCGCGGGGGTGTCCGGCTGCCACCGGTCCCACCGGGGCAGATACAGCGAGCGGGCCGGGGCCTGTGGTCCGGTCGCGGCGGCCATGGGACGCAGCACCAGCTCGTCCACGGCCGCGAGGGGGGTGCCCGCCGCGTCGGCGACCCGTACGCGGACGGCGTCCTCGCCCACGGCGGTCAGCCATACGCGCGCCGACCGGGCCTCGTTCGCCCACGCCCGGACGCCGGACCAGGCGAACGGCAGCCGCACCGCGCCCTCGTCGCCCCCGTCGCCGAAGAGCCCGCCGGGGCCCGTGGCGTGCAAGGCCGCGTCCAGCAGTGCCGGGTGGACGTGAAAGCCCTCCGTCACCGTCTCCTCCGCCAGCGTCACCTCGGCGAAGACGTCTTCGCCGCGCCGCCACACCGCGCGCAGCCCCTGGAAGGCCGGGCCGTACTCGTAGCCGCGCTCGAACAGCGCGTCGTAGAAGTCGCCCACCTCGATCGCCGAGGCGCCCGGCGGGGGCCATGCCCCGCCCAGCGGGTCCTGTTCGCCCGGGGCCGGTGGATCGTCGGGGGCGAGGGTCGCCGTGGCATGCCGGGTCCACTGGGCGTCCGCGCCGGGGGCCTCGGGGCGGGAGTGGACGGTGAGGGTCCGTAACCCCGACGCGTCGGCGTCGGTGATCTGCACCTGGAGCGTGACGTCACCGGTGCCGTCGAGGGTGAGCGGGGTTTCCAGGGTCAGCTCGCGGAGCCGGTCGCAGCCGAACTCCCGGCCCGCGGCAAGGGCCAGCTCCACGAACGCGGTGCCCGGCAGCAGCACCGCACCCATCACCGCGTGGTCGGCCAGCCACGGCTGGGTGGCCGTCGAGACGCGGCCGGTGAACACGGCCGAGTCGGCCCCGGCGGGGCGGGTCGCGGCGGCCAGCAGGGGGTGGCCGGCCGGGTCGAGCCCGAAGCCGGAGGCGTCGCCGGTGAAGGCGGGGGGCGACAACCAGAACCGCTGCCGCTGGAAGGCATAGGTCGGCAGGTCGACGGGTGCCGTGGCGGACGGCAGGAACGCCGTCCAGTCCACCTCGACACCTCGGGTCCACAGCAGGGCCACCGACCGGGTGAGCGCCGCGCGTTCGTCCTGGTCCCGGCGGAGCGAGCCGGTGACCACGGTGTCCCGCCCGCCCGCGGCCTCCGCCAGGTCCTCGATCGCGGCGGTCAGCACCGGGTGCGGGCTGACCTCGATGAAGGTGTCCACGCCCTGGTCCAGCAGCGAGGTCACCGTCTCGGCGAACCGGACGGGCTGCCGCAGGTTCTGGTACCAGTACCGGGCGCCGCAGGCCGTGGGGTCCACCGGCCCGGCCGTCACCGAGGAGTGCATCGCGATGGTCCCGGCGCGTGGGGTGATCGGCGCGGCAAGCTCCAGCAGCCGCTCGCGCACCCCCTCGACGTGCGGGGTGTGCGAGGCGTAGTCGACGGGGATGGTACGGGCCCGTACGCCCTCGTGTCCGGCGGCGGCGACCACCTCGGCGAGCGCGTCCGGCGCACCGGCGATCACGGTGGCGGCCGAGCCGTTGACCGCGGCCACCCAGACGCCGTCGCGGCCGCCGATGAGTTCGGTGGTGCGCTCCACCGACGCCGCGACCGAGACCATCCCGCCCTGACCGGCCAGGTCCTCGGCGATGACCCGGCTGCGCAGGGCGACCAGCCGCGCCCCGTCGGCCAGGGACAGCACCCCGGCGGCGCACGCGGCGGCGATCTCGCCCTGGGAGTGGCCGATGACGGCGGCGGGGGTGATGCCCGCCGAGCGCCACAGGCGTGCCAGGGAGACCATCACGGCCCACAGCGCGGGCTGCACCACATCGACCCGCTGGAGCGCCTGTTCGTCCCGCACCGCCTCCAGCAGATCCCAGTCCACGTGGGGGGAGAGTGCGGCGGCGCACTCCCGGAAGGACTCGGCGAACCGCGGGGACGCTTCCAGCAGCCCGGTCGCCATCCCCGTCCACTGCGATCCCTGGCCGGGGAAGACGAAGGCCACCGTGGCGCCGCGCCGGGCCACGCCGCGCACCGTGTCCGCCGCGTCCTCCGCGCCGCGGGCGAGCGCCTCCAGTTCCGGGAGGCACCCGGCGCGGTCGGCGGCGAGGACCACGGCGCGGTGGCCGAAGGCGGCGCGCTTGCCGGCCAGTGCGGCGGCCACGGCCGTATCGGCGTCCGCACCGGCGTCCGCATCGGCGTCCGTATCGGCGTCGCCGCCACTCAGGAAGTCGCCGCCGCTCAGGAAGTCGCCGCCGCTCAGGAAGGTGTGGAGTGCCGCGGCCTGGCCGCGCAGCCCGGCCGGGCTCTTCGCGGAGAGCGTCCAGGGCAGCGGGCCGCCGCTGATGAGGGCCCCGGGGGCGGGTTCGGCCGCCGCCGGCTCTTCGGGGGCCGGGGCCTGTTCGAGGATGACATGGGCGTTGGTGCCGCTGATCCCGAAGGAGGAGACCGCCGACCGCCGGGGCCGGCCCGTCTCGGGCCAGGGGACGCGCGCGGTGGCCAGTTGGACGGCCCCGGCCGTCCAGTCGACGTGCGGAGTGGGCTCGTCCACGTGCAGGGTGGGCGGCACGACGCCGTGGCGCATGGCCATCACCATCTTGATGACGCCGGCGACCCCGGCCGCGGACTGGGTGTGGCCGATGTTGGACTTCACCGAGCCGAGCAGCAGCGGCCGTTGCCCGGTCCGGTCCTGTCCGTACGTCGCGAGGAGCGCGTGGGCCTCGATGGGGTCGCCCAGCGTGGTGCCGGTGCCGTGCGCCTCCACGACGTCGACCTCGGACGCCAGGACGCCCGCGTCGGCGAGCGCCTGCCGGATCACCCGCTGCTGGGCGGGGCCGCTGGGCACCGTGAGCCCGTGCGAGGCGCCGTCCTGGTTGAGCGCCGAGCCCCGGACGACGGCCAGGATCCGGCGGCCCTCGCGCTGCGCGTCGGACAGCCGCTGGAGCACGAGCAGCCCGACGCCCTCGCCCCAGGCGGTGCCGTCCGCCGCCGCCGCGAACGCCTTGCAGTTGCCGTCCTTGGCCAGCCCGCGCTGCTTGCTGAACTCCGTGAAGGCGTCCGGGGTGGCCATCACCATCACCCCGCCGACCAGGGCCAGTGAGCTCTCGCCGGCCCGCAGCGAGCGCACCGCCAGGTGGAGGGCGGACAGCGAGGACGAACAGGCGGTGTCGACCGTGATCGCGGGCCCTTCGAAGCCGTACGTGAAGGAGATCCGCCCGGAGAGGATGCTGGAGGCGCTGCCGGTCAGCAAATAACCCTCGGTGTCCTGGGGCCCGCCCGGGCCCCCGGCGCCGTATCCGGAGAGCACTCCCCCGACGAAGACGCCCGCGTTCTGCCCGCGCAGCGCGCCGGGATCGATCCCGGCACGCTCGAACGCCTCCCAGGAGGCTTCGAGGAGCACCCGCTGCTGCGGGTCCATCGCCAGCGCCTCGCGGGGTGAGATCTCGAAGAAGTCGGCGTCGAACTCCGCGGCGCCGTCGATGAATCCGCCCTTGCTGAGGTAGGAGCTGCGCGGGCGCAGGCCCTCCGGGTCATAGAGGGCGCCCAGGTCCCAGCCACGGTCCGCGGGGAAGTCCGCGATCCCCGCGCGCCCGGCGGCGACCAGCTCCCACAGCTCCTCCGGCGAGGTCACGCCTCCTGGGAACCGGCAGCTCATCCCCACGATGGCGATGGGCTCCCGGGCGGCGTCCTCCACCGCCCGGAGCCGCTGATGGGCGGATCGGGCGTCCGCGATCGCCTGCTTGAGGTATTCGCGGAGCTTGTGCTCGTTCGACATCCAGGGCCTCTTTTGAACGTTCAACGGGTGAAGTCGCGTGCGCCGGCGGTTCGTTCCGCCCGCTGGTTCAGCTGGACCACGGCTTGTTCTCCATGAGGTCGAAGAGCTCCGCGTCCGTGGCCGCGTCCAGATCGGCGCCGTCGTCCGGCCCCTCGGCGTCGGTCCACTTCGTCAGTAGGGCACGCAGCCGCGCGGTGAGCCCCGCGCGGCCGGGGTCGTCGCCGCTGACGTCGGCGAGGATGGCCTCCAGCCGATCGATCCCGGTCGTCGCCAGTTCGACGGCGTCGATCTCGGGGAGCAGCTGGTGCCGCAGGTGGGCGGCGAGCGCGGCGGGCGTGGCGTGGTCGAAGACGACCGTGACCGGCAGCCGCTGCCCGGTCGCGGAGTTGAGCCGGTTGCGCAGTTCGACGGTGGTCAGCGAGTCGAAGCCCATCGTCTTGAACGGCCGCTCGGCGTCCACGGCGGCGAGGTCGTCGTGGCCCAGCACCACGGCCGCCTGGGCGCAGACCAGTTCGGTCAGCACTCGCTCGCACTCCTGGGGCGGCAGGCCCGCCAGGCGCTCGGTCAGCCCGCCACCCGCGGTCGCGGAGACCACCGCGGCGTTGGTGGCGGAGGGCTTGGCCGTGCGGACCAGCCCCTGCAGCAGGGGCGGGACCGTTCCGGTGAACCGGGTGACGTCGAGGCGGACCGGCACGGTGTTCGCCTGGTTGAGCGCGATGACGGTGTCGAAGAGGGCGAGGCCCTGGTCGGTGGAGAGCGGCTGTACGCCGGTACGGCCCATCCGGTCCAGGTCGGCCTGGTCCAGGTCCCCGGTGATCGCGCTGCGTTCGGCCCACAGGCCCCAGGCCAGCGACTGCCCCGGCAACCCGGCCCGCCGACGGTGCTGCGCCAACGCGTCCAGGAAGGCGTTGGCCGCCGCGTAATTGCCCTGCCCCGGCGCCCCGAAGACACCAGCCGCCGACGAGAACAACACGAACAACGACAGATCCCGGTCCAGCGTCAGCTCATGCAGGTTCCACGCCGCGTCCACCTTCGGCCGCAGCACCGTCTCCAGCCGCTCCGGCGTCAACGCCGACACCACACCGTCATCGATCACACCCGCCGCATGCACCACACCCCGCAGCCCCGGCAAGCCGTCCAGCAACCCCGCCAGTGCCTCGCGGTCGGCGGCATCGCACGCCATCACCCGGGCCGTGGCGCCGAGTTCGGCCAGCTCCGCCACCAGATCGGCGGCCCCGGGGGCCTCCGGGCCACGCCGGCCGGCCAGCACCAGATCGGTGACACCATGCTCGGCGGCCAGATGACGCGCCACCGCCGAACCCACCACCCCGGTACCACCCGTGATCAGCACCGTGCCGTCCAGCGGGGACGGCGGGGTGGTCAGGACCACCTTGCCCACGTGCCGGGCCTGGCTCACATACCGGAACGCCTCCGACGCCTGCCGGGTGTCCCACGCCGTCACCGGCAACGGAGCAAGCACACCCCGCTCGAACAGCTCCAGCAGATCCGCCAGCATCTCACCGACCCGGTCCGGACCCGCCTCGTTCAGGTCGAAGGCGCGGTAGAGCCGTACCTCGGGCCAGGCCGTGGTGATGGCGGCGGGCTCACGGATGTCGGTCTTGCCCAATTCGATGAAACGGCCGCCCGGCGCCAGCAGATCCAGGGACATGTCCACGAACTCCCGGGCCAGACAGTTCAGTACGACATCCACGCCGCGGCCCTGGGTCGCGGCCCGGAACCGGTCGCCGAACTCCAGCGTGCGCGAGGAGGCCACCCGCTCGGGCGGGACGCCCGTCCCCCGCACCACCGGCCACTTCGGCTCGCTCGCGGTCGCGTACACCTCGATCCCCCAGTGACGGGCGAGCTGCACCGCGGCCATGCCCACGCCGCCCGCCGCGGCGTGCACCAGCAGCGATTCGCCCGCGCGCATCCCGGCCAGGTCCTTCAGCCCGTAGTAGGCGGTCATGAACACCGTGGGGACGGCCGCCGCCTGCGCGAATGACCACCCGCGCGGCATCGGCACCACGGTCCGGCTGTCGGTCACCGCGAGCGGCCCGCCGTACGAGCCGGAGAGCAGCCCCATGACGCGATCGCCGACGGCGATGCCGGTGACCCCGGGGCCGACCTCGACCACCACACCGGCGCCTTCGCAGCCGTAGGCCACCTCCGTGAAGGAGTCGGCCATGGCCACCACGCCCAGTGCGAGCAGCACATCCCGGAAGTTCACCCCGGTGGCACGCACCTCAAGGCGCACCTGTCCCTCGGCGAGCGGCGCCTCGGACTGTGGGCAGGGCACCAGGCGCAGCCCCTCCAGGGTGCCGCTGCCGTCCACGTCCAGGCTCCACGCGCCGACCTCGGGCAGGGCAGGCGCCGCGTCCCGCCCGACCCGGCCGAGCCGGGGCACCAGCGCCTCGCCCGACCGGACCACGGCGTCGGGCTCACCCGCCGCCACCGCGGCCGCCACCACACCGGCCAGCGCCGCCACCGACTCCGCGCCACCATCGACGTCCACCTGCAGCAGCCGGCCCGGATGCTCGGACGCCGCCGAACGCACCAGGCCCCGTACCGCGGCCTGCGCGACGTCGACCGTGTCGCCCGGCGCGGCGGCCACCGCGCCCCGGGTCACCACCGCCAGGCAGGCCGAGGCGGTCTCCTCGGCGGTGAGCCACTCCTGAACGGCCGTCAGCACCGTGCCCACGGCGGTGCGGGTCGCCTCGGGTGCCGCCGTGTCGACGGCCGGGACGGCCAGGATCACCACGTCCGGGACCGGCCGGCCGGCGCCTGCCGCGGCCCGCAGCGCGGCCAGGTCGGCAAAGGCGGCCGCGCCCTCTGGCGCCTGGGCGTCGCCGAGCACCGCCAGGCTCCGCGGACCGGCGCCGTCCAGGGGCAGCGCGGTCCAGTCCAGATGGAACAGCGCGTCCACGCGGGGCTTGGCCTGGAGGGCGGAGGCCGTCACCGGCCGGGAGGTCAGGCTGTCGACCGTCAGGATGGGCAGCCCGGCGGTGTCGGTCATGGTCACCGACACCGAGTCGGTGCCATTGGGCGCCAGCCGGACCCGCGCGGTGGTGGCGCCGGTGGAGTGGAGGCGGACGCCGCCGAAGGAGAACGGCAGCCGGGGCTCCACCTCGGTGCCATGGGCGAGTGCCGAGGCGACCTGGGAGTGCAGCGCCGCGTCCGCCAGCGCCGGGTGCACCGCGAACCGGCCGGCCTCGGCCGCTCCCGGCTCGGCCAGGGCGACCTCCGCGAACAGCTCCTCACCACGCCGCCACAGGGCGCGCAGACCTTGGAACACCGGGCCGTAGCTGTATCCCCAGCCGGCCAGGCGCTCGTACAGCCCGTCGGTGGCGACCGGCTGGGCGTCGGCGGGCGGCCACGCCGCGTCATCGGGCGCGGGGGCGTCCGCCGGGTCCGCGCTCAGCGTGCCCGTGGCATGGCCGACCCACTCGGCCGGTACGCCGTCGTCCCCGCCGGCGGCGCGGGAGAAGATCCGCACGGCGCGGCGCCCTTGCTCATCGGGCTCGCCCACGGTCACCTGGACGTCCACGGCGCCCCCTTCCGCGGGCAGGGCCAGGGGGGCTCGCAGCACCAGTTCGGTGACCTGCTCGCACCCCACGTACTGGCCTGCCCGCAGGGCGAGTTCCACCAGAGCGGTGCCCGGCACCAGCACCCGGTCCAGCACGGTGTGGTCGGCCAGCCAGGGGTGGGTGTCCCGGGACAGCCGGCCGGTGAAGACGAAGCGGTCGTCCTCGGCCACCTCCACCCCAGCGGCCAGCAGCGGGTGCCCCACCAAGGACAGACCGGCCCCGGACACGTCCGCCGCGCCGTCGGCGGGCCCCGCCAGCCAGTACCGGCGGCGCTGGAAGGCGTAGGCCGGCAGGTCCACCAGGTCGCCGTCGCCGAACACCGCGTGCCAGTCGGCCTCGACCCCGTGGACCCACAGCCGCGCCAGGGAGGTCAGCAGCCTGCGCGTGCCGCCGTCGTCCCGGCGCAGGGTCCCGGTGACCACCGCCTCGCACCCGGCGGCCTGCGCCGTGTCCTGCACCGCGGGCAGCAGCACCGGGTGCGGGCTGACCTCTACGAAGACGGTGTGGCCCTCGTCGAGCAGGGCGCGGACGGTGTCCTGGAAGCGGATCGGCTCGCGCAGGTTGCGGTACCAGTAGCCGGCGTCGAGCGCCTGGCCGTCGATCGGAGCGCCGGTGACGGTCGAGTACATCGCCACCTCACCCGAGCGGGGGGTGACGGGCGCGGCCAGCTCCAGCAGCTCGTCGCGCACCCGGTCGGCGTGCGGGGTGTGCGAGGCGTACTCGATGCCGACCTTCCGCGGCCGCAGCCCGGCCGCCTCGGCCTCGGCCCGTACCTCGGCGAGGGCGTCGAGATCGCCCGCGACGACGGTGGACTCCGGACCGTTGACGGCCGCGATCCACACCCCCGCCCGGTCCTTGATCAGTTCACCGGCCCGGTCCACGGTCGCGGTGACGGACACCATGCCGCCCTTGCCGGACAGGTGCTCCGCGAACACCCGGCTGCGCAGCGCGACCAGCCGCGCGCCGTCCTCCAGCGAGAGCGCACCGGCCGCGCACGCGGCGGCGATCTCGCCCTGGGAGTGGCCCACGACCGCGGACGGTACGACGCCGAGGGAACGCCACAGCCCGGCGAGCGAGACCATCACCGCCCAGAGCACGGGTTGTACGACGTCGTCCCGCTCCAGCGCGTCGTTGTCGCGCAGCACGTCGAGCGGGTTCCAGTCCAGGTGCGGTGCCAGCGCCCGGGCGCACTTGTCCATCCACTCGGCGAACACCGGCGAGGAGTCGAGCAGTTCTGTGGCCATCCCGGCCCACTGGGAGCCCTGCCCCGGGAAGACGAACACCACGCCGGGGTCCTCACCGGCGCTCGCGCCGGTCACCGCGTGGGGGGTGGGGTCATCGGCGGCCACGGCGTCCAGGGCGCCCAGGAAGCCGTCCCGGTCCCCGGCCAGCACGACGGCCCGGTGCCGCAGGCCCGCCCGGGTCAGCGCCAGGGAGCGGCCGACCGGGGCCTGGTCCCGGTCACCCGCCGCGGCGAACGCACGCAGCCTCGCCGCCTGGCCGCGCAGCGCGCCCGGGGTGTGCCCGGACAGTACCCAGGGCAGCGTCCCGCCCGCCGCCGCGAATGGCACGGGCCGGTCCTCGCGGGGCGGTTCCCCGGCGGCCGGGGCCTGTTCGAGGATGATGTGGGCGTTCGTACCGCTGACGCCGAACGAGGAGACCCCGGCCCGGCGGGGACGGCCGGTCTCGGGCCAGGGCGTGGTCCCGGTGGCGAGCCTCACCGCGCCCGCGCTCCAGTCGACGTGCGGCGTCGGCTCGTCCACGTGCAGGGTGGGCGGCACGGTGCCGTGCCGCATGGCCATCACCGTCTTGATGACGCTCACCACGCCCGCGGCGGCCGCGGTGTGGCCGATGTTGGACTTCACCGAGCCCAGCAGCAGCGGCCGCTCGGCCGGCCGGTCCTGGCCATAGGTGGCCAGCAGCGCCTGCGCCTCGATCGGATCACCCAGCGACGTACCGGTGCCGTGCGCCTCCACCAGATCCACATCGGCCGACGAGAGCCGGGCGTTGGCCAGCGCCTGCCGGATCACCCGCTGCTGCGACGGGCCGTTCGGCGCCGTCAGGCCATTGGACGCACCGTCCTGGTTCACCGCCGAGCCGCGCACCACGGCCAGCACCTGACGGCCGTTGCGCACCGCGTCCGACAGCCGCTCCACCAGCAGGACGCCGACGCCCTCGCCCCACGCCGTACCGTCCGCCCCCGCCGCGAACGCCTTGCACCGGCCGTCCGGGGCCAGGCCCTGCTGCTTGCTGAACTCGGTGAACATGCTGGGGGTCGACATCACCGTCACGCCACCGACCAGCGCCATCGCGCACTCCCGGGTGCGCAGCGAGTGCGCGGCCAGGTGCAGCGCCACCAGCGAGGAGGAACACGCCGTGTCCACGGTGAGCGCCGGACCCTCCAGACCGAAGGTATAGGCGAGTCGGCCGGAGGCGACGCTGGCCGCGTTGCCGATGCCCACATAGCCGGCGACATCCTGCTGGGCCTTACCGAACAGCAGCGTCGCGTAGTCCTGCCCGTTGGTCCCCACGAACACACCGGTCCGGCTGGAGCGCAGCGACTTCGGGTTGATACGGGCCCGCTCGATCGCCTCCCAGGAGGTCTCCAGCAGCAGCCGCTGCTGGGGGTCCATGGCGAGCGCCTCACGCGGCGAGATCCCGAAGAGCTCGGCGTCGAACTCGGCGGCGTCGTAGAGGAATCCGCCCGCCCGGGTGGCCGAGGTGCCCCACTGGTCCTGGTCGGCGTCGAAGAGCCTGCCCAGGTCCCAGCCGCGGTCGCCGGGGAATGCCGAGACGGCGTCGGTGCCCTCGGCCAGCAGCCGCCACAGGGCCTCCGGGGAGTCGGCGCCGCCGGGGAACCGGCAGCTCATCCCCACGATGGCGATCGGCTCCCGGTCGGCCTCCTCGACCTCCCGCAGCCGCCCGCGGACCTTGTGCAGGTCGGCGGTGACCCGCTTGAGGTACTCCAGCGTCTTGTCGTCGTCACCCATCGTGGATCCCATTCGTGTACTCCGCCTCTGCTGCTCGCCGCTCACGCTCAGATACCGAGCTCGTTGTCGATGAAGTCGAAGACCTCGTCCCGCGTCGCGGAGTGGATGTGGTCGGCCGTCGACTCTTCGGCCTGCTCGCCCGTCTCGCCGCGCCACCGCGCCAACAGGGTCTCCAGCCTGGCCGCGATGTCCGGGTGGGAGTCCGCGCCGGCCGCGACCGCCGCGAGTTTGCCGTCCAGCCGGTCGATCTCCGCGAGCACCGAGGCCTCGGTGACCTCGTCCTCGTCGCCCAGGGCGGCCCGCAGATACCCGGCCAGCTCGCGGGGTGTCGGATAGTCGAAGATCGACGTGGCGGGCAGGCTCAGCCCGGTGGCCTCGCTCAGCCGGTTGCGGAACTCCACCGCCGCCAGCGAGTCGAAGCCGAGGTCGCGGAAGGGCCTGCCCGCCTCGATCCCGTCGAGGGTGGCGTGTCCGAGTACCTCGGCCGCCTGGGTACGGATCACCTCGACCAGCGTTTGCTGCCGCTCGGCGCCGGAGAGCCCCGCGAGCCGCTGCGCCGGCCGCGCCGAGGTGTCGGGCGCGGGCTCGGCGGACACCCGCGCCGTGGCCTCGGGGATCTCGTCGAGCAGGGTGCTCGGCCTGGCCGCGGTGAAGGACAGGGCGAAGCGGTCCCAGTCGACGTCGGCCACCGTGAGCAGCGGCTCGTCGTGGTCCAGCGCCTGCTGAAGCAGGGCGAGCGCCGATTCCGGCGCGAGCGGGCTGACGCCACGGCGGCGCAGATGCGCTTCGGCGTCCTCGCGCGCGGCCATGCCGCCCCCACCCCAGGGGCCCCAGGCGATCGAGGTGGCGGTGCGGCCGCGTGCCCGGCGCCGCTGGGCCAGGGCGTCGAGGTAGGCGTTGGCGGCGCCGTAGGCGCCCTGGCCCGCTCCGCCCCAGACGCCGGCCGTCGAGGCGAACAGGACGAAGGCGTCCAGATCCGCGTCGGCGAACACCTCGTCCAGGTTGCGGGCGCCGTCGACCTTGCCGCCGCAGACGGCCGCCACCTCCTGGGGGCCGGTGTCCTCGATGCTGGTGGGCCGCGCGATGCCCGCGGTGTGCAGCACCGCGCTGATCTTGACGTCCTCCGCGGTGAGCCGCCCGACCAGGGCGGTCAGCGCCGCGCGGTCGGCGACGTCGCAGGCGGCCACCGTCACCCGGGCCCCCAGCCCGGTGAGTTCGGCCTCCAGCGCGGCGGCCTCCGGCGCCGCCGGACCCCGGCGGCTGGTCAGGATCAGGTGCTCGGCTCCGGCGCGGGCCAGCCACCGGGCGACATGCGCGCCCAGCGCTCCGGTGCCGCCGGTGACCAGAACGGC
The DNA here is from genome assembly GCF_040607655.1 of Streptomyces sp. NPDC005266. Taxonomy (NCBI): domain Bacteria; kingdom Bacillati; phylum Actinomycetota; class Actinomycetes; order Kitasatosporales; family Streptomycetaceae; genus Streptomyces; species Streptomyces sp. NPDC005266. The sequence continues at coordinate 44,508 of NZ_JBEXHC010000029.1, forward strand.
ACCGCGCGGCGTCCATCCGGAGCCGACGGCCGGAGTGGTCAGCGGGGCCCGGGTCAGCCGGCGGGCGAGCAGACCACTCGCCCGGACGGCCAGCTGGTCCTCGCCCGTCGTGCCCGCCAGTGCGGCGCACAGCCGGCCCGCGGCACGGGGGCCGGCCTCCCACGGCAGGTCGACCAGTCCGCCCCAGCGGTCGGGGTGTTCCAGGGCGGCCACCCGGCCCAGCCCCCAGAGTTGAGCCTGGTCCGGGTCGGCGTCCTCGTCCGCCGAGACCGCGACCGCCCCGCGCGTGACGCACCACAGGGGCGCCGTGATGGCGAGTTCGCCCATCGTGCGTACGAGGGCGAGGGCCGTGCTCAGGGTCCCGTGGGGATCCGGCGCGTCGGAGAGCGCCAGCAGTGAGACGACACCGCGCACCAGGGTGCCCGGATGAGCGGCGCGCAGCCGGTCGGCGAGGTCATCGGGCTCGCAGCCGGTGAGGTCGGCGGTGGCGATGTCGACGCCTTGCCGCACCAGCGCTTCGAGGCAGGCGTCGGCCGCCGGGCCGCCCGCGGTGACCGCCAGCCAGGTGCCCGTGAGCGCGGCGGCGGGTTCGGTGACCGGGCGCCAGGCCACCCGGTAACGCAGGTCCTGGAGCGCGGATCGCTCCCTGGAGCGGCGACGCCAGTCCGACAGCATCGGCAGCATCTCCCGCAGCGGGGACCGCCGTTCCTCCTCGGCGACGCCCAGGGTGCGCGCCAGCGCGTCCACGTCCTCGCCCTCCACCGCGGACCAGAACGCCTGGTCCGCTTCGAGACCGCGGCCCTCGCCGGTGCTCGCGGGCGCGTCCAGCCAGTAGCGCCGGCGCTGGAAGGCGTAGGTCGGCAGCTCCAGACGGCGGCCCGGCCGCAGCGTCGGCCACACCACCGCGGTGCCCCGGGTGTGCAGACGTGCCAGCGCGTGCGACACCGTGACGATTTCGTCCTGATCCGGCCGCGTCGTCGGCACCACGATCGCCGAACCGGGCGAGCCCAGCTGATCGGCCACCAGTCCGCTCAAGGTGGCGTCCGGACCGACCTCGACGAAGTCGGTCACTCCCTGCCTGCCGAGCCAGGCCACCCCGTCGGCGAACCGCACCGCTTCGCGGGCGTGGCGCACCCAGTGGTCCACGCTCCCGATCTCCTGGGCTCCGATGGCCTCGCCCGTCAGATTCGACACGATCGGAATCCGCGGCGTGCCCCAGGAAACACCGCTCAGGACCTCGGTGAACGCGTCCAGCATCGGCTCCACCAGGGGGGAGTGAAAGGCCTGCGCCACCCGCAGCCGGTGCGTGCGGCGCCCCTTGGAGCGCGCGGTCTCCACGACCGCATCGACCGCGTCCGCCACGCCGGAAACCACCACCGAGCGGGGCGCGTTCACGGCGGCGACGGCCACCCGGCCGGCGTCCTCGGCCACCCACGCCGCGACCTCCGGCTCGTCGGCCTCCACGGCGGCCATCACACCGCCCGGCGCGAGCCCCTGCATGAGCCGCCCGCGCGCGGCCACCACCCGCGCGGCGTCGGCGAGCGACCACACACCCGACACATGGGCCGCCGCCAACTCCCCCACGGAATGGCCCATCACGAAGTCGGCGCTCACGCCACAGCTTTCCAGCAGCCGGAACAGCGCCACCTCAAAGGCGAACAGCCCTGCCTGCGTGTACTCGGTCCGATGCACGGACTCCGCCTCCGGGGATCCCTCCTCGGCCGGCAGCACCCGCCGCAGGGGCACATCGAGCAGTCCGTCGAACGCCGCGCACGCCTCGTCGAAGGCCGCGCGGAAGACCGGCAACCCCAGCAGGTCGCGGCCCATCCCGGCGTGTTGGGAGCCCTGGCCCGAGAACAGCAGCGCGACGCGCCGGCCGCTCTCCACGACTCCGCTCACCACATGGGCCGCGGACTCACCGGCCACCACGGCGCCCAATCCGGCGAGGAAGTCCGCGCGGTCGTCCGCGAGTACCACCGCGCGATGTTCCAGGTCCGCCCGCGAGGAGGCCAGTGACCAGGCCACCTCGCCCACGGCGGCATCGGACCCGGCGTCCGCGACGAACTCACGCAGCCGCGCCGCCTGGCCCCGCAGCCCCTCGGCCGTCCGGCCCGACACCAGCCACGGCACCGGGCCCGGCCCCCCGTCGTCCGGCATGGGAGCGACCACCGCCGGTTCCCGGTCCTCCGGCGCCTGCTCGAGGACCACATGCGCGTTGGTCCCGCTGATGCCGAACGAGGACACCGCGGCGCGCCGCGGCCGCGCCGTCCGCGGCCACTCCCGTTCCTCGGTCACCAGCTCCACCGCGCCCGCCGACCAGTCCACATGCGGGGTCGGCTCGTCCACATGCAAGGTCCGCGGCACCACGCCATGGCGCATGGCCATCACCATCTTGATGACACCCGCCACGCCGGCGGCGGACTGCGCGTGCCCGATGTTGGACTTCAGGGAGCCGAGCAGCAGCGGACGGTCGTCCGTACGCTCCCGGCCATAGGTCGCGATCAGCGCCTGCGCCTCGATCGGGTCACCCAGCGCGGTTCCGGTGCCGTGCGCCTCCACCACGTCCACCTCGGCCGCGGCCACCCCGGAGCCGGCCAGCGCCTGCCGGATCACCCGCTGCTGCGAGGGGCCGTTGGGCGCGGTGAGACCGTTGGACGCACCGTCCTGGTTCACCGCCGTGCCGCGCACCACACCGAGGATCCGGTGTCCGTTGCGCCGGGCGTCCGACAGCCGCTCGACCAGCAGCAGGCCGACGCCCTCGGACCAGGTGGTGCCGTCCGCGGCGGCGGCGAACGACTTGCACCGGCCGTCCGGCGCCAGCCCCTGCTGCCTGCTGAACTCGACGAACGCCGCGGGCGTCGACATCACCGCGACGCCGCCCGCCAGGGCGAGCGAACACTCGCCCTGGCGCAGTGCCTGCGCCGCGAGGTGCAGGGCGACCAGCGAGGAGGAGCAGGCGGTGTCCACGGTGACCGCCGGGCCCTCGAAGCCGAAGGTGTAGGAGAGCCGGCCGGTGGCGATGGAACCGGTGTTGCCGTTGCCCAGGAAGCCCGCGACCTCCTCGGGGACGGCGCGCAGCCGGGTCGCGTAGTCGTGGTGCATCAGCCCGGCGAAGACACCGACGCGGCTGCCCCGGACGGCGGTGGGGTCGATGCCCGCGTCCTCGAAGGCTTCCCAGGCAGTCTCCAGCAGCAGCCGCTGCTGGGGGTCCATGGCCAGCGCCTCACGCGGCGAGATCCCGAAGAACGCGGGGTCGAACTCCGCGGCGCGGTGCAGGAACCCGCCCGCGCCCACATGGCCGGCACCGGGCCGGCCGGCGTCCGGGTCACGCAGTTCCGCCACGTCCCACCCCCGGTCGTCGGGGAAGGGAGTGATCGCGTCCCGGCCCTGGAGGACCAGGTCCCACAGTTCCTCGGGCGACTCGACCCCGCCGGGGTAACGGCAGCTCATCCCGACGATCGCGATCGGCTCTTCGGTCGCGACCGCCGCAGGCGCCGGCGCGGCGGTGACTTCGGCGTCCACGAGTTCGGCGTGCAGGTGGTCCGCGAGCGCCCTCGGCGTCGGGTAGTCGAACACCAGGGTGGCCGGCAGCCGTACCCCCGCCGCGTCGGCGAGCTGGTTGCGCAGGTCCACGGCGGTCAGCGAGTCGAAGCCGAGATCGGAGAAGGCCCGGTCCGCCTCGACGGCGCTGCCGGGCGCGTGGCCCAGCACGGCGCCGACATGCCGCAGCACGACGTCGAGCACGGCCTTGCCCCGCTCGGCCGGGGACATCGTGCGGATCCGCTCCCGCAGACCCGTGGGCGCGGTCTCCCGCGAGACACGCCGGGCCGGGGTCCGTACCAGCCCGCGCAGGACCGGGGGAACGGCCGCGCCGCCGCTCCGGGCGGCGGCCGGGTCGAGCACCATCGGCACCAGGACCGGCTCGTCGGCGGCGAGCGCCGCGTCGAACAGCGCGAGCCCCGCCTCGACCGACAGCGCGGACATCCCGCCCCGGGACACCCGGGCCAGGTCGCGCCCGGTCAGGGCGCCGGACATCTGGCCGCGCCGCTCCCACAGGCCCCAGGCCAGCGAGTGCGCGGGCCTGCCGTGGGCGCGTCGGTGCCGGGCGAGGGCGTCGAGGAACGCGTTGGCCGCGGCATAGTTGGCCTGTCCCGCGGCCCCCAGCACGCCCGCGGCCGAGGAGAACAGCACGAAGGCGGTCAGGTCCGCCGACGCGGTGAGCTCGTGCAGGTTCCAGGCCGCGTCCGCCTTGGGGCGCAGCACGGTGCGGAGCCGCTCGGAGGTCAGCGAGGAGACGATCCCGTCGTCGACGACCCCGGCGGCGTGCACCACACCGCGCAGGGGCCGGTCGGCCGGAATGGCCGCCAGCGCGGCGGCGAGGCTCTCGCGGTCCGCGACGTCGCAGGCCACCACGGTGGCCTCGGTGCCCAGCGCGGCCAGTTCGGCCACGAGCTCCTGGGCACCGGCGGCCCGCACGCCCCGCCTGCCCACGAGCAGCAGGTGTTCGACGCCGTGGACGACGGCCAAGTGCCGGGCCACGGCGCTGCCCAGCGCTCCGGTGCCACCGGTGATCAGCACGGTGCCCCGCGGGTCCCACGCGGGCGTGTCGGCGTCGGCGGCCGGGGCGGTACGGCTCAGCCGGGGTGCCCGCAGGACGCCGTCGCGGATCGCCAGCTCGGGCTCGTCGGCACCGCGCGCGGCCAGCACGGCATCGGTCAGCCGGGCGGCCGCCGCATCGCCGTCGAGGTCGATCTGCACGATGCGGTCCGGGTGCTCCGACTGGGCCGAGCGCACCAGGCCCTGGACCGCCGCGTGCGGCAGCCCGGCCTCCCGGCCGTCGGCGGACGCGGCGTGACGGGTGACCAGCACCAGCCGGGCGCCGGGGAACCGGTCGTCGCCGAGCCAGCCACGCACCGTCTCCAGCGCCCAGCCGGTGGCCGCCGCGACCGCTTCCGGCGTCTCGCCGGGGAAGTCGGGGCATACGCTGACCACCGCGTCAGGTGCGGGGACGCCCTCGGCCATCGCCGTGCCCAGCGCCTCCAGGTCTTCGTACGGGTCGGCGTCCGCGCCCGCCGCGCGCACCACGGCGGCCGCCTCGGCGCCGATCGCGGCCCAGCGGAGCGGGGGCGCGCCATCCGGTGCGGCGACGGGCGTCACCTCGGTCCAGCCTTGCCGGAACAGCGAATCGCCGTGGCCGCGGGCGGCCTGGAGCTGATCCCCGGTGACCGGCCGCAGCACCAGCGCGTCGATCGACGCCACCGGCAGCCCCGCGTCGTCGGTCACCGTCACCGCGATCCCGGGGGTGCTGGTCGGGGAGAGACGGACGCGCAGCGAACCGGCCCCGGCGGCGTACAGCCGTACGCCCTGCCAGGAGAAGGGGAGGCCGCGCGGGGCATCGGCGCCGTTGGCCGCGTGCATCAGGGAGATGCCGTGCAGCGCCGCGTCGAGCAGCGCCGGGTGCAGGCAGAACCCCTCGGTGTCGGTGGCACTCTGCTCGGGCAGGCGGACCTCGGCGAAGACCTCGGCCCCGCGCCGCCATGCGGCGGTGAGTCCCTGGAACGCCGGTCCGTAGCCGAATCCGCCGTCGCTCAGCTGGTCGTAGAGGCCGTCCAGGCTGACGTGCTCGGCGCCCTCGGGCGGCCAGACGGGCCGTTCGGCGGTGGCCACCGGTGCCGCCTGAGCCAGCAGTCCGGTGGCGTGGGTGATCCACTCCGCTGCGTCCTCCCGGCGCGCGTACACGGCGACGGGGCGGCGGCCCCTCTCATCGGGGCCGCCCACGGTCAGCTGGATCCGGACGGTGGCGTCGCCGGGCAGCACCAGGGGGGCGTGCAGGGTGAGTTCCTCCACGACCGGGCAGTCCGCCTCCTCGCCCGCGCGCAGCGCCATCTCGACGAAGACGGTGCCGGGGAGCAGGACCGTGTCCAGCACCGCGTGGTCGGCCAGCCACGGCTGTTCGGCCAGGGACAGCCGTCCGGTGAGCAGCACGCCGTCGCCGTCGGCCAGGCCGACGCGCGCGCCGAGCAGCGGGTGGCCGGTGGCTTCGAGCCCGACGGAGCCGACGGCGGCGTCGACACCGACCGGGGCGGGCCGGCTCGGCCAGTAGCGCCGGCGCTGGAAGGCGTAGGTCGGCAGGTCCAGACGGCGGCCCGGCCGCAGCGTCGGCCACCGCACCGCGGTGCCCCGCGTATGCAGGTGCGCCAACGCGTGGGTCAGCGTGACGACCTCGTCCTGGTCCCGCCGGGCGGTGGGCACCGCCACCGCCGCGGCCAGTTGCTCGGCGACCAGACCGCTCAGCGTCGCGTCCGGCCCCACCTCGACGACATCGGTCACCCCGTGCTGCCCGAGCCACTCCACGCCCTCGGCGAACCGCACCGCCTCGCGGGCGTGCCGCACCCAGTAGCCGACGCTTCCGATCTCCGCGGGCTCCACCACCGCACCCGTCACGTTCGACACGAGGGGGATGCGCGGTACGCCCCACGACACCTCGCCCAGAACCTCGGCGAACGCGCCCAGCATCGGCTCCACCAAGCCGGAGTGGAAAGCCTGTTCCACCCGCAGTCGATGAGTGCGACGCCCCTGCGACCGTGCCGTCTCCGTCACCGCGGCCACGGCGCTCTCCACCCCGGACACCACCACGGACCGTTCCGCGTTCACCGCCGCGATCCACACCCCGTCACCGGCGTTCTCCACCCACTCGGCGACCTCCGCCGCTCCGGCCTCCAGCGCCGCCATCACCCCACCGGGGGGCAGCTCCCGCATCAACCGTCCCCGCGCGGCCACCACCCGGGCCGCGTCCGCGAGCGTCCACACGCCCGACACATGGGCCGCCGCCAACTCCCCCACGGAATGCCCCATCACGAAGTCGGCGCTCACCCCACAGCGCTCCAGCAGCCGGAACAGCGCCACCTCAAAGGCGAACAGGCCCGCCTGCGTCACATCCGTGCGGTCCACCAGGTCCGCATGGGGCGTCCCCGGTTCGCTCAGCAACACCTCACGCAGGGGGACGTCCAACAGCCCGTCAAACGCGTCGCACACCTCGTCGAAGGTCTCGGCGAACGGCGGCAGCGCCATCAGCTCACGGCCCATACCGGCCCGCTGCGACCCCTGGCCCGAGAACACAAGCGCGATCCGCCGGTCGCTCTCCACCACACCGCTCACCACGTTCCCCGCGGACTCGCCCGCCGCCAGGGCGTCCAGCCCCGACAGGAACGCGTCCCGGTCCCCGGCGACCACCACCGCACGGTGTTCCAGAGCCGCCCGCCCTGATGCCAGCGACCAGCCCACCTCGGCCACACCCGCGTCAGCGCCGGCCGCCGCCACGAACGCACCCAGCCGCGCCGCCTGCGCCCGCAGCCCGGCCGCCGACCGGCCGGAGACCACCCACGGGACCGCGGCGCCCGTGGGTTCCGTGGGCTCCCTCTCGGGCGGCGTGGCGGCCACGGGGGCCTGCTCCAGGACGACATGCGCGTTGGTGCCGCTGATCCCGAACGAGGACACGCCCGCGCGGCGCGGCCACTCCGCCTCCGGCCACTCCCGGCCCTCGGTCACCAGCTCCACCGCGCCGGCCGACCAGTCCACATGCGGCGTCGGCTCGTCCACGTGCAGCGTCCGCGGCACCGCACCATGCCGCATCGCCATCACCATCTTGATGACACCCGCCACGCCGGCCGCGGCCTGCGCGTGCCCGATGTTCGACTTCACCGAGCCCAGCAGAAGTGGCCGGTCCGCGGGCCGGTCCTGGCCGTAGGTGGCCAGCAGCGCCTGCGCCTCGATCGGGTCACCCAGCGCGGTTCCGGTGCCGTGCGCCTCCACCACGTCCACCTCGGCGGCGGCCACCTTGGAGTTGGCCAGTGCCTGCCGGATCACCCGCTGCTGGGAGGGGCCGTTGGGCGCGGTGAGACCGTTGGACGCACCGTCCTGGTTCACCGCCGTACCACGTACGAGCGCCAGGACCTGGTGTCCGTTGCGGACGGCGTCGGACAGGCGCTCCACCAGCAGCACACCGACGCCCTCGGCGAAGCCCGTCCCGTCCGCGCCCGCCGCGAACGCCTTGCAGCGGCCGTCGGCCGCCAGCCCGCGCTGCCTGCTGAACGACACCATGAGCGCCGGGCTCGGCATGACCGTGACGCCGCCGGCGATCGCGAGGTCGCACTCGCCCTGCCGGAGGGCCTGGGCGGCCAGGTGCAGGGCCACGAGCGACGAGGAGCAGGCCGTGTCCACGGTGATGGCGGGGCCTTCGAGGCCGAAGGTGTAGGCCACCCGCCCGGAGGCCACGCTGCTCGCGTTGCCGGTCAGCAGGTGGCCGTCGAGGCCGTCGGAGGAGGTGAAGAGGTTCATTCCGTAGCCGGACACGGAGCCGCCGATGAAGACGCCCGTCAGCGAGCCGTACAGGGCGCCCGGGTCGACACCGGCGCGCTCGAACGTCTCCCAGGTCGTCTCCAGCAGCAGCCGCTGCTGGGGGTCCATGGCCATCGCCTCGCGCGGCGAGATGCCGAAGAACTCGGGGTCGAAGTCGGCCATGTCGTCCAGGAACCCGCCCACACGGGTGTACGACGTGCCGGGCCGGTCCGGGTCCGGATCGAACAGCGCGTCGAGGTCCCATCCCCGGTCGGTGGGGAACGGTGACATGGCGTCCTGCCCCTCGGTGAGCAGGCGCCACAGGTCCTCGGGCGACCGGACGCCGCCGGGGAAGCGGCAGCTCATCCCCACGATCGCGATCGGATCGTCGTCCACGGCAGCCGACACCGCCACCGGCACCGCCGGAGTCGCGGACCGCGCCACCTCGCCGCCATCCGCGCACAGCCGCTCACCGATCTCAGCAGCCAGGGCGGCAGGGGTGGGATAGTCGAACACCGCCGTCACCGGCAACCGCAGCCCCGTCGCCGCACCCAGCCGATTCCGCAGCTCCACCGCCGTCAGCGAATCGAACCCGACATCCTTGAACGCCCGGTCCGCCGACACCGCCCCGGCCCCCTCGTGCCCCAGCACCACCGCGGCCTGAACACGCACCAACTCCGTCAGCTCCCGCTCACGGTCCACCGCCGAAAGCGCCACCAGCCGCTCCCGCAACCCACCACCAACCGGCGCGTTCGCAGCAGCACGCCGCCCGGCCACCCGCACCAAAGAACGCAGAAGCGGAGCCGGATCACCCTGCCTCCGCAACACGCCGACATCCAGCCGGACCGGAACCGCCACCGCACGCGGCCCCCGCACCGCGGCATCGAAGAGAGCAAGACCCTCATCGGTCGACAGCGCCCGCACGCCCGTCCGGCCCATCCGCTCCAGGTCCGCCTGGCTCAAACCCCCCGTCATCGCGCTGCGTTCGGCCCACAGACCCCAGGCCAGCGACTGCCCCGGCAACCCGGCCCGCCGACGGTACTGCGCCAAACCGTCCAAGAACGCATTGGCTGCGGCGTAATTGCCCTGCCCCGGCGCCCCGAACACGCCCGCGGCAGAGGAGAACAGAGCAAAGAACGACAGATCCCGGTCCAGCGTCAGCTCGTGCAGGTTCCACGCCGCGTCCACCTTCGGCCGCAGCACCGTCTCCAGCCGCTCCGGCGTCAACGCCGACACCACACCGTCGTCCAGGGCACCGGCCGCGTGGACGACACCCCGCAACTCCGGCAGCCCGTCCAGCAGCCCGGCCAGTGCCTCGCGGTCGGCGGCGTCACACGCCACCACCCGAGCCGTGGCGCCGAGTTCGGCCAGCTCCGCCACCAGATCAGCGGCCCCGGGGGCGTCCGGGCCACGCCGGCCGGCCAGCACCAGGTCGGTGACACCGTGGTCGGTGGCCAGGTGACGGGCCACGGCGGATCCGATGACGCCCGTGCCACCCGTGATCAGCACGGTGCCCTCGATCGCGGGCGGCGGAGTGGTCAGCACCACCTTGCCCACGTGCCGGGCCTGACTCACATACCGGAACGCCTCCGACGCCTGCCGGGTGTCCCACGCCGTCACCGGCAACGGAGCAAGCACACCCCGCTCGAACAGCTCCACCAGATCCGCCAGCATCTCACCGACCCGGTCCGGACCCGCCTCGCCGAGGTCGAAGGCGCGGTAGGACACTCCCGGGTGTACGGCGGCCACCTGCTCGGCGTCGCGGATGTCGGTCTTGCCCATCTCCAGGAAACGCCCGCCGCGCGGCAGCAGCCGCAGCGAGGCATCAACGAACTCCCGGGCCAGGGAATTGAGGACGACATCGACACCCCGGCCACCGGTGGCCTCCAGGAACCGGTCCGCGAACTCCAGCGACCGCGAGGAGGCAATCCGCTCCGCCGCAACCCCGGTGCCTCGCACCACGGGCCACTTCGGCTCACTCGCCGTCGCACACACCTCAACACCCAGATGACGCGCCAACTGCACCGCGGCCATCCCCACACCACCGGCCGCCGCATGCACCAGCAACGACTCACCCGCACGCACACCCGCCAGATCCACCAGCGCGTAATAAGCGGTCAGGAACACCGCGGGCACCGACGCCGCCTCGGCGAAGGACCAGCCACCAGGCACCCGCACCACCATCCGGCAATCGGCCACCGCCACCGGACCGGCATACGAACCCGACAACAGACCCATCACGCGATCGCCGACGGCAAAACCGGACACCCCCGGACCGACCTCGACCACCACACCCGCACCCTCACAGCCGAAGGCCGCGCCCGAGAGGGGAACCACGCCGAGGGCGACGAGCACGTCCCGGAAGTTGATGCCGGTCGCGCGCACCGCCACCCGCACCTGACCCGCCTCCAGCGGCGCCTCGGCCGCCGGGCAGGCGACCAGGCTCAGCCCCTCCAGCGTCCCCGCCGCATCCAGGTCAAGGCTCCACGCCTGTGTGCCGTCGGGAACGGTGAGCAGGTTCGCGTCCGACGGGGCGGCCCGGCCGAGCCGGGGCACCAGCGCCTCGCCCGACCGGACCACGGCGTCGGGCTCACCCGCCGCCACCGCGGCCGCCACCACACCGGCCAGCGCCGCCACCGACTCCGCGCCACCATCGACGTCCACCTGCAGCAGCCGGCCCGGATGCTCGGACGCCGCCGAACGCACCAGGCCCCGTACCGCGGCCTGCGCGACGTCGACAATTTCGCCCGCCTCCACCGTGGCCGCGCCCCGCGTCACCAGGACCAGCCGGATGTCCTCCAGCTCCTCGTGGCCGAGCCACTCCTGGACCGCGCCGAGCACCCGGGTCAGCAGATCCCGGCTCACGGCGGGGAGGTCGGCGCCGTCCCCGTGCGGGCAGGGCAGCAACACCGTCCCGGGCACGGGCTCCTGCGCCCGTACGGCCGCGAGCACGGCGGCGACATCCGGATACGAGGGCACGTCGAGCCCCGGCAGGGCTTCTCCCAGGAGCGCGACCCGGTCCACCTCGGCCTCGGCGGTGGGCAGGGGTGCCCAGGTCACCTCGTACATCGAGTCCACCGGCACGCCGGCCGCCGCACCGAGGGCGAGCGGACGCGAGGTGAGCTGGTCGACGGTGAGGATCGGCAGCCCGGCATGGTCGCTCATCGACAGCGAGATCGTGTCGGGCCCGGCGGGGGTCACCCGGACCCGCGCGGTGACGGCCCCCGTGGCGTGAAGGCGCACCCCGGTGAACGAGAACGGCAGTTTCCGCTCGCCGCCGTCGTCCAGGAGCACGGCGAGCCTGCTCTGCAACGCCGCGTCCACCAGGGCCGGGTGCACCCCGAACCGCGTGGCGTCGCTCGCGCCGGACTCCTCGAGACCGACCTCGGCGAACACCTCCTCACCGCGCCGCCACACCGCGCGGACGCCCTGGAAAACCGGCCCATAGGCGTAACCGGCGTCCGCGAGACGGTCGTAGAAGCCCGCCACCTCCACCGGTCGCGCGTCCGCGGGCGGCCATACGGTCTCCGGCGCCGGGGTCGCCGACGCGTCCGCGGCCGCGGTGGTCACCGTGCCCGTCGCGTGGCAGACCCACTCCGCCCCGTCCTCGTCCGGCCCGGGGCGGTACGGCCGGGAGTGCAGCCGTACCGCGCGCCGGCCCAGCTCGTCGGGGGCGTCGAGACCGACCTGCAGCTCCACAGCGGTGCCGTCGGCGGGCACGAGCAGCGGGGCTCGCAGGACCAGCTCCTCCAGCCGGTCGCAGCCGGTGTACTCACCGGCCCGCAGGACCAGTTCGAGCATGGCCGCGCCCGGCACCAGGGCCCGGCCCTCCACCGCGTGATCGGCGAGCCAGGGGTGCGAGGACATCGACAACCGCCCGGTGAAGACGTATCCGCCGCCCTCGGCCACGCCGATCCCGGCCGCCAGCAGCGGGTGTCCCAGCGGTGAGAGACCGGCCCCGGCCGGGCCGCCCATGCCGTTGGCGGCGCCGGACAGCCAGTAGCGCCGCCGCTCGAAGGCGTACGTGGGCAGGTCCACCCGCGCCACCTCACCGCCGAAGACCGCCGCCCAGTCGGGGCGGATGCCGCACGTCCACAGCTCGCCCAGCGACGTCAGAACGCGCCGGGGCCCACCCTCGCCGCGCCGCAGGGTCTCCACCGCCTGGACGTCGGTGTCTGCGGCGTGCCCGGCGTCCTGGATCGCGCCCGCAAGCACCGGGTGCGGGCTGACCTCGAGGAAGACTGTGGAGCCCTCCCCGACGAGGGTCCTCACGGTGTCGTGGAAACGAACCTGTCCGCGCAGGTTCCGGTACCAGTACTCGGCGTCGAGCGCCTCGCCCTCGATGGGGGCGCCGGTGACGGTGGAGTACAGGGGGACGTCCCCGGACCGGGGGGTGATCGGGGCCGCCAGTTCCAGCAGCGCGTCGCGGACCCGCTCGACGTGCGGGGTGTGCGAGGCGTAGTCCACGGCTACCGTCTTGGCCCGCAGCCCGGCGTCCTCCGCCGCCGCGGCCACCTCGGCCAGGACGTCCGGTTCGCCCGCGAGCACCGTGGCGGACGGACCGTTCACCGCCGCCACCCATACCCCGGCCCGGCCCGGCAGCAGCTCCGTGACCCGGTCGGGCGAGGCGGCGACCGACACCATGCCGCCCTGTCCGGCCAGGTCCCGCGCGATCACCCGGCTGCGCAGCGCCACCAGCCGCGCCCCGTCCTCCAGTGACAGGGCGCCCGCCGCGCACGCGGCCGCGATCTCACCCTGCGAATGGCCCACCACCGCCGAGGGCACCACGCCGGCCGAGCGCCACAGCGCGGCCAGCGACACCATCACCGCCCACAGCACGGGCTGCACGACGTCCACCCGGTCCAGCGTGTCGCCGCCCCGGAGGACCTCGAGGAGGTCCCAGTCGGTGTAGGGCGTCAGCGCCTGCGCGCACTGCCGGACCGACTCGGCGAACACCGGGGAGGTGTCCAGCAGTTCGGTGGCCATGCCCACCCACTGCGAACCCTGGCCCGGGAAGACGAACACCACGCCACCGTCCGCCTCACCGCCCGCGACGCCACTGACCACGTGCGGGGCGGGCTCCCCCGCCGCGAGGGCGTCCAGCCCGGCCAGCAGCCCCTCCCGGTCCTCGGCGACGACCACCGCGCGGTGCTCCAGCGCGGCGCGCGAGGAGGCCAGCGACCAGCCGACATCGGCGGGACGCGCGTTGGAGGCGGCGGCGAACCCGCGCAACCGTGCGGCCTGCGCCCGCAGTCCCTCGCGGGTACGCCCTGACACCACCCAGGGCAGTGGACCGTCCGGCGCGGCCAGCGGGGCGAACGCGCCGACGGCGGGCGGCTGCTCGGCGGGCGGCTGCTCGGCGGGCGGCTGCTCGGCGGCCAGGGCCTCGGCGGCCGGGGCCTGTTCGATGATCACGTGCGCATTGGTGCCGCTCACACCGAACGACGACACGGCGGCACGGCGCGGCTGCCCGGTCCGGGGCCACGGGGTGTTCTCGGTGACCAGCTCCACCGCGCCGGACTCCCAGTCCACGTGCGGGGTCGGCTCGTCCACGTGCAGCGTCGCGGGCACCGTGCCGTGCCGCATCGCCATCACCATCTTGATGATTCCGGCGACCCCGGCCGCGGCCTGCGTGTGGCCGAGGTTGGACTTCAGGGACCCGAGCAGCAGCGGCCGTCCGGCGGGCCGCTCCTGACCGTACGTCGCCAGCAGCGCGTCCGCCTCGATGGGGTCGCCCAGCCTGGTGCCCGTGCCGTGCGCCTCCACCACGTCGACCTGTACGGGGGACAGGTCGGCGTCGGCCAGCGCGTGCCGGATCACCCGCTGCTGCGAGGGGCCGTTCGGAGCGGTCAGACCGTTGGACGCCCCGTCCTGGTTCACCGCCGAGCCGCGCACCACGGCCAGTACCTGATGGCCGTTGCGCACCGCGTCCGACAGCCGCTCCACCAGCAGGACGCCGACGCCCTCGGCGAGACCGGTGCCGTCGGCGCTCCCGGAGAACGCCCGGCACCGGCCGTCGCGGGACAGCCCCTGCTGGCGGCTGAACTCGACGAACACCTCGGGGGTGGACATGACCATCACACCACCGGCGAGAGCGAGGGAGCAGTCGCCGCGCTGCAGCGCGTTCACCGCCAGATGCAGCGCCACGAGCGACGACGAGCAGGCGGTGTCCACCGTGATCGCCGGGCCTTCCAGGCCCAGCGTGTAGGCGATGCGGCCGGAGATCACGCTGTCCGCGCGGCCGGTGAGCAAATAGCCCTGGACCTCGTCGGGCGCGGCGGTCAGGTCGCCGCCGTAACCGTGGAAGCTGGACCCCATGAAGACCGCGGTGCGGCTGCCGCCCAGCGACGCGGGGTCGATCCCGGCCCGCTCGAACAGCTCCCAGGACGTCTCCAGCAGCAGCCGCTGCTGCGGGTCCATGCCCAGCGCCTCACGGGGCGAGATGCCGAAGAGCCCGGCGTCGAAGTCGGCGGCGTCGTGGAGGAAGCCGCCCCGGTTGACGTACGAGGTGCCGGGCCGCGCCCCGTCCACGTCGAACAGACCCGCCAGGTCCCAGCCGCGGTCGGCCGGGACCTCCGAGATCGCGTCCTCACCGTCGGCGACCAGCCGCCACAGGTCCTCCGGCGAGGTCACCCCGCCGGGGTAGCGGCAGCTCATGCCGACGATCGCCACCGGCTCACCGGCCGCCGCCTCCGCGTCCCGCAAGCGCGCCCGCGTCTCCTTCAGTTCGGCGGTGACGCGCTTGAGGTACTCGAAGAGCTTCTCTTCATTGGCCATGGGTGACGGGTCCATCCTTGGTAGTCCCTAGCGGTGGGGCAGGCGGGGCGGGGAGCCGGTTACGACTCGCCCAGCTCTTCGTCGATGAGGGCGAACACCTCGTCCTGGGAAGCGGTGTCCAGCCCCCAGTCCGTCGCGGGTCCGCGTGTCACCACCGAGGCCGGGCTCACCCGGCGCAGCAGCTTCTCCAGCCACTGGGCGACCTCGTTCCGGGCCGGGTCGTCGTCGGCCAGGGCGGCCAGGGTGACGTCCAGCCGGTTCAGGTCGGACATCACCGGACTGGTCTCGGTCGCGTCCCGGCACAGCTCGCCGTGGAGGTAGGCGACCAGTTCACCGGCCGTGGGGTAGTCGAAGATCAGACCGGCGGGGAGCTTGCGCCCGACGGCCCCGCCCAGCCGGTTGCGGATCTCCACGGCGGTGACGGAGTCCAGGCCGAGTTCCCAGAAGGGGCGGTTCAGCGGCACCGATTCGGGCGTGTCATGGCCGAGGACGGCGGCGGCGTGGGTACGGACCACCTCGCGCAGCAGCCGTTCCTGCTCGGCCCGGCCGAGCCCGGCCAGCCGCTCGGTCAGGTCCGGCCCGGACTCGCCCGGTCCGCCTCCGGCCACGGCCGACTCCCGGATCCGGCGGACCTCGGCCAGGTCGTGCAGCAGCGGGCTGGGCCGGGCGGCGGTGTAGGCGAGGTAGAAGCGGTCCCAGTCGATGTCCGCGACGACCACGAAGGTGTCGTCGGCGTCGAGGGCCTGACGCAGTGCCAGGAGGGCGCGTTCCGGCGACATGACCGGGACGCCGTGCCTGCGGCGCAGGTCGGCGACGGCCTCCTTCTCCGCCATGCCTCCCTGGGCCCAGGCGCCCCACCCGATGGAGGTGGCCACCCGGCCGTGGGCCCGGCGGTGCCAGGCCAGCGCGTCGAGGTAGGCGTTGCCCGGCGCGTAGTTCGCCTGCCCGGCGGCCCCGAAGGTGCCCGCGGTGGAGGAGAAGAGCACGAAGGCCGACAGGTCCAGTGAAGCGGTCAGCTCGTGCAGGTTCCAGGCGGCACCGGCCTTCGAGCGGAGCACGGCGTCGGCGCGCTCCACGGTCAGCGTGTCCAGCGGCCCGTCGTCCAGAGCCGCGGCGGTGTGGAACACGGCCGTGAGCGGCAGTTCGTCCGGGACGGTGGCCAGCGCGGCCTCCAGCGCGGCCCGGTCCCCGGCGTCGCAGGCGAGGATGGTGACGCGGGCACCGGCCCGCTCCAGGTCGGCCAGCAGCTCCCGGGCTCCTTCGGCGTCCGGTCCGCTCCGGCTCAGCAGCAGCAGGTGCGGGGCGCCCCGGGAGGCCAGCCAGCGGGCGAGATGGCCGCCGATGGCGCCGGTGCCGCCGGTGATCAGCACGGTGCCGGCGGGGGTCCACTCCCGTCCGGGCGCCGCCGGTGCGGGAGTACGGGCCAGCCTGCGGGCCAGCACGCCGGAGGCCCGTACGGCGAGCTGGTCCTCGCCGGAGGCTCCGGTCAGCAGCCCGCAGAGCCGGTCCACGCTCCGCTCGTCCAGCTTGACCGGGTGGTCGATCAGACC
The DNA here is from genome assembly GCF_040607655.1 of Streptomyces sp. NPDC005266. Classification (NCBI taxonomy): domain Bacteria; kingdom Bacillati; phylum Actinomycetota; class Actinomycetes; order Kitasatosporales; family Streptomycetaceae; genus Streptomyces; species Streptomyces sp. NPDC005266. Next base: position 61,172 of record NZ_JBEXHC010000029.1, read on the forward strand.
GCCCCAGCGGGCCGGGTGTTCCTGGGCGGCCACCCGGCCGAGCCCCCACACCAGTGCCTGCGCCGGGCTGACGGGGGCCTCGTCGGCCCCGGTGGCGACCGCGCCGCTGGTGACACACCACAGCGGGGCCGTGACCCCAGCGGCCTCCAGCATCTGGCACAGCGTCAGGGTGTGGGCGAAGCCCCTGGTCACCGCGGGGTGGGAGGGGTGCGGCCGCTCGTCCCAGGCGGCCAGCGACAGCACACCGTTCAGCTGCTCGCTCCCGATGGCCCCCCTCAGCTCGCCGGCGAGGGTGCCGGCCCGGTCGACGGCGACCACGACCGGCAGCGTGCGCCCGCCCCGGCGCTCGATCCCCGCTGTCAGCGCGGCCACTCGGGGGTCGTCCTCGAACCCTTCGGGGACGACCAGCAGCCATCCACCCGCCGGCCCGGCCGGTGCCGCGTCCGGGACCGGTGACCACTGGATGCCGTAGCGCCACGCGTCCACGGTGGAATGCTCACGCTGCTGCCGGTGCCACTGCGACAGCGCGGGCAGCACCGTGCTCAACGAGGTCCGTACGGCCGCGTCCTCGATGCCGAGGGCCGACGCGAGGCCCTCCGGATCGCGCTGGTCGACCGCGGACCAGAAGGCGTCGTCGACGGCGGCGCCGGTACGCGACCCCTCCGGCTCCGACGGGGCGTCCAGCCAGTAGCGCTGTCGGCGGAAGGCGTAGGTCGGCAGGTCCACGGTCCGGCCACCGTCGAACGCGGCCGCCCAGTCCACCGGGACACCGGCCACGAACAGCTCCGCCAGCGCCGTCAGCAGCCGGTCCCGCCCGCCCTCGTCACGCCGCAGCGTGCCGGTGACCGTGATCTCGCCGGGCTGGTCCTCGAGGGTCTCCGCCATGCCGGTGGTCAGCACCGGGTGCGGGCTCACCTCGACGTACACATCGTGGCCGTCGGCCGCCAGGGCGCGGGTGACCTGCTCGAACCGCACGGGCTCGCGCAGATTGCGGTACCAGTACTCGGCGTCCGCCGCGGTCTCCAGGACTCCCCCGGTGACGGCGGAGTACAGGGGCGGGTCCGCAGGCCCGGGCACGACCGGCTCGGCCAGCTGGAGCAGGGCCTCGCGGATCCCCTCGACCTGCGGGGTGTGCGAGGCGTAGTCCACCGGGATCCGGCGAGCCCGTACCCCCTCGCGCTCGCATCGCTCCATGAGCTCGTCCAGCGCCCCGGCTTCACCGGCGACGACGGTGGAGCGCGGCCCGTTCACCGTGGCGACGCAGATCCGCTCGCCCCACGATTCCAGAACCTGCTCGACCTCGGCCGGCGGCCGGGCGATCGAGACCATGCCGCCCCGCCCGGCGAGCTCCCGGGCGATGAGCCGGCTGCGCAGGGCCACCACACGGGCGGCGTCGGCGACCGACAGCACGCCCGAGACGGCCGCGGCGGCCAGCTCTCCCTGGGAGTGCCCCACCACGGCGGACGGCTCGACGCCGTGCGCCCGCCAGACGTGGGCCAGCGACACCATCACCGCCCACAGCGCCGGCTGCACCACATCGACCCGGTCCAGGGAGGGCGCGTCCGGGTGGCCGTGCAGCACGTCGAGCGGGGACCAGTCGATGTACGGGCGAAGGGCGGCGGCGCATGCCTCGAGCTGTTCGGCGAACGCCGGGGAGGTGTCGAGGAGTTCCGTCGCCATCCCGGCCCACTGGGAGCCCTGGCCGGGGAAGACGAACACGGTCTTCGCGCGCGGGGCCGCCAGGCCCTGCACCACGCCCGCGGCGGGTTCACCGCCGCTCAGCGACGCCAGACGGCGCAGCAACTCCTCCCGGGTCCGCCCGATGACCACGGCGCGGTGCTCGAAGGTGGCGCGCGTGGTGAGCAGGGAGCGGGCGACGTCCGCCGGGGCCAGGGCGGGGTCCGAGGACACCCGCTGGTGGAGGCGGCCCGCCTGCTCGCGCAGACTGTCGGCGTTCTTGGCCGAGATCACCCACGGCACCGGCACGTCGGCCGCCAGGGCGGTGACGGGCTCCGGCTCCTCGGGGGCCTGCTCCAGGATGACGTGGGCGTTCGTACCGCTGATGCCGAACGAGGACACGGCGGCGCGCCGGGCCCGCCCGGTCTCCGGCCAGGGGCAGCTGTCGGCGGCGAGCCGCAGTCCACCGGCCGACCACGCGACGTGCGAGGTGGGCTGCTCGACGTGCAGGGTGCGGGGCACGGTGCCATGGCGCAGGGCCAGCACCGTCTTGATGACTCCGGCGACGCCCGCCGCGCCCTGCGTGTGGCCGATGTTCGACTTCACCGAGCCCAGCAGCAGCGGGCGGTCGGCGGGCCGGTCCTGCCCGTAGGTGGCCTGCAGGGCCTGGGCCTCGATCGGGTCGCCGAGCGAGGTGCCGGTGCCGTGCGCCTCCACGACGTCCACGTCGGAGGGGCTCAGGCCCGCGTTGGCCAGGGCCTGGCGGATCACTCGCTGCTGAGCGGGGCCGCTGGGCGCGGTCAGGCCGTTGGACGCGCCGTCCTGGTTGAGCGCGGAGCCGCGGAGCAGCGCCAGCACCCGGTGCCCGTTGCGCCGGGCGTCGGAGAGGCGCTCGATGACCAGCATGCCGACGCCCTCGGCGAAGCCCATGCCGTCGGCCTCGGCGGCGAAGGCCTTGCAGCGGCCGTCGAGGGCGAGCCCGCCGATCCGGCTGAACTCGATCATCGGCCGGGGTGTGGACATCACGGTCGCGCCGCCCGCCACCGCAAGGGTGCACTCGCCCTGCCGGACGGCCTGGGCGGCCAGGTGCAGGGCCACCATCGAGGACGAGCAGGCCGTGTCCACCGTGATCGCGGGGCCTTCGAGGCCGAGGGTGTAGGCGATCCTGCCGGAGGCGACGCTGTTGGCGCTGCCGTTGCCCAGGTAGCCCTCGAAGCCACTGAGCAGCCGGGGGAACCGCGACGCGTAGTCGTTGTAGATCAGCCCGGCGAATATGCCGGTCGACGTGGAGCGCAGCGCGGTGGGGTCGATGCCCGCGCGTTCGAGCGCTTCCCACGTGGTCTCCAGCAGCAGCCGCTGCTGGGGGTCGGTGGCCAGGGCCTCACGGGGCGAGATGCCGAAGAACTCGGGGTCGAAGTCGGCCATGTCGTGCAGGAATCCGCCGACTCGGGCGTAGGACGGGCCCGGTGACGTGGGGTCACCCAGGTCCTCGACGTTCCATCCCCGGTCGGTCGGGTACGCGCCGGTGGCGTCCTGCCCCTCGGTGAGCAGGCGCCACAGGTCCTCGGGCGACCGGACGCCGCCGGGAAAGCGGCAGCTCATCCCCACGATCGCGATCGGATCGTCCTCCACGGCAGCCGACACCGCCACCGGCACCGCCGGGACGGCCGACCGCGCCACCTCACCGCCATCCGCGCACAGCCGCTCACCGATCTCAGCAGCCAGGGCGGCAGGGGTGGGATAGTCGAACACCACCGTCACCGGCAACCGCAGCCCCGTCGCCGCACCCAGCCGATTCCGCAGCTCCACCGCCGTCAGCGAATCGAACCCGACATCCTTGAACGCCCGGTCCGCCGACACCGCCCCGGCCCCCTCGTGCCCCAGCACCACCGCGGCCTGAACACGCACCAACTCCGTCAGCTCCCGCTCACGGTCCACCGCCGAAAGCGCCACCAGCCGCTCCCGCAACCCACCACCAACCGGCCCGTTCGCAGCAGCACGCCGCCCGGCCACCCGCACCAAAGAACGCAGAAGCGGAGCCGGATCACCCTGCCTCCGCAACACGCCGACATCCAGCCGGACCGGAACCGCCACCGCACGCGGCCCCCGCACCGCGGCATCAAAGAGAGCAAGACCCTCATCGGTCGACAGCGCCCGCACGCCCGTCCGGCCCATCCGCTCCAGGTCCGCCTGGCTCAAACCCCCCGTCATCGCGCTGCGTTCGGCCCACAGACCCCAGGCCAGCGACTGCCCCGGCAACCCGGCCCGCCGACGGTACTGCGCCAAACCGTCCAAGAACGCATTGGCGGCGGCATAACCGGCCTGCCCGGCGGCGCCGAGGACGCCCGCGGCAGAGGAGAACAGGGCGAAGAGCGACAGGTCCCGGTCGCGGGTGAGCTCGTGCAGATGCCAGGCGGCGTCCAGCTTGGAACGGAGCACGGCGTCGAGCCGCTCCGGGGTGAGCGCGGAGAGCACACCGTCGTCCAGGGCACCGGCCGCGTGGACGACACCCCGCAACTCCGGCAGCCCGTCCAGCAGCCCGGCCAGTGCCTCGCGGTCGGCGGCGTCGCACGCCACCACCCGAGCCGTGGCGCCGAGTTCGGCCAGCTCCGCCACCAGATCAGCGGCCCCGGGGGCGTCCGGCCCACGCCGGCCGGCCAGCACCAGGTCGGTGACACCGTGGTCGGTGGCCAGGTGACGGGCCACGGCGGATCCGATGACGCCCGTGCCACCCGTGATCAGCACGGTGCCCTCGATCGCGGACGGCGGGATGGTGAGGACCACCTTGCCGGTGTGGTGGGCCTGGCTGAGGTGGCGGAAGGCTTGTGGTGCCTGGCGGGTGTCCCACGCGGTGACCGGCAGCGGGCTGAGCGCACCCTGCTCGAACAGCTCAGCGAGGTGGGCGAGCATCTCCCCGAGGCGGCCGGCGCCGGCCTCGCCGAGGTCGAAGGCGCGGTAGGACACTCCCGGGTGTACGGAGGCCACCTGCTCGGCGTCGCGGATGTCGGTCTTGCCCATCTCCAGGAAACGCCCACCACGCGGCAGCAGCCTCAGCGAAGCGTCGACGAACTCCCGGGCCAGGGAATTGAGGACGACATCCACACCCCGGCCATCGGTCACCTCCAGGAACCGGTCCGCGAACTCCAGCGACCGCGAGGAGGCAATCCGCTCCGCCGGAACCCCGCTGCCTCGCACCACGGGCCACTTCGGCTCACTCGCCGTCGCACACACCTCAACACCCAGATGACGCGCCAACTGCACCGCGGCCATCCCCACACCACCGGCCGCCGCGTGCACCAGCAACGACTCACCCGCACGCACACCCGCCAGATCCACCAGCGCGTAATAAGCGGTCAGGAACACCGCGGGCACCGACGCCGCCTCGGCGAAGGACCAGCCACCAGGCACCCGCACCACCATCCGGCAATCGGCCACCGCCACCGGACCGGCATACGAACCCGACAACAGACCCATCACGCGATCGCCGACGGCAAAACCGGACACCCCCGGACCGACCTCGACCACCACACCCGCACCCTCACAGCCGAAGAGCGATTCGGTGTGCGGCACGACGCCGAGGGCGACCAGCACATCCCGGAAGTTGACGCCGGTCGCGCGCACCGCCACCCGCACCTGACCCGCCTCCAGCGGCGCCTCGGCCGCCGGGCAGGCGACCAGGCTCAGCCCCTCCAGCGTCCCCGCCGCATCCAGGTCAAGGCCCCAGGCTCCGGAGGTTCCGGGCAGGGCCAGCGTCCCGGTATCCGACCGCGGGACCCGGGTCAGCCGGGGCACCGACGCGGCGCCCGCCCGGACAGAGGTTCCGGGCAGGGCCAGCGTCCCGGTATCCGACCGCGGGACCCGGGTCAGCCGGGGCACCGACGCGGCGCCCGCCCGGACAGCGGCTTCCGTCTCCCCCGTGGCGACCGCGGCGGCCAGCGCAGCGGACAGCGACCGCTCGGACGCCGGGTCGGTGTCCAGGTCGATCTGGAGGATCCGGCCCGGGTGCTCGGTGGCGGCCGAGCGCAGCAGTCCCCGTACCGCGGCCTGGACCGGGTCGGCACCCTCGCCCGGCAGCACGGCGATCCCGCCCCGCGTCACCGGGGCAAGCCGGATGTCCTCGAGCTCCTCGTGGCCGAGCCACTCCCGGGCCGTGCCGAGCACGGTGGCCAGAACATCCCGGCTCTCGGCGGGGAGGTCATCGCCGTCTCCGCGCGGGCACGGCAACAGCACCGTCTCCGGCGCCGGCTCCCCGGCACGTACGGCCGCGAGCACCGCGGCGACATCCGGGTAGCGGGGCGCGTCGAGGCCGGGCAGGGCGTCGCCCAGGATGGCGTATCGCTCCTCGGCGCCGGGCTTGGCGGGCAGCGGCGCCCACGTCACCTCGTACATCGAGTCCGCCGACGGGCCGGCGACCGCGTCCGCGGTGAGCGGACGCGAGGCGAGCCGGTCGATGGTGAGGATCGGCAGCCCGGTGCGGTCGGTCATCAGCACCGAGATCGCGTCGGATCCGGCCGGGGCCAGCCGGACCCGGGCGCAGGTGGCGCCGGTGGCGTGCACGCGGGCGCCGCTGAACGAGAACGGCATCATGCGCTCGCCCTCGCCTTGCGGCACCGTCACCAGACGGGTCTGCAGCGCCGCGTCGACGAGCGCCGGGTGGACGCCGTACCGCGCGGCCTCGCTGGCGCCGGGCTCGTCCAGCTCGACGTCGGCGAACAGCTCATGGCCCCGGCGCCATACCGCGCGCACACCCCGGAACGCCGGTCCGTAGGCGTATCCGGAGGCGGTGAGGCGGTCGTAGAAGTCGTCGGTCGCCACGGCGACCGCATCGGCGGGCGGCCATGTGGCGTTCGCCGCGGTGGGCTCATCGACGGGCGCGGCGGTGAGCGTGCCGCCGGCGTGGCCGGTCCACTCCGCGTCGTCGTCCTGGCCGGGGCGGTGCGGCCGGGAGTGCAGGCGCACCGCGCGCCGGCCCAGCTCGTCGGGCGCGTCGACACCGACCTGGATGTCGACGGCCGTGCCGTCGGCGGACAGGACCAACGGTGCGTGCAGGACGAGTTCGTCGAGGTGGTCGCTGCCCGTGGCCTCACCGGCGCGCAGCACGAGTTCCAGGACGGCCGCGCCCGGCAGCAGGACCTGGCCCAGTACGGCGTGGTCGGCGAGCCACGGGTGCGTGGTGGTGGAGAGCCGGCCGGTGAAGACATGGCCGTCTCCCTCGGCCAGCCGGACCCCGGCGGCGAGCAGCGGATGGCCCATGACGGACAGGCCGGCCCCGGCGACATCACCGACGCCGCCGGTGTCCCGCAGCCAGTAATGGTCACGCTGGAAGGCATAGGTGGGCAGGTCCACGGGCGCGGCGGCGCCGCCGAAGACCGCCCTCCAGTCGGGGTCGACGCCCCCTGCCCACAGCTCCGCCAGCGAGGTCAGCACACGCCGCGGCCCGCCCTCGCCGTGACGCAGGGTGCCCACGGCGCGAACGTCGGCGCTCGCGCCGTGGCCGGTCTCCTGGATCGCGCCCGCGAGCACCGGGTGCGGGCTGACCTCCAGGAACACCCGGTCGCCCGCGTCCAGCAACGCGCGCACGGTGTCATGGAAGCAGACGCGCTCGCGCAGATTGCGGTACCAGTACTCGGCGTCCAGCGCCTCACCGTCCACCCGCGTGGCGGTGACGGTCGAGTACATCGGAATATCGGCGGCACGGGGAGCGATCGGCGCCGCCAGCTCCAGCAGCCGCTCCCGGATCCGCTCCACATGGGGGGTGTGCGACGCGTAGTCCACCGCCACCCGGCGCGCCCGCAGCCCGGCCGCTTCCGCCGCCGCCATCACCTCGTCCAGCGCGTCCGGGGCGCCGGCCACGACCGTGGCGGCCGGGCCGTTGACGGTCGCGATCCACACCTCGGGGCGGTCGGCCAGGAGTTCGCCGACCCGGTCGGCGGGGGCGGCGATGGAAACCATGCCACCCCGTCCGGCCAGCTCCTTCGCGATCACCCGGCTGCGCAGCGCCACCAGCCGCGCCCCGTCCTCCAACGACAACGCACCCGCCACACACGCGGCCGCGATCTCACCCTGCGAATGACCGATCACCGCAGAGGGCTCCACACCCACCGACCGCCATACCTCGGCAAGAGAAACCATCACCGCCCACAACACCGGCTGCACCACATCAACCCGCTCCAGCGCACCCTCACCCCGCAGCACATCCAGCAGATCCCACTCGATGTGCGGCGCCAGCGCCCGACCACACCTCACCAGCGACTCGGTGAACGCGGGAGACACATCCAACAGTTCAGAAGCCATCCCCACCCACTGCGACCCCTGACCCGGAAAGACGAACACCACACCACCGGACCCGCCGGAGACCACCCCACTGACCACCTGCGCCGCCGGATCCCCCGCCGCCAGGGCATCCAGCCCGGCCAGCAGCCCCTCCCGGCCCTCGGCGACGACCACCGCGCGATCTTCGAGAGCCGCCCGCCCGGACGCCAGCGACCACCCGACATCAGCCGGACTCACCTGATCACGCCCGGCCACGAACTCGCGCAACCGCGACGCCTGCCCACGCAACCCAGCCGCCGAACGACCCGACACGGGCCAGGCGAAAGCGCCGGGGAGCGCCGCCGGGGCGGGGGCGTCCGTGCCGGGCTCACGCTCGTCGGCCGGGGCCTGTTCGAGGATCACATGGGCGTTCGTGCCGCTGACGCCGAACGAGGACACCGCGGCCCGCCGCACCCGCTCGGCCTCCGGCCAGGCGAGATTCTCCCTCACCAGCTCGACCGCGCCCGCCGACCAGTCCACATGCGGCGTCGGCTCATCGACATGCAGCGTGGCCGGCACGGTGCCATGCCGCATGGCCATCACCATCTTGATGACCCCGGCGACACCGGCGGCCGCCTGCGTGTGGCCGATGTTGGACTTCACCGAGCCCAGCAGCAACGGCCGCTCGGCGGGCCGGTCCTGACCGTAGGTGGCCAGCAGCGCCTGCGCCTCGATCGGATCACCCAGCGACGTACCCGTGCCATGTGCCTCCACGGCGTCCACCACGGCGGCCGACACCCCGGCGTCGGCCAGCGCCTGCCGGATCACCCGCTGCTGCGACGGACCGTTCGGCGCCGTCAGACCACTGGACGCACCGTCCTGGTTCACCGCGCTGCCCCGCACGACCGCCAGCACCTGACGGCCGTTGCGCACCGCGTCCGACAGCCGCTCCACCAGCAGCAGCCCGACGCCCTCGGCCGCGCCCATGCCGTCCGCCGAGGCGGCGAACGCCTTGCACCGGCCGTCGCGGGACAGGCCCTGCTGCTTGCTGAACTCGGTGAAGAGGTCGGGGGTCGACATCACGGCGACACCGCCGGCCAGCGCGAGCGAGCACTCGCCCTGCCGCAGCGACCGCACCGCCAGGTGCAGGGCCACCAGCGACGAGGAGCACGCGGTGTCCACGGTGAGAGCCGGGCCCTCCAAACCGAAGGTGTACGCGATGCGGCCCGAGGCCACGCTGCCCGCCACGCCCGTCATGGCGTGGCCCTCGACCTCTTCCGGGATGGCGGGCAGCCTGCTGCCGTAGTCACGGAAGCTGGACCCGATGAAGACGCCGGTCCTGCTGGAGCGCAGCGACGCCGGGTCGATCCCGGCCCGCTCGAACAGCTCCCAGGACGTCTCCAGCAGCAGCCGCTGCTGCGGGTCCATCGCCAGTGCCTCGCGTGGCGAGATTCCGAAGAACGAGGCGTCGAACTCGCCCGCGTCGTGCAGGAATCCGCCCTTGGCCACATAAGAGGTACCCGGCCGTTCGCCCGCGGCGTCGACCAGGTCCGCGACGTTCCAGCCCCGGTCGGCCGGGAAGGCGGATATCCCGTCCCCGCCGCTGGAGACCAGCTCCCACAGCTCCTCGGGCGAGGTGACGCCGCCGGGGTAGCGGCAGCTCATGCCGACGATGGCCACCGGCTCGCTGCCCGCCGACTCCACGGCCCGCAGCCGCGACCGCGTCTCCTGCAGTTCCGCGGTGACCCGGGTCAGGAAGTGGCGGAGCTTTTTGACGTCATCCATGTGCGTTGCCCCCGGTAGTGGGTCAGTTGTGGGCGGGCGGGTGCCGCACCGGTGCCGTGTGCGGCGCGGTCAAGAGGCGCGGTCAGGAAATGCCGAATTCCTTCTCGATGAAGTCGAAGATCTCTTCGTTGCTCGCGGACTCGAGTCCTTCGGAGTCGACGGCGTCCTCGGCTGCCTGCTCGGACCCCGTGGCCGACCACAGCAGATGCCGCAGCCGCCTGGCGATGTCGGCCCTGGCGGGGTCCCCGTCGGGCATGGCCGTCAGCAGGGCTTCGAGCTGGTCGAGTTCCTCGGCACCGGGGTTCTCCGGCTCCTCGGGGCCTCCGAACAGCTCGGCGCCGAGATGGCGGGCGAGGTCGGCCACGGTCGGGCGGTCGAAGACCACGGTGGCGGCCAGCCGCAGCCCGGTCGCGGCGCTGAGCCGGTTGCGCAGCTCCACGGCGGTCACCGAGTCCAGACCGAGTTCCAGGAACTGCCGCTGTGGGTCCACCGCGTCGGCCGAGTCGTGTCCGAGAACGGCGGCCGCCTGGGTGCGCACGGCGGCGAGCAGCTGCCTCTCACGCTCCTGTGCTCCCAGCCCGGCGAGCCGGTCGCGCAGCCCGGAGGTGGCAGTGGCCGGGCCGGTGTCCTCGGCCGTGCCGAGGGCCTTGCGGGTCTCGGGCAGCTCGTCCAGCAGCCGGCTGGGCCGGGTCGCGGTGTAGGCGAGTGCGAACCGGTCCCAGTCGATGTCGGCGATCACGATGTCCGTATCGCCGTGGGCGAGTGCGGCCTCCAGTGCGCGGAGCGCGGAGTCCGGTGGGAGCAGCGGAACGCCGTGCCGGATCCGGGTGTCGCTCACCGCGTCCCGATCGGCCATGCCGCCCTGCCCCCAGGAGCCCCAGGCCACCGAGGTGGCCACGAGCCCGCGCGAGCGACGGTGGCGGGCCAGCGCGTCCAGATAGGCATTGCCGGGCGCGTAGTTGCCCTGGCCCGCCATCCCCACCGTGCCCGCCAGCGACGAGAACAGCACGAACGCGGACAGATCCAGGTCGGCGGTCAGCTCGTGCAGGCGCCAGGCCGCATCGGCCTTGACCCGCAGCACGCGATCGGCCTGGCCGGGCGTCAGAGAGGTGATGGCGCCGTCGTCCAGTACGGCCGCGGTGTGTACCACGGTGGTCAGCGGATACGCGGCGGGAACCGACGCCACGAGGTCGCGCAGCGCGTCGGGGTCCGCGATGTCGCAGGCCGCCACGGTCACCTGGGCTCCCGCCTCGGCCAGCTCGGCCATCAGCTCGGCGGCGCCGGGGGCGGACTGGCCCCGGCGGCTGACGAGCAGCAGGTGCTCGGCGCCCTGGGCCGCCATCCGGCGCGCGACCTGCCGGCCAAGGGCACCGGTTCCGCCGGTGATCAGCACCGTGCCCTTCTCCGGGGTCCAGACGTCCGCCGGTACGTCGCCGAGGGGCGCCCGGACGATCCGGCGCCCGAAGGTCCCGGACGGGCGGATCGCGATCTGGTCCTCATCGGTCCGGGCCGCCAGCACCGCGCACAGGCGGCTGAGGTCCTTGCCGTCCGGGGCGGGCGGCAGATCCACCAGGCCGCCCCAGCGCGCGGGGAGTTCCTGGGCCGCGACCCGGCCCAGGCCCCAGACCAGCGCCTGCGCCGGGCTGGTGAGCGGGTCCTGCTCTCCGATGGACACCGCGCCCTGGGTCAGGCACCACAGCGGGGCGGCCGGGCCCGACTCCTCCAGGGCCTGGATCAGCGGCAGGGTACGGCCGAATCCGGCGGGCGCCGCCCGCCCGTCGCCGAGCGGCGTTTCGTCCGTGCCGAGCAGCGACAGCACCCCGGCCGCGTCGGTGTGCGCGGCGAGCAGTTCCGTCCAGGGCTGCCCCTCCTCGGGGGCCACCACCGTTTCGACCGCCGCGCCGCGCTTGCGCAGCGCCCCGCAGACCGCCTCGTACAGCTCGCTTCCGGCCTGGTCCCGGGTGACGGCCAGCAGCCAGGTGCCGGTCGGCGACGCCGGCGCGTGGTCGGTCAGCGGCTTCCAGGTGGCCCGGTACCGCCATGAGTCCATCGCGGACGCCGCCTTGTGCCTGCGGTGGTACGCCGACAGAGCGGGCAGTACGGCCGACAGCTCGGGGTCTGCCTCGTCCAGCCGCAGTGTCCGCGCGAAGCCATCCAGGTCCTCGCGCTCCACGAGGTCCCAGAAGGCGGCGCGCGGGTCGGCCGCGGCAGCCGTGTGGGGCGCGGTGGTCTCGATCCAGTAGCGCTTCGGCTGGAACGCGTACGTGGGCAGGTCGACGCGGCGGGCGCCGGTCCCGGCGAACACCCGGGGCCAGTCGGCGTCGATGCCGTGGGCCCACAGCTCCGCGAGCGAGGTCAGGAACCGCCGGGAGCCGCCTTCGCCCCGCCGGAGGGTGCCGGTGACCACGGCGTCCACCGAGCGTACGCGTCCGGTCTCCTCGATCGCGCCCGCGAGCACCGGGTGCGGGCTGACCTCCAGGAACACCCGGTCGCCCGCGTCCAGCAGCGCCCGGACGGTGTCATGGAAACACACCCGCTCACGGAGATTCCGGTACCAGTACTCCGCGCCCAGCTCCTCACCCGCGATCAGACCACCGGTGACCGTCGAGTACATCGGAACCTCCGCGGCACGGGGAGCGATCGGCGCCGCCAGCTCCAGCAACCGCTCCCGGATCCGCTCCACATGCGGCGTGTGCGACGCGTAGTCCACCGCCACCCGACGCGCCCGCAGCCCGGCCGCCTCAGCCCCCGCCATCACCTCATCAAGGCAGGCCGAGTCCCCCGCGACGACCGTGGCCTCCGGACCATTGGCCGTCGCCACCCACACGCCCTCACGACCGGCAAGGAGCTCCTCCACCCGACCGACCGAGGCGGCGATGGAGACCATCCCGCCCTCGCCGGCCAACTCCCCGGCAATCGCCCGGCTGCGCAGCGCCACCAGCCGCGCCCCGTCCTCCAACGACAACGCACCCGCCACACACGCGGCCGCGATCTCCCCCTGCGAATGACCGATCACCGCGGAGGGCTCCACACCCACCGACCGCCATACCTCGGCAAGAGAGACCATCACCGCCCACAACACCGGCTGCACCACATCGACCCGCTCCAGCGCACCCTCACCCCGCAGCACATCCAGCAGATCCCACTCGATGTGCGGCGCCAGCGCCCGACCACACCTCACCAGCGACTCGGTGAACGCGGGAGACACATCCAGCAGTTCAGAAGCCATCCCCACCCACTGCGACCCCTGACCCGGAAAGACGAACACCACACCACCGGACCCGCCGGAGACCACCCCACTGACCACCTGCGCCGCCGGCTCCCCCGCCGCCAGGGCATCCAGCCCGCTCACAAACCCCAAAAGCCCATCGGCGATGACCACCGCGCGATGCTCCAGAGCCGCCCGCCCGGACGCCAGCGACCACCCGACATCAGCCGGACTCACCTGATCACGCCCGGCCACGAACTCCCGCAACCGCAACGCCTGCCCACGCAACCCGGCAACCGAACGACCCGACACCACCCAGGGCAGTGGGCCGGTGTGCTCGGGCCGGTCCTCGTGGGACGGTTCCTCGTTGGCCGGGGCCTGTTCGAGGATCACATGGGCGTTCGTACCGCTGACGCCGAACGAGGACACCCCGGCCCGGCGGGGGCGGTCGGCCTCCGGCCAGGCGAGATTCTCCCTCACCAGCTCGACCGCGCCCGCCGACCAGTCCACATGGGGCGTCGGCTCATCGACATTCAGCGTGGCCGGCACGGTGCCATGCCGCATGGCCATCACCATCTTGATCACACCGGCCACCCCCGCGGCCGCCGAGGTGTGGCCGATGTTGGACTTCACCGAGCCGAGCAGCAGGGGCCGCTCGGCGGGCCGGTCCTGACCGTAGGTGGCCAGCAGCGCCTGCGCCTCGATCGGATCACCCAGCGACGTACCGGTGCCGTGCGCCTCCACCACATCCACATCGGCCGACGACAGCCGGGCGTTGGCCAGCGCCTGCCGGATCACCCGCTGCTGCGACGGGCCGTTCGGCGCCGTCAGGCCATTGGACGCACCGTCCTGGTTCACCGCCGAGCCGCGCACCACGGCCAGTACCTGATGGCCGTTGCGGACCGCGTCGGACAGCCGCTCCAGGACCACGACGCCGACACCCTCGCCCCACGCCGTACCGTCCGCCCCCGCGGCGAAGGGCTTGCACCGGCCGTCGGGGGCGAGCCCGCGCTGATGGCTGAACTCGGTGAAGACCGTGGGGTGGGACATGACCGTCACCCCGCCGACGAGCGCGAGCGAGCACTCGCCCTGCCGCAGGGACTGCACCCCGAGGTGCATGGCCACCAGCGACGAGGAACACGCGGTGTCCACGGTGAGAGCCGGGCCCTCCAAACCGAAGGTGTAGGCGATGCGGCCCGAGGCCACGCTGCCCGCGGCACCGGTGAAGAGATAGCCCTCGGACCCCTGCCCCGTGGCGTCGTCGCCGCCGTAGCCGTGCGGGACGGCTCCGATGAACACCCCGGCGTCGCTGCCGCGCAGCGAGAACGGGTCGAGGCCGGCCCGTTCCAGGGCCTCCCAGGAAGTCTCCAGCAGCAGCCGCTGCTGCGGGTCCATCGCCACCGCCTCACGCGGCGAGATCCCGAAAAACTCCGCGTCGAACTCGGCGGCGTCGTACAGGAATCCGCCCTGGTGGACATAGCTGGTGCCGGGCCGGGTGGCATCCGGGTGGCACAGGTCCTCGAGGTTCCAGCCGCGGTCGGTGGGGAAACCCGAGATGGTGTCCCGGTCGGACAGCAGCAGCCGCCACAGCTCCTCCGGGGACCGCACATCGCCGGGGAAGCGGCAGCTGGTCGACACGATGGCGATCGGTTCGTCGGAGGCCACCGGGACGCCGTCGACCGTCGCCAGGCCGTCCTCGCCGAGGGCCCGGTCGCGCAGGTGCCCGGCGAGCGCCAACGGCGTCGGGTGGTCGAACACGACGGTGGGCGAGAGGTTCACCCCGGTAGCGGCCGCCAGCCGGTTCCGCAGCTCCACCGCGGTCAGCGAGTCGAAACCCAGTTCCCGGAAGGCCCGCCGGATCTCGACCTCTTCCGGCCCGGACCATCCCAGCACCGCCGCCGCGTGGGCCCGCACCTCGTCCAGCACCACCCGGGTCCGCTGGGCGGGCGTGGCCGCCTCGGCCACCCGCCGGGGGAAGCCGTCGAGCGCCTCGGGCGGTGGCGAGGAGGGCAGGTCGACCCGGACCTCGCCGCCGGGGGACGCCGGGGCGAGCCAGTAGCGCTCCCGCTGAAAGGCGTAGGTGGGCAGGTCGACCGGGTCGGCATGGCCGGGGGCGAACACCCCCGACCAGTCCGGGCCCAGGCCGTGGGCCCAGAGCGCGGCCAGGGAGATGAGGACCTGCCCGACCCCGCCCTGGTCGCGCCGGAGCGTCCCGACCGCGAGCAGTTCGGGCTCGGCCCCGTCGCCGTCCGACTGGAGCACCGAGGTCAGTACGGGGTGCGGGCTGACCTCCAGGAAGACCGTGTGCCCGGCATCGCGCGCGGTCCTGACGGTGTCGTGGAAGCGCACGGGCTCGCGCAGATTGCGGTACCAGTACTCGGCGTCCAGCGCCTCGCCCGCGATGAGCCCACCGGTGACGGTGGAGTACATCGGAACGGCGCCGGGGCGCGGCGCGACCGAGGCCGCCACGGTGAGCAGCGGCTCGCGGATGTGCTCGACATGGGGGGTGTGCGAGGCGTAGTCGACCGCGACCATCCGGGCGCGCAGCCCCGCGCGGTCGGCCTCGGCCAGCAGTTCGGCGGTGGCCTCGGGGGTGCCGCCGACGACCGTCGCGCCCGGGCCGTTGACGACCGCGATCCAGACGTCCGGGCGGTCGGCCAGCAGTTCCCGGACGCGCTCGGCGGAGGCGGCGATCGACAGCATCCGGCCCCCACCGGCCAGCTCGGCCGCGACCAGCCGGCTGCGCAGGACCGCCAGCCGGGCGCCGTCCTCCAGCGACAGGGCGCCGGACACACTGGCGGCCGCGATCTCCCCCTGGGAGTGGCCCACCACCGCGGCCGGAGCGATGCCCGCCGCACGCCATACCTCGGCCAGCGAGACCATCACCGCCCACAACACCGGCTGCACAATCTCCACGCGCTCCAACGCGTCGCCGTCGCGCACCGCGTCGAACAGGTCCCAGTCGGTCTCGGGGGCCAGCGCCCGCGCGCACTTCTCCATGGCGGCGGCGAACGCCGGGGAGGTGGCGAGGAGTTCGGTCGCCATGCCCGCCCACTGGCCGCCCTGGCCGGGGAAGACGAAGACCGCCCCGCCCGGCTCGGCGGAGGCCGTCGCGCTCACCACATGGGCAGCCGGTTCCGCGGCCGCGAGGGCGGCCAGTCCGTCGAGGAAGGCCGCCCGGTCCTCGGCGACGACGACGGCACGGTGTTCCAGCGCGCCACGCGTGGTGGCGAGCGACCGTCCCAGCTCCTCCAGGGTGGCGTCGGACGATGCGGGGAACTCGCGCAGCCGCGCCGCCTGCCCCCGCAGTCCTTGGGCCGTACGGGCCGACAGCACCCAGGGCAGCGCGCCACCGTTGCGCATCGCCGGGGCGGATGCGGGCCGGGCGTCGGGTACGAAGGCGGGGGCCGGGGCGGGAGCGGGAGGAGCCTGCTCAAGGATCACATGGGCGTTGGTCCCGCTGATCCCGAACGAGGACACTCCGGCCCGGCGCGGCCGCTCGCGGTCGGGCCACGGCCCGCTCTCGGTCGCCAGGCGCACCGCGCCGGCGGTCCAGTCGACCTGCGGCGTCGGCGTGTCCACGTGCAGGGTGGCGGGCACCCGGCGGTGCCGGATGGCCATCACCGTCTTGATGACCCCGGCGACGCCCGCGGCCGCCTGGGTGTGCCCGATGTTGGACTTCACCGATCCCAGCAGCAGCGGCTGGTCCTCGGGGCGCTCCTGGCCGTACGTCGCCAGCAGGGCCCCGGCCTCGACCGGGTCGCCCAGCGCGGTGCCGGTGCCGTGCGCTTCCACCAGGTCGACGTCGGCCGAGGCGAGGTCCGCGTCGGCCCAGGCCTCGCGGATGACTCGCTGCTGCGACAGACCGCTGGGCGCGGTCAGCCCGTTCGACGCGCCGTCCTGGTTGACCGCCGAGCCGCGGACCACGGCCAGCACCCGGTGGCCGTTGCGGCGGGCGTCCGACAACCGTTCCACCAGCAGCATTCCGGCGCCCTCGGCGAAGCCGGTGCCGTCGGCCGCGGCCGCGAACGCCTTGCAGCGGCCGTCCGCCGACAGCCCGCGCTGACGGCTGAACTCGGTGAAGATGCCGGGTGTGGACAACACCGTCACGCCGCCGACGAGCGCCAGCGAGGTCTCCCTCTGCCGCAGCGAACGCACCGCCAGATGCAGCGCCACCAGTGACGAGGAGCACGCGGTGTCCACGGTGATGGCGGGCCCGGTCAGTCCGAGCAGATAGGAGATGCGGCCCGAGGCGATGCTGGTGGTCTTGCCGGTGAGCAGGTAGCCGTCGAGGGCGTCCGGCGCGTCGTGCAGCCGTGGCCCGTACTCCTGATCCATCGTGCCGACGAAGACGCCGGTGGAGCTGGACCGCAGCGAGTCCGGGTCGATGCCCGCCCGCTCCAGCACCTCCCACGAGGTCTCCAGCAGCAGCCGCTGCTGCGGGTCCATCGCGAGGGCCTCGCGCGGGGATATACCGAAGAAGCGGGCGTCGAAGTCGGTGGCGTGGTCGAGAAATCCGCCGCCCTTGGCGAAACTGACGCCATTGCCTTCGGCGCGCAGCAGCCGCTCCAGGTCCCAGCCACGGTCGTCGGGGAAGGCCGAGATCGCGTCCCCGTCGTCGGCGACGAGTCGCCACAGATCCTCGGGCGACGTCACGCCGCCGGGGAAGCGGCAGCTCATGCCGATGATGGCGATGGGATCGTCGGGGCCGGCCGGGGTGGCGTGCCGGGTGACCGCCGCCGGGCCGGGGCCGGTCCGTACGGCCCGGATGTGACCGGTCAGTCCTGCCGGTGTCGGGTGGTCGAAGAGGGCGGCGGTGGGAAGACGCAGGCCCAGGGCGGTGTTCACCCGGCTGCACAGCTCACCGAGCATGATGGAGTCGAACCCGAGATCCTTGAACGTCCGCCGCGGGTCGAGGTCGCCCGGCGCCGACTGGCCCAGCACGGCGGCGGCGTGGGCGCGCACGACGTGCGCCACGTCGACGTCCGCCACGTCGACGTCCGGCCCGTCGGGGCCCGGCCCGCCCGGGTCCGGGCCGCCGGCGTCCGGCGGGACGGACCGCGGACTCGGGGTGGCCTCGGGGGCCGGGTCGGGCTCCGACGCCGCGGTGGGCGCGTCGAGCCAGTGGCGGCGGCGCTGGAAGGCATAGGTGGGCAGGTCGGTCCGGCGGGCGCCGGTCCCGGCGAACAGGCGGGACCAGTCGGCGTCGGCGCCATGGGCCCAGAGCTCCGCCCACGAGGTCACGAACCGCTGGACGCCGCCCTGGTCGCGGCGGAGCGTGCCGCCGGCGAAGACCTCGGCGCCGGCCGCGTGAGCGGCGTCCGAAACCGCGGTTGTCAACGCCGGATGCGGGCTGACCTCAAGGAAGAGCGTGTGTCCCGCGTCGATCAGGGAGGCGAGGGTGTCGTGGAAGAGCACCGGCTCCCGGAGATTCCGGTACCAGTACCCGGCGTCGAGCGTCGCGGTGTCGACCGGCGCGGCGGTCACCGTGGAGTACAGGGGGATGTCGCCGGTACGCGGGGTGACGGGGGCCGCCAGCGCCAGCAGCCGGTCGCGGACGCGCTCGACGTGCGGTGTGTGCGAGGCGTAGTCCACGGCGATGCTGCGGGTACGCACATCGGCACGGTCACACGCGCTGACAATTTCGGCGAGGTCGTCCGTGGAGCCCGCGACGACCGTGGCGGCGGGGCCGTTGACGACGGCGACCCACACCCCTTCCCGGTCCGCCAGCAGACCCTGGACCCACTCGGCGGAGGCGGCGATGGAGACCATCCCGCCCAGCCCCGCCAGCTCCTCGGCGATGGCGCGGCTGCGCAGGGCCACCAGGCGCGCCCCGTCCTCCAGCGACAGGGCGCCGGACACACAGGCGGCCGCGATCTCCCCCTGGGAGTGGCCCACCACCGCGGCCGGAGCGATGCCCGCCGCACGCCATACCTCGGCCAGCGAGACCATCACCGCCCACAACACCGGCTGCACGACGTCCACCCGCTCCAGCGGGCTGTCGCCGTGGGTGTCACGCAGAGCGTCGAGGAGGTCCCACTCGATGTGCGGCGCCAGAGCCCGGGCGCAGCGCTCGACCGAGGCGGCGAACACCGGCGAGGACCGGAGCAGTCCGGTCGCCATGCCGGCCCACTGCGACCCCTGCCCGGGGAAGACGAACACCACACCGGCGGACGTGTCCATGGCCCTGCCGTGCACCACCTGTCCGGCGGGCTCACCGGACGCCAGGGCGTCCAGCCCCCCGAGGAAGCCGTCCCGGTCACCGGCGAGCACCACGGCGCGGTGTTCCAGGGCGGCCCGCGACGACGCCAGGGACCAGCCGACGTCGGTGGCGGCGGCGTCGGTGGCGGCGGCGAACTCCCGCAGCCGCGAGGCCTGTCCACGCAGCCCGCCGCCGGTACGCCCCGATATGGGCCAGGGGACCAGTGACCCCAGGGCCAGGACCGGGTCCGCCGGGTCGGTGTCGGCGCGGGGAGGTATGTCGGCGCCGGGGGCCCGCTCGACCACCACATGCGCGTTGGTGCCGCCCATGCCGAACGCGGACACCCCCGCCACCAGCGGCGCGTCCGGCCGCGGCCACGCGGACAGCTCGGTCTGGACCCGCAGGTTCCACTCGTCCAGCGGGATACGGGGGTTGGGCATCTCGAAGTTGAGGCTGGCGGGAAGGTGGCCCGCCTTCAGGGCGAGCAGCACCTTGATCAGGCCGGTGATGCCCGCGGCACCCTCCAGGTGCCCCACGTTCGTCTTGGCCGAGCCGACCCGCAGCGGTGTGCCCGCCGGCCGGGCCGCCCCGTGGACGGCCGCCAGCGCCGCCGCCTCGATGGGGTCGCCAACGGCCGTACCGGTGCCATGGAGTTCCACGTACTGCACGTCGGCGGGACTGACGCCCGCGTCGGCACAAGCCCGGCGCAGGACGTCCTCCTGGGCGGCCTGGTTCGGTGTGGTGAGGCTGCCGCCGCCGCCGTCGTTGTTGACCGCACTACCACGCAGGACGCCGTGTACCCGGTCACCGTCGGCGAGCGCCCGGTCCAGCGGCTTGAGGAGGACGAACCCGCCGCCCTCGCCCCGGACATAGCCGTTGGCGCGGGCGTCGAAGGTGAAGCAGCGGCCGTCCGGTGAGAGCCCGCCGAACCGGGAGACGCTGAGGGTGCCGTCGAAGGCGAGGCTGAGGTCCACCCCGCCCGCGAGGGCGAGTTCGGACTCCCCGGCGCGCAGGCTCTGGCACGCCATGTGCACGGCGACGAGCGAGGAGGACTGGCCGGAGTCCACGACCACGCTCGGACCACGGGTGCCCAGCACATAGGACAGCCGGTTGGCGATCATGCTGCGGTGCGAGCCGGTCAGGGTGTGGTGGGTGACCGCGTCGATACTCCGCTGCCGCACCATGGCGGCGTAGTCATCGCTGATCGCGCCGACGAACACACCCGCGCGTTGTCCTGCGAGCCGATCCGGGGCGATGCCCGCGTCCTCGAGCGTTTCCCAGCCGAGTTCGAGCGCGAGCCGCTGCTGCGGATCCATGGCCGCCGCCTCGCGCGGCGAGATGCCGAAGAAGTCGGCGTCGAAGCCGTCCACTTGGCCGAGGAAGCCGCCGCGTTCAGCGCCGACGGTCGCGTCCTGGCCTGTGCGGCGGGTCCATCTGCCCGGCGGTAGCGGCGTCACCGCGTCCGTGCCGTCACGGAGCAGCCGCCAGAAGGCCCCGGGGGAATTGGCTTGCGGTAATCGAGAGGAAAAACCGACTACGGCGATCGAGGCTTCAGCGCGATCGCGCTCTAACGCACGGGCAGCCTTTAACAATTACATCCCCCGCCGTACCCTGAAGGTCGACTTTCTCAGCTCGCTCGGTCTTGCGGCGCTCGTCCTTGCGACGGCCGCCTCACGGAGGAGGCATGTGCCGACCGTTCGGACATTTGGCCGGTATCCCCGGTTTCCCCACGCTGCCGGCCGCTGTGCTCCACACTCTATTACCGGTCGATCGATCCACAACCCCATGTGACGCTGATCACAAATCGCTCGAAGGCGTACACAGATCGCCCCTATCCGGGAGTCAACTGTCACTCAACCTGTCTGCAACCTGCCCGCGTTGAACGCTTGAGTAGCTTGACAGTCCGGGTCCGGCCAGGTTTGGGTTGCCACTAAAGCGGGAGTGGGCAAGGACGCAGCCCTGCACGCCGTGCGGAACAAGGAGTGATTGGTGACCCGCAGCTCCCCAGGCTGTCCCCCGACGTCACAGGCGCTGGACAGCGACTTAGCAGCGCGGGTCGCGCGCTCCGCACTGGCCGCCGACGGAACGGTCACGAATCGGTGGGGTTTTCACCAGTGGTTCGCCGAGTACACTGCCGGCGACTGGTCAAGGGTGAGCGAGATACCCTTCAGCGGACTGGTCGGCTGGCGATTCCAAAAATCGACCGGAAATCTAGTGCACGACTCGGGCCGGTTCTTCTCGATACAGGGCCTGCGAGTGCGGAGCGGCCAAGGACCAATCCGCGGGTGGTCACAGCCGATCATCGTGCAGCCGGAAGTCGGTGTACTGGGCATCCTGGTCAAGGAAGTCAAGGGCGTCCTGCATTGCCTCATGCAGGCCAAAATGGAGCCCGGAAACCACAACGGTATACAACTTTCACCCACCGTGCAGGCAACCCGGAGCAACTACACGGGGGTGCACGGCGGTAAGCCGGTACCGTATCTCGAATTCTTCCGCAGGCCGCGGTCCCACCATGTGCTGGCCGACGTGCTCCAGTCCGAACAAGGCTCCTGGTTCCACCGGAAACGCAATCGCAACATGATTGTCGAAGTCTCCGAGGACGTCGAACCGCTGCCCGGTTTCTGCTGGCTGTCGATCGGCCAGCTGTACGAGTTACTCCGCACCGACGATCTGGTGAACATGGACGCCCGCACGGTGCTGTCCTGCCTCCCGCTCGCGGGCCGCGGCCTCGCCGGCACCCACGCCGCCGGCGGCGGCACGTTCCGGACCGCGCTCCTCAGGTCGCTCAGCGAGGACGAGGCCACCCTCCACACCACCCGCCACATCCGGAGCTGGATCACCGACGCCCGGGTGCGCGTCGAGATCGACGCCACCCTCATCAACCTCGACGACGTCCAGGGCTGGCAGTGGTCCGCTGACCGGATATCGCATGAGACCGGCCTGTTCTTCGACGTCATGGCGGTGGACGTACACACCGGCAACCGTGAAGTCGGCGGCTGGACCCAGCCGATGATCCATGCCCGGGACCTCGGCGTCGTCGCCTTCCTCGTACAGCGGATCGACGGGGTGCTGCACGTCCTGGTCAACGTCAAGGCGGAGCCGGGCTTCGTGGACGTGGTCGAGCTCGCCCCGACTGTGCAGTGCACCCCCCAGAACTACCAGGCCCTGCCTCCCGAGGCGTATCCGCCGTTCCTGGACGAAGTGCTCGGCGCGCCCCCCGACAGCGTCCGCTTCGACACCACGCTCTCCGAAGAGGGCGGACGGTTCTTCCGCACCCGCGGCCGCTACATGATCGTGGAGGTGGCCCCCGATCGCGACATGGCGGTCCCCGACGACTTCTGCTGGGTGACCCTGCATCAACTGGCCCAGCTCCTCCAGCACAGCCACTACGTGAACGTCCAGGCCAGGAGCCTCACCACATGTCTGCACAGCCTGATACGCCAACCGGAAGGGTGCTGAGCGATGAATAGGTCCTCCGAGTCAGCCCCCCTCCGCGTCGGTGTCCTCGGCGCGTCCTCGATCGCCCGGCGGCGGGCGCTCCCCGCGCTGCGGGACGTCCCGGACACCACGATCGTCGCCATCGCCAGCCGCGACCGGGATAAGGCCGAGGACTTCGCCGCCGAGTTCGGCTGCGCCGCCGTACAGGGCTATGAGCGGCTGATCGACGACGAGGACATCGACGCCGTCTACGTCTCGGTACCCAACGCCCTGCACTACCCGTGGGTGCGCGAACTCCTCGTCCACGGCAAGCACGTACTGGCCGAGAAGCCGCTCACCACCACCCCGGCGGACACGGCGGACCTGGTACGGCTGGCGGCGGAGCGGAAACTCGTCCTGCGGGAGAACATCGCGTTCGTGCACCACGGACTGCACCGGCGGGTGGCCGAGCTGCTGGCGGCCGGCCGCATCGGGGACCTCCGCCACGTCGACGCCTCGTTCTGCTTCCCGCCGCTGCCCCCCACCGATGTGCGCTACCGGGCGGAGCTCGGCGGAGGCGCGCTCCTCGACGCCGGGATCTACCCCGTCCGGCTCGCCCAGTACTTCCTCGGCGACGATCTCACCGTCGCCGGTGCCGCCCTGCGCGACGATCCGGAGGCCGGGGTCGACGTGGCGGGCAGCGCCCTGCTCATGGCGGCGGCCGGGGAGACCGCGACGCTCACCTTCGGCTTCGAGCACAGCTACGGCGCGAAGTACACCCTGTGGGGCAGCAAGGGGCGGCTGACCGTCGACCGGGCGTTCACCCCGCCGCACACCATGTCGCCCCTGGTCCGCATCGACGAGCAGGACCACGCCGAGGAGATCGTGCTCCCGGCCGAGCACCAGTTCGCCAACTCGGTGGCCTCCTTCGCCCACGCGGTACGGCAGACGTGGGCCACGGGGGCGGACTCCGGCCACGCCGACTGGGCCGACACGACGATCCGCACCGCCGAACTGCTCGCCCGGATCTCCGAGTCCGCCCTGCGCGTCACCGCGCGGAAGCGGACCTGATGGAGATCGTCGGCAGGGGATTCATCGCCCGCAACCTGGCCGGCATCGCCGATCGGCACCCGCATGCCACGGTACTGGCCGCCGGGGTGTCCAGCACCGGCGTCCGGGCCCCGGAAGAGTTCGCCCGCGAAGAAGCGCTGGTGCGCGAGACCGCGCGGCGCTGCCTGCGCGAGGGCCGGCGCCTCGTCTTCCTGTCCAGTGCCTCGCACGCCATGTACGGCATCACGGACACCGCCGTCAGCGAGGACACACCCGTGGCCCCGCCCTCGCCCTACGGCGAGCGGAAGCTCATGCTGGAACGCGCCATCGCCGAGACCGGGGCTCACTGGCTGGTGCTGCGCCTGAGCCACGCGGTGGGCCGGTGGCAGCGGCCCCACCAACTGCTGCCGTCCTTCGTCGGCCAGATCCGCGAAGGCAGCGTCACCCTGTACCGCGACACCCACCGCGACCTGGTGGACGTGGCCGACGTGGTCCGGGCGATCGACGGACTGCTCACCGAGGATGTGCACGGCGAGGTGGTCAACGTCGCCTCGGGCACACCGCGGCCGGTCGAGGAGCTGATCCGGGGCATCGAGCGGCGCATGGCGGCCCGTCCACGGCACGAGGTGGTCGACGTGGCCCCGACGGTGACCCGGGTCTCGATCGACAAGCTGTGCGGGCTGCTGCCCGGGATGCGGTCGGTCACCGACCCCGGTTATCTCGACCGGATGCTCGACCGGTACGTCCCGTACTACTGATACGTCCCGTGCTCCTGAGCGTGCCCGACCGGCACCCTCTCATCAGACACTCTCGTACGGAGGAGTCATGCACGTCTCGCTGGTCGTCACGGGGTCCCGTGGCGACGTCCAGCCCTTCATCGCGCTGGGGAGGGCTCTGCGGTCCCGGGAACACACGGTGACCCTCGCCACCCATGAGGACTTCGCGGCTCTGGTCCGGGAAGCCGAGCTGGACTTCACCGCGCTGCCGGGCAGCCCTCGTGACTTCCTGCAGCATCCGGCCCTCGCCGAGGCGCTGCAGCAGGGCGCCTCGCTCTTCCGCGCCGCCCGCAAGGTGCCGCGGCAGAGCGCCGAGCACCACCGCGAGCTCGCCGCCCGGGTCGCGGAGGTGTCCGCGGGCGCCGATCTGGTGGTGAACAGCATTCTCAGCCGGATCATGTTCGAGGACGACGGCAGCACCCCGTGGTGCTCGCTCAGCTGGTGGCCGCTGAATCCGACCGCCCAGTGGCCGGCGATGATGGCCCCCCAGGTCAGGCTGGGGCGACTGTACAACCGGCTGACCCACCGCATGGCGGGCATGCTGGACTCGGTCACCATGCGCAACTTCCGCAAGGACGCGGGGCTGCCGCAGCTCCCCTTCGGCGCGCCGTACGGCAACCTGGGCCGGGAGGTCCCGCTGCTCTGCCCGGTGAGCCGGACGCTGTTCACGGAGCCCGCCGACTGGCCTGGGCTGTCGCACATCACCGGCTACTGGTTCTGGGACCGGAAGTGGGCCCCCTCCCCCGAGCTGGTCGAGTTCATGGAGTCCGGCACTCCCCCGGTGACCTTGTCCTTCGGCAGCATCTGGCCGGTGCACCCGCCCGCCAAGACCCTGGAGAAGGTACTGAACGTCGTCCGCTCCCACGGCCGCCGGCTCGTCATGGTGGGCGGGGGCCCGGACTCCGTCCCGGACGACGTGCTACGGGTCGACGACGCACACTACCCTTGGCTGTTCCCCCGCTCCTCTGCCGTCATCCACCACGGCGGCTGCAACACCACCGGAGAGGCGCTGCGCTCCGGTACGCCCCAGGTGGTGGTGCCCACGTTCGCGGACAGCCCGTTCTGGGCGGCACAGGTCCATGCTCTGGGGGTCGCGGCCAAGCCCATACCCTTCTCCAAGTTCACCGCCGAGGCCCTCGACGAGGCACTGGGCGTCGCCCTGACCGACGAGCTGCTCCGCGCCAAGGCGGCGAAGATCGGCGAGTCCGTGCGGACCGAGGACGGCACGGGCAAGGCCGTCGACATCCTGGAGGAGTGGGTGCGGCGCTGGCACGGTCGGCGCTCGACGGAAGCCGCGGCGTGAGGTCCTGACGTCCTGACGGCCGCCGGCCGCGGGCCGCATCGCCGGGCCTCGGGCCTCGGGCCTCGGGCCTCGGGCCGCGGGCCTCGGGCCTCGGGCCGCACCGCCGGGCCGGCGGTGCGGCCCGGCCTCAGCACCGTCCGAGCTCAGGGGGTGGGGTCATCGAACTGCTCAAGGAGAACGTCGACCGGTGTGCGCACCCCGCCGGCGGACATAACGTTTTCGAGGGGCTGTTCGGTCCAGATGACCTTGCCGCCGGGTGTGTACCGGGTCCCCCATCGCTGAGCGAGCTGCGCCACCAGGAACAGCCCCCGCCCACCCTCGTCCATGGTCGCCGCCCGCCGCAGACGCGGCGAGGTGCTGCTGCCGTCCCACACCTCGCAGGTCAGACTGCGCCCGCGCAGCAGCCGTACCCGGATCGGAGGCGATCCGTAGCGGATCGCGTTAGTGACCAGCTCGCTGACGATAAGTTCCGTGGTGAACACGACCTCCTCCAGCCCCCACTCACGCAACGTCTCGTTGCAGCGCTCCCGCACCCAGGCCACCGCCACCGGGTCCGGTGGCACGTCCCACTCCGCCACGCGCGACCGCGGCAGCAACCGGGTGCGCGCCACCAGCAGCGCGATGTCATCGGAGGGGTGTGGCGGCATCATCGCGTCCATCACCGCCCGACAGATCTCATCGGGAGTGCCCGCCGCGGCCCGCTCCAGCGTTCGGCGCAGCGCGGCCAGCCCGATGTCGATGTCGCGGCCCCGGTCCTCCACCAGCCCATCGGTGTACAGCACCAGGCGTGAGCCCTCGGGCAGGCACA
The DNA here is from genome assembly GCF_040607655.1 of Streptomyces sp. NPDC005266. Lineage (NCBI taxonomy): Bacteria > Bacillati > Actinomycetota > Actinomycetes > Kitasatosporales > Streptomycetaceae > Streptomyces > Streptomyces sp. NPDC005266. The sequence continues at coordinate 87,650 of NZ_JBEXHC010000029.1, forward strand.
GCTCGGCCGTTTCGAAGGGGTAGCCGCCCAGTCCGAGCGGGGCCGAGGCGGGCACGTCCGGACAGGTGACGGTCCCGTCCGGGTACACCACCACCGGGTCGGGGTGTCCTGCGCGGGCCGCCGTGCAGGCCCCTGCCACCGGGTCGTAGATGGCGTACAGACATGTCGCTCCCGTCACCCCGTCCTCGGCGGTGCTCTCCTCGCTGTCCATGCGCACGACCAGGTCGTCCAGGTATCCGAGCACCTCGTCCACCGGGAGGTCCAGCGCGGAGAAGTTCTGCACCGCGGTGCGCAGCCGTCCCATCGTCACCGTCGCATGCAGCCCATGGCCGACGACATCGCCCATCACCAGCGCCACGCGTTCGCCGGGGAGCGGGATGAGATCGAACCAGTCCCCACCCACCCCCGCCTCTGAGGGCAGATACCGCCAGGCCACCTCCAGTGCGTCCTGTTCCGGCTGCCCCCTCGGCAGCAGACTCCGCTGCAGCGTTACCGCCATCGCATGCTCCCGGGTGAACCGCCGCGCGTTGTCGATGGCCACCGCCGCCCGCGCGGCCAGCTCCTCCGCGAAGGACAGGTCCTCCCGCTCGAACGCCGACGAATCCCCCATCCGGTAGAAGTTCACCACGCCCAGCGGCACACCCCGGGCCTGCAGCGGCACGGTCACCAGCGAATGCAACCCGTGCTCCAGCGCCCTCCGGGTGCCATCCGGACCCTGCTCCTGCCACCCCGGCGCCCGCCGCAGGTTCGCCACCAGCACCGCCCGTCCCTGCTCCAACGCCTGCATCTGCGGCGCGGCCGGGGAATACGTGATCTTCTCGCCCACCGGGCACAGCGGCACCTCGTGCTCCTCGCCGCTGATCGCCGCACGCCGCAGATGCCACCTCTGCTCCGCCGTGGGCTCTTCCCCCCGCATCACGGCATCCAGCAGATCCACCGTGGCGACATCCGCGAAGCGCGGTACCGCGACCTGAGCCAGTTCCTGTGCCGTACGCGCCACATCCAGCGTCGCCCCGATCCGCACCCCCGCCTCATAGAGCAGCCGCAGCCGCGCCCGCGCCACCTCGGCCCGCCCCGTCACCGCCGCCAGTTCCGTGGTGTCCCGCAACGTCACCACGCTGCCCGCACGGGCCCCGTTCGGGAACGTGGGCCGCTTGTTCACCACCAGCAACCGGTCCTCCGCCAGATGCACCTCGTCCGTGACCGCCTCCTCCGACTCCAGCATGCGCACGATGTCCTCCGGCAGCCCCAAGTCGCGCACATACCGCCCCTCCGCATCGGCCGGCAGGCCAAGCAGCCGCTTGGCCTCGTCGTTGACCAGCAGCAGCCGCCCCTCGGCGTCGGTGATCAGCACTCCCTCCCGCACCGCGTGCAGAACCGCGTCGTGGTGCTCGTACATCCGCGTCATCTCCGCCGGACCCAGGTCATGCGTCTGCCGTCGCAGCCGCCGGGACACCAGCACTGTCCCGGCGGTAGCCACGGTCAGCGCGCCCACGCCCGTGCCGATGGTGATCGGCAGCTTCGGCATCCACAGTTTCGCCACGTTGTCGACCGTGATACCGGCGGAGACCAGGCCGACCACCGCGCCGGCGTCGTCGATCACCGGGACCACTGCCTGGACGGCCGTTCCGCGACCGGTCGGCAGGCGGGGTCCACCTGCCCGCTCGACAGTGGTACGGCCTTCCAGCGCCGGTCGGATGTTGCCGATGAACTTCTTCCCGATCTCGGACGGATAAGGGTAGGTGTAGCGAATCCCTTTTCTGTTCATGACAACGATGTAGTCCACACCCGCACGCTTGCGAGCCGCTTCCGCGCGCGGCTGCAGCACCACCGTCGGATTCCGCCTGCGCAGCGCCTGAACCACGCCCGGAGCATTGGCGAACGCCTGGGCCACGGCGACCGACTCCCGGCGCCCCTGCCGCAGGGCGTCATGCGCCGACTGGAACACCACAGCCGTCAGCACGGCCGCCACCAGCAGTACGGCCGTAATGACCTGAATGAGGAACATCTGCCCGGCGACACTGCGCAGGTTCAGCAGGGACTCCCGACGATCGCGCGATGGCCCGCCGAACGGGCGATGCAGCGACGTCCGAAATAGTCGGGAAGATTCCTTCATGACCACATTCATAACACCCGTGCGTCCCCCTGACCGTCGAAGCGCCCAGGGGGACGCTTCGACGGTCGTTCATGACGGATCCCGCGCTTGGGCCCCGCACCTGCCGTGTGCGCGGGTGCGGGGCCCAAGACGACGCGGTTGGTGCCGGGTCAGCTCTGTCCGGCTGATTTACGGCGCTTCCACCACACCACCGCCGTGGGCCGCCCCTTCGGATTCTGGAACCACGCCCGCTGGCCGAGGTACCAGATCGCCGTCCAGTCGCCCTCGCGCCCGGCGACCGCGAACTGCTGCCCGGTGGTGGCCGACCGCCACCGGCCGCGACCAGAGCCGCGGCGATACCGGCGATCAGGCCGACCTGGGCGCCGGTGTCGGCGGGCCGCCGCCATCGCCGTCCTGGGGCGGGGTGGTGTGCCCCCGCCGGTCGGTGCCGAGGTGGACGGAGCCGGGCCGGACCGCCGTACATGACGCAGCCGGGGGTGCGGGACGGCAACATCGCCTCCCCCATGGCCGAGCTGTTCGCGGCCTCGGTGATGGCCCGGGCAGGCGAGAGCGGAGTGCTGCGGGAGCGGCTGAGCCGGTATCAGAAAAGCCGATGAGCCGAATGGTTCAAGCGCCGTACGCCTCGGAAAGCAGTGCGTTCAGCGTCCGCGTGATGTCCTGCCGGAGCGCATCGTGCCGGGGGCCCAGCCGGTCTTCCGGGGCAAGCCTCTGGTCCCGTAACGCCACACGGGGCCGTGGAGAAACCGAGCAGGCCCCCAGTCGTAAAGAATCGTGCGCGCCCGTCCCGCTCCACATCGGACAGGTGGTTCGCCTCACCCGCGTACAGCAGCGGGCTATAGCCCGGAAGGTGTTGGTACCGCCGATTACGGCCCACTCGGTGCGCGTGCGGACCGGCACAGTCGGGTTCTCTCCGCGCTCGGCGGCCCGTATCCGATCCTCTGTCCAGTGCCTTACAGCCCTATGGATATCAGATTACGGTGGGGGCGAGTTCGGCGTCTCCAAGGGGCGTCGGGCCCATGCCGAGATGGTCACTTGGGGAATGTCGATGAAGGCTGGGTCTTTCAGCAGGTCGGAGAATGCAGCCAGATCCTTCTCCGTGATGAGGCCGTCGGCGATGAGGGCAGGCGCTGCCTGGGTGATGAGGGGCAACCAGCGGTCTGCGCCAAGGTTGCCCATGCAGCCGAGATTTCCGGAGTAGGACACTTCGCTCAGCCCGCTGCGGGCGAGGTGGGCAGGAAGGCTGCGTGCCCACGTCATGTCGGCCCCGTACTCGCCGTATTTCTGTTGATAGGCCGCCAGAATGCGCTGGACCAGCGGGAAGGGAGAGGTTTCGACCGGCAGGTGATAGGGCTCTTCGACGACGAGCCAGCCGCCGGGCGAGAGCCAGTCGGCCGCCCGCCTGATCACTTCGTCTCGCGTGGGCAGGTGGCAGAACAGGTAGCGGGCGTGGATGAGGTCGAAGCTGCCCGGCGCGTAGTCCTCGCGGGTGATGTCGGCTTCCTGAATCTCGAGATTCGCGGCTCGGCCGGCCTCCAGGTAGCGAATGTCGATGTCCGCGGCGACGACGCGTCCGTCCGGGCAGCGCTCGGCAAGCCAGTAGGCGATGGAACCGGCACCCGCTCCCAGTTCCAGGCAGTTCCAGGACGCTTCCACGGGAAGGTCCTGAATGAGGCCGATAGTGAAGGCGTCCACGTTGCGTTGGATGGACTCCAGACGACCACGCTCCCGCGCAGCGCCCTCATCCACCGTGCCGGTGCTGTGCGGGCTGGTGCCGACAGGCGGCTTGAGTGTCATGGGCGCTACCTCTTTCCCTGGTTGTGGCCAGGCACCACATCATCGTACGGATACCGCCGATCGGCTGGCGCTGTGCGGCGAACCAGTCATCTTCAGACCCCCGGGCGGTCTCTCCAGGACCCGGTGGGAACACTCCCCCCACCCCGAGAAGACCAGAGAGGGCACTGATGAGCGACGACTTCGTGCTGGACGTGAGCAGGATCCGCGACGAGGCCCGCCAGAAGATGGCGGCCGGGCCGGTGACGGGCGCCTACGGCTTGGACCAGGACCGGGTCATCGCCATCCTCAACGATGTCATCGCCACCGAGGTGGTGTGCTGGCTGCGCTACACCCGCCACGCCATCTCGGCCAGCGGAATCGACCGCGCCCAGGTGTCCGCGGAGTTCACCGAGCACGCGCGGGAGGAGATGCAGCACGCGCTGCGCGCCGCCGAACGGGTCTCCCAGCTCGGCGGTGACCCCGACTTCGACCCCGCCTCGCTGACCCAGCGCGCCCACACCGACTACACCACACCGGCCGACAACGACTTGAAGGCGATGCTGGAGCACAACCTGCTCGCCGAGCGCATTGTGATCACCAGCTATCAGGAGATCATCCGCTGGCTGGGCGACCATGACCCGACCACCCGCCGGCTGATGGAGTCGATCCTGGAGCAAGAGGAAGAGCACGCAGACGACCTGGTGGACCTGATCGGCGTCTGACGGCCGGCCAAGCGGGCCCGGCACAGCGGCGCGCGACGGTTCGCGCAAGGGGCTGCCGGAGAGGCACAGGTTCGACGCGTCAGCGGCGTCCCACCGACGCGGTCGTGCGCGCCATGCGCGCCGCCGTGGCCGCTCCGGACCAGCGGGGGGGACCTCACCGGCCATCAGCGCTCGGCCCTTGACGCCACCGGTCGCGGCCGCCCGAGCTCGGCCGCGGGCGTTTCAGCGACGAGCACCCCGGCCCCCACCTCGCCTCGACGCTGGCCAAGATCAGCAACGAGGGGCCTACGACCCCCGCCCCACGTGGCATGGTTCGGGCGGCAGCGCTGGCGGGGAGGGGTGCCGGTATCCGTGTCATAGCGGCACCCCTCGTCCTTCCGTCAGCCCGGCCAGGTGCCGGTCAGGCGGCGAGCGGTGGTGGCGCCGGCGCGTTCGACGGCGGCCCTGACCGCGGCGAAGATGGCGCCCCGCAGCGTGGCGGCCAGCAGGACCTCGCTCCAGGCCCGGTCCTCGTCGGTCGCATCCGGCGCGTCGTCGTCGTGTCCGAACCTCTTCCACGCCTGTGTGAACAGGCTGCCTGCGATCATGCCGCTGACGGCGCCCAGGGCGAGGCCGACCGGCTTGTAGCCGATCTTCGAAGCCTTCATGTGCTCAGCCCTTCTTGCGACGGAACGCCAGCCACACCACGATGGCGCCGGTGGCCACTGCGAGCAGCACCACGCGGTTGGCCTGCCCTGCCTCGGCGGCCTTGGCCTTCAGCTCGCCGGCCTTGACGGCGGCCTGTTCCTTGACCTCGGTGGCCTTCTCCTGGGCGCGGGCCTTGACGTCGGTCCGGGCCGCCAGCGCCTGCACTGTCTGCCCGAGCTCGTGACGGGTGTGCTCGACCTGTTCGCGCAGTTCCTCGGGGCTCGAGGCGCTGTGCTCCTCGTGAGGCGGCTGGGTCATCGACGCACACTCTCCTTGATCTCGGCCACGTCGGCCTTGACGCTCTCGACGGTCTGCTCCGGTGCCGGCGGTGCGGCCTGGCTGACCTGCTTCTTCCCACTCATGGCCAGCACGGCGGCGATCACACCCAGCACCGCGGTGACGATCAGCGCCGCCGCCCACACCGGCAGCGGCACGGCCAGGGCCGCGATCACGGTGGCCACCAGCGCCTCCAGCGTCAGGAAGCCGACGACGCCCGCGCCGCCGAACAGCCCGCCGCCCTTCCCGTAGCGCTTGCCCTTCTCCTGCATCTCCGCCTGCGCCAGCCTCAGCTCGCCGCGCACCAGCTCCGTCAACTGCTGCGACGCCCGCTGCACCAGTTCGCTCACCGGCTCCGAGCCGGCGCCGCGCGTGCTGTGCTCGGGTCCGTCGGAGTGCGGCTGCGTACTCGACACGGCGATCACCTCCCGTCCTTCTCGTTCGTACGGGCCGGGCGTGTCGTGGCGCCCGGCCATCCGGTGAGCGCGCGAGTACCCCGAACGGCCCGGTTCACGGCAGACGATAAGACCTTCTCGATCTGTCCCGGCAGAGCCGACAGCCATTCACCGTTCGTTGGCGCACCGTCAACTGCTTTTGTCCCGACGCTCCCTTACTGTCCTGCGCGTCCTGTCATCCGTCCGGGATGGCGGGAATACGTCACCCCCTGGAGTCACTGTGGAACGTCGCAATTTCCTGCGCGGAGCAGTCATCGGCACCTCAGCCGCTGCCTTCGGTGGCACCCTCATGCGGGGGGCGGCCTACGCCGCCCCGGCCCAGCCCGGTCCCGGCCCGTACGGGGCGCTGGGGTCCGCCGACGCCAATGGCATCCAGCTGCCCAGCGGTTTCAGCAGCCGCGTCATTGCCCGGTCCGGGCAGACGGTCGCGGGCACGTCATACACCTGGCACAACGCTCCCGACGGCGGGGCCTGCTTCGCCGACGGCAGCGGATGGATCTACGTCTCCAACTCCGAGATCAACCCCGGCGGCGGCGTCAGCGCCGTGAAGTTCAACTCCTCGGGCACCGTCACCGGCGCCTACCGCATCATGTCCAACACCCGGCAGAACTGCGCCGGCGGCAAAACGCCCTGGAACACATGGCTGTCCTGCGAAGAGGTCAGCCTCGGCTACGTCTACGAAACCGACCCGTGGGGCGTGAACGCCGCCACCCGGCGCGACGCCCTGGGCAGATTCAAGCACGAGGCGGCCGCGGCCGACCCGGTCCGCCGCGTCATCTACCTGACCGAGGACGAGACCGACGGCTGCTTGTACCGCTTCACTCCTGCCACATGGGGCAATCTGTCCTCCGGCACGTTGCAGGTGCTCAAGGCCGGTACGGGTACTTCCGGGTCGTTCACCTGGGCCAACGTCCCCGACCCCGACGGCTCTCCCACCGCCACCCGCAATCAGGTCTCCGGCGTCAAGCGGTTCAACGGCGGCGAAGGCTGTCACTACGCGAACGACACCGTCTGGTTCACCACCAAGGGCGACAACCGCGTGTGGCAGCTGAATCTGACGAACAACACCTACGAGCTGGCCTACGACGACACCCTCGTCACAGGCGGCAGCGCACCACTGACCGGCGTGGACAATGTCACCGGCTCCTCGTCCGGCGACCTCTTCGTCGCCGAGGACGGCGGAAACATGGAGATCTGCGTCATCACCCCGGATGACGTCGTCGCGCCGTTCCTCCGCATCACCGGCCAGTCCGGCTCCGAGATAACCGGTCCTGCCTTCTCGCCCAGCGGCAACCGCCTGTACTTCTCCTCGCAGCGAGGCACCACGGGGAGCTCCTCGGGCGGCATCACGTACGAAGTGACCGGGCCCTTCCGCACCTGACCGCGAACCGTGGTCCCGGACGCGGCCGGCGGCGGCGTCCGGGACCGTCGGCAGTGCGTCACACCAGGGCGGCCGTGAACAGGACGAACGCGCCGACAATGACGCCCACGCGGATGTGGTGGAAGCGGTACCACCGGCCGATCCGCTGCCGCCGGTCCGCGGGGAGGTTGCCGTGTCACCACTAGGGAGCGTATTCGGTCGTGATCAAGAGGCCGCTCGTGTGAGGTCCTTGATCCAGATCACGGAGGCCCGGAGGTGGAGTCCGGCGAGGTAGCTCCCCGGGGTCTTGTCGTAGCGGGTGGCGATGCCTCGCCA
>NZ_JBEXHC010000030.1:0-3949 GCF_040607655.1 Streptomyces sp. NPDC005266
TCAAACGCTTCATCGCGCGCGAGGTCTACAAGCACCTGACCAGCACGAACACCTCACAGGCAGAACTCCTACAGACTGCTTGACGATCTATAGGAGCTTCCTGGACGCCAGGGGCCGCGTCTGCTCGGCTCTGCCTGGGTCGATGGTGTGCGGGATGGGAGCCCGCAGTATCCGCCACAACGGATCCGCGGTCGGCGACGGCGCCCCCTCCATCCCGGTGCCGGCCGATCCCCCGCCGGAGGCACTGTTCTGACCGTCGCGTACGCGGTGATCGGCTTATGGCCACCGGCCCTATCCACCAATGGGCGCGCGTCGGCGCAGCGCGGGCGGAGCGGGCCGGAGGCAGGAGCGGCGCCCGCAGCGGAGCCGGGAAGCGCGCCCGGCGGAGCGGAGCGCAGCCGGGGCTTGATGAGGTAGAGAAACCTGTAACAGCTCCGCGGAGGGTCACGCTGTCCGATCCCGGGTGATGCTTGACAGTTCGGTCCCAGCTGATGGTTGACAGTGGCCGTGATCGGCTTTTCTGTACGCGTCGTTCGGTGCGTGTGGGGAGGCCGGGATTGGCGCTGGTGGAGTTGTCGGTTGTCGAGCAGAGATACCGGGCTGTCCTGGCCGTGCTGGCGGGTGCGACCGTGACCGAGGTCGCGGCTTCGCTGGGTGTGTCGCGGCAGACGGTACATGGGACATGCCGACCCGGCGCTGACGCTGCGGGTGTACGCCCACCTGATGCCCGACAGCCGCGAGCGTGCCCGGCGTGCCATCGACACCGTGTTTCAACGTGCCTCTGAGGAGGAACACGGCCCATGGATGGCCCATTGAGCTTCGGACGGCCCCTGATCTGCCAATCGGCGCAGGTCGGGGGCCTTTTCCTTGTACTGACCCTCAGAACTTCCTCAACTCCGCTTTCGGCCCCGCCCCGGGCGGGCATGGGTCCTGCAGAGACGAAGCGGTACCTCGCTACGGGGGCTGGAAGGAGAGTGAGGACCCATGGGTTTTGTCATTGTCTTCGTTGCGGTGGCGTTCACGGTCGCGGCGCTCGCCGCGCTGGGCGCCGGGCGGTCGAAGGGGTACAGCGGGGGGCGCAGGAGGTCCTGGGGCGGGGGGTCAGGCACTGGGGCCGCCGGCGGTAGCTGGTGGGCCGGTGGCGACGGCGGTGGCGGCGGACACCACGGCGGGGGGCACCACGGCGGGGGGCACCACGGCGGGGGGCACCACGGCGGCGGTGGCTGCGGCGGCGGGTCGTCCTGTGGCGGCGGCGGTGGCTGCGGTGGCGGTGGCGGCGGTGGTGGCGGCGGCTGCGGCGGCGGCTCCTGACCGTGCCCGACTGTTACGGAGAGACAAGTCCGCGCCCGGCGCGCCAACGTGCGCCGGGCGCGGGGTTGTTGAACAGTTGAGCGTAGGGGCGCCCTAGGGGGTGGAAACCCGGCGAAGGTGGGTAAAAACGATGTGGCGCCGAGCATTTCATGATTCCGTATACCACCGACCCAACGGACCCCACGTGGGCACGAGCCGGCGTATCTGTACACCCCTGGTCCACCGCGGGGCGAGCCGGCCCACCTTTCCACTGCGTGCTTGCGGAGCCGACCCATGCTCACGACCCTCAAGACTGCTTACACCGACACCCGCGCCACCGATCTCGCCTGGTGCCTGGGGCTGGAGCCGCTCCCGGCCCTGGCCGTACTCGACCTGCAACTCCACGGCTTCGCCATGCAGTTGAGGCTCCTCGGAGCCTCGCATCAGGTCCTCCTCGAAGGGGAGGACGGCCGATGTTCGGAGACCGTGGCCTGTATGTCCGGCAACAGCACCCCGCTTCCGCTGGGGGTTTCCACGCTCGTCGAGGGTCGTGAGTACGAATTCGCGGCGCGCGTCGAGGAGTTGTCGGAAGGGTCGTTCGCCGGGCGGGCCCAGGAGCTGCTGGCCCTGGTCGCCGACCATCCGCATGGGCTCGCGGGTACGTTTCCGGGCAGTCCGCACGCGTTCACGGCGCTGCTCGCGCAGTGGCACGAGGGCACGGTGGGCTGGCGGACCTGGCACGCCTACCCCCAGGAGGGGCGGTTGGTGACCACCCGCACCTGTGTGGGGGCCCGGGTGCCGGCGGCGCTCCGTCCGCCGGGCGCGGGCGCGCTGGTGCCGCCTCAAATCCCGTGCGCCTAGCGGGTGGTGCGCTCGTATGGGCGGATGAGTCGCTGTACGGATGAACGGCGGCCAATGCACTCGTGTGGGTGACCAGACGTAAGCGATAGGTGACGTAACGTTCCGTTTGTGATCGATTCGCCCATGTCTGCTGTCTCGGGTGCCCCACCGTCGCCGGAGTCCGAACCTCCAGCGCGGCTGCCCGTGCGGGCCGGGCTCGGCCGCTTTGCCGTCCTCGGCACCGTCTTCGTCTGCGCCGCCTGCGGGCTCGTCTATGAGCTCGAACTCGTCGCCATCGCCTCCTACTTGGCGGGCGACTCGGTCACCCAGGCATCCGTCGTGCTGTCGGTGATGGTCTTCGCCATGGGCGTCGGCTCGCTGCTGGCCAAGCGGCTGCGCTGCCGGGCCGCCGTCGGCTTCGCCGCGGTCGAGGCGGTGCTCGCGCTCGTCGGCGGCTGCTCGGCGATGGCGCTGTACGCGGTCTTCGCGTGGTGCGGTCAATCGCGCTCCGCGCTCGTCGGCTTCTCGCTGGCGATCGGCGTACTCATCGGCGCCGAGGTGCCGCTGCTGATGACCCTCATCCAGCGGGTGCGGCGGCAGGACGCGGGCGGCGCGGTGGCCGATCTCTTCGCGGCGGACTATGTGGGCGCCCTGGTCGGCGGGCTCGCCTTCCCGTTTCTGCTGCTGCCCGCCTTCGGGCAGCTCACCGGCGCGCTGGTCACCGGCGCGGTCAACGCGGTCGCGGGCGGGGCGCTGGTGCTGTGGCTGTTCCGCCGCGACCTGAGCGGGCGGGCGCGGTGGGTGCTGATCGTCGCCAACGCGCTGGTGCTGGCCCTGCTGGCCGCGGGCGCCGCGCTGACCCCCTCCTTCGAGCGGGCCGCCCGGCAGGCCGTCTACGGGCCGGGGGTGCGGGTCGCGCTGCGGACCGGCGTCCAGGAGGTGGTGCTGAAGGGCGGCGGGGCGAGCGGCCGACCGCTCGCCCTCTTCCTCGACGGGCGGCTGAGCGTCAGCGGGCGCGACGAGGCCCGCTACCACGAGGCGCTGATCCACCCGGCCATGGCCGCCGGACCGCACGGCCGGGTCCTGGTGCTGGGCGGCGGCGACGGGCTCGCGGTCCGCGAGATCCTGCGGTACGCGGCGGTCCGCTCGGTGACCGTCGTCGAGCGCGATCCGGAGGTGGTGCGGCTGGCCCGCCGGGACCCGGGCCTGTCCGCGCTCAACGGGGGCGCCTACCGCGATCCGCGGGTGCGGGTGGTGACGGCCGACGCCTTCGACTGGCTGCGGCGGCGCGCGGCGTACGACGTGGTGGTCTGCGATCTGCCCGACCCCGGCCTCACCCAGAGCACCAAGTTCTACTCCCAGGAGTTCTACGGGCTGGCCGAGCGGGTGCTGGCGCCCGGCGGACGGCTCGTGGTCCACGCCGGGCCGCTGAGCGTCAGGCCGCGGGAGTACTGGACGGTGGACGCGACGATGCGCTCCGTCGGGCTGTGGACCGTGCCGTATGTGATCCGCGCACCGCGCCCCGGGCCGCCCCCGCCGGGAGCGGGCGCCGGACCACGCGACTGGGGCTTTCTGCTGGCCTCCCGCACCCCGGTCCGGCCGACTCTGCCCAAGCACGGCCCCCGACTGCGCTCGCTCACCCCCGACGGGCTGCGCGCGGCCCAGCGGGCCGCCGAGCGACGGCGGGAGACGGGCCTGCCCCCGTCCACGCTGATGCGTCCGCGATACGAGGAGTGAGGCGGCGCGGGGGATCCCCCGCGCCCCGCTTCGGCTCCCGCTGCCGTGGGGTGTCCGGCGCCGTGTGGCTCCCGCGCCTGCT
>NZ_JBEXHC010000030.1:4048-84232 GCF_040607655.1 Streptomyces sp. NPDC005266
TTCGGCTCCCGCGCCTGCTTCGGCTCCCGCCGCCGCGGGTTGTCCGGCGCTGTGCGGCTCCCGACGCCGTGCGGCTTCCGGCGCCGTGGGGCTCCGCGCCCGCTTCGGCTCCCGGCGCCGTGGGGCTCCCGCGCCTGCTTCGGCTCCCGCGCCTGCTTCGGCTCCCGCCGCCGCGGGTTGTCCGGCGCTGTGCGGCTCCCGACGCCGTGCGGCTTCCGGCGCCGTGGGGCTCCCGGGCCCGCTTCGGCTCCCGACGCCGTGTGGCTCCCGCCGCCGCGGGTTGTCCGACGCTGTGCGGCTCCCGACGCCGTGGGGCTCCCGCGCCCGCCTCGGCTCCCGCGCCTGCCTCGGCTCCCGCCGCCGCGGGGTGCCCGGCGCCGTGGGGCTCGCGGGCCCGCTTCGGCTCGCGGCCCGCTTCGGCTCCCGCCGCCGGGGGGTGTCCGGCGCTGTGCGGCTTCCGGCGCCGTGGGGCTCCGCGCCTGCTTCGGCTCCCGCGCCTGCTTCGGCTCCCGGGCCCGCTTCGGCTCCCGCCGCTGTGCGGCTCCCGGCGCCGCGGGGTGTCCGGCCGGGTTGGTGACGCTCGACGCGGGTCCGGGGCGCGGACGGGCCCGCGCCCCTTCCGGAGGCGAACGGTGGGCTTGACGCGCGGGGCGAAAGTTGCGCGGGAAGGGGTCTCAGGCAAGGCGCGGTGGGTAGTGTCTTGACCTATGGAGCATGAGGTGTTCGTTCCGTTCCCCGTCGACACCGTACGGCTGGCACTCGCGGAGCCCGACCGCATCGCCCGCTGTGTCCCCGGGCTCCAGCAGGATGCGGAGGAGACCGCGGGGCCGCTCGCCGGGCGGCTGCGGCTGCGCATCGGCGGGTCCACCATCACGTACCGCGGCGCGCTGCGCATCGTCGAGCGCGCCGGGTCCTTCGAGGTCGAGGGCGAGGGGACCGAGGCGCGTGGCAGCGGCTCGGTCAAGCTCGCGCTGACGCTGGTGCCGAAGGCCGTGACCGGCGGTACGGAGCTGGTCTGCTCCGGGACCGTCCACAGCGAGGGGCGGCTGGCCGAGTTCGACGAGCAGGCCGCCCTCACCGTGGCCCGCCGGATGCTGGACCGTTTCGCGGGGGCGCTCGCGGCCGGTCTGGAGGCGTCCCCGATCACGGCGCTCACCGAGGGCGAGGCCCCGCTGCCGGCCGAGGCGGAGGCGGAGGATGTGGACGTCGACGACATCGGCGACCTCGATGATGTGGACGCCGTCGGGGCCGTGGAGGACCTGGAGGCCATCGACGAGACCGGTGGCTTCGGCGACCTCGGGGAGCTCGACGACGAGCCCCCGGCCGAGGCCGCGCACGCCCGCCGCACGATGATCGGACGCTCCACCGAAGAGGTCGACCATGCCCCGCCGCGCGGCCGCTACGCCCCCGTGCCCGCGCCCGAGACCGTCTCCGCCAGGGCCGCGCTGCGCTGGGCCGCGCCCGCCGCGGCCTTGGTGCTGGCCTCCGCCGTCGTGGTCGGCCGTCGGGTACTGCGCCGCCGCCGGTGAGCCCCGGCCATTCACGTTGAGCCCTGGCCGATCGGGCGTGTGCCGGTGACCCCGGGCGCATAGGGTCGTGGGTGTGACCACCGAAGAGACTACGGAGACCAAGGGCGTACGGCTGACGGCCGGTGACGCCGAGTTGACCGTCGCGCCCGAGAACGGCTGCCGTATCGCCTCGCTGCGCGTCGGCGGTACGGAGCTGCTGCGGCAGGGCCCGCGGTTCGGGTCGTTCCCGATGGTGCCGTGGTGCGGCCGGGTCGATCACGGACGGTTCCGCAACGGCGGCCGGACCCATCAGCTGCCCGTCAACTCCCCGCCGCACGCCATCCACGGGACCGGCCGGGATGCCGCCTGGCACCCGGTCAGCACCGGGCCGTCCGACGCCGTGTTCACGTACGACCTCGCCGACCCCTGGCCGTACGAGGGCCGGGTCACCCAGCGCTTCGAGCTGTCCCCGAATGGCCTCACCGTCACCATGAGCGTGGAGACGGAGGGCGACTCCTTCCCGGCGCAGGCGGGCTGGCATCCGTGGTTTCTGCGGAACCTGGGCGACGGTGGCGCCGATGTGGAGCTCGACTTCACGGCCGCATGGCAGGAGGAGCGCGGCGGGGACCACCTCCCCACCGGCCGTCGGATCCCGCCGCGCCCCGGCCCCTGGGACGACTGTTTCGGCATGCCGGACGGGGTGGATGTCACCCTCACCTGGCCGGAGCGGCTGGAGCTGAAGGTTACCGGCCGGAGTGAATGGGTGATCGTCTACGACGAGCAGTCCGAGGCGGTGTGCGTCGAACCGCAGTCTGGTCCGCCCAACGGCCTCAACACGACGCCGCGCCTGGTCACACCCATCGACCCGCTGGAGATCTCCATGACCTGGAGCTGGCGGGAACTGGCGTAGGGGTGGTCCGGGAGACCGCCTAAGCTCGGTCGCATGAGCGATGCGCGTGACGCCCTGCTGCAGCAGATCAAGGACAAGGCCGTGGTCCACGGCAAGGTGACCCTCTCCTCCGGTCGCGAGGCCGACTACTACATCGACCTGCGCCGGATCACCCTGGACGCCGAGGCCGCGCCCCTGGTCGGGCAGGTCATGCTCGATGCCACGGCCGACCTGGAGTACGACGCGGTGGGCGGGCTGACGCTGGGCGCCGACCCGGTGGCCACGTCCATGCTGCACGCGGCGGCCGCGCGTGGGCGCCGGCTCGACGCGTTCGTCGTGCGCAAGGCTCAGAAGACCCACGGTATGCAGCGCCGGATCGAGGGTCCGGACATCACGGGGCGGCGGGTGCTGGTGGTCGAGGACACCTCCACCACCGGAGGCTCGCCGCTGACCGCCGTCGAGGCGGCGCGCGAGGCGGGCGCGGAGGTGGTCGCGGTCGCCACGATCGTCGAGCGCGGCGCCGCCCCGGCGATCGCCGAGGCCGGGCTCCCTTACGTGCCGGCGTACTCGCTCGCCGATCTCGGCCTGAGCTGACCTGCGATGATGGGACTGGGTGGTTTCACGTGAAACCGCCCACCCCCCGTCCGTGTGGTCCCGGGGTGCGCCGGGTGGAGCAATCGCCCGGATCTGGGAAGATGACCCCGACGATGATGTCGCCCCCTAGGTCAGGGCCAAGAATCCTCACCCGCACATCACAAGGAGCGGACAGATGCCCATCGCATCCCCTGAGATCTACAACGAGATGCTCGACCGGGCGAAGGCAGGCAAGTTCGCCTACCCGGCGATCAATGTGACCTCGACGCAGACTCTGCATGCCGCCCTGCGTGGCTTCGCCGAGGCGGAGAGCGACGGCATCGTCCAGATCTCCACCGGTGGTGCCGAGTTCCTGGGTGGCCAGTACAAGAAGGACATGGTGACCGGCGCGGTCGGGCTCGCCGAGTTCGCCCACGTGGTCGCCGAGAAGTACCCCGTCAACATCGCCCTGCACACCGACCACTGCCCCAAGGACAAGCTGGACGGCTATGTCCGCCCGCTGCTCAAGATCTCCCAGGAGCGCGTCGCCAAGGGGCAGAACCCGCTGTTCCAGTCCCACATGTGGGACGGCTCCGCCGAGACGCTCGACGAGAACCTCCGCATCGCGCAGGAGCTGCTCGCCGAGGCCGCCAAGGCGAAGATCATCCTCGAGGTCGAGATCACCCCGACCGGTGGCGAGGAGGACGGCGTCTCGCACGAGATCAACGACGAGCTGTACACGACGGTCGAGGACGCCCTGCGCACCGCCGAGGCCCTCGGCCTGGGCGACAAGGGCCGCTACCTGCTGGCCGCCTCCTTCGGCAACGTCCACGGCGTCTACAAGCCGGGCAATGTCGTGCTGCGCCCGGACCTGCTGCGTGAGCTCCAGGACGGCGTCGGCGCGAAGTACGGCAAGAAGGACCCGTTCTACTTCGTCTTCCACGGCGGCTCCGGCTCCACGGAGGAGGAGATCCGCGTCGCGCTGGAGAACGGCGTCGTGAAGATGAACCTCGACACCGACACCCAGTACGCCTTCACCCGCCCGGTCGCGGACCACATGTTCCGCAACTACGACGGTGTGCTGAAGGTCGACGGCGAGGTCGGCAACAAGAAGCAGTACGACCCGCGGAGCTGGGGCAAGCTGGCCGAGAAGGGCATGGCCGAGCGCGTCACCAAGGCGTGTGCGGACCTGCGCTCGACCGGCACCAAGCTGAAGTGACACGGCGCTGAAGCAACACGGCGCTGAAGCAACACCGCGCTGAAGTAACACCGCGCTGAAGTAACACGGCGCTGAAGCGACACCGAGCGTTTCCCGGGCCCGGCGTCTCGCCCCACGGCGAGCCGTCGGGCCCGTTCGCGTTGCCGATTGCCCACCACCGGGAAGGCGGGGATGATCCAGGTATGAGCGGCACCGCGCCCGAGCCGCCGACAGGCGTCCGGCTATCGGCACCGGCCGGGCGCTGGGTCGTGCTCACCACCGTGCTGGGGTCGGCCATGGCGCTGCTCGACAGCACCGTCGTCAACGTGGCGCTGCCGCGCATCGGGCTCGACCTGGGCGCCGATCTGGCCGTCCTGCAGTGGACCGTCAACGCCTACATGCTCACCCTCGCCGGGCTGATCCTGCTCGGCGGGGCGCTCGGGGACCGGTTCGGGCGGCGGCGGGTGTTCGTCGTGGGGGTGGTGTGGTTCGCCCTCGCCTCGCTGCTGTGCGGGGTGGCGCCGAACGCCGCGGTGCTCATCGGCGCCCGTGCGCTCCAGGGCATCGGCGGGGCGCTGCTCACCCCCGGCTCGCTCGCGCTGATCCAGTCGGTCATCCACCCCGACGACCGGGCGCGGGCTGTCGGGCTGTGGTCCGGGTTCGGCGGGGTGGGGGCGGCGATCGGACCGTTCCTGGGCGGCTGGCTGGTGGACGGGCCCGGCTGGCGCTGGGTGTTCTTCCTCAATGTGCCGCTCGCGGCGGTATGCGTGCCGGTCGCTTTGCGTCACGTCCCGGAGACCCGCGATCCGCGGGCGCGCGGCCGGTTCGACGTCGTGGGCGCCGTGCTGGGCGCGCTGTCGCTCGGCCTGGTGACCTACGCGCTGATCGCCGCGCCGCAGCGGGGCACCTCGCCCGCCGTGGTGGTGCCGGCCGTCCTCGGGCTGCTGCTGGGCGTGGCCTTCTTCCAGGTGGAGCGCAGGCGCCCCGATCCGATGCTGCCGCTCACCATCTTCTCCTCCCGGCAGTTCAGCGCCGTCAACGCGGTGACCCTGTGCGTCTACGCGGCCTTCGGGGGCTTCTTTTTCCTGACGGTGGTGGAGCTCCAGGTGGTCGTGGGCTACTCCGCGCTCATCGCCGGCACCGCGCTGCTGCCCACCACCGTGCTGATGCTGCTGCTGTCGGCCCGCTCGGGGGAGCTGGGCAAGCGCATCGGGCCGCGCATCCCGCTGACCGTCGGGCCGCTGCTGTGCGCGGTCGCGATGCTGCTGATGACACGGGCGGGGGTGGGGGCGGTCTACTGGCGGGACATTCTGCCCGCGCTGCTGGTGATGGGCCTGGGCATGGTGGTGCTGGTCGCGCCGCTCACCGCGACCGTCCTGGCCTCGGTGGACGTCGGCCGCGCGGGCCTGGCCAGCGGCATCAACAACGCGGCGGCGCGGGCGGCCGGGCTGATCGCGGTGGCGGCGCTGCCGCTGCTGGCCGGGATGGGCCCGGAGGCGTACCGGTCCGCGGTCCTGTTCTCGGAGTCCTTCCGGCGGGCGATGCCGATCTGCGCGGCGGTGCTGGTGGTGGGCGCGCTCATCGCCTGGCGCACCGTGCGGGCCGACGCGCTGCGGCAGGCGGGGGTGGCGCCTCCGGAGGCCGAGGAGGCGGCGGAACGGCCCAAGGAGCGTCCCGGTGAGCGTCCCGGGGAGCAGCCTGTGGAGCCCCCCTGCCGTCCCGAGTGCGCCTACCACTGCGGCGTCTTCGCGCCGCCCCTGGACCCCGGGGAGCGCCCGAAACGCGGCTGACGCGCCCGCGGCCGGACGGGCGCGCGCCGCCGGAACGCGATCCGGTGCTCGCCACCGCGCCCCGGGATCGACGGACCGCCGTGGCCGGAGCGTGTCGGACAGGTGCCCGGACCAGGCAGACTGGAACCCATGGCCATTCACGAGAACCTGCTCGGGGGACCGCCCCCGACCCATCTGCCCGACGACCCGGAGCCCCGGGAGCTGCTCGCCTCCGGCGCGGCCCCCGCCGAGGTCGCCGCGAAGTACCCGGCCTCCTCGCTCGCCTGGGCCCAGCTCGCCGACGAGGCGTTCGAGGCCGGCCGGGTGGTCGAGTCGTACGCGTACGCCCGCACCGGCTACCACCGCGGACTCGACGCCCTGCGTCGCAGCGGCTGGAAGGGCCACGGTCCGGTGCCCTTCGAGCACGAGCCGAACCGCGGCTTCCTGCGTGCCCTGCACGCGCTCGCGCGCGCCGCGCAGTCGATCGGTGAGCAGGAGGAGTACGAGCGCTGCTCGGCCTTCCTGCGCGAGAGCTCGCCCACCGCGGCGGACACGCTCTCCTGAGCCGCGGCGGGCCCGCAGGGCCGTAGCGGCCGAGGGCCTGTGTGGCGGAGGGGCCTGTGGGGGTGTCGTCATCCCCCACAGGCCCCTTGCCGTACTTGCGGCACATGCGCGTGGCCCCGATGATGCGTGGAGGACCCATCGGCTGTGGGCCCTGAGGGGACCGGGGCTCCGAGACCGAGAGGAAGGGGCGGACCGCTACCCGGTAGCACGCAGTACTCAGGAGACAGAGATGTCACAGCAGCCTGCCGCCCCGCACGCCCCGCACCAGGAAGCCGAGCCGGACGCCCCGCATCTGGACTTCCAGGGCACCACCCCGTACGAGGACTACGTCCGGGCCTCCGTGCTCACCCACCTCCAGCACCCGCTCTCCGACGACCCCGGCGAGATGGTCTTCCTGGTCACCACCCAGGTGATGGAGCTGTGGTTCACCGTCATCGTCCATGAGTGGCACACCGCCGCCCAGGCGCTGCGCGAGGACGATCTGCCCACGGCGATGGCCGCGCTGAAGCGCTCCACCTACGAGCTGGAGTCGCTGAACGCGTCCTGGGAGCCGCTCGCGCACCTCACCCCGGGTCAGTTCAACGCCTACCGCTCCGCGCTCGGCGACGGCTCCGGCTTCCAGTCGGCGATGTACCGGCGGCTGGAATTCCTGCTCGGCGAGAAGTCCGCGTCCATGCTCGTCCCCCACCGCGGCGCACCGCGCGTCCACGCCGAGCTGGAGAAGGCGCTGACCGAGCCCAGCCTCTACGACGAGGTGCTGCGCCATCTCGCCCGCCGCGGTCTCGACGTCCCCGCCGCCGTGCTGCGCCGCGACCCGTCGCTGCGGTACGAGCCGGACCCCGGGGTGGAGCGGGTCTGGCAGGAGATCTACTCCGGCTCCGGCCCGCGCGAGGACGAGCTGATGCGGCTCGGCGAGGCGCTCACCGAGGTCGCCGAGCTGGTGTGGCGCTGGCGCAACGACCACCTGGTGGCGACCCGGCGGGCCATGGGCGCCAAGACCGGCACCGGCGGCTCCGCGGGGGTCGCGTGGCTGGAGAAGCGCGCCACCAAGAACGTCTTCCCCGAGCTGTGGACGGCGCGCAGCCATGTCTGACCCCGAGGCCACGATCCCGGACGTGCTGAAGGACGAGGCCGCGACGCTCGACGCGGCCGACGAACTGCGCGCCAAGCGCGCCGCCTTCACCCTCGACGACACCGTCTACCTCGACGGCAACTCGCTCGGCGCGCTGCCCCGCGCCGTCCCCGGCCGGCTGGCCGATGTCGTCTCCCGCGAATGGGGCGCCCTGCGCATCCGCTCCTGGGAGGAGAGCGGCTGGTGGACCGCGCCGGAGCGGATCGGCGACCGCGTCGGCCGGCTCGTCGGCGCCGCGCCCGGCCAGGTGGTGGTGGGCGACTCGACGAGCGTGAACGTCTTCAAGGCGGTCGTCGCCGCCGTACGGATCGCCCAGGAGCGCGGGGCCCACCGCGACCAGATCCTCGTGGACGAGGCCACCTTCCCCACCGACGGCTATATCGCCGAGTCCGCCGCCCGCATGACCGGCTGCACGCTACGGCCGGTCGAGGCGGCCGAGGTCCCCACGGCCGTCGGCCCCCGCACCGCCGTCGCGCTCGTCAACCACGTCGACTACCGGACCGGCCGCCTCCATGACCTGCCCGGGACGACGGCCGCCGTCCACGCGGCGGGCGCCCTGGTGGTCTGGGACCTGTGCCACAGCGCCGGCGCGCTGCCGGTCGGCCTCGACGCGCACGGAGTGGACCTCGCGGTCGGCTGCACGTACAAGTACCTCAACGGCGGGCCCGGCGCGCCCGCCTACCTGTACGTCGCCCACGAGCACCAGCCCCGCTTCGACTCCCCGCTCCCCGGCTGGAACTCCCACGCCGACCCCTTCGCCATGGCCCCCGCCTACACCCCGGCCCACGGGGCGGCCCGCGGCCGGGTCGGCACGCCGGACATCCTCTCCATGCTGGCGCTGGAGGCCGCGCTGGAGGTGTGGGACGACGTCGCGATCGAGGCCGTGCGCGCCAAGAGCCTGGCCCTGACCGACTTCTTCCTGCGCTGCGTCGACACCTACGTCCCGGCGGGCCGCGTCCAGTGCCTCACCCCCGGCCCGCACCCGGAGCGCGGCAGCCAGGTCGCGCTGCGGTGCCCGGACGCGGGCGAGGTGATGGCGGAGCTCGTGAGGCGCGGCGTGGTCGCTGACTTCCGCCGCCCCGATGTGCTGCGCTTCGGCTTCACCCCGCTGTACACGGGCTTCGCGGAGGTGGAGTGGGCGGCGCGGGTGCTGGGGAATGCGCTGACGGGGTTGGCGTAGCCGATGGAGACGGCAGCCGCCGAGGAGGCGTCCCTCTTCGGGCTCGACCCGGTACGGCCGGAGGTGACCGCGGGGTACGGCGAACACCGGGATCAGGTGGTGGACTTCTACCTGCCCCGCCCGGCTGCCCGCCCGGAGGCTGCCCGCCCGGAGGTTGCCCGCCCGGAGGCTGCCTGCCCGGTTGCCCGCCCGGAGGCTGCCCGCCCGGAGGCTGCCTGCCCGGCTGCCCGCCCGGAGGCTGCCCGCCCGGATGCCCGCCCCGAGGCTGCCCGCCCGGAGGCTGCCTGCCCGGATGCCCGCCCGGAGGTTGCCTACCCCGGGAATGGCCGTCCCGCCCCGCTGGTGCTGCTCTTCCACGGCGGCGCCTGGCGCGCCCCCTACGACCGCCGCCATCTGTCGCCGTTCGCCGCGTTCCTGGCGCAGCGGGGCTTCGCGGTCGCGTCCGTGGAGTACCGCCGTGGCGCCGCCGCGGAAACCGCCGGACCCGCGCCAGTGGGTCCGGCGCGGGCCGGGCGGTGGCCGGAGACCTTCGATGACATCGCCGCCGCCGTGGACATCGTGCCGCGTCTCGCCCGGGGGCTCGGCCTCCCCGGCGTCGATACGGACCGGGTCGTGCTCGCCGGGCACTCCGCCGGAGGCCATGCGGCGCTGTGGGCGGCGGCCCGGCACCGGCTGCCGCCCGGCACGCCCTGGCCTCCGGCCTCGCCCGCACCGCTCCTCGGTGTCGTCGCCCTCGCCCCCATCGCGGACCTCGCCACGGCCCACGCGCTGGGTGTCTGCTCCGGTGCCGTCGCAGAACTCCTCGGTGACGGCGATGAGCTGACGGCCCGGCTGGCGCTCGCCGATCCGGCCGCGCTGCTGCCCACCGCCGTGCCCACCACCCTCGTGCAGGGCGACGCCGACATCGACGTGCCGCCGCGGGTCGCGGACGCCTTCGCGGCGGCCGCGGCACGCGCCGGACAGCCGGTGCGGGTGGTGCGGACCGGCGGCGGGCACTTTCCGCCGATCGACCCGACCACCGCCGCCGCGCGGACGGTCGCCGACGAGATCGCCCGCATGGTCACGCGGTGACGCCTGTCCGGTCACCCTCTGGAGGCCGAGCGGGCCGGGCGGTACCGTCCGAGGATGAGCAGCGCACCCCCGGCCCCCGCCTTCGACCCGTGGCAGCCGTCGTTCGTCGCCGATCCGTATCCGGCGTACGCCGCACTGCGCGAGCGCGGCCGTGCGCACTACTTCGCGCCGTCCCGGCAATGGCTCATCCCGCACCACGAGGACGTCCGTGCCCTGCTGACCGACCGCCGGCTCGGCCGCACCTATCTGCACCGGTTCAGCCATGAGGAGTTCGGCCGCACCGCCCCGCCGCCCGAGCACGAGCCGTTCCACACCCTCAATGACCACGGCATGCTGGATCTGGAGGCGCCCGACCACACCCGGCTGCGCCGCCTGGTCTCCAAGGCGTTCACCCCGCGTATGGTCGAGGCGCTGGTGCCGACCGTCGAGCGGCTCGCGGAAGAGCTGGTGGACTCCCTCCTCGCCTCCGGAGGCGGCGACCTCATCGCGACGGTCGCCGAACCGCTGCCCGTGGCCGTCATCGCCGAGATGCTCGGCATTCCGCCCGCCGACCGTGGCGCGCTGCGGCCCTGGTCGGCCGCCATCTGCGGGATGTACGAGCTGAACCCCGGCGAGGAGACCGCACGCCGGGCCGTCCGCGCCTCGCTGGAGTTCTCCGCCTATCTGCGGGAGCTGATCGCCGCCCGCCGCAAGGCCCCGGGCGAGGATCTGATCAGCGCGCTGATCGCCGCGCACGACGAGGGCGACCGGCTCTCCGAGCAGGAGATGATCTCCACCTGTGTGCTGCTGCTCAACGCGGGCCACGAGGCCACGGTCAACACCACGGGCAACGGCTGGTGGGCGCTCTTCCGCAACCCCGAGCAGCTCGCCCTGCTGCGCGCCGCCCCCGACGCGCTCCTGCCCACGGCCGTGGATGAACTGCTGCGCTACGACACCCCGTTGCAGCTCTTCGAGCGCTGGGTCCTCGATGACATCGAGGTGGGCGGCACCGTCATCCCGCGCGGCAGCGAGGTCGCGCTGCTCTTCGGCTCGGCCAACCGCGATCCGGCCCGCTTCGGCGAGCCCGACAGGCTCGATCTCTCCCGCGCCGACAACCCCCATGTCAGCTTTGGCGCCGGGATCCACTACTGCCTCGGCGCCCCGCTGGCCCGCCGGGAGCTCATCGCCTCCTTCGGGACCCTGTTCCGCAAGGCCCCGGATCTGCGGCTGGTGAGGGAGCCGGAGTGGCGGCCGGGGTTTGTGATCCGAGGGCTGACGGAGTTGCTGGTCGAGGTCTGAGCGGCGGGGCTACGAGGCGGGGATACGCGCACGGGCCCGTTGTCCACAGCCTGTGGGCAACGGGCCCGCGTGGCGAAGGAGTCAGCCGCCGATGTCGCGGCGGCGCAGACCCACCAGACCCGCGGCGCCCAGAACGGCCGACAGGAGCAGCAGCCACAGGAAGGGCGCGGCCGTGACATGCCCGCCCGGCAGCTTCGGCAGATGGCTGAAGGGGGAGGTGTTCATGATCGACGGGGAGACCCTGAGCGCCGGGCCCATCCAGCCCACGGCGACCACCCAGCCGACGAAACCCCAGGCCGCGGCCGAGTACTTCGGCACCACACCGATGAGGAAGAGCGTCAGGCTGGTGAGCACCCACAGCGCCGGCGCCTGGGCGAGCGTGGCGGCCAGGACGCGGGGGAGCTGTTCGGCCAGGTCGTCCGCGGCGATGCCGTAGCCCAGGCCCAGGGCCAGACCGCCGGCCGTGAGGATGACGATCGGGCCGAGACAGGCGATGACCAGGTGGCTTCCGGCCCAGCGCAGCCGGCTGACGGCGTTGGACAGCAGCGGCTCCGCGCGCTGGTCGGTCTCCTCGCCGCGCAGCCGCAGCACGGAGCCTGCGGTGTAGACCGTGAGGGCGGTGCCGAGGATGCCGACCATGGAGGCCAGGAAGGCGTCGTTGAGTCCCTGGGCGCCGCCCATGCGCTGGATGATGTCGCGGGTCTGGTCGCTGTCGCCGAGGAAGTCGTCGGCACTGCTGGAGATGGAGCCGAAGACGGCGCCCGCGAAGACGAAGCCCGCCGCCCAGCCGAGCAGCGCACCGCGCTGCAGGCGCCAGCCCAGACCGTAGACGCCCCTCAGCAGCGAGCCGGCGGCCGGGGGGCCGGGGCGGCCGGCGTAGAAGCTGGCGCCCACGTCACGGCGGCCCACGAGCGAGCAGGCGAGGGCGATGGAGGCGGCGGCGAGAACGGCGATCAGCAGCAGCGGCCACCACCGCTCGTCCGCGAACGGCCGGGCGTACTCCGCCCAGCCGAGGGGCGAGAGCCAGACCAGCAGGTGGCCGGAGCCCTTCGAGCCGTCCTCGGCGGCGTCGCCCGCCATCCGCAGGACGAAGGCGACGCCGACGGCGGCGCAGGTCAGCCCCCGGGCCAGCCGTGCGTTCTCGGTGACCTGGGCGGCGACGGCGGCCAGACCGCCGAAGGCCATACCGGACAGGCCGACGGCGAGCCCCAGGGCGAGCGCCCCGGTGCCGCCCCGGCCCGCGAGGCTGCCCGTGATCAGAAGGGTGACGGCGCCATTGGCGATGGTCACGGCCAGCAGGGCCGAGGTGAGACCCGCGCGACGGCCGACCACGCAGGCGGACAGCGCCTCCTGACGGCCGGTCTCCTCCTCCTCGCGGGTGTGCCGGATCACGATGAGCACGCTCATGATCGCGGCGAATGCCGTGAGGAAGGCGCCCACCCGCCAGACCGTGAGGGCGCCGAGCGAATCGTCGAAGGCGGCCCCGAACAGCGCCCGGGTCGACCCGTTCGCATTCATGTCATGGACGAGCTCGGCACGCCGGGCGGGGGTGTCGTACGCGCTCTTGAGCCGGCCGACGGTGCTGCCGGCGGTCAGCCCCAGGCACAGCACCCACACCGGCATCATGATCCGGTCGCGGCGCAGCGCGAGCCGCAGCAGGGCGCCCGTGCCGGTCAGGTCTCTGGCCGATCCGCGGGCACGGCGGGTGACCGGCGCGTCGGCTACGGCGGTCATCGGACGATCGCCTCGGCTTCCGTGTGCGCGGCGTCGTTTTGGTAGTGACGGAGGAACAGCTCCTCCAGGGTGGGCGGGGTGGAGATGAGGCTGCGTACCCCGGCCTCGGTGAGCCGGCGCAGTACGGCATCGAGCTTGTCCGAGTCGACCTGGAGCGTGACCCGCCGGTCCTGGATGTCCAGGTTGTGCACGCCGGGGAGGGTGGCCAGGCCGCTCGGCCGGCCGGCCAGCTCGGCGGTCACCGACGTTTGGGTCAGATGGCGCAGCTGGGCGAGCGAACCGGACTCCACCCGCCGGCCCTTGCGGATGATGCTGACCCGGTCGCACAGCGCCTCGACCTCGCTGAGGATATGGCTGGAGAGCAGCACCGTGCGGCCACGGTTCCTCTCCTCGGCGACACAGTCGCGGAAGACCTCCTCCATGAGCGGGTCGAGCCCGGAGGTCGGCTCGTCGAGGATCAGCAGCTCGACATCGGAGGCGAACGCGGCGACCAGGGCGACCTTCTGGCGGTTGCCCTTGGAGTAGGTACGGCCCTTCTTGGTGGGGTCGAGTTCGAACCGCTCCAGGAGCTCGGCCCGCCGGGCGGTGTCCAGCCCGCCGCGCAGCCGCCCGTACAGGTCGATGACCTCTCCACCGCTCAGGTTGCGCCACAGGGTGACGTCTCCGGGGACGTACGCGATGTGGCGGTGGAGGCCGACCGCGTCGTGCCAGGGGTCCTTGCCCAGCAGTTGCGCCGCGCCGGCGTCGGCACGGAGCAGGCCGAGGAGGACCCGGATGGTCGTGGACTTCCCGGCGCCGTTGGGGCCGAGGAAGCCATGGACCTCACCTGCCTCGACTTCGAGGTCGAGGCCATCCAGCGCGTGGATCCGGCCGAACGACTTGTGGAGGCCGGACGCGGAGATTGCCGTCTTCATGTTTCCGAAGCTACGCTAGATTCACAAATTTGTGAAGTTAAGGAATCGTATAAACTTGTGGGGACGTGTTGAAGGGACGTGCTGAAGAGGCGTGTTGAAGAGGGGAGATGACGAAGCGGTGAGGGAGAGCAAGGGGCCGGACGGCGCGCCGGGTGAGACGCGGGACGAAGAGGCGGTGTCGCGGTTCGTCGAGCGGTTCGCGGCCGACCTGACCGAGGCCGGGATGCAGCGGATGGGCGCCCGGGTCTTCGCGGCGCTGCTCGTCTCCGACTCCGGCGCCCTCACCTCCGCCGAGCTCGCCGAGCGGCTGCGGATCAGCCCGGCCGCCGTCTCGGGCGCGATCCGCTACCTCTCCCAGGTCGACATGGTGGTACGCGAGCGCGAGCCGGGCTCCCGGCGCGATCGCTACCGGCTCTACAACGAGGTCTGGTACGAGACCCTGACCCGCCGCGACCAGATGATCGCCCGCTGGGAGAGCACGATGCGCGACGGCGCGAAGGTGCTCGGCCCCGACACCCCGGCCGGGCGTCGGGTCTCCGAGACGGCCGACTTCTTCGACTTCATGCAGCAGGAGCTGCCCAAGATGCTGGCGCGCTGGCGCATCCACCAGGCCGAGCGCCGCGCGGCGGCCGGCGAGTAGCGCGCCGCAGGGTCGAGCAGGGCGCGAGCGGCGCTCAAGCCCGGGACGGCAGCATCAAGCTCCACGCCTCTGCCAGCACGGTCCAGGTACGGCTGCGGACCGGGCCCCGGATCAGCGCGTCCGCGTGGTAGCGGAAGTCCTGGCCGGAGACGGTGATGGCGTGCGCCCGCGCGCGCAGCGGACGGTCGGCGGCGTGCGGATGGACGACGACCTCGGCCAGCCCGCCGCCCGGCCCGGCCGTGGACACCGAGACCCGCTCGACGGGCCGGTCCAGATCGGTCAGCAGTACCCCGTCCGCCTCGATCCGCAGCCGCTGCGGCGGCGGATGCGCCCGGCGGCGCCCACCGCCGGTGAGGCCGATGACCGGCAGGGAAAGCAGCGTCAGGGCCGTGCGCGCGGTCCGGGCCGCCGGGATCCACCACGGATGGCCGTCCGGGGGTGCCGAGCCGGGCGGGCTCGTGCCATGGCCGTCGGCCGCACCGTCATGCCGGTGGTGGTCGCCGGGGTCGCCGGGGTGGTCGGGGTTCCGGCCGTGCGCACAGGGGCCGCAGGGCCCGCAGGGACAGCCATGGCCGTCCGCCCCGGCGCCGTGCGGGGTCCCGTCGGGCCCGCCCGGCACGCCGTACGTCCCGTACGTCCCGTACGCCCCCTCCGTACCGCCCGCGCCGATCCCCGGCCGCTGCTGCGGTCCGGAGGGAATCCGCAGACCCCCGAGGACCACCCCGCCGCTCTCGTCCACCAGCAGGTCGCGCGCGCGCACGGCCCCGTCGAGGACCGTGCGCGCCGCCGTGACCGCGTCCGTCGGCACCCCGAGCGCATGGGCCAGGGCGACCGTGGCGGAGCTGCCGACCGGGACCATCGCGAGCGCCGCGTCCGCCAGCTCGCGCCGGCGGTGCAGCAGCTCCACCGTGCGCAGCAGGGCACGGTCGTCGCCCACCACCACCGGCCGGCGGGCGCCGCGCCGGGCCAGCGCCCGCTCGACCTCCTCCGGCCCGTCCGGCAGGCAGATTTTCGTCTGCGCGCCCGCACACAGGACATCCTTCGCGATGCGCACCGACTCCCCGTCCGTTCGCCGGGCGAGGGGGTCGATGACCACGAGCAGGGGGCGCCCCCGGACGGCGTCCGGCGGACAGTGCCAGGGATCTGGAGCCGACACCTCGGTCCTTCCTCAGGTAATCTCTCGGTGCAAGAGCCCCTGTCGCTGTTGCGCCAGGGGCTTCGTCTATCCGGGGCACCGGTTCGACGGCTCTTGTGGTGGCGCACGCCACCACGCACGTTGGACATGCCCCGCCCGGAAGGGGTGTACGCCTGTGCCCGCACTTGTGCTGCTCGGTGCTCAGTGGGGTGACGAGGGCAAGGGAAAGGCCACCGATCTGCTCGGCGGCTCGGTTGACTATGTGGTGCGTTACCAGGGTGGCAACAACGCCGGCCACACGGTGGTGGTCGGCGACCAGAAGTACGCGCTGCACCTCCTCCCGTCCGGAATCCTCTCGCCGGGGTGTACCCCGGTCATCGGCAATGGCGTCGTCGTCGACCCGGCGGTCCTGCTCTCCGAGCTGAGCGGGCTGAACGAGCGCGGCGTCGACACGTCCAAGCTGCTGATCAGCGGTAACGCCCACCTGATCACGTCGTATCACACGACTTTGGACAAGGTGTCGGAGCGCTTCCTCGGAAAGCGGAAGATCGGCACCACCGGCCGCGGCATCGGCCCGGCCTACGCTGACAAGATCAACCGCGTGGGCATCCGGGTCCAGGACCTCTTCGACGAGTCGATCCTGCGGCAGAAGGTCGAGGCGGCCCTCGACTTCAAGAACCAGGTGCTCGCCAAGCTCTACAACCGCCGCGGCATCGACGCCGGCCAGGTGGTCGAGGAGCTGCTGGGCTACGCGGAGCGGATCGGCGGCTATGTCGCCGACACCACCCTGGTGCTGAACAACGCCATCGACCAGGGCCAGGTCGTCCTCTTCGAGGGCGGTCAGGGCACGCTGCTCGACGTCGACCACGGCACGTACCCCTTCGTCACCTCCTCCAACCCGACCGCGGGCGGTGCCTGCACCGGCACCGGCGTCGGCCCCACGAAGATCACCCGCGTGATCGGGATCCTGAAGGCGTACACCACGCGCGTCGGCGCCGGTCCCTTCCCCACGGAGCTGCTCGACGAGGACGGCGAGAAGCTGCGCACGATCGGCGGCGAGCGCGGTGTGACCACCGGACGCGACCGGCGCTGCGGCTGGTTCGACGCGGTCATCGCGCGCTACGCGACCCGGGTCAACGGCCTCACCGACTTCTTCCTCACCAAGCTCGACGTGCTCACCGGCTGGGAGCGGATCCCGGTGTGCGTGGCGTACGAGATCGACGGCAAGCGGGTCGAGGAGCTCCCGCACAGCCAGTCCGACTTCCATCACGCCAAGCCCGTCTACGAGATGCTGCCGGGCTGGTCGGAGGACATCAGCAAGGCGAAGACCTTCGAAGAGCTGCCGAAGAACGCCCAGCGGTATGTGCAGGCGCTCGAGGAGATGTCCGGCGCCCCGATCTCGGCGATCGGCGTGGGGCCGGGCCGGGACGAGACGATCCAGATCAACTCGTTCCTCTGAGGACCGAAGCGGCCCGGCCGGAACCCGAGGGGACCGGCCGGGAGCGCGGCCCGCGCGCCGGTGTCAGTGCGCCGCGGGCGGGCCGAACATCCCGGCGCCCTGCGGCGGCCCGGCCGCCGGCGCGGCCCGCCGCTCCTGCATCCCGGTCAGCCGTGCCACCACGACCATGGCCAGCACGGCCGCCAGCAGCGAGACGATGTCGTCGGTGATGTTGAAGACGACGGAGACCCGCTTGTCCCAGTCGTCCTCGGACCCGAGCTCGACAAGGCCGGCGAGCGGGTCGACGCAGAACATCGTGACGAACAGCGTCCACCACCAGTGCAGTGCCGCCCGGGGGACGCGCCCGGGGCCCGGGGTGGCGCTGGAGGTCCAGACGTCGTTGGCGATCTGCTTGGGAATCCACAGCTGGGCGACCGGGATGAACCAGGCACCGACCGCATAGCCGCTGCCGAACCGCTGACGGCCGGGGGCCAGCACCGTGGCGTTGACATAGGTGCGCCAGAACCAGATCAGCCACAGCACCAGGACCACCAGGCCGCTCACCCCAGTGCCGATGTCCATCGAGTCGGCCGCTTCCTTGCGGCGGCCGACCGCCGCGATCGTGCCCTCGCCGTCGAAGAAGTCGCGGTACGCGCCGAACAGCGACATGTTCAGATACAGATCGATGACGGTCAGCGCGACCCAGAGTCCGAACACCGTCAGCAGGGCGTTGCCCAGCCCGCGCACCGACTTCACCCTGGTGCCCTGGGCGGGGAAGCGGACCGGGACCTGATAGCCGACGCCCTGCTGCCAGGGCGGGGCCGGATGATGGGGGACGGGCCCCATGCCACCGTTCATCGGGTACGCGGGCGCGGTCGGCGCGGCGGCGTGCGGGGCCGGTGAGGCATACGCCGAGGGAGGGGAGGGCGAGGCGTAGGCGGAGGGCGGGACGGGCGACGGCGGGGCGGTCGGCGAGGGCGCCGGCCCAGTGGCGTACGCCGAGGGGCCCTGCGGCGGCCCGGCGACCGGCTGCGCGTTCTCGGCCTCCACCTCCAGCAGTTGGAGCGCGTCGCGCCCCAGCCGGGCGAGCAGGCCGCCCGGCAGCCAGGGCTCGGCCTCACCGTCGACCGGCTCGGTGGCCGCGATCAGGTCGTCCACCGAGGGCCGCAGGGCCGGGTCCTTGTTCAGGCAGGCGCTGACGAGCGCCAGCGCGCCGTCGGGAAGCCCCGTCAGATCGGGCTCCTCCTGGGCTATTCGGTACATCAGGGCATGGACGCCGCTGTCCACACTGCCGAACGGCTGGCGTCCGATGGCGGCGAAGGCGAGCACCGAGCCGAGGCAGAAGACATCGCTGGCGGCGGTCACCGGCTCACCGCGCACCTGCTCCGGCGACATGAAGCCGGGCGAGCCCACGACCGCGCCGGTCATCGTCAGGTTGCCACCCGAGGTGGAGCCGACGGCGTCCAGCGCCCGCGCGATGCCGAAGTCGATGACCCGCGGCCCGTCGATCGTGATCAGGATGTTCGACGGCTTGAAGTCGCGATGGACCAGACCGGCGCCGTGGATGTCGCGGAGCGCCAGCGCCAGACCGTGCGCCAGCACCCGCAGCGAGTGCTCGGGCAGCGCCCCGAAGTCCTCGGCGACCACGCTGTGCAGGGACGGGCCGCCGATATAGCCCGTGGCCACCCAGGGCACAGCCGCCTCGGTGTCGGCGTCGAGCACGGGCGCGGTCCACTGGCCGCCGACCCGTCTCGCCGCCTCCACCTCGCGCTTGAATCTGTCGCGGAAGTCGGGCTGGCGGGCGAGTTCGGCCTGTACGAGCTTCACCGCGACGGTGCGGCCGCGGGCCGAGCGGGCCAGGTAGACCCGGCCCATTCCGCCCTCGCCCAACTTGCCGAGTAGCCGGTACTCGCCTATCCACCGCGGGTCCTGGCCCCCGAGGTCTTCCATCGCGGTGTGGCTCCTGTCCGTGTGCCGATGGTCCGCCTGCCGATCGGCCGATCAGTCGATACGGGTGAACGTGTGTGTCATCGTCTCATCGCTGTCGTCATTCGGGTTGTCATTCGGGTCGTCATATCGCACGTGACGCTTGTCGTGTTGATCCCCCTGATCAGCCCCTCTGGAGAATAGAGGCGGCCGAGAGAGAAGGGGACGACGCGGACAATCCGTTATCGGTTCCGTATCCGCTCGCGTCATTGTCGGCCGGGGCGAGGTCGGGGCGGTGCACCCCATCCCGGCGGCGGCCCGGCAGAGTGTCCGGGCACGGGCCGAATGGCGGACAGCGTGTCGGTGCCCGACCCGGGAACCGGGTCCGTATCGGTTCCGTATCCGCTCGCGTCATTGTCGGCCGGGGCGAGGTCGGGGCGGTGCACCGCATCCCGGCGGCGGCCCGGCAGAGTGTCCGGGCACGGGCCGAATGGCGGACAGCCTGTCGGTGCCCGACCCGGGAACCGGGTCCGTACGCTGGGCCCAACCCCCGACCCGCGAGCGATCAGAGGTAGCGAACGTGTCCGTGCCACCCGCGCACCCCAGCCCCGATCCCGCGGCCGGCGCCGCCGTCAAGGCCGCCGACCGCGCGCATGTCTTCCACTCCTGGTCCGCGCAGGGGCTGATCGACCCCCTGGCCGTCGCGGGCGCCGAAGGCTCGTACTTCTGGGACTACGACGGCAAGCGCTACCTCGACTTCTCCTGCCAGCTGGTGAACACCAACATCGGCCATCAGCACCCCAAGGTCGTCGCCGCCATCCAGGAGCAGGCCGCGAAGCTGTGCACCATCGCGCCGGGCTTCGCCGTGGACGTACGGTCCGAGGCGGCGCGGCTGGTCGCCGAGCGCACCCCCGGCGACCTCGACAAGATCTTCTTCACCAACGGTGGCGCGGAGGCGGTCGAGAACGCGGTCCGCATGGCCCGGCTGCACACCGGCCGTCCCAAGGTGCTCTCCGCCTACCGCTCGTACCACGGCGCCACCGCCGCCGCGATCAACCTGACCGGCGATCCGCGCCGTTGGCCCTCCGACACCGCCTCGGCCGGTGTGGTGCACTTCTGGGCGCCGTTCCTCTACCGCTCGCCCTTCCACGCGGAGGACGAGCGCCAAGAGTGCGAGCGCGCACTGCGTCACCTTGAGGACACCATCGCCTTCGAGGGCCCGCAGACCATCGCCGCGATCATTCTGGAGACCATCCCCGGCACCGCCGGGATCATGGTCCCGCCGCCCGGCTATCTGGCCGGGGTCCGCGAGATCTGCGACCGCTACGGCATCGTCTTCATCCTCGATGAGGTGATGGCGGGCTTCGGGCGCACCGGCCGCTGGTTCGCGGCCGACCACTTCGGCGTCACGCCTGACCTGCTGACCTTCGCCAAGGGCGTCAACTCCGGCTATGTGCCGCTCGGTGGCGTCGCGATCTCCGCCGAGATCGCCGCGACCTTCGACCAGCGGCCCTACCCCGGCGGCCTCACCTACTCCGGCCACCCGCTGGCCTGCGCCTCCGCCGTCGCGACGATCAACGCGATGGTGGAGGAGGGAATCGTGGAGAACGCCGCCGCGATCGGCGAGAACGTGATCGGGCCGGGCCTGCGGGAGATCGCCGAGCGCCACCCCTCGGTCGGCGAGGTGCGGGGGCTCGGCGTCTTCTGGGCGCTCGACCTCGTCAGGGACAAGGAGACGCGCGAACCGCTCGTCCCGTACAACGCGAGCGGCCCGGCCAACCAGGCCATGGCGGACTTCGCCGCCGCCTGCAGGCGCGGCGGCCTGTGGCCCTTCGTGAACATGAACCGCACCCATGTCGTACCGCCGTGCACGGTCACCGAGGCCGAGGCCAAGGAGGGTCTGGCGATCCTCGACGAGGCGCTGAACGCCGCCGACGCGTACGCCGGGTAACCCCCCGTTCAGCCCGGTGTAGACCACCGCCGTACTCTTCGCAGTGCGCGCAACGGCCCTCGCATATCGTGACGCGAGGGCCGTTGCTTCGTATGATCACTACGGCTGCGGAAGGAGACGGTCCCCGATGCCCGTGCCCGGCACCAGCCCGGTCAAGCGGAACACCCTGCGGCAGCAGATCGCCGACGCGCTCTGTGACGAGGTGCTCGCGGGCAGGCTCCCCGCCGGCCGGCAGTTCACCGTCAAGGAGATGGCCGAGCAGTACGGCGTCTCGGCGACCCCCGTCCGCGAGGCCTTGCTCGACCTGTGCTCCCAGGGTCTGCTGGACGTCGAGGAACATCGCGGCTTCAAGGTCCACGAGTTCACCATCGAGGACTTCCGGCACATGGTCGAAGCCCGCACGATGGTGGTCGAGGGCGTCTTCCGGCGCTACGTCGACCAGACGCTGCGCGCCATGACCCCGCAGGCGCTGGCCTCGGTGCGGCGCCGGGCGGAGGAGGCCGAGCGCGCCGCCCGCTCCGGCGACCTGGACATCCTCATCGGCTACGACCTGCGCTTCTGGCGCGAGATCTGCGGTCTGGTCGGCAATCCCTATGTGCTGGAGTTCCTTCAGCGGCTGCGGGTGCAGACCTGGGTCTTCACCGTCCCGTATCTGCGCCGGGTGCGCGACCTGCGCGGCCAGCTGTGGGACGGGCACTGCGAACTCACGGCGGCGGTGACGCGGGGAGACCCGGTCGGCTCCAAGCGGCTGATAGCCGCGTACAACACGCATTTCCGCATGCTCATCGAGCGGCTGGTCACGGAGGCGGACGGGCACTGACGCCCGGAGCGCCCGTCGGACAGCACTCTTCGCGCCGCGTACGGGGGGCATTACGCTGGGCCGACCATCGACCATACGGATACGAGAGTGAGATCGCGTGGCATGTGACCTCTGGCTGGTCCCCCTCGTCGATGTGCTGTGCCACAGCCCCGACAATCCGTTCGCCGAGGAGATCGCGGCGTACGACAAGGCACTCGGTGACGCCGGTCTGCCGCCCGTGCCCGTCTTCGGCTATATGCCGGGCCTGTCCGGCGATGTCGCCCCGGTCGCGGGCTTCGACTACGACGCGCTGCACTTTCTGCGCCGCGCCTACATGCTGCAGTTGTGCGGGCTCGCGGTCACGCCGGTGGACGAACTCGGCGGGGACTACGAGCAGTTGCTGGAGATGTTCGAGCCCACCGCGCAGCAGTCGCATCTGGTCTGGCACTACGACCACGCGGGCGCGTACGTCCCCGTCGACTTCCAGAGCCCCCTGACCAACGACGAACTGCTGGAGGGCGGCGGCCCCTTGGGCTCCAGCCATGGGCTGCTGCGTGAACTGGAGGCCGTCGCCCCGGCGCTCGGCATCGACCCGCACAACCCGCCGGTCGCCCCCGCGCCCCCGAGTCGCCCGACGAGCCTGGAGGAACCGGCGGCGCCCGTACCGTACGAGGACAGCCCCTTCGCGCGGGAACGCCATGTGTGGCTGGGGCTGCACGCGGCGGCGACGCGCAGCCTGGGCCAGGGCTCGATGATCGTCTTCAGCTGACGCCTTCCGCTGATGATCGCCTTCGGCTGACGTCTGTCAGCGGGGCGGCTCAGGAGGACGCTGCCGAGGCATATTCGGCCGGGCCGGGCCGGGCGGCAGCGGAAAGCGGCTCGCGGGGCTCCCGCTGTCCGGGCGGGAGCCCTGAGCCACCAGCGACTGCGTGAACAGCGACTGGGTGAACAGCGACGCCGCCCCGGAGCCGAAGTCCACCATCCAGCCCGCGGTCTCGGTCCGCACCAGCTCCGACACGTCCTCGCAGAACCGCCGCAACACCGACAGACACCGCTCCACCGCCTCGGACGCGGTCCCCTCCGTCGGGCCCAGCACCTCCCGCACGCTCTCCGACGCCCAGTCGAACTGCAGCGACTCGATACGCCGCTGCACGGCCTGCGCCGTGGCCACATCCCGCATCCAGCCGGACGTCAGCCCGAAGAACCGGTCGCAGCCCACGCACGCCACCGCCAGCAGCAGCGCCAGCGCGCCCCAGCCGGCGCCGCGGCCCAGCACCCCGATCAGATCCAGCAACGGCAGGGCGGCCCCCACCACCCCCGCCACCGCGGCCCCCACCCGCAGCACCCGCGCGGCCCGCCGCTTCCACACCCGGTCGGCGAGATACCACTGGGCCACCTCCAGCGCCCCCTCCTCGACCCACCGGTACAACTCGTCGAGCCGATCCGCGGGCTCTCCCCAGTCGCCGTGCGGAAAGGGCCGACCGAGCAGGTCCCCTTGGGTGCTCGCATCCTCCTGCCGAGGGAGCCCCTCGGGCTGCATCTCCGGCTGACTCACCCGTGCACTCCCTCTGCGGCGGCTGTTTTCCTGGCGCGCGGCTGATGCGCGGCCACCATTCCTACCGCCGAACGGTGGGCCACGCGGACCGGATCACGGGATATCCGCCCGTAAGAGC
Organism: Streptomyces sp. NPDC005266; assembly: GCF_040607655.1. Classification (NCBI taxonomy): domain Bacteria; kingdom Bacillati; phylum Actinomycetota; class Actinomycetes; order Kitasatosporales; family Streptomycetaceae; genus Streptomyces; species Streptomyces sp. NPDC005266. The sequence continues at coordinate 27,421 of NZ_JBEXHC010000030.1, forward strand.
TGCCCCATCGGGTATAGGCCCACCCACCCCTCACCCAAAAGAGTGCCGCCCACCCTGCCGACCGCCCGCCGAAGCCCGAGCCCACCACCTCCCCGCCCGGAGCGGGCCCACCGGCGGCCAGCCCCGGAAGCGCCCCGCCGCCCCCGGCCGGGCGGGGGCGTCCGTGATGGGGGCCGCGGGCCACCTGGCGCCCTGGCCCCGGCCCGGTGGGAGGGGCTGCGCCTTGCCCCCCGGGCGGGCGGGGCTGTGCCTTGCCCGCGAGGTCGGTCGGTGCTCGCGTGGGGCGTACGGCCTGTGGGCTGCCATGGCCCCCGGCGCCACGGGGGGCCGAGCCGGGAGCGCCCCGCCGGTCGTCTCCGGGTCCGCCGGAGCGGGGCGGGTGGCCCGGGCGGGGCGTCCGTGATGGGGGCTGCGCGCCACCTGGCGCCCGGGACCCGGCCCGGCCGGGGCCCGGCCGGGGCCCGGCGGATCCCGGCGCCCCGCGGCTCCGCGAGCGGGGCCACGGCGGCCGCCCGGCTGGGGGCGGGGCGTGAGCGGTGTGGGGAAGGCAATAGGGTGCTTACCGTGAAGGTCCTCGTCATCGGCAGCGGCGCCCGCGAACACGCCCTGTGCCGCGCACTCTCCCTCGATCCCGACGTCACCGCACTGCACTGCGCCCCCGGCAACGCCGGCATCGCCGAGGTCGCCGAGTTGCACGCGGTCGACGCCCTCGACGGCGCCGCCGTCGCCGATCTCGCCGCCTCGCTGAAGGCGGAGCTGGTGGTGGTCGGTCCCGAGGCGCCGCTGGTGGCCGGGGTGGCCGACGCCGTGCGCGAGCGCGGGATTCCGGCCTTCGGGCCGTCCGCGGAGGCCGCGCGGCTGGAGGGGTCGAAGGCGTTCGCCAAGGATGTGATGGCGGCGGCGGGCGTGCCCACCGCCCGTTCCTACGTCTGCACGACCGCCGACGAGATCGACGCGGCGCTGGACGCGTTCGGCGCCCCGTACGTCGTCAAGGACGACGGCCTCGCCGCGGGCAAGGGCGTCGTGGTGACCGACGACGTCGAGGCCGCCCGCGAGCACGCGCTGGCCTGCGACCGGGTGGTGATCGAGGAATTCCTGGACGGCCCCGAGGTCTCCCTCTTCGCGATCACCGACGGCGAGACTGTCGTCCCGCTGCAGCCCGCGCAGGACTTCAAGCGCGCCTACGACGGCGACGAGGGCCCGAACACGGGCGGCATGGGCGCGTACTCCCCGCTGCCGTGGGCGGACCCCAAGCTGGTGGACGAGGTCGTGGCCACCGTCTGCCGGCCCACCGTGGACGAGCTGCGCCGCCGCGGCACGCCCTTCTCCGGGCTGCTGTACGCGGGGCTGGCGATCACCTCGCGCGGTGTCCGCGTGATCGAGTTCAACGCGCGCTTCGGCGACCCGGAGACCCAGGTGGTCCTGGCCCGGCTGAAGACCCCGCTGGCCGGGGTGCTCCTCGCTGCCGCGACGGGCCGCCTGGGCGCCGAGCCGCCGCTGCGCTGGAGTGATGACGCGGCCGTGACGGTCGTCGTCGCCTCGCACAACTACCCGGGCACGCCGCGCACGGGGGACCCGATCACCGGACTGGCGGAGGTGGCCGAGCAGGACGGGCCGCACGCGTACGTCCTGCATGCGGGGACCAAGCGGGACGGCGACTCGGGTGAGGTGGTGAGCGCGGGCGGCCGGGTGCTGTCGGTCACCGCGGCCGGCTCCGACCTGGGCAAGGCGCGTGATCGGGCGTACCGCGCGGTGGCCCGGATCGGCCTGGAGGGCTCGCACCACCGTTCGGACATCGCCGCGAAGGCGGCCGAGTAACCGGGTAGCGCCGACCGGCCGGGGCCGTCCGCGGGGTCAGGGCTGATCGTCAAGGGGCTTAAGGGACTCGCCTTCGCGATCGCGGGTTCCCGGTTTTGCCCAGAGCCATTCCATTGGGTGAGCGCTTCCGCATCCTGCTGACGCACGCCCGGCCCCCAACTAGTGTGCCGCTCAGGCGAGGTGCGGCAACTGGCCCACCGGCATTGCGGTGCGGGCGCCCGGTGCGACAGTGGGGGGAAGGCAACGCCGCCGTCGTCCGCCGTTCCGAGACCGGCTGGACAGTAGGGGGTGATGAGAACCGTGGCAGGTCCCGAAGCAGGTGCACTGGCGGCGCGAGCCCGCGCCCTGGCGGTGCTGCGCATCCGGAGCACCGCGCTCGCGGTCGCGCTCCTCCCGGCTGCCGCGGCCGTCGTGCTGCTGGTCGGCGGCGCGACGGGCCGGATCGGCGGCGGCTCGCACGACGGGGGCTGGACGGCTCTGCGCTGGGTGGTGACCGGCGGCGCCCTGCTGGTCCTGCTGATGGCGGCGGCCGTGGCCGCCGTGATCGTACGGGCGAAGCCCGCGCTGAGCCCCACGGTGCCCATCGCCGAGGAGACGGCCCCGGATCTCTATCAGCTCGTCCGCGATCTGGCCGAGCGGCTGGAGGTGCCCGCGCCGACGTCGATAGCGCTCACCCCGGACTGCGACAGCTGGCTGGAGGACCGTACGCATCCGGCGCACGGCGGCCGCCGGGAGCGCCGGGACCGCGGGGCCATCGCGGTCGACGGCCCCCGCGCCGCCCAGCGGCGGCCCGCACCCGGGCCCGGGCAGGGGTCGGGTGGGGGAGCCGATGCGGGGGGCCTGGACCGGGGCACGGACCGGGTCATGGACCGCCGTGAGCGCCGCGCCCCGCAGGCGCCCGTGCTGGTGATCGGCTCGCCGTTCCTGTGGTGGATGCGCGTCGCCGAGCTGCGCGCCCTGCTCGCCCCGGTGGTGGCGGGCACCGGCCCGTCCGTGCATCCCGACATAGCCGCGGCCCGTCGCTTCGTCCGCGGGCTGGACGCGGCCGTGGCGGTCGCCTCGCACGGCGGCGAGTCCTCGTCCGCCGGGCCGGGGCCCGCCGCCGCCCCCGGGTCCGCCGTGGTGGCGGTGGTCCGCCGCCCCGCCTTCGCCTTCGTCGGCGGGATCGCCCGGCTGCTGCTGCGCGGCTGCCGGGACCATGCCGCCGGGATGGAGCGCGCGGTCGCCGCGGCCGCCTCCGAGCGGGCCCAGGCGGTCGACTACGGTCTGCGGATCGTCGCGCAGGAGCAGGTGGGCCTGGCCTACGCGGGCTGGGACAGGCTGCTGACCCGGGTCGCGCTGCCCGCGTGGCGGATGGGCCGCTGGCCGTCCCGGCTGGACGTGGGCGTGGTCGCGGCCCTCACCGAGCTCTCCCGGCGCGACCGGCTCGCCGAGGGGTTCGCCTCCCGGCTCAGCGAGCGGCCGGCCTGCGATCTGCTGGAGGAGCCGGGCCTGATCGACGAGGCGACCTCGCTGCTCGCCGCCCGTCTCTTCCACGGCGGCCCGCCGGAGCCGGGCCCGGACTGGTCCCCGGTCGACTGGGGCCGGTACCCGGAGGAGGTGGTGGACCGGAAGTGGCGGCTGGAGGCCGCCCGGCTGCACCGGGTCCTCGACGAGCGGACCGGCGCCGTGCGCCCTCCGCCGGGCTCCGTGAGCGCGCCCGCCCCGCCTACCCTGGCCCGGGTAATCGACCGGCTCACCCGCGCCGGGGCCGCCCCCCGGGGCGGCGCCGGAAGCGGCCCCGAAAGCGACGAGGACAGCGGCAGCGCCCCGGAGCTGGCCGCCCGGCTGAGCGTGGAGGTGGCCCGCGAGGAGGCCGTGCAGCAGGCGGCCACGCGGGCGCACGGCCAGGCCCGTACGGCGGGGGAGGCAGGCGGCGGGGGAGGGGCCGTCGGCGATCCGTGGATCGACGGTTTCGCTCCGCTGTTCCCGCTCCAGCCGCCCCGCACCGGCCGTGAGCTGCTCGCCGACCATGTCACCGCCATGGTGTGCTGCGCCGCCGTGGACACCGCGGGCGCGGCCCCGGGCCTGGACTGGCTGGACGGGCCCGCGCTGCTGGTGGGCGGTCGGCGGCGGGCCGATCTGGCCCGTCCGGTGCTGAGCCTGGTCGAGGACGGCGACGCCGGGCCGCTGCGCGCCTGGCTCGGCGAGGTGGGGGTGCGGCCGGAGAAGCCCGTTCGCCTGGCGTAGCGCACCCGGCACCTGCGCACAGCACAGGTACCGCACAGGCGTGTGGGGCACGGGCGTATAGCGCACGGCCTCCCGGCCCGTCTTCCCCTTCCCGTCTCGTTCCGGCAAATTCGCGACGATCGGTGACGGAGTGGGTGCGTAATGTGATGTGCTTGGACCGGCCCACAAGGCCGGACCGCGGCGGCACGGTGCGCACAGGACAGCGAGGCGACGCACCGCCGCGGTACGCAGGGAAAGGGGGAGCGAGGATGGGGACGGACCAGATCCGGCGCTGGGAGTCGGGGGCACTCGCCCACGCGGTGACGGATCCTTTCGGCCAGGGCCCGCTGCCCTGGCTGCGCGGCAGCGAGAACTACTTCGACGACAGCGGCCATATCGTCCCGTGGTACGTGAACCACGTCCATGTCCCCGGGGCAACCGACCGCGTCTCCGACGCCGGCCGGGCGGGCGCCAAGGGCCGTGCCACGATCCCGGGCCCCCGCACCGCCGATGACGTCCACCGGCAGATCAAGGGCTTCGCCTCCACCTCTGCCGCGGCCCCCGGCGAGGCCATCGACTTCCGGATCACGGTGGACCCGCCCCAGCAGTTCAGCGTGGACATCTACCGCATCGGCTACTACGGCGGCGACGGCGCACTGAAGATCACCACCAGCCCCCGGCTGTCCGGGATCGTCCAGCCGGCCCCGCTCACCGCCGACCGCACCGTCTCCTGCCACCACTGGTGGCTTTCCTGGCGGTTACAGATCCCCTCGTACTGGAAGCTCGGCGCGTATGTCGCGGTGCTGACGACCGTGGACGGCTACCGCAGCCACATCCCCTTCACCGTCCGTGACACTCACCCCGCCGACCTTCTGCTGGTCCTGCCGGACTTCACCTGGCAGGCGTACAACCTGTACCCCGAGGACGGCCGGACCGGCGCCAGCCTTTACCACGCCTGGGACGAGGGGGGCCGGCTGCTGGGCGAGTCGGAGGCGGCGGTCACGGTCTCCTTCGACCGGCCGTTTGCGGGCGCGGGGCTGCCGCTGCATGTGGGGCACGCGTACGACTTCATCCGGTGGGCCGAGCGCTACGGCTACGACCTGGCCTACGCCGAGATGCGCGATCTGCACGCGGGCGGCATCGACCCCACCCGCTACCGCGGCCTCGTCTTCCCCGGCCATGACGAGTACTGGTCGGCGCCGCTGCGCCGCTGCGTGGAGCTGGCCCGCGACAGCGGCACCTCGCTGGTCTTCCTGTCCGCGAACACCATGTACTGGCAGGTCGAGCTCGCCTCCTCGCCCTCCGCTCCGGACCGGCTGCTGACCTGCCGCAAGCGCCGCGGCCCCGGCCGCTCGGCGCTGTGGCGGGAGACGGCGCCGGAGCAACAGCTGATCGGCATCCAGTACGCGGGCCGGGTGCCCGAGCCCCACCCGCTGATCGTGCGCAACGCGGGCCACTGGCTGTGGGAGGGGACGGGGGCGGGCGAGGGCGACGAGCTGCCGGGCCTGGTCGCGGGGGAGGCGGATCGCTACTTCCCGCGCACCGCACTGCCCGAGCACCTGCGCCGGATCCTGCTCGCCCACTCCCCGTACCAGGACACGGAGGGTGCGACCCGTCACCAGGAGACCTCCGTCTACCGCGCCCCGAGCGGGGCTCTGGTGTTCGCGTCCGGCACCTTCGCCTGGTCGCCGGCGCTGGATCGGCCGGGCCACACGGATGAGCGGATCCAGCGGGCGACGGCCAACCTCCTGGACCGCATCTGCAAGCGGTCCTGACCCCCTCCTGGACCGCATCTGCAAGCGGGCCTGACCCCGTGGGGCGCAATCCGTCTGCGGACCCGCCCCCAGGGGCACCCGATCCCTGGGGGCGGGCCGAAGCGGAATCGATCCCGGGGCGCCCGTCACCGGCGCGTGCCCCGCCTCCGGTACCCGCCCCCACGTGCGGCAGAATCGTGGGGCTTGGACAAAACCACCAGGAGGCAGCGTGTCCGGATTCGTCGAGAAGCCCGAGCCGGTGGAGGTGCCGGGCCTGCAGCACCTGCATACGGGCAAGGTGCGCGACCTCTACCGGAACGAGGCGGGCGATCTGATCATGGTCGCCAGCGACCGTATGTCCGCCTACGACTGGGTGCTGCCCACCGAGATCCCCGACAAGGGCAAGGTCCTCACCCAGCTCTCCCTCTGGTGGTTCGATCTGCTCGCCGATCTGGTACCGAACCATGTCGTGTCCACCGAGCTGCCCACGGGTGCACCCGCCGACTGGGAGGGCCGCACCCTGGTGTGCCGGTCGCTGCGGATGGTTCCGGTCGAGTGCGTGGCGCGGGGCTATCTGACCGGCTCGGGTCTGGTCGAGTACCAGGAGAGCCGCACGGTGTGCGGGCTCGCCCTCCCCGAGGGGCTGACCGACGGCTCCGAGCTGCCCGCCCCGATCTTCACCCCCGCCACCAAGGCCGAGGTCGGCGAGCACGACGAGAACGTGGCGTACGAGGAGGTCGCCCACCGCATCGGCGCCGAGCCCGCCGCCAAGCTGCGCCAGGCCACCCTCGCGGTCTACAGCCGGGCCCGGGACATCGCCCGTGAGCGGGGGATCATCCTCGCCGACACCAAGTTCGAGTTCGGCTACGCGGAGGCGACGGCCGGCGTGGAGAGCGCGGAGCCGATCCTCGCCGATGAGGTGCTGACCCCCGACTCCTCCCGCTTCTGGCCGGCCGACGAGTGGCAGCCCGGCCGCCGCCAGCCGTCCTTCGACAAGCAGTTCGTCCGCGACTGGCTGACCTCCCCGGCCTCCGGCTGGGACCGCCACGGCGAGCAGCCGCCGCCCCCGCTGCCGGACGAGGTCGTCGAGCGGACGCGGGCGAAGTACGTCGAGGCGTACGAGCGGCTGACCGGCATCCCCTGGTCGTAGCCCCGGAGACACGACAACGGCCCTGGTCAAGCGACCAGGGCCGTTGTTTATCGAGCGGACGACGAGGCTCGAACTCGCGACCTCAACCTTGGCAAGGTTGCGCTCTACCAACTGAGCTACGTCCGCATGCGCCGCGGATTTCCCGCAGCGCGCATCCACTATAACCAAACGCGCGACGGGCGAACTACCTCGGTGCCCGCGCGAGCCCGGTTCTCGCCATCAGGCGACGTTGTCCGGCCGGAACTGAATGCTGATCCGCGGCCCCGCCGCCCGTCTGGTCTTCGGGATCGCATGCTCCCAGGTCCGCTGGCAGGAGCCGCCCATCACGATCAGATCGCCGTGCCCGACCGGCCGCCGCACGGTGGCCCCACCGCGCCGCGGCCGCAGCACGAGGTCGCGCGGGGCGCCCACGGACAGGATGGCCACCATCGTGTCCTCGCGAGCTCCCCGGCCGATCCGGTCGCCGTGCCAGGCCACGCTGTCGCGGCCGTCCCGGTAGTAGCAGAGCCCGGCCGTGGTGAACGGTTCGCCCAGCTCGGGGGCGTAGTGCGTGGAAAGTGTGGCGCGTGCCTGATCCAGGACGGGGTGCGGCAGCGGGTCCTTGGCGCCGTAGAAGGAGAGCAGCCGCGGCACGGCCACCACCTGCTCGTACATCTGGCGCCGCTCCGCCCGCCAGGGCACATCGGCGGCGAGCCGCACGAACAGGGCGTCGGCCCCGCTCAGCCACCCGGGCAGCACATCGATCCAGGCGCCGTCGCCCAGCACGGTCCTGCGCACGCCGCGCAGCGGGCCGAGCCGGATGTCGTCGGTCTGGTCGAAGAGCGAGCCCTGGAAGTACGGGGGCATGCGTCCAGGGTAAACGAGCTGCCGAACGTACGTGCTATTCCGTATCCCGCGCCGGGCCAACCCCGCGGCCACCCCTCAAAGCCAGCCGTGCTCCCGGGCGATCCGCGCGGCGGCATGGCGGTTTTCCGCCGACAGCTTCATGGCGGCCGACGACAGACAGTTGCGCACCGTTCCCTGGGAGAGTCCGGCCCGCTGGGCGATTTCCGCGATGTGGACGCGCCGTCGGCCGCCAGGTCCAGCAGTTCGGCCTCGCGCGCGGTCAGCGGGGAATCCCCCGCGCTGATCGCGTCGGCCGCCAGATCCGGATCCACATAGCGCCGTCCGCTGTGCACCGTGCGGATCACTCGGCGAGCCGTTGCGCCGACGCCGTCTTCGGGACGAATCCCCGGACCCCCGCCTCCAGCGCGCGCTTGAGATGGCCGGGCTTGCCATGGCTGGTCACGATCACGGTGCGGCAGCCGGGCAGCTCGGACCGGAGCGCGGCGGCGACGCCCACCCCGTCCGGCGGCTCTCCTCGACGGGCCGGGCGCCGCTGGTGCACCCCGCCCACATCCGCGCGGTCTCGGCGGCCGTCAGCTCGGTCGGGAAGCCGCCCTCCTGGAGCATCACCCCGATCCGCGGCCGCACCTTCGCCCGCTCCCGGTAGGGGTCGTGACCGAGCACACACACCCTCCCGCCGGTCGGGAGGGCCAGCCCCTCCAGCAGCTCCACGGTGGAGGTCTTGCCGCGCCGTTCGTGCCCAGCAGGGCGAACAGCTCCCCGCGCGCCACCGAGAAGGAGACGCCCCGTACCGCGTCGAAGCCCTGGGCTCCCGAGGGCCCGTATCTGCGCCGCGGTTCACTTACCTTGGTCGCGCTGTCGACGGCATCCATGACTCAAGGCTTTCGCCGCCCGGGCCGGGCAGGTAGTGCGAGCTGTCACCGGCCGCGATGACAAATGTCATCGGAGCTGATCGTGCGGAAGCAGGTGGGCGACGGTGGGAAAACGCCTGAGGCCGCCGGTCGATTTGACCGGCGGCCTCAGATTTTCGCTGGAGCGGACGACGAGATTCGAACTCGCGACCCTCACCTTGGCAAGGTGATGCTCTACCAACTGAGCCACGTCCGCATGCCTCCGACCGGCTTTCACCGATCGGCGCGTGCATCACTCTACCTGATCCATCCGGGGGTGGACGCGGTAGGCGATGAGAGCGGGTGACAGGGATCGCACACTGCGCCTCCCCCTTGGAAAGGGGGCGCTCTACTACTGAGCTACACCCGCATGGTGTCTTCCGCAGGGTTTCGGCCTTTCGGCCTCGCCCCTCGGCGTGCTGCAGACTCTAGCGGATCACCCGGGGTGCTGTGCAACTCGGCCGAACGGGTAGCTCAGCTCGCCTCGTTGAACGCCTCGTAGACCTTCTTGGGGATTCGGCCCCGCGGCGGCACCTCCATGCCGCGCGACCGCGCCCAGGCGCGCACCGCGGCCGGGTCCGGGGCGACGGAGGTGCGGCGGTACGCCTTGCCCGAGCGGGACCGCTTGCGGCCGGCCTCCACGTAGGGCGCGAGTACATCCCGCAGTTTCGACGCATTCTCTGCGGTGAGGTCGATCTCGTACGCCTTGCCGTCCAGTCCGAACGCGACCGTCTCCTCGGCTTCGCCTCCGTCGATGTCGTCAGAGAGCGTGACTACTACGCGCTGCGCCACGGATATCGGTCCTTTCGCCCTGGCATCGATGCGTTGACGTGCGTCGATGTCAGGTGTCCAGTTGTAGCGAACAATGCTTTTTCATTTGTACAGCGACCGGCAATGCATTGGGAACCCCGTTAATTCCATCCGCGTGTCACGCCGCAATCGGGACCATACGTTTTTCCGGGGGTTTCCCCCAGCAGTTGCCCCCGACGATGCTTAAACGTGACCGAAGGCGCCCGTATCTACTCGCGTAGATTTTGCCGCGGGGTAGGCTTGCGTCACCGCCTTACGCACCAGCACCACACCACCGGGAGTGCCAGTGGCACGCGTCGTAGTCGACGTCATGCTCAAGCCGGAGATCCTCGACCCCCAGGGCCAGGCGGTGCAGCGAGCACTGCCCCGCCTCGGTTTCGAGGGGATCGCCGACGTCCGTCAGGGCAAGCGCTTTGAACTCGAGGTGGAGGGACCGGTCGACGATGCCGCCCTCGCCCGTATCCATGAGATCGCTCAGACCTTCCTCGCCAACACCGTGATCGAGGACTTCTCCGTGAAGGTCGAGGTCGGCGAGGGTGCCGGCACCGCCGCCGTGAAGGCGGAATCGTGACCGCACGCGTCGGAGTCATCACATTCCCCGGCACGCTCGACGACCGCGACACCCAGCGCGCGGTCCGCACCGCGGGACTCGAAGCCGTACCGCTGTGGCACCGTGACAAGGACCTCAAGCAGGTCGACGCGGTGATCCTGCCGGGTGGCTTCTCCTATGGCGACTATCTCCGGGCCGGGGCGATCTCCCGCTTCTCTCCGGTAATGGAGTCGGTGATCGACCAGGCGAAGGCCGGTATGCCGGTGCTTGGCATCTGCAATGGCTTCCAGGTTCTCACCGAGACCCATCTGCTCCCCGGCGCGATGCTGCGGAACAACCATCTGCACTTCATCTGCCGCGACCAGAAGTTGCGAGTGGAAAACGCGGAGACCGCCTGGACCCGCTCGTATGAGCAGGGCCAGGAGATCAACATCCCGCTGAAGAACATCGACGGCCGCTACGTCGCCGATGAACGGGTCCTCGATGAACTCGAGGCCGAGGGCCGTGTCGTGTTCCGCTATCAAGAGCTGAACCCCAACGGTTCGCTCCGCGACATCGCCGGAATCTCCAATGCGGCGGGCAATGTCGTCGGCCTCATGCCCCACCCCGAGCACGCCGTCGAACCGCTGACCGGCACCGGTCGCACCGACGGTCTCGGATTCTTCACCTCGATTCTCAAGAGGCTGGTCAGCGCATGACCCTGGACACCACCAAGCACGCGGCCCAGACCCCGGACACCGAACAGCCCTGGGCCGAGCTCGGTCTCAAGCAGGACGAGTACGAGCGCATCCACGCCATCCTGGGCCGCCGGCCCACCGGCGCCGAGCTCGCCATGTACTCCGTCATGTGGTCCGAGCACTGCTCGTACAAGTCGAGCAAGGTCCATCTGCGGCAGTTCGGCGAGAAGGCCCCGGAGACCGACGCCCTGCTCGTCGGCATCGGTGAGAACGCGGGCGTGGTCGACGTCGGCCAGGGGTACGCGGTCACCTTCAAGGTCGAGTCGCACAACCACCCCTCGTACATCGAGCCCTACCAGGGCGCGGCCACCGGCGTCGGCGGCATCGTTCGCGACATCCTCGCCATGGGCGCCCGCCCGGTCGCCGTCATGGACCCGCTGCGCTTCGGCGCCGCCGACCACCCCGACACCAAGCGGGTGCTGCCCGGCGTCGTCGCGGGCGTCGGCGGCTACGGCAACTGCCTGGGCCTGCCCAACATCGGCGGCGAGGTCGTCTTCGACCCCTGCTACCAGGGAAACCCGCTGGTCAACGCCCTGTGCGTGGGCGTGATGAAGCATGAGGACATCCACCTCGCCAAGGCGTCCGGCGCCGGCAACAAGGTCATCCTCTACGGCGCCCGTACCGGCGGCGACGGCATCGGCGGCGTCTCCGTGCTGGCCTCGGAGACCTTCGACGACTCGAAGCCCACCAAGCGCCCCGCCGTCCAGGTCGGCGACCCCTTCCAGGAGAAGCTGCTCATCGAGTGCACCCTGGAGATCTTCAAGGAGGACCTGGTCGAGGGCATCCAGGACCTCGGTGGCGCCGGCCTGTCCTGCGCCACCAGCGAGCTGGCCTCGGCCGGCTCCGGCGGTATGCGCGTCGAGCTCGACACCGTGCCGCTGCGTGACGCGACCCTCTCGCCCGAGGAAATCCTCATGAGCGAGTCGCAGGAACGCATGTGCGCGATCGTGAAGCCGGAGAAGGCCGACCGCTTCCTGGAGATCTGCGAGAAGTGGGACGTCATCGCCACCGTGATCGGTGAGGTGACCGACGGCGAGCGGCTGGAGATCTTCTGGCACGGCGAGCAGATCGTCGACGTCCCGCCGCGCACCGTCGCCCACGAGGGCCCGGTCTACGAGCGTCCGTACGCCCGCCCCGACTGGCAGGACACCCTGCAGGCCGACGACGCCAACAAGCTGCCGCGCCCGGCCACCGGCGCCGAGCTGCGCGAACAGGTGCTGAAGGTGGTCTCGTCCCCGAACCAGGCATCCAAGTCCTGGATCACCGACCAGTACGACCGCTTCGTCCAGGGCAACACGGTGCTCGCCCAGCCCGAGGACTCCGGCATGGTCCGGATCGACGAGGAGACGGGGCTCGGCGTCGCCGTCGCCACCGATGGCAATGGCCGGTACGCCAAGCTCGACCCCTACACGGGGGCGCAGCTCGCGCTCGCCGAGGCGTACCGCAATGTGGCCGCGTCCGGCGCCAAGCCGCTCGCGATCTCCGACTGCCTCAACTTCGGCTCGCCGGAGGACCCGGCCGTGATGTGGCAGTTCGCGGAGGCCACGCGAGGCCTGGCGGACGGCTGCCGTCAGCTCGGCACCCCGGTGACCGGCGGCAATGTCTCCCTGTACAACCAGACCGGGGACACCGCCATCCACCCGACGCCCGTCGTCGCCGTCCTCGGCGTGATCGACGACGTCGCCCGCCGCACCCCGATCGCCTTCGCGGAGGAGGGCGGGCTGCTCTACCTCCTCGGCGACACCGCCGAGGAGCTCGGCGGCTCCGCCTGGTCGCAGGTCATCCACGACCATCTGGGCGGACTGCCGCCCAAGGTCGACCTGGAGCGCGAGCGGCTGCTCGCCGAGATCCTGATCTCGGCCTCCCGCGACGGCATGGTGGACGCGGCGCACGACCTGTCCGACGGTGGCCTGATCCAGGCGCTCGTCGAGTCGTGTCTGCGCGGCGGCAAGGGCGCCCGGATCGTCGTCCCCGACGGTGTGGACCCCTTCGTGCTGCTGTTCTCCGAGTCCGCGGGCCGGGCGATCGTCGCCGTTCCGCGCAGCGAGGAGATCCGCTTCAACGACATGTGCGGGGCGCGGGGTCTCCCGGCGGTCCGTATCGGCGTGATCGACGGCGACGAGATCGACGTCCAGGGGCAGTTCTCCCTCCCGCTCGGGGAGCTCCGGGAGGCCTACGAGGCCACCATCCCGGGCCTGCTCGCCTGACGGACGCGGCCCCGCCCTCCCTCAGGCTCAGGGGGCGGCGGGGCCGTACGCCCGGCCGGTCACCCCAGCCAGTACGCGTCGAAGGCGTCGAGGTCCTCGACGCATTCCTCGATGTCGGAGATCTTTCCGCCGATCAGGGTGATGAACTGCGCGCCCTTCATGGCGAAGCTGCGGCTGCCGTCCGCTTTCCTCGCGGTGTAGCGGTAAGCGAAGATCACATGGCCCTGGCCATCGGCCGTGAACGACTCGGGTTCGATCCCTTTGCTGCTGCCGTCCGGCCTGCCCCAATCGCGGTACAGCCGGATGACGGAGTCCAGGCCCTTGTGGGTGCCGGACAACGAGTTGGTGCCGGGCACATGGTGGACGACGTCCGAGGTCATCATCGTGGACAGGGTGTTCAGATCGCCCCGGATGAACGTCTCGAAAGCGCGGCGCACCAGGGCACAGTCCGGGTGCTCGCCCATGACGATTCACACCTTTCGTACCGATAGATACCGTTCTCTTCCATGGTCTGACGGGGTCCGCGTGCTGTCGCGCGGAGGCCTCATGGCCCCTGAGTAAGCTCGGCCCATGCCCCCTCGCCCCCGCGCCCGCATGTACGACCCCGCCAAGACCCGCGCCGCCGTGACCGCGCAGCTGCGGCACGTCAGGGACGCGGTGAAGGAGCTGGACGAGGAGCGACTGGGCGCGCCGACCCGGCTCGGCGACTGGACGGTCCGCGAGCTCATCGCCCATGTGACGATGGCCGTACGGTCCGTCGCCCACCTCCTGGAACAGCCCGCGCCGCCCTCGCGGGAGCCCGTCGTCACCGTCACCGGCTGGACGGGCGCGACCGCCGCGCGTGCCGCGGACATTGACGAGGACACCCGCGCCCTCGCCGCGAGCGCGGCCCCGGGCGAACTGCTGGAGCAGGCCGAGACCCGCTTCGCGGAGCCGGCCGCCACGGCCCCCGGCGACCGCCTGCTGGCCACGCGCGTCGGGGCGATGCGGCTCGACGATTACCTCGTCACGCGCTGTGTCGAGCTGATCGTCCACACCGACGACCTGGCGGCCGCCACCGGCGCGGAGATCCCGTACGACCGTCAGGCCCTGGCCACCACGACCCGCGTCCTCGCCGACGCCCTCGCGGCCAAGGCCCCGGGCGGCTCGGTCGAGGTCCGCGTCCCCCCGTTCGCCGTCGTCCAGTGCGTAGAGGGCCCCAAACACACCCGCGGCACACCCCCAAACGTCATCGAAACGGCCCCCCTCCCCTGGATCCGCCTCGCCACGGGCCGCCTGACCTGGCCCGAAGCCCTGAAATCGGCCCAACTGACGGCCAGCGGCGACCGAGCCGACCTCGGCCCCCACCTCCCGGTCCTCACCTAGCCCCAATGCCGGTGACTAATAGGGCTTGCGAGGCGCTGACCTGAAGCGATGCCCCCAGCGGGGGTGCGTGGGCGGAGTCCCGAAGGCGGGGGTCCGGGCGGAGCCGGTGGGGGTGCGGGGGCGGAGCCCCGAAGGCGGGAGCCGGTGGGGGTGCGGGGGCGGAGTCCCTTCCACGCGGCGGAGCCGCATCGGATGCTGCGGGGAGGGGCGGGGTGGGGGCTCCGTCCGCCGCAGGCGCCCCCGATCCCACCGCACCCCCCGATGTGATCCGTGCCCCATTGACGCGCCCCCGCCCTCGCCCGAAAAGCCGGTCGTAAGGCCGGTCGTAAGGCCGGTCGCAGGGGGCCGCCGACGCTCACCCGGAGTCCCGGCGAATGTGATGTATCTCCCCGCGCCCGTCCCTCGTTCGGAGGTGCCCCGGAACTGGCCTAGACTCGATGCCGTGCCACGTGGTGACGGACGACTCAGCCACGACCTGCTCCCCGGCGAGAAGGGCCCCCAGGACGCTTGCGGCGTCTTCGGAGTCTGGGCGCCGGGCGAAGAGGTCGCCAAACTCACCTATTTCGGGCTGTACGCGCTGCAGCACCGTGGACAGGAGTCCGCGGGCATCGCGGTGAGCAACGGCTCGCAGATTCTCGTTTTCAAGGACATGGGCCTGGTCTCGCAGGTTTTCGACGAGACCTCCCTCGGCTCGCTCCTGGGCCATATCGCGGTGGGCCATGCCCGCTACTCCACCACCGGAGCCTCGGTGTGGGAGAACGCGCAGCCGACATTCCGGGCGACAGCGCACGGATCGATCGCGCTGGGTCACAACGGGAACCTGGTCAACACCGCCGAGCTGGCGGAGATGGTCGCGGCCCTGCCGAGGGACAACGGGCGGGCCACCCAGGTCGCGGCGACCAACGACACCGACCTGGTCACGGCCCTTCTCGCGGGCCAGGTCGACGAGGACGGCAAGCCGCTGACCGTCGAGCAGGCGGCCCCCATCGTGCTGCCCAAGGTCAAGGGCGCTTTCAGCCTCGTCTTCATGGACGAGCACACGCTGTACGCGGCGCGTGACCCCCAGGGCGTCCGTCCGCTGGTGCTCGGCCGCCTGGAGCGCGGCTGGGTGGTGGCGTCGGAGACCGCGGCGCTGGACATCGTGGGCGCCTCCTTCATCCGGGAGATCGAGCCCGGCGAGATGGTCGCGATCGACGAGGACGGGCTGCGCTCGACCACGTTCGCCGCGGCCCGCCCCAAGGGCTGTGTCTTCGAGTACGTGTATCTGGCCCGCCCGGACACCGATATCGCGGGCCGTAACGTCTACCTCTCCCGGGTCGCGATGGGCCGCCGGCTGGCCAAGGAGGCCCCGGCGGACGCCGACCTCGTCATAGCGACGCCGGAGTCCGGCACCCCCGCCGCCGTCGGGTACGCGGAGGCCAGCGGGATTCCGTACGGCGTCGGGCTGGTCAAGAACAGCTATGTGGGCCGGACCTTCATCCAGCCCTCGCAGACCATCCGGCAGCTCGGCATCCGGCTCAAGCTGAACCCCCTCAAGGAGGTCATCCGGGGCAAGCGCCTGGTGGTCGTGGACGACTCGATCGTCCGCGGCAACACCCAGCGTGCCCTGGTGCGGATGCTCCGTGAGGCCGGGGCGGCCGAGGTGCACATCCGGATCAGCAGCCCGCCCATCAAGTGGCCCTGCTTCTTCGGCATAGATTTCGCGACCCGCGCCGAGCTGATCGCCAACGGTCTGTCGGTCGAGGAGATCGGCAAGTCGCTGGGCGCCGACTCGCTCGCGTACATCTCCACCGACGGCATGATCGAGGCGACCACGATCGCCAAGCCGAACCTGTGCCGCGCGTGCTTCGACGGCGAGTACCCGATGGATCTGCCCGATCCCGAGCTGCTCGGCAAGCACCTCCTGGAGTCCGAGACACGGGCCCCGAGCAGCAGCGACGCCGACGGCGTGAAGACGCTGACCGCTGGTGTCGGCGGCGCCGACGCACTGCGCCGCCCGTAGGTCCTTACAGGCCCTCCCGCCTGTCATCCCCGATACGAAAGATCTCAACGTCATGTCCGAGTCCGGGTCCACCTACGCCGCCGCGGGCGTCGACATCGAGGCGGGCGACCGCGCCGTCGAGCTGATGAAGGAGTGGGTGAAGAAGGCCGGCCGCCCCGAGGTCGTGGGCGGGATCGGCGGCTTCGCCGGGCTCTTCGACGCCTCCGCGCTGGCCCGCTACCAGCGGCCGCTGCTGGCCTCCGCCACCGATGGCGTGGGCACCAAGGTGGACATCGCACGGCGGATGGGCGTGTACGACACCATCGGCCGCGATCTGGTCGGCATGGTCGTGGACGATCTGGTCGTCTGCGGCGCCGAGCCGCTGTTCATGACCGACTACATCTGCGTCGGCAAGGTCTACCCGGAGCGGGTCGCGGCGATCGTCAAGGGCATCGCCGAGGGGTGCACCCTGGCCGGCTGCGCGCTGGTCGGCGGCGAGACCGCCGAGCATCCGGGGCTGCTGGCCGCCGACGACTTCGATGTGGCCGGGGCCGGTACGGGCGTGGTCGAGGCCGATCGGCTGCTGGGCCCCGATCGCATCCGAACGGGTGATGCGGTGATCGCCATGGCCTCGTCCGGACTTCACTCGAACGGGTACTCACTCGTACGGCATGTGCTCTTCGACCGGGCCGGCTGGTCGCTGGACCGGGAGGTTCCGGAGCTCGGCCGGACGCTGGGGGAGGAGCTGCTGGAGCCGACCCGGATCTATGCGCTGGACTGCCTGGCCCTGACCCGGACGACCGAGGTGCACGCCTTCTCGCACATCACCGGCGGCGGGCTCGCCAACAATCTGGCCCGGGTCGTCCCCGACGGCCTGCGCGCGGTGGTCGACCGCTCGACCTGGGCTCCCGGCGCGATCTTCCAGCTGGTGGGCGAGACCGGTTCGGTCGACCGGCTGGAGCTGGAGAAGACGCTGAACATGGGCGTCGGCATGATGGCGGTCGTACCGGGCGAGTCGGTCGACGTGGCGCTCACCACACTCGCCGACCGGGGCGTGGACGCCTGGGTCAGCGGCGAGATCACCGAGCGTACGGAGCAGGACACCGAAGCGGTGACGCTGACCGGTGACTACGCGGGCTGAGCCGACCGCGCGGCGGGCGGAGGCAGCACAGAAGCCGGTCCGAGGCGGTGCCCCGGACCGGCGGAGATGCGGCGAAAAGCCGAGCGCCTCGAACGATTGGTTCAGGCGCGGCGACGCTGCGGGGACGGATCCGACTGTTCGTCGTCCTCGTCCTCATCGTCGTTGTACAGATCCGCGTACTGTGCGTACGGGTCATCGTCCAGCTCATCGTCCTCGAACGGCTCGCCATTCGGCGGCTGGCTCGATGTCGATGCGCCCAGCTCCTCGGCCAGGCGTGAGAGGTCCGTCCCACCGCTGTTGTACTTCAGCTGGCGGGCGACCTTCGTCTGCTTGGCCTTGGCCCGGCCGCGCCCCATGGCTCGACCCCCTCAACGACGGGGCTCGACGGCCCCAGAGTCTTGACACGCGTTCACGTTCATGAGTCGGAGCGGACTCCCCTGAGAGAGTCCGGTCCGTAGGGCTTCAACCGTACCTGCTTCTGTGGCCATACGGTACGTCGCCCACACGACGTGCCACGCGGCAGGACCCGCGAGGAGCCCTTTCCTCGCTGGTCATCTGCGATTTTAACGTGTCCTGGGCGCCGACCCGCCGACAGGCCGTGAGGGATCTCTCCCCAATGGGCTTTGATGGCTCCCCACTGGCTCCTCACAGCCCCGTGCGGGCCCCGTCGAGCAAGGGCCCGCACGGATGAGGCCGGGGCGGTGCTCAGCGCCTCTCAGACGCGCTCAGGCGCGCTCAGACGCTGTCGTGGCCCTCCGCCATCCGGTGCTCGGCCAGCCGGTCGGCGGCCGCGGCGGGCGGAATGCCATCGGTCTTGGCCCGGTCGAATATGGCCAAAGTCGTATCGAAGATCTTGGCCGCCTTGGCCTTGGCCCGGTCGAAGTCGAAACCGTGCAGCTCATCGGCGACCTGGATCACACCACCGGCGTTCACGACGTAGTCCGGCGCGTAGAGGATCCCGCGGTCGGCGAGGTCCTTCTCGACGCCCGGGTGGGCCAGCTGATTGTTGGCCGCCCCGCACACCACCTTCGCGGTCAGCACGGACACCGTGTCGTCGTCGAGCGCGCCGCCGAGCGCACACGGGGCGTAGACGTCCAGGTCGGCGCGGATCAGCGCGTCGGTGTCCGGGACGGCCTGGATCCGCGGGTGGCGGGAGAGCACGCGGTCGACCGACTCGGTGCGCACATCCGTGACCACGACCTCGGCGCCGTCCTCCAGCAGATGCTCCACGAGGTGGTGGCCCACCTTGCCGACGCCCGCGATGCCGACCCGGCGTCCGCGCAGCGTGGGCGCGCCCCAGGACGCCTGGGCGCTGGCCCGCATGCCCTGGAAGACGCCGTAGGCGGTCAGCACGGAGGAGTCGCCGGCGCCGCCGTTCTCGGGGGAGCGGCCGGTCGTCCAGGGGCACTCGCGGGCGATGACGTCCATGTCGGCCACATAGGTGCCGACGTCGCAGGCGGTGACGTAGCTGCCACCGAGGGAGGCCACGAAGCGTCCGTAGGCCAGCAGCAGCTTCTCGCTCTTGATCTCTTCGGGATCGCCGAGGATCACGGCCTTGCCGCCGCCGTGGTCGAGCCCGGCCAGCGCGTTCTTGTACGACATGCCGCGCGCGAGGTTGAGCGCGTCGAGGACCGCCGCGTCCTCAGGGTGTTCCTCGGAGCTGTAGGCGTGGAAGCGGGTGCCGCCGAGCGCGGGGCCCAGGGCGGTCGAGTGGACGGCGATGACGGCCTTCAGACCGCTCTCCCGGTCCTGGCACAGCAGGACCCGCTCATGTCCGCCCAGGTCGGAGCGGAACAGCGTCGTGAGAGGTGAGAGAGGGTTAGGCACGCGACTTACCGTCGGACCGTCGGCGCTGACGGTGTGACGTACGTCGGTCACGGTGGTGACTCCCATAGGTCGGGGTAGACGCCCTCCTGGCAGGTGGGGAGGGCCGTTGGGCAAGAGGGTAAGCCCTGGGGCCCCGCCGGATCGGCCATGTCCCCGCCGAGTCCGCAGGACAGGCATGGGACGATGCGGTCATCCGGGGGTAAGGCAACTCCTGGCGGTGGTCTCAGCCTTGAGGGAGCGCGTGTGACCTTGGCGTCTTCGGTGATTGTCCCGTACGCGACGTATCTCCGGGTCTATGAGCCGCTGGCCGCGTTTCCGGAGCCGGAACGCTCGCACTGGGCGCGCTATGCCAAGCGCGAAGACATCCCGGGCGCGCAGGACGAGCTCCGCCGCTCGCTGGCCGATCTCCTGCCGGTGCCACCGGTGCCGGTCCCCGTGCACGAGAGCGCCGACGCCTTCGTGGCGGTCGTGGACGGCGTCACCTGCGTCTGTCCGTGGCGGACCCGGCTGCGGGGCTGGTTGGCCCTGGAGGAGCTGTCCGAGCTGCTTCCCGGCCCCCTTCTGGACGCCGCGCTGCCCCCGGTGGTGCGCCGGCAGGCCGCTTCCGACTACGAACGGTGGCTGGAGCGCAACCCGGACGCCCGGCCGTGGATCCGTTCGGCGACCTGGCATGTGCCGGTGCGCTGGTTCGTGCTCTTCTCGGACGACGAGCGCGAGTACACCAAGGGTGAGGAGGGGCTCGTCCTCCGTTACCGCACGCCAATGGTCCAGGCCAGGCGGCGGGTGGCGCGTGGCCTTAAGGTGCTCAGGGAATCCCTCGGCGAGGGGCCGCTGATCGACGGGCTGGTCGACGTCGGCCGGTGGCTGGAGGAGTTCCATCCGCGGTCGCTGGTCGAGCTGGACTACGGGGGCCTGGTGCACGCGGTGTCCGCGGGGATGCTGGAAGATGATCACTCGGCCGCGGATGTGGCGGAGGGTCTCGCCGCGCTGCGCGACGGGGACGGGGATCGGGCGGGTGCCGCGTACGAGCGGCTGACCGACCGGTGGAGCGAGGTGCGCGGGCGGCAGAACGCGAGCTGAGCGCGCCCAGGGCGCGAGCGGAGCGTGAGCCGGTCCGGTGCCGGGCGGCCGGTGGGGGAGCGCAGGGGACGTAGGTCCCGATCCGGGCCATTGCCTCAATCGTGACCTAAAGCACTGACTTCGGGCCTTGCGGCAATCCCCCACCCTCGTGTCAAAATAGGACAAGGAGTCCGGGAGGGACTCCTTCCGCCCAAGTAAGGGCGGATTCATCGGTATTGCACTCCTTGGTGGATCTGGTGACCCCTGATCCTGTTGTGACTGATCGTCACGGCTGCGTGACTGTCCGTTATGGCATGGTCCATCGGCTTCCGTCGAGGTTGAACACCTGAGAGGGCAATTCCGTCGGTTTGGCCGACGGGGCTGGACAGATGGTGTAGTTGTAGTGCCGAGGACAAGCCGTTCGTCCTATAACCGACTCGGCCCGCGTCCGCCATTTCGGGCAACGCGGGTCAAGGTGCAGAATTTAGAGGAAAGAACCGTGATGGTTCGGTTCTCCCGAGGAGGCCGCTCATGACCGCTCGCACCCCTGATGCCGAGCCGCTGCTGACCCCGGCTGAGGTTGCCACGATGTTCCGCGTGGACCCGAAGACGGTCACCCGCTGGGCAAAAGCAGGCAAGCTCACGTCCATCCGCACGCTCGGAGGGCATCGGCGCTACCGCGAAGCGGAGGTCCGTGCGCTTCTCGCGGGCATCCCGCAGCAGCGCAGCGAAGCCTGAACAACCGCATAACCAGGCATTTCCGGGCTCCCCAGCCCGGCATTCGCCTGTATGGCTCCACACGACGGGCGCCTGCCCCAACAGGCCCTCTCACCGCTCGACATGGTGCGTCGTCGATCGCGCTGGACTCCGCCGGGTCCAGCGCGATCTTTTTATGCCTCCACGACCCCCGTCCATGGCTCCGTGGCGGGCGGCTCGGAGGGTGCCGGCAAGCGCCGCCAAGCGCCCGTGAAGGCATGCATTCGGGCCAGTGGGAGCGGTCCGGAAACGGCTCCGGGGTGGCGTGGGACAGAGGGTGCAATTGCACATATTAAATTGACCGATGGCGAGCGGGGCGTAACTTCCCTCACTCCGGAAACACATTCGGTGACTCCCGTCACACCGCTCAGCGCTTGTCCTCCACCCGGCAACTGCGGTAGAGGGCAACTGCGGTAAGGGCTTGCTGAGTTGGCTGCTGCGAGCCGCTACGCGGAGGGCCGCCGGTCCTCGACCGTCTCCTCGATCGCCTCCGGGATCGCCCCGTCAAGCGCCTCGTGGCCGCCGTCGGCTTCCGACGGCTCCATCGCCAGCCGCAGCAGCCGATGGCAGATCGGGCAGTGCCGGGTGAAGTGGCGATAGCCCGTGGCGGCCGCCAGATGGGCGCGCAGCAACGCCCTGGTCTCATGCTTCGCGAACGCCGTCATACGCCGCACCTCCCGCGTACCGCCACGCACACCTTTACTGGCCTGCGTACCTCTGGGTGAGGGTCGCGGTCAAGACGCCGGAAGACGCCGAAGGCCCGGATCCATGGGATCCGGGCCTTCAAATGATGCGGTCCTGACGGGATTTGAACCCGCGGCCTCCACCTTGACAGGGTGGCGAGCACTCCAAACTGCTCCACAGGACCAACAGTGACGCCCTACAGCTTCGCTGTGCTGCGCCGCGCTGTTGTGCGCTTGCGTCCCAGACTGTACAGCAGGTCAGGGGCTCTGGTCGAACTCGCGCCCGGTGGGGACCCGCCGGGCTGCTGACGCCCCGGGAAAGCTTCCCGGGGATGCCGGCCCCGGCTCCCCTGAAGAGCCCTGGGAAGCCCCCGGAAGCCCCTGGGGCAGCGGGCGCGGGGGAGCCCCGCCCGCGGACGGCCGCGGGCGGGGTGGGGGGCGAGGGGCCGGGCAAGGCGGCGGCGCGGGGCCCGCCGTTGTCGGCAGGGCCTCGCGAAGTCGTCGGCGTGGTCGCTTCTCATCCGCGCTGGGGCATGGGTCTGCCCCACACACTCCGCGGATGCCGGCCCCGGCTCCCCTGAAGAACCCTCGGAAGGCGCGGGGGAGCCCCTGGGGCAGCGGGCGCGGGGGAGCCCCGCCCGCGGACGGCCGCGGGCGGGGGCCGCCTACGCTCGCCGCAAGGCCATCGTCGAACCCGTCTTCGGCCAGATCATGACCTGCCAGAACGGCCGCCAACTCCTGGTGCGGGGCCAGGACGGCGCCGGCGGCGAATGGCAGCTGCTGGCCGCCTGCCACAACCTCCTCAAGATCTTCCGACACTTCGGGAGCGCCGCTCCGGCCGCCGCGACCGGCTGACCAACCGGGCATACCACCGGACCACCATGCCCCCGCCGAGCCACGAACCAACGACGCGACGCTCCCGAGCACCCGGAGGCGAGAGCCATCACGCCCGGTCCCGCCGATCACGACTGCCCGGACAGTTGCCGGTTACTGGGACACGCTCCTAGGGGGCCGCCGCGTCAATGGCCTTCACGATGCGCTTGTCCGAGACCGGGTAGGCCGTGCCGAGCGCGTGCGCGAAGTAGCTGACCCGCAGCTCCTCGAGCATCCAGCGGATCTCCAGCGCCTCCCGGGGCACTGGCCGGCCCGCCGGGAACTGCTCCAGCAGCCAGGCGTACTCGTCCCGCATCTCCCGCACCTTCGCCATCCGGGTGCGGTCCCGCTCGGAGTTGCCCGGCAGCTGCTGCAGCCGCCGGTCCACGGCCACCAGATAGCGCATGAGGTCCGGGAGGCGGCGCACCCCGTGCGCGGTCACGAAGCCCGGCGTGATGAGCTCCGCCAGCTGCTCCTTGACGTCGGTGAGCGACGGCAGCAGGGCGGCGCTCGTCGACAGTGGCGGGCTCTTCAGCCGGCGCTCGCACGACTGCCACGCCGCCAGCACCTCCTGGACCTTCCGTATGGCGTCCATCGTCGCGTCCGTGATGTCGGCGCGCACGGCGTCGAAGAGCTTGCGGAACGACTCCTCGTCCCACGCCGGGCCGCCGCGGGCCGCGATCAGCCGGTCGGCCGCCGCCGCCACACAGTCCTCGAAAAGTGCCTGGACGCTTCCGTGCGGGCTGCTGGACAGCGCCAGCTTCGCCTGGTTGGAGAGCTTGCCCTGGGCGAACTTCGCCGGGTTGGAGGGAAGCTGGAGCAGGATCAGCCGGCGGGTGCCCTGCCACATCGCCTGCCGCTGCTCGGCCTCGGTGTCGAAGAGCCGTACCGCCACCGACGCGCCCTCGTCGACCAGTGCCGGATACGCCTTGACCGGCTGGCCGCCGCGGCGCGTCTCGAAGGTGCGCGGCAGCGTCCCGATCGTCCACCGGGTCAGCCCGCGGCGCTGCTCGATGCCCGCGGACTCCTTCGAGCTCTCGAAGGCCTTGGAGATCGCCGCCCGCGTCTTGGGCTTCAGCCGCTGCTTGAGCGCCTCCAGATCCTTGTCCTCGGCGAGCTTGCGGCGCCGCTCGTCGACCACCCGGAAGGTGATCTTGAGGTGGTCGGGGACCTTCGACAGATCCCAGTCCTCCGGCTCGATCCGCACGCCCACCATCCGCTGGAGCTCGCGGCCGAGCGCCGCTGTCAGCGGCTCCTGGAGGGGGACAGCGCTTTCCAGGAAGCGCTTCGCGTAGTTCGGCGCCGGGACGTAATTGCGCCGGATCGGCTTTGGCAGCGAGCGGATGAGCTCGGTGACCAGATCCTCGCGCAGCCCAGGGATCTGCCAGTCGAAGCCCTCCGGGGTGACCTGATTGAGCACCTGGAGCGGGATGTGGACGGTCACGCCGTCCGCGTCCGCGCCCGGCTCGAATTGATAGGTCACCTTGAACTTGAGCTTCTCCTGGCGCCAGGAGTCCGGATAGGCGTCCTTGGTGACGCCCTGGGCCCGCTCATTGATGAGCATCGACTTCTCGAAGTTGAGAAGCTCCGGCTCCTCGCGGCGCTTGTGCTTCCACCACGAGTCGAAGTGGGCCCCGGACACGACATGCTCGGGCAGCCGCTGATCGTAGAAGTCGAAGAGCGTCTCGTCGTCCACGAGGATGTCGCGGCGCCGCGCGCGGTGCTCCAGCTCCTCGACCTCGCCGAGCAGCTTGCGGTTGTCGTGGAAGAACTGGTGGTGGGTGCGCCAGTCGCCCTCGACCAGGGCATTGCGGATGAACAGATCGCGGCTGGTCTCCGGGTCGATCCGGCCGTAGTTGACCTTCCGCTGGGCGACGATGGGCACGCCGTAGAGCGTGACGCGCTCGTAGGCCATCACCGCCGCCTGCTTCTGCTCCCAGTGCGGCTCGCTGTAAGTGCGCTTGACCAGATGCTGGGCGAGCGGCTCGATCCACTCCGGCTCGATCTTCGCGTTGACCCGCGCCCACAGCCGGGAGGTCTCGACGAGCTCCGCGGACATCACCCAGCGCGGCGGCTTCTTGAAGAGCGCCGAGCCGGGGAAGACCGCGAACTTCGCGCTGCGCGCGCCCACGTACTCGTTCTTCGCACCGTCTTTCCCGCCCTCCCCCCCGACGTTCTTCAGGCCCACATGGGACAGCAGCCCGGCCAGCAGCGACGTATGGATGTGATCCGGCGCCGCGTCCTGCTCGGACATGTGGATGTCCATGGTCTTGGCGACCGCGCGCAGCTGGCTGTAGATGTCCTGCCATTCGCGTATGCGCAGGTAGTTCAGGAACTCATTGCGGCACATGCGGCGGAACGCGGACGACGACAGCTCCTTCTGCCGCTCCCTGATGTACTTCCACAGGTTGAGGAAGGCCAGGAAGTCGCTGGACTCGTCCTTGAAGCGCGCGTGCTGCTGATCCGCCTGCTGCTGCTTGTCCGAGGGGCGCTCGCGCGGGTCCTGGATGGACAGCGCCGCCGCGATCACCATGACCTCGCGCGCACAGCCGTTGCGGTCCGCCTCCAGCACCATCCGGGCCAGCCGCGGATCCACCGGCAGCTGCGCCAGCTTCCGCCCGACCTGGGTGAGCCGCTTCCGCGGATCCTTCTGCTTGCTGTCGAGGGCGTGCAGCTCCTCCAGGAGCTGGACGCCGTCCTTGATGTTGCGGCGGTCCGGCGGGTCGATGAACGGGAACTTCTCGATGTCACCGAGTCCGGCGGCGGTCATCTGGAGGATGACGGAGGCCAGGTTCGTCCGGAGGATCTCCGCGTCCGTGAACTCCGGGCGGGTGAGGAAGTCGTCCTCGGAGTACAGCCGGATACAGATGCCGTCGCTGGTCCGGCCGCAGCGGCCCTTGCGCTGATTGGCGCTGGCCTGCGAGACCGGCTCGATCGGTAGCCGCTGCACCTTGGTGCGATGGCTGTAGCGGGAGATCCGGGCGGTGCCCGGGTCGATCACGTACCGGATGCCGGGGACGGTCAGCGAGGTCTCGGCGACGTTCGTCGCCAGCACGATCCGGCGGCCGGCGTGGCGCTGGAAGACCCGGTGCTGCTCGGCGTGCGACAGCCGCGCGTACAGCGGCAGCACCTCGGTCGATCTCAGCTTCTTCTTGTTCAGCGCGTCGGCCGTGTCGCGGATCTCCCGCTCCCCGGAGAGAAAGACCAGGATGTCGCCCGGCCCCTCGGCTTGCAGCTCGTCGACCGCGTCACAGATGGCGGTGATCTGGTCGCGGTCGCTGTCCTCACCGCCCTCCTCCAGCAGCGGCCGGTACCGGACCTCCACCGGGTACGTACGGCCGCTCACCTCGACGATCGGCGCGTCGCCGAAATGGCGGGAGAAGCGCTCGGGGTCGATGGTCGCGGAGGTGATCACGATCTTCAGATCGGGACGGCGGGGCAGCAGCTGCGCCAGATAGCCGAGCAGGAAGTCGATGTTGAGGCTGCGCTCATGGGCCTCGTCGATGATGATCGTGTCGTACTGGCGCAGCTCGCGGTCGGTCTGGATCTCCGCGAGCAGAATGCCGTCGGTCATCAGCTTGATATGGGTGTCCTGGCTCACCTGATCGGTGAAGCGGACCTTCCAGCCGACGGACTCGCCCAGTGGTGTCCTCATCTCGTCGGCGATGCGCTCGGCGACGGTGCGGGCGGCGATCCGGCGGGGCTGGGTATGGCCGATCAGCCCCTTGACGCCGCGGCCCAGTTCCAGACAGATCTTGGGGATCTGGGTCGTCTTCCCGGAGCCGGTCTCACCCGCGACGATCACCACCTGGTGATCGCGGATGGCCGCCAGGATGTCGTCCCTCTTCTGGCTGACCGGCAGCTCTTCCGGATAGGTGATGGCCGGCACGGCGGCGCGGCGATCCGCGACCCGCAGGTCGGCACGCTCGATCTCCTCGGCGATCTCGCCGAGCACGGCCGCACGGGCCTCGGGCTTACGGATCCGGCGCGCGCCGTCGAGTCGGCGCCCCAGCCGCTGCTGGTCACGCAGCATGAGCTCGGGCAGCCGCTCCAGCAGGGCGGGCAGGGCGGGGGCAGGCGTCGTGGACATACGGATCCCAGGATCTCACCTCGGCAAAACGACTGGCGAACCATTTCCGTCCGGGCCGCGTCGCGCGGTATGTCCGGGATATGCGTTTTAGCGTGACCCCATGGCTGAGGACGAGGGCGGAGCGGCGGCTGAGCATCGATCCCGGTGGTCGGCCCGGTGGTCGGGCTTCAGAGACTCCCCCTTCTTCCCCGCGACCGTCATCACGTTGATCATCGCGGCGGCCGCGGGGCTCTTCGCCGGCTCGTACACCTATGCCTTCGCCAACCCCACCCCGCACCGGATCCCCATCGCCGTCGTGACCGCCGACCTCGGCCGCGCCCCCGAGAAGGCGTTCATCGCCGGAATGGAGAAGGCCCTGGACGCCTCCCTCCGGCTGCACCCCTACCCCTCGTACGCCAAGGCCCGGTGGGCCATCGAGGAGCAGCGGGTCTTCGCGGTGCTGCGCACCCGCGACCACGGCGTCCGGATGGACATCTCCTCGGCCTCGGGCGCCACGGTCGCCGAGGTGCTGACCTCGGCCGCGACCAAGGTGGGGCGGGCGGTCCGGGTGCCGGTCACCGTGCGGGACGTGAACCCCCTGCAGAGGGGCGACCCGCGCGGCCTCGCGATCTTCTACATCTCGCTCGCCGCGGTGATCATCGGCTTCATCGGTGCCATCCAGCTGAACGTGAACGCGCGCGGACTCAACCCGGCCGAGCGGATCGCCTTCACCCTCGCCTACGCACTGCTCGGCGGCTTCACCATCGCGGCGGTCGTCGACTGGGGGCTGGGCGCGCTCGATCTGCCGTTCGCCGAATCGTGGGGGATCCTCGCGCTGACCATGTTCACCTCGGGGATGGTCTTCTCCATGTTCAACGTCCTGTTCGGACGCTGGGCGCTCATCCCCACCTGGGGCCTGATGGTGCTCCTCGGCAACCCCTCATCGGGCGGAGCGGTCTCCTGGCCCCTGCTGCCCTCCCTCCTCGGGACGATCGGCCGCTGGCTCCCCAACGGCGCCTCCGTCAACGCCCAGCACACGGCCGTCTACTTCCGCCACCACCAGCACGCCTTCCCCTTCCTCGTGCTGGCCGGCTGGGCCCTGGTCTCCACCGCCGTCTTCTGGATCTGGCGCCACCGCCACCCGGGCGGCCGCCCGCCGAGCGCCACGCCGATGCCGTCGGAGTGACGGGGTACGAAAAAATCCCCCTCCCGGAGGCGGGAGGGGGATCTTCACTGGAGCGCCGAGCAGGCCTTGCACCTACATCCCTCGTTTGGAGACGAGTATCTTTCCTTAGACGACCGACGCATCGACTTCCGCCCCTCGGGGCGGCGTTGCGAGATCAACTATACGCCATCCGGGGGATCACAGTCGCCACAGCGGTGCGTCGTACTGATCCGGATGACTCCCGATCAGCAACCCGCGCAGCGCGGTGCGGTGGCTCCCGTCGAGGCCGAGCACCTCGGTGAGATGACGGAAGGTGGTGTGCGTGACCCCGCGCCCCCGGGCCTTGGCCGCGAAGCGGGTCAGCCCCTGGAGTACGGCGCCGGGATCGAACGCAGCCGCGTCCCCGACGTCCCTGAGGCCGGCGGCCTTCTCGCGCTCGTAGTCGATCTCCGAATAGCCGCAGATCGCGCGGCAGTGCCGCTCGGCCTCGGCGAGGCTGGTCGTGCCGGCGATGGCCTGGGCAAGCCGGTTGCGACGGAAGGCGGCCTCCAGATCGGCCTCGTGGACGACGGGTCCCTCATCGGTGAGCGGGACCGCCAGCCCCGCGTCCCGCACCTCGCACAGCCCCCGCACCCCCCGCGCCGTCGCCATGAGCATGCCGGTGGCCTCCGACGGATGCCACTCCATGACCTCGCCGATCAGCGCGACATCCTCGGCGCTGAGCCGGTGCACCACCGCCCCCAGCCGCTCCCGCAGCACCTCCACCGGAAGCTCCCCATCCAGCCCCGGCCCCGCCACCAGCAGCCGCACCGGGACCCCGGCCTGCGCCCACACGGCAAGCGACAGCGCATCCCCCAACGGACTCTGCAGCGTCGGCTCGTCCCCCCGCGACAGGATGTCGCCCCCCACGTCCAGAAGATCGACCGACGTCGGGGCCAGATGCCCGATCAGCTCCTCGACCTGCCGGACCATGCCCGCGACCCCATGGTGCGGATCGATCAGCGCGAACGTGTGCGCCAGCTCCCCGGCGAGGCGAGGAAGCGTGGACCCACCCGGCGGCGTGGGCACCGCCTCGGCGGGCACGGCGTACACGCTGGACGTCAGCCGCCGCAGTCCGGTGAAACCGCCCGCCCCCCGGGGCCCGGGGACGGGATCGACGAGCAGCCGGTCCCAGGCGTAGGTCAGCACCACGGCCGGGTCATCCGTCCCGTACAGCGCCCGATCGATCACGGCGGCGCCCACAGCGTCCCCGCCCCCGCCACCGGCCACGATCACCCGCACCATCCGCCCAGCGTACGGCGGTCCCCACATCGAGGCAGGCGCCGACCTCGTCGAGGGCTTGGAGGGCGGCGGCGTGCCGGGTAGGGAGCCGGCGGGAGGGCGCACCAGCCGCCGCTGCAGGCGGTGACGCAGAGCCTCGACACGACTCCGGTGAGGTGTCGACGTCAGTAGTCCACTCGCGGGAACCAGTCGCCCCGGCCACTCGGCGTCAGGTCAAGGAGGTGCCAGACGGAGTTGAGGAGGTCGATGCCGCGCTGCTGGATGTCGTCGGCCATGCGCGGGTGGGCGGAGTACGCGTGGCGGATCGTGCCGTCGTCGTCCTGGGTGAAGACGGAGACGGTGGAGTCCTGCTCGCCGTCCTTGTCCTCGCTGCCGAGGTCGTACTTGAAGGTGCTGTCACCGCAGCTCAGCAGGCGCAGCCGGGACCAGCCGCGGTCGCGGGCGTGCTGCCGCAGCACGGGCGGCTCGGCGGCGGCGGCGATGGCGAAGTCGGCGTTCTGGGCGATGTGGTGGGCGACGCCGTTGAAGCCGTCGATCCACATGGTGCACATCGGGCAGGGCTCGGTCTGCTGCTTGCCGTACATGAGGTGGTAGACGATCAGCGGCCGGTCCGGAGCGCTGAACAGCCCGCTCAGCGGGACCTGGCGGACCGGGCTGTCGCCCACGCCGAGGTCGGCCGGGCCCTCGAGGAAGACATAGTCGTCGACGGCCGGGCCCTGGGGGAGCGCCCGGCGCTGGGCCGCGACCTGCTCACGGTGGCGCATGAGATCGATCTCGGCGAGGCGGAGTTCTTCGCGAGCGGCGAGGTAGTCCGCTGACTCGCCGGGCAGTCGGGTGTGCCGCATCGTCGCCTCCTCCTGAGTGGAAGCCCGAGGTCGTTTTGAGTTTATGGCGGGGCACGATGCGCCGACAGTCGAGCGGAAGCCGGTGGGCCGCTGATCTGCCGGGGGACACGAAAACACCCTCCCCGTTGCTCTCGGGGAGGGTGTTTGCCCTGGTGAGGGCTGCGGTGGCTGGGGCCGGGGTCGAACCGGCGACCTTCCGCTTTTCAGGCGGACGCTCGTACCAACTGAGCTACCCAGCCGCAGCGGTCCTGACGGGATTTGAACCCGCGGCCTCCACCTTGACAGGGTGGCGAGCACTCCAAACTGCTCCACAGGACCTTGCTTGTACGAGCACGAGTCTCGCACATGGTGGCGTATGCCCCCAACGGGATTTCTCTCGACGGATTCATACTCCCCGCGACCTTCGAACCGGGGGCTTCGCGCTTTCCGCCGCGTCGATGTCGCTGGATCAGCGTATCAGACCCCGAGAGGTCTTCTGGCCGCTCAGCGAGCCCGCGGGTGTCGGCCGGGCGGCGGCCAGGAGGAACGCAAAAGCCGCAGGTCATCCCCGGGACAGGGCTGATCTGCGGCTGCGTGAAGAAGCTGTGCCCCCAACGGGATTCGAACCCGTGCTACCGCCTTGAAAGGGCGGCGTCCTGGGCCACTAGACGATGAGGGCCGATGGCTCACCTCAGCGCCTTGCGGCGCTTTCGGGGACGCGAGAAGCATATGGGATGCCGGGGAGGTTCGCCAAAACGGTTTACGGAGTGGTGGGCGTCGGGGTCGCCCCGGGTTGGTTGTCGGCCGGGAGATGGCGGCTGACCTCGGCCTTTGCCAGGCCCAGCCCGCCCAGGTCGATCTCGTCCCAGGCCTGGAGCCGGTGGGTGTCCCGGTCGAGGTAGAGGACGGATGCCTGGACCTTGTCGGGGTCGCCGTCGTCCACCGCGCGGAGCCCGCTGCCGCCTGTGGAGCCCTCCGTCATCAGCCGGGTGCCGCCGGGGAGGACCTCGGTTCGGCGGTGGTGGACGTGGCCGGTGAGGGCGAGCGGAACGGTGCCGTCGGTCTCGCGGGCGGCGACCGGATTGTGGGCGAGGGCGATGTCCACGGGGTTGCCCGCGGCCTTATGGGCCCGGAGGGCGTCGGTGAGTTGCCGCCCGGCGCGGTGTTCGGCCGGGTCGCCGGAGGCGGCGACGGAGCGGTCGGGGGTGAACTGGGGGTCGCCGATGCCCGCGATCCGCAGCCCCGCGACGCTGATCACCTTGGCGTCGTCGACCACATGGACGTTCTTGCGCCGCGCGATGTAGCGCTGGGTCGCCGCCGAGTCATGGTTGCCGCGTACCCATACATAGGGGGCGCCGAGGTCGGAGACGGGGTCGAGGAAGCCGTTCTCGGCGGAGGTGCCGTGGTCCATCGTGTCGCCCGTGTCGATGATCACGTCGATCTTGTACTGCCGCACCAGCGACTCGACGATGTGCCACGCGGCCGGATTCAGGTGGACGTCCGAGATGTGCAGCACCCGCATGGTCGTGGGGTCGGGCTGGTACGCGGGAAGGGTGGACGTCGCCTCGTAGAGCTGGGTGACGTTGGTCACCAGCCGGGCCAACTCCTGCTGGTAGACGTCGAACTCGGTGACGATGCTGCGCGCGTTGCCGACCACCGACGGGGCGCTGGAGAGCAGCCCGGAGTAGCGCGGCTCCAGCACGGACTGCGGGTTCCAGGTGGCGTACGCGGCTGTCCCGGAGGCGCCGAGCAGCGCGAGTGCGAGGCCACCGGCGGCCAGCGCCCGGCGCGGACGGCGGTAGACGGCCAGGCCCAGCGCGGTGGCGCCGAAGAGGACGGCGGCGCAGGAGCGCAGCGCGAGGTCGAAGGTGCCGTGGGCGACATCGCCCGCGACCTCGTCCTGGAGTCCGGACAGCCGCTCGGGGTGATCGACGAGGGCCTCGGACCGGATGGGGTCGAGCCGGTCCACGTCCACGTCGAGGCGGAGCGGGGCGTGGTGGCTGTTGAGTTCGAGGGCGCCGAGCGGGGCCACATTGATCTTGATACCGCCGGTGAGGGACGGCCGCAGCGCCATCCGGGTGTCCATGGGGCCCACGGGGATATGAACGCTGCCGACGACGAGCAGCCCGGCCCAGGCGCCGAGGACGGTCACGGCGGCCAGCCCGGCGGCGCGGACGAGGGGGCGGGGGCGCGCGGCGGGATCGAGCGCGGCCTGTTGGGCCGGCGCGCCCCGCCTGGGGGTGGAGTGCGGGCGGCGGGGATGGCGGGAGCGGCTGAGACGGCGAAGCAGACGGTGAAGAAGGGGGCCGGCCGTGGCCCGTGCGCGTCGGGCGGTTGCATGGAGCAGCCGGAGCGGTTCACGGGACATTGGTCCCGTATGCCCGGCGGCTCAGGCACCTACTCCTGGTCGACTCCCCGGGCGACGGGGGCGCGCACCGCGCGGGGGCACTCCCATTCGGGCCCGGCTGCCCGACAATGGCCACGTGCTGGAGATGACGCGCGAGGAGTTCGAGGAACTGGTCGCCGAGGCGCTGGACCGGATCCCGCCGGAGCTGACGCGGTTGATGGACAACGTCGCGGTGTTCGTGGAGGACGAGCCGCCGACGGACGATCCGGAGCTGCTCGGGCTCTACGAGGGGACGCCGCTCACGGATCGGGGCGAGTGGTACGCGGGCGCACTGCCCGACCGGATCACCGTCTACCGGGGGCCGGCGCTGCGGATGAGCGAGACCCGGGAGGACGTGGTCCAGGAGACGGAGGTGACCGTGGTCCATGAGATCGCACACCACTTCGGGATCGATGACGAGCGGTTGCACGCACTGGGCTACGGGTGACGCCGGGCGTACGTCAGGGCAGGGCGGCGCGCCTCCGCCGGGATGCGTATCCCCGGCCGGCACCGCGTGCGGGCGACCCGGATCGGGCGACCCGGATTCGGGCGGCGGCCCGGATCCGACAGAGTGACCCGCATCGGACGCGTGTCCTGGGCGGGGCGGGACGAGTTGGGCAGTGCGTCACAGCCCTGCGGCCTGGAGGTGTCCCGCGCATGCCCGGATCCCCCGCTCATCGCACCGACCGTTCTTCGGGGACGGACCCTTCCCCGCGCGCCGGGCGCGCGGCCCGACTCCGCGTCCGGGCCTGGTCCCGCGTCCGGGCCGGGTCCCGCGCCCGGGCCGGGTCCCGCGTCACGGCGCGCGGCGTCGTGGTCGTGACGTTCCTGGCCGCGGCGATGGCGCTCGGCGGCTGCATGAGCATTTCCGACGACCCCGAGCGCCCGGACAAGCACCGCGGCTCCCATCAGCGGGAGGGTGTGGCGGAGCCGGACGGCGCCGTGGTGCGCTCGGACGGCAGAGGGCATCCGTATACGGACCCGAGAGGCGAGAAGAAGAAGGGCGAGAAGCGCAAGGACGGCAAGGGCCGGTCCCC
Source organism: Streptomyces sp. NPDC005266 (assembly GCF_040607655.1). Classification (NCBI taxonomy): domain Bacteria; kingdom Bacillati; phylum Actinomycetota; class Actinomycetes; order Kitasatosporales; family Streptomycetaceae; genus Streptomyces; species Streptomyces sp. NPDC005266. Next base: position 60,838 of record NZ_JBEXHC010000030.1, read on the forward strand.
GTCGGCCGCCGCGACCGACCCCGAGGCGTCGCCCTCGCCGTCTCCCGGGAAGCACCGTGCTCGGCGGAACCGCCCCGCCCCCTCCGCGCCGGCGCAGCCGGGCGGCCCCGCCCCGACCCCCGCCGCCCCGGAGCCCAAGCCGCATCCGACGAGCCCGCCGCCGAGCCCGGCGGAGCCGAAGCCGACCGCGTCCGAGCCCGCGTCCCCGCCCGCCTCCCCGCCGGCGGAACCGGCGGGGTAGGGGCGGGATGGCGCGGGGGGCGAAGGGAGCGGGAGCGGCGCCGGGAGAGGCTCCGTTCGAGCCGGGCTGGAGCGGGTACGGGGCGCCGGCGGAGCTGATTTGCTCTTGGTGGGTCGGAGTGCGTATGGTGGTAGATCGTTTGATCCCATTTGCCCGGCGCCTCTCTGAAAGGCGCCGCGAGGCGCGTTCCTTGCCATCCCGTGGCTGACCGCATTGAGGCGGTCTTGTGCGACATCACACGGAGTTTGGGCGCGTGCCGAGACTCCGGAAGGTTTCGCATTTCGCATGTCCGTTTCCACTGATCACGCCGTCATGCCCGCCAACGACGAGCGGGCCGAGCAGGCCACGTCGGCCGAGCAGACCGAGCAGGCCACGTCGGCCGAGCAGACCGAGCAGACCGAGCAGGCCACGTCGGCCGAGCAGCCCCCGCAGGCCGCGCCCGCGGAGCAGAGCGCCCCCGAGACCCCCGAGACCCCCAAGGCCCCCGAAATCACCTTCGCCGACCTCGGCCTCCCCGAGCAGATCGTCCGCAAGCTCGCGCAGAACGGCGTGACCACGCCCTTCCCGATCCAGGCCGCGACCATCCCCGACGCCCTCGCCGGACGCGACATCCTCGGCCGCGGCCGTACCGGCTCCGGCAAGACCCTCTCCTTCGGTCTTCCGCTGCTGACCACGCTGGCGGGCGGCCACACCGAGAAGAAGCGTCCCCGCGGTCTGATCCTCACCCCGACGCGCGAGCTCGCGATGCAGGTGAGCGACGCGCTGCAGCCGTACGGCGATGTCCTCGGCCTCAAGCTCAAGGTCGTCTGCGGCGGAACCTCGATGGGCAATCAGATCTACGCGCTGGAGCGGGGCGTGGACATCCTCGTCGCCACCCCGGGCCGGCTGCGCGACATCATCGAGCGCGGTGCCGCGTCCCTCGACGCGGTGCAGATCGCGGTCCTCGACGAGGCCGACCAGATGGCCGACATGGGCTTCCTGCCCGAGGTCACCGAGATCCTCGACCTGGTGCCGGCCGGTGGCCAGCGGCTGCTGTTCTCCGCGACCCTCGAGAACGAGATCGACACCCTCGTGAAGCGGTACCTGGTCGCCCCGGTCACCCATGAGGTCGACGCGGCGCAGGGCGCGGTGACCACCATGACCCACCACGTCCTCGTGGTGAAGCCGAAGGACAAGGCGCCGGTCACCGCCGCCATCGCGGCGCGCAAGGGCCGCACCATCATCTTCGTCCGGACCCAGCTGGGCGCCGATCGCGTCGCCGAGCAGCTGTGCGACGCGGGCGTACGCGCCGACGCGCTGCACGGCGGCATGACGCAGGGTGCCCGCACCCGGACCCTGGCCGACTTCAAGGACGGGTACGTGAACGTGCTCGTCGCGACGGACGTCGCCGCGCGTGGCATCCACGTCGACGGCATCGACCTGGTGCTCAACGTGGACCCGGCCGGCGACCACAAGGACTATCTGCACCGCTCCGGCCGTACGGCCCGAGCGGGCCAGAGCGGCACGGTCGTCTCGCTGGCCCTGCCGCATCAGCGCCGCCAGATCTTCCGGCTGATGGAGGACGCGGGCGTCGACGCCTCCCGGCACATCGTCGGCGGGGCCGGTGCCTTCGACGAGGACGTGGCCCTTATTACGGGCGCGCGTTCGCTCACCGAGGTGCAGGCCGAGGCGGCCGCGAACGCCGCCAAGCAGGCCGAGCGCGAGGCGCAGGACCTCACCCGGCAGCTGGAGAAGGTGCAGCGGCGGGCCGTCGAGCTCCGCGAGGAGGCCGACCGGCTGGCCGCGCGTGCGGCGCGCGAGCGCGGCGAGACCGTCGCCCCGGCCGAGTCCGGGACCGTGACGGAGGCCGGGTCCGAGGCCGCCGCCGAGACCGCTCCGACGATGCCCGCGCAGCGGACGGCCGAGCCCGTGAGCGCGGCTGCCGCCGACACCGCTGGGACCGGCGAGCCGCGCCGCTCCTCGTACGAGCGCCGTGACGAGCGGGGCAATTTCGAGCGCCGTGACCGCCGGGACAACGACCGTGGCTTCGGCCGGGACCGCCGTGACGACCGGCGCGACGACCGGGGCGGCTTCAACCGCGACCGGCGGGACGACCGGCGGGACAACGACCGCGGCGGCCGTTCCTTCGAGCGCCGTGACGACCGCGGTGGCTTCAACCGGGACCGCCGTGACGACCGGCGGGACAACGACCGCGGCGGCCGTTCCTTCGAGCGCCGTGACGACCGCGGTGGCTTCAACCGGGACCGCCGCGACAACGACCGCCCGTTCGGCCGGGACGGCCGTGATGACCGGGGCGGCCGTGATGACCGGGGCGGCCGTGATGACCGGGGTGGCTTCAACCGGGACCGTCGTGACGACCGTGGTGGCCGTTCGTACGAGCGCCGTGACGACCGCGGTGGCTTCAACCGGGACCGCCGCGACGACCGTCCGGGCCGTCCGTTCGAGCGCCGCGACCACAACCACCGTGGCGGGGACCGTCCGTTCAACCGCGACCGCCGCGACGACCGCCCGGCCCGCCGCGACGACCGTCCGGCCCGCCGTGACGACCGCCCGGCCCGCCGCGACGACCACCGTGGCGGCAGCGCTGGCAGCCGTTCGCACGACCGGTCCTTCGACCGCCGCGCCGACAAGCCGCGCTGGAAGCGCAACGGCTGATCGACGACGCTGAGGGCCGCGCAACACCGTGCTGTTGCGCGGCCTTTCGCCCCCGGAGGGTATTGGCTCGGGAGTTGGCCCCTGGCCGAGCTATGCTGCGGGGGTGCGGGTCATTAGCTCAATTGGCAGAGCAGTGGACTTTTAATCCATTGGTTCAGGGTTCGAGCCCCTGATGACCCACTTCGGAAACCGCAGGCACCAGATGGTGACCTGCGGTTTCGTCGTTCCCGGGGGGCCGGTCACCGGGGCTGTCGAGGCCCGGGGAGCCAGGTGTCCGGGGCCCCGCCGCACACAAGATCGAGTGTCACTCGACCAGCGCTCGAGCGGATGCCGATCGGTACTCAGCCGCACAGTCTGAACCTGCTGCTCCCCTCCCCAGGAACGTGTAAGGAGACCCTCGTGCGACTCGCGACTACGATCCGCGGATTCGTCCCCGTCATGGCGCTGGCGGTATCGGCGTGGGCGGTCTCCGCCCCGGCCCCGGCCTCGGCCGAGGGGAAGGGGGGAGAGGACGGAGGCGTGAGCCAGTCCCCGGTGCCCTGCGGGGACCCGGCCGCGTTGGTCGCCGCGGTGGCCGCTGCCAACAGCGCGCCCGGGGGCGGGACCGTCGTCCTCGCCACGGGGTGTGTTTACACGCTCGGCTCCGCGGCGGCGACCGGCGCCAATGGCCCCGACGGACTGCCGGTCATCACCGGGGACGTGACCATCACCGGCACCCAAGCGACCATCAGACGCAGCGCCTCGGCAGCGGACTTCCGGATCGCGGAGGTCGCCGCCGGTGGAAAGCTCACGGTCCACGGGGTCACCTTGTCCGACGGCCGGGCGACCTCGGGGGCGGGCACCGACGGCGGCGGCATCCTCGACCTGGGCACGCTGAGAATGGTCCGGTCGACGGTCACCGGCAACACCGCGAGCAACGTCGGCGGCGGCATCGAGGTCGCCTCGGGAGCCACGGCGCAGCTCACGTCCACCGATGTGACGCACAACACCGCGCTGGACGGCGGCGGCATCCACATCAGCACCTCGGCCACGCTCACCGTCACGAGCGGCACGATCTCCGACAACCTGGCGGGCAGCTCGGGCGGCGGCATCGCGAACTACGGCACGACGCTGCTGAGCAGCGTCACGGTGGAGAGGAACCGGACGACCAACTTCGAGGGCGGAGGCATCGTCACCGGAATCGGGGATCTCACCATTAACGGCAGCCGGGTCCTCGGAAATACCGCCGGGAGCTTCGGCGGCGGTATCGCCAATATGGGAAGCACGCTGCGCGTACAGTCCACCGTGGTATCCGGAAATATCGCCACATTGAACGGTGGCGGTCTGTTCAATCATGCGGGCACCGCACAATTGACCGGCGACAATGTCATCGGAAATACGGCCAATGGCGGCCAGGGCGGCGGAATCTTCGTCGACGGCGGTTCGGTGGCGCTCACCGCGACCACGGTCTCCGGGAACAACCCGAACAACTGCGTGCCGGCTCTTGCGGGGTGCAGCGTGTAGGACGCGCACCTGACGCGCTGAAGAACGCCCCAGCGCGTCCGTGAACGCCGCAGCGCGTCCGTGAACGCCGCAGCGCGTCCGTGACGTCCGTGAACGCCGCAGCGCCCCCAGAGGTGATGACTCCGGGGGCGCTGTGTGCTCGACCGTGGGATCGGCGCGTCAGTACTTGCTGTGGTGCTTCTTGGCCTTGTGGTGCTTCTTGGCCTTGTGGTGCTTGACCTTGTGCTTTTCCTTGGCCTTGTGGTGCTTCGGCGGGTCCTGGTGCACGATCACGGTCGGCGGTTCCTGGACCGAGATGTTGGCGCAGTTGGCCCCGATCTCGATGTCGCCCGTCGGGGCGCCGGCGCCGACCTGGGTGACGGCGCCGGTGGCCGTGTCGCATTCGTTGCTCTGGAACACCGCTCCACTGTTGGTGAAGTTGATGCAGTCGGAGCCGTTGTCGATCTCGCCGGTGGGAGAGGCTCCGCCGACATTGGTGATGGCGCCTTGGTTCAGGTCGCAGGCGTTCCGCTGAGTGGCCCCGCCGGACTGCGGGAAGAGGCCGTGCGCGCTCGCGCTCGCCGCGCTGCCGACGACCATCGTGCCCGCGGCCGCCGCGGCCATGAGAGCTACCTTCTTGCCGATCTGCATTTCTCTGGTGCCTCCATATCAGGTTCTCCGCGAATGATCCGCAGACACCTCATCAACGAGATATCGGAGGAGCAGGATCCGGGATTACCGGGAGCGTCACCCGTCCGCCACAGTAAAGGTATATTCAGTCGGTGCTGAAGTCGGTGGAATTACTCGGGCTGAAATCATGAATCATAAATACATGAACGCGGCCCCGGGATAATATCCCCAGGGCCGCGTTCATGACGCGCGGAGTGGTCCGGTACTCGGCGGCGAGCACCCGAAGTGCCCAGCGGCGGAAGCGCTGGGTGGCTCAGGACCGCGGGCGGCTTCCCTGAGCGCCGCTCGTTCCGTTCGTCCCGCTCTTCGCGCTGTCCGTGCTCTTCCCCTGCTTTCCGTTCGTGGGGTCGGAGCCGGACACGTTGACGCAGTTGGTCTCGTTGTTGACATCGGCGCCGGGGCCGATGGTGATCGGGCCGAGCACGGAAGTCGTGCGGCACCTGTTGCTCTGCTTCGTCACACCACCCGACTTGCTGATGTTGACGCAGTTGGTCTGGTTGTTGATTTCGGATCCGGGAGCGAGCGCGACGGTGACCGGACCGACGATGGAGTGGGTACGGCAGCGGTTCTTCTGCTCCGTCACACCCGAGTCACTGCTGTTGAGGCAGTTGGTCTCATTGTTGATCTCACCCGGCGTGGCCGTCACCGTGACGGTCCCGACGGCCGAGGTGGTGTCGCAGCGATTGCTCTGGGTCCCGCCGTTGGCGCCGGCCACGCGGCCGGGGCTGGGGTCGGCGTCGGCTCCGCCCGCGCTGCCGATGAGCAGCGCGCCCACGGCCGCTACGAGAAGCGCCGTCCTCTTGCGCATGTGCATAAAGAGCCTCCAAGTGGGATTTCCGCACGGCGGTCATCACCGCACCGAAAGCCTTTTTCGTGGCAGCGGCCCTGGAAGGGAGGCTTCCAGGGCCGCGATTCCCAACGGGGGGATGCCTCACGGTGTTTCCGTTATTGGGGGGAACACCGTGAAGAGGTCAGCGACTCAGCGACGGTAGTTGCCGTTGGTGTCGTCGACGGCGATGTTGGTGCAGTTGGCCCCGGCGTTGATGTCGCCGGTCGGGGCCAGGCCGCCGACCTGGGTAACAGCGCCGGTGGCCGTGTCGCAGTCGTTGGCCTGGAACACGGAGCCATGGCTGTTGGTGAAGTTGATGCAGTCGGCACCGACCTCGATGTCGCCCGTGGGGGCGCCGCCGCCGACCTGGGTGATGGGCCCGGTGGCGGTGTCACAGTGGTTGAGCTGGACGACGAAGTCGTCGTTGCCGTTGGCGAGGGCGCCGCCCGCACCACCGATGACCAGGGCGCCGGCGGCTGCGGTCAGGAGAATGGCCTTCTTGCCGATGTTCACTTAATTCCTCCGTCTGGGTTGGTCCGCGAAATCCACGGACGCATGACACAACGAAGCTGATCAGTTAAGGCTTCGGGCTTCCAGTCAGCTTCACCCGTCCGGCATAGCGCGGTTCTTCCGTTGTGTGTTGTCCGGGAATCCCGCAAACGAGACCTTCGGAAGAGGCAATTGGAGTAAAGGCGCCTGGCGACTTCTTAGGCGAATGGGTGGAGAGGGCTGTAGGCCAGGGCCGCCGAGCGGGCCACAGCTCCACGGTGGCCGTCCGCCGGCCGGGGCCAGGGCCGCCGAGCGGGGCACAGCTCCACGGTGGCCGTCCGCCGGCCGGGCGGTGGAGCAGAGGCGGCGGGCAGGCGGTGGCCCGATGGCCCGGCGGTGGAGGGGAGGCGGCCGCACGGTGGCCCCCGGGTCTGTTGGACCGGCCGGACGAGTGATACATCCAGCCTCTCCGACGCAGGAGTGAGTGAGGCACAGTCACACCGACAGCTTCGCCGAACGGCGGCGCATCCCGTGTTCACGCCGCTACGCTAAGTGCGCGAAGCGGTCGCCGGGGGGCGCGGCGAATCCAGGCCGGAGGCGGGAGGAGAGACATGGGGCACTCACAAGCGGGCGGGACCCCGGCCGAGCTGATGGACGGGCTGCTCGCCCGTGCGCAGAACGGCTTCGAGATCGGCGAGGCGGTGCTGGCCAAGGCGCGGAGCGCGCTGATGCACCAGTCCGAGCTGCGGTCCTGTCGTCAGTGCAACGAGCGGTGCGGCCGGCTCGGCTACAGCACCTACCGGCATGTCTTCCTGCTCTCCGACGGCAGCAGCCTGCTGCTGTGGGAGCTGGAACACAACACCGGCGAGGACGGCGGCCCGCTGTACGAGCTCTACGCCGACGAGGACGCCCTGGCACTGGCCGAGCGCCGGGTCCACGACCGCCTCGGCGGCGCCCGCTGGGAGGAGCTCGCCGGGTTACCGCTGTGGCTGCCGGAGCAGCTGCTGCACGCCGCCGAGCCCCTGGAGTCCGCGCGCGCGTACGTGGCCGACAACTCGGCCGACCACGCCCGCCGCGTACTGCGCCGCGCGGAGAACCCGGACCGGCCGGGCGAGGACACCGAGCGGCTGCTGGCGACCGCCTTCGCCCATGACATCGCCCTCGCGCCCAAGCCGCGCCGCCGCTCCGGCGGCCCCGACGCGACCTGGTGCCGCTACTACGAGCACGCCTTCCTCCTCGCCGACGGGGACGAGATCGTGCTGTGGGAGCTGGAGCACAATCTGACCAGCGATGGGCGGCTCGTGTGCGAGGTCTACCTCGACGAGGTCTCGGCGGAGCTGGCGGCCGACCGCCACGCCCGCGCACTCGGCGTCGACCTCTGAGCCCCTCCGCGAACCGGACGCGCCGAGGCTGACGCGCGCGCCGAGGCTGACGCGCGCGTCCGCTTGGTGCGCCCGTCCACGCGGTGCGCCCGTCTATGCGGTGCGCCCGTCTACGCGGTGCGGCCGTCCATGCGGCGCGGCCGTCCACGCGGCGCGCCCCTACGCTTGGCGCGCCCCTCCGCTTGGCACGGCCGTCTATGCGGTGCGGCCGTCTATGCGGTGCGCCCGTCCACGTGGTGCGCCCGTCCGCGCGGCGCACCCCTCCACTTGGCGCGCCCGTCCACGCGGCGCACCCCTCCGCCCGGTGCGCCCGTCCACGTGGTGCGCCCGTCCGCGCGGCGCGGCCGTCCGCGCGGCGCACCCCTCCGCCTGGTGCGCCCGTCTACGCGGCGCGCCCGTCCGCTTGGCGCGGCCGTCCGCGCGGCGCGGCCGTCCACGCGGCGCGCCCCTCCGCTTGGCGCGCCCCGCGCCGACCCACCCACATGGCCGACACCGATTCGCCTGGCGGCCCGTCAGCCGGAAGCCTGGTGACGGCGGTGGACGCGCCGGCCGGGCGCTCGGTGTGCGCGGGCCAGGGATCAGGGCCAGGGATCAGGGATCAGGGTCAGGGATCAGGGAAAGCGAGACAAGCCGGTGCGGGTGCGAGGGAGCAGGGCTCGTACGGGCGCCCGTACGGAGTTGAGTACGGCCTGGGCCCGGCTCGTCGGCACCCGTTCCCGGCCCCGCGCCCGTTTCCATATGCTCGTCGACACCGGCGCGGCCGGCGCGGGGCCCGACGGGCCCGGTCCCGCGGAGGAAACGCCCAAGGCCCCGGCAGGCCGTCGGCTGGCCCTACTGCTCCCTGGTCTGCTCCTCCTCGGCGGGATCATCTACGACCTGGGCACTCCGTCCGGCTACACCGCCTCCCCCTTCTTCGCCGCCGCCCCGCTGGTCGCCGCCGCGCTCTCCGCGCTGCGGACGACCGTCGTCACGGGGGTCCTCTCCCTCACCGCCGCGTGCCTGCTGGCCGAGCTGCACGGTGTACGGGACCCGACCCAGGCGGCGACGGAGATCATCACGGTGGCGACGGTCACCCTGCTGGCGTTCGTCATCAACCGCGTCGTCCGCCGCAGCGACCGGCGGCTCGCCTCGGCGCGCGGGGTCGCGGAGGCGGCTCAGCGCGCCGTCCTGCCCGTGCCGCCCGCCCGCCTGGCCGGTCTGGACATCGCGGCGCGCTATGTGGCGGCGGAGAGGTTCGCCGCGATCGGCGGTGACCTGTACGCGGTCCAGGACACCCCGCACGGCGTCCGGCTGGTCGTCGGGGACGTACGCGGCAAGGGACTGCAGGCCGTGGAGATCGTCGCGATCCTCATCGGCGCCTTCCGGGAGGCGGCGGAGCAGGAGTCGACGCTGGAGGGGCTGGCGGGCCGGCTGGAGCGGGCGTTGCAGCGCGAGGGCGCCCGGCGGGCCGATATGGAGGTCTCGGAGGGGTTCACGACGGCCGTTCTCGCCGAGCTCCCGCGCGCCGACACGACCCTGCGCGTGATCACCCGAGGCCATCCGGCGCCCCTGCTGCTGCGGGGGGACGGCGAGGTGCGCGCGCTGGAGCCGGAGGCCTTCGCGCTGCCGCTGGGGATGGGGGAACTGAGCGGCTTGCCCGACCGGGTGACGGAGCTGCCGTTCGCCGAGGGCGAGACGCTGCTGCTGTTCACGGACGGGGTGTCGGAGGCCCGCGACTCGCACGGCGAGTTCTACGACCCCGTGGAGCGGCTGCGCGGCCATGCCTTCGCGGGGCCGGGGGAGCTGCTGGACGTGCTGGTGGCCGATGTCGAACGGCATACGGGTGGCGGCACTTCGGACGACATGGCGTTGCTGGCGGTCCGCCGCGTACCGGCCCGGACGAACGGGGGCGCGGGCAGCGGGAACGGGAGCGGGCTGGTGAGCGGCAGTGGGCCGGCGAACGTGAGCGACCACCGTCCGTAGTCGGAGGAGATCCCTCCGCGTAACGATTGACACACGATCAGCCGAACAAGGTTTTGCCAGCCCTTTTCGGGGGTGCTGACTCGCCCCGATATGTCCATCTTTGGTTCCTAAGTTCACGCCAAAGCTGCGCAGATTCTTCAGAAGAGCTTGGAATCACATGGCGCCAACCATTAACGTTCGATAACGCAGCGCGGTCGTCACAACCGTCGTCAGGGCGGTACCGTGCGCCGTCGCCGAATCCCGTACGCACTGCGGCAGCACCACCAGCAGCAGCACAGCACCACACTGCACCAAGGGAACCGGGGAACCACCACCTTGGGGTGAATCGGGTCGAACCTGACCCGTAGGAGACCTTCCTGCTCCGAACCCGTCAGCTAACCCGGTAGGCGAGAGGGAAGGAAAGGAGTGCGCCCCCGTGGCGTCCAACAGATCTGCTCTGGACGAGGCTCCGTACCGCTCATTCGGAGGCGGCCTCGGGACCGCCACCGCCTACGGCCCCGGCTTTGACGCCGGCGCCGGGACGGGCGCTGGGGACGGCCGCTTCGCCGCCGAGGGGATCGCCGACCGGAACGCCGATGGGGGCGCGTCCGAGGGCTCGGATCCCGGCCTCGACCCCGAGCCCTGGGAAGAGTGGAACCCCACCGAGGACTCCATCGCTCCCCTCCGCGGCCGGCACCGCGTCGTCAAGCAGCGGGGCGGTTCCATGGCGCGCAGCAGCGCCGTCCTCGGGGTCGGCGTCATCGCGGCGGTCGGCGCCGGCGGCATGGCGAGCGCCAAGGACCGTCCGGCGGCACCCATCGCCATGCCCGATCTCTCGCACGTCGCCGACCAGGTCGAGGCCCGGCTCCCCGCCGCCAAGGACCTGCCCGGCATCGGCTCGTTCCTCTCCGGCGACGAGGGCTCCTCCTCCGAGCCCGCGGCCCCCCTCTCCCAGGCCGGACTGACCGCCCAGGACGAGAAGAGCGGCACCACCGACGCCGGCGAGGCCCTGCGCGCCCGCATCCTGCAGCAGGCCGAGAGCCAGCAGAACGCCGCCGACGAGGACCAGCGCATCGCCGCGGCCAAGGCCGCCGCCGACAAGGCCGCCGACGCCGCGGCACAGCGCAAGGCCGACGCCGCCGCGGCGAAGAAGGCCGCCGAGCAGAAGGCCAAGGAGGCCGCCGCCAAGAAGGCCGAGGCCGAGCGCCGCGCCAAGCTCGCCGCCGCCTACACCCTCCCCGTCACCTCGTACACCCTGACCGCCGGCTTCGGCCAGGCCGGCGACCTGTGGTCCGCCGACCACACCGGCCTGGACTTCGCCGCCCCGACCGGCACCCCGGCCAAGGCGGTCCACCGCGGCACCATCACCCAGGCGGGCTGGGCCGGTTCGTACGGCTACCGCATCGTTCTCACCCTCGACGACGGCACCGAGGTCTGGTACTGCCACCTGTCCTCGATGGTCGTCACCTCGGGCAAGGTCTCGACGGGCGACGTGATCGGCCGCGTCGGCGCCACCGGCAATGTGACCGGCCCGCACCTCCACCTCGAGGTCCGGCCCGGCGGCGGCTCGCCGATCGACCCGAAGCCCTGGCTGCGCGAGCACGGGCAGAACCCCTGATGCTCCGGCGGCCCTGGCGCTCTCTCCCCCCTTGACGCCAGGGCCGCCGGTTCGTGGAACGCACGGTGTCCCTGGAACACACCGACCCGGGCGGACGTTGTCACGCGAGATCGCCGCCTCCCATGTGAGCGCGCCGAGCGCCTCGAAGCCTCCCTGGCCTTCTCCACCCAGGAGAACCTGGCCCGCTACGTCGCCCTCCAGCCCCACGACAACCTGGTCTCCCGCGACACCTTCGAGGGCGACCTGGCGGACGTCGCCACCCGCCACGGCCTGACGACCGTCCCCTACTACTCCCTCGCCTCCGGCTTCCTCACCGGCGAATACCGCCCGGGCACCGCGGTCGACAGCCTCCGCTCGACGGGCGCCGCCCGGCACCTCGAATCCGAGCGCGGCCAAAAGGTTCTCGCCGCCCTCGACGACGACGTCGCCGCCCACCACGCCACCGCCCCCGCCACGGTCGCCCTGGCCTGGCTCCTGGCCCAGCCGACCGTAGCCGCCCCCATCGCCGGCGCCCGCACGGCCGCCCAGCTCCCGTCCCTCCTGGCGTCGGTGGACCTCACGCTGACCCAGCCGGAACTGGACCTCCTGACCTCGGCCTCGGACTGACCCCGTCGCTCGGCGGCGGCCATACGACGGCGGGCGGGCCGTACGACCCGCCCGCCACGGCCAACCCGTATAGGCCCTACCGCCGATCGGCAAGCGCCCACGACGCGGCGGCGACCCCAGCGGCGACGGCGAAGACGGACGGCCAAGCCCCGATCTTCTTCGCCAGCGGATGCGACCCGGCGAACGCGGCCACATACAGCCCGCTCAACGCAGCCGCGGTCCCATTCCCCACCTTCTCCCGCCACCCCCGAGCGGCCACCACGCCGGCCGCCGCCAAGGCCACCCCACCCAAGGGCCGCTTCTTGCTCCACCGGGCAACGCCGTACCCCCCGACCAACCCACCCGCGGCCACGACGCCCGCCGGAACTCCAGCCATGTCCTGCACCTCCACTCCAACGGTCTCCTTGCTGCGACCCTACGCATGAGGCACCCTCCAACGGCTGCCGACTCGGGGCCAGGGATGGGCCAGGTGGCCGCTCAGCTCAGCCGATCGCAGCGCACAGCCGCGACGAAGTCCCCCCAGGCCCGGAGCGAGAACCCGAGCACGGGCCCACCCGGATCCTTCGAGTCCCGCACGGCGGTGCGCTCGCCGCCCAGTCCGGCTATCTCCACGCAGTTGCCCCCAGACCCGTTGCTGTAGCTGCTCTTGTGCCACATGAGAGGTGCCATCAGTCCACTCCTTGCCCCACTCCGCCTGTGCGGGTGGATCGACGTACGGATGGAACGTCGCGGGCGGCGAGGGCGTGCCTCAGCTCAACCGATCGCCTCGCACCGCCGCCACAAACTCGCGCCATGCGCCGCGAGGGAAACTCAGCACGGGCCCGCCCGGATCCTTCGAGTCCCGCACGGCGGCCGTGCCCGCGCGGAAGGCGGCCTCGACGCATTCAGTGTTCCCGGGGCCGCTGTAAGAGGACTTGAACCAGTCATCGTCTCTCTCGGGTCTCCCGGGTATGCAGGGCTCGCGCATCAGATCTCCTCACGGACGCGTTCGATGAGGGCGGAGGACGAGGCCATGTCCAGCGCCTGGGCGCGAAGGTAGTCGAACGCAAGCCGGTAGCGCTCCAGTTCCTCGTCCTTCTCCATGAAGAGCGAACCGACGTGGATGTCGACGTAGACGACGTCCAGCGAGGGCTCGGGGCCTCCCAGGATCACGAAGCTGCCCATGGCGGCGGAGTGAGCGCCTTTGGCGAAGGGCAGCACCTGGAGGGTGATGTCGGGCGACTCGTTGGCACGCAGCAGGTGGTCCAGTTGCTCCCGCATCACCTCGCGCGAGCCGACCACCCGCCGGATCACCGACTCGTCGAGGATGGCCCACAGATGGGGAGGCTTCGGCCGTTTCAGAATCTCCTGCCGCTTCATGCGGAGGTCGACAAGGCGCTCGATCTCCTCCGCGGACAACCGCATCTCGGACGCGTGCTGCACCGCTTCCGTGTAGCCGCGCGTCTGCAGAAGCCCCGGCACATACAGACAGGCGAAGTGATCCTCGCGGACTGCCTCGTCCTCCAGTGTGAACAGCAGGTTCATGCTCTCCGGGAGTGAATCCGCGAAGGAGGTCCACCACCCCTGCCGCTTGGCGTCCTTGGCAAGGGCGACAACGGCCTTCCGTTCCGCCTCACTCGCTCCGTACTCGCGGCACAGAGCGTCCACGATGGGCCACTTCACCGGCCCTTCCTGCGTTTCGTACCGGCTGATGGTCGCCTTCGAGACGCTGACGAGTCGACCGGCCTCCTCCAGCGTCATCCCCTTGCGGGCCCGGAATTTGCGCATCATGACGCCGAGCTGGCGTCGGCGAGTAGTGGCCCGCGCTGGCATGACGGCTACCTCTCCCTCCAGGTGGCCCGCTACGGCGGCGAGCGGCAACAAGGCTATGGCGCCCTGAAGTTGGCGTACCACCGGATTCACTCTTTCGAGATGTCATGAGAAGTTACATAACGAGACTTCTCGATGCCATACTCGCACCAGCGAGGCTACGCAGCGCAGTCGTACGGACACGACTGGGCGCAGCGCTGACGTAGCGCCCAAGGAGTGTGGCGATGTACCGCTTCTCAGCCCCCGAATCCCCCTCACGCCGCTGCGTCCTCCCCTTCGCCGCCGACCCGCCCCAGCTGGCCGGCCTCCGCCGAGCGGTGGGGGCGGAGCTCGCCGCCTGGGGGATGTCAGCCCTAGTCGACGAGGCGCAGCTGATCACCACAGAGCTGGCGTCAAACGTGATCAAGCACGTCGGCCAGGGCACCGCGGCCACCCTGGTCCTCGACGCGCACGCTGATCAGTTACGTGTAGAACTGCACGACAACAGCCACAAGCAGCCCGAGCGCCGTCAGCCCGCTTGCGACGAGGAGCACGGCCGCGGGCTGCAACTCCTCGCTGGCCTCTCAGCCGCTTGGGGCACGACCCACACGTCGGTCGGCAAGGCGATCTGGTGCGAGCTGCCCCTCCCCTCGGACGCAACTCGCCGCCGCATCCAGCGCGCGACGGCCGTCATAGAGACGTACGGCCGCGAGGCCGACAGCCCGGCCGCGCGGCTCACCCACCGCTCTGCCCTCGCGGAGTCGACTACAAGCCTGATCCTGGACCTGCTGCACTGGCTCACGGCACACGGCCTCGACCCCGACGACATCCTCGACCGGGCTCAGACGCACTTCGAATCCGGATCAGAGGTCGCCAGGAGCGTGCCGCACGGCTGGCTCCAGGCTGCGGGCGATGCTCCACACACTTGAGGCGTTCAGCGCCGCTGACCGGCGCGAGACCGATCCGTACCGGATCGGCTACTTCACCGACGCGGAGCTGGCCGGTGCCACCGGCGGCAGACTCCTGGAGATGGCCCGCTCCCAGCCCCACGCCTACACGGACCAGGTCGCCGAGCCCATTCGGGAAGCTTTGGAGCAGTGCGGCCTGGAGGCCTGCTGCGGCCACGTGCTGGACTGATCGGCCTTGCCGAGTGCACCTTCCTGCTGGGCGACATGCAGAGCGCGGTGGTGCGGAGCAGCCCGAACCGTCCCAGCACCCAGGACTCGGCGTGACTCCGCGATCGTGGCCCGAGAGGACATCGGGAAGTAGGACACTGGGGCCATGCGCGTAGCACACCCCTCCAGCCCCGGCGTCTCGGCCCGGATGAGCCGGCAGACCAACCGGGACACCAGTGCAGAACGGGCGGTGCGGCAGCTCCTCCATGCCTCCCGATACCGCTACCGGATCCACTATCCGGTGCCCGGCATGCCCAGGCGGAAGATCGACATCGCGTTTACGGGTGTCAGGTTGGCCGTCCTCATCGACGGCTGTTTCTGGCACGGCTGCCCGGAGCACGCCACCAGTCCCAAGGCGAACGCGGAATGGTGGCGCCAGAAGCTCGATCGCAACATCGAGCGGGACCGGGAGACGAACGCGCAGTTGCTGGCCGAAGGCTGGAAGGTGCTGCGCTTCTGGGAACACGAGTCACCGGACGCCATCATGCGTCAGGTGGCCGCAGCGGTCGACCGGGAGAAGGCCGACAGACGGAAACGACGGCGAGAGGGCGGGGGCCTATGAGCGAACTACGATTCGTCGATCTGTGTACGGGGGCGGGTGGACTGGCCTTGGGACTGGAACAGGCCGGCTTCGAACCCGTACTGCTCCTGGACGAGAAGCCGGTGGCCTGCGACACGCTGCGCATGAACCGACCGGCGTGGCAGGTTCTGGGAACGGACCTGCTGGAATTCTCCCCTTCGCAGCACCAGGAAATCTACGACGTCGATCTGTTGTCCGCCGGTCTGCCGCGCGTCAAGTCCAGCGCCACCTTCGCGCGCACCGAGACGGAGGCAGAGCTGCGATTGCTGGAGGCAGCCGTCTACCTGGCACATGCCGTCCAGCCCCGAGCGCTGCTCATCGAGAACGTACCGGGGCTGGTGGACGCGCCCGACTACGAGCCGATACGGGACTTCATCCGCAAGGAGCTCGATCATCTCGGCTACCGGTTTCGGTGGTTCGTCCTGAACGCAGCCGACTTCGGGGTGCCGCAGGACCGGAAGCAAGGGCTGCTCGTCGCGCTCAAGGAGCAGTACTTCGAGGCGTTCCGTTCACCGGAGCCGACGGTTCGCGAGCATCTGTCCGTGGGTCGCGCCCTGCGCCGCTCGATGGCCATGCGCGGTTGGCGGGACGCCGACCGATGGGCAGCTCAGGCGCTCAATGTGGCCCCGACCCTGGTGGGTGGGTCGGACAGGCGGGGAGGCGCGGATCTGGGACTGACAGGGACGAAGAAGGCCTGGGCCCGGATGGGAGTCGATGGGGGCACCGTGGCCGACGACGTCCCTGGCCCGGACTTCGTCTGGGCTCCTGAGACGGGACGTAACGGGATGGTGAGGATCACGACGGCCCAGGCCGCGCTTCTGCAGGGCTTCCCGTCCGATTGGCGATTCGCCGGGAAGAAGACGGCCCGCTATCGCCAGATCGGGCACGCCTCACCACCGCCGGTGGGCAGGGCGCTCGGGCTGGCGATCCGAGCCGCACTCGGGGCGCCCGCGGACCCTGTTGCCGGCTACACTTCAACCCCATGAACAACTCGGGAACACACGCTCACCATCTCGACGATGTACGCATCTTGGACCTTTTCGCAGGTCCTGGCGGACTCGATGTGGCGGCGCACTTCCTGGGTTTCAAGAGCATCGGGATCGAGTGGGACCGGAACGCGTGCGAGACGCGCTACGCGGCAGGACTGCCGACGATTCACGCAGATGTGAGCGTCATGCGTGAGACCCGCTTCGACCAAATCCCCAAATCGGTCGACGTGCTCGCCGGGGGCCCACCATGTCAGTCCTTTTCCGTCGCAGGCAACGGCGCGGGACGGCGAGCGCTGGACACGGTGAAGGAGTTCATCCACCGCCTTGTGGACGGAGAGGACGAAGCCAGAATCGACGAGGATCTGCACTCCCTCGGCGACTCACGCACGGCGTTGGTCCTGGAACCCCTCCGCTGGCTCATCAAAGCAATCGAAACGGAGGGCCGTGACCCGTACAAGGTGATCGTCCTGGAGCAGGTACCCGCGGTCCTGCCTCTCTGGGAGGTCTACGCGAAGCTTCTGCGCGGCGGCGAAGGACGACTCGCGGGCATCAAGTACGAAGCGGAATGCTGGGAGTTGAAGACCGAGCAGTTCGGGGTGCCACAGACACGCACACGCGCGGTACTCGTCGCACGGCTGCCGGGCGAGGGGGCCATTGAACCGCTCGAAGCGACTCACCTGCCCTTCGACCTGCATCGGGGGAAACGCACCGCGGTCCAGACGGATATGTTCCCGACTGATTTCACGATTTCCGGGGCCAAGCAACGCTGGATCTCCATGGCGGAGGCGCTCGATGCAGCGAGCAAGCTGAAGGACTCCCCCGTGGATGTGTCCCGGCTCCGGACGGGAGGTGAAATGAGGTTCTTCATCGTGTCGAACTACGGTTCCGGAGGCGACCCGAAGAACCGAGGCCGACGCAAGTCCTCCGAGCCCGCCTTCACGGTCACCGGGAAGATCTCTCGAAACAAGGTCTACAAAAGCCTCGCGGACTACGAAACCGACCGATTCGACCGTTTCACCATTCCGGAAGCCGGAGTTCTCCAAACTTTCCCACACAACTACCCGTGGTCCGGGAACGACCAGGCCCAGCAGGTCGGCAATGCCGTACCTCCACGCCTGGGCATGCATGTACTGGGCAGGGCATTGCGTGGGGACACCCCCTCGGATGAGGAATTGGCAGCCTCGAGCACGTGGCCGAGCGTGTCCCGGCCCACCACGGATGAACTGCGTCGCCTCGGGTGCGGTGATCAGAGTCAATGTCCTCCGGAGTCACACAAGGTCACTCGCTCTCGCCGGGAGACCGCCCCCTGATCTGCGCGTCCGCAAACACTTCCGCAAAGTGACCGACCAGCCGCTCAACCGACTCCGTTGGAGCCGGCTGCTCCTCCGGGCCCTCGGGCAGATTGTTCCTGGGCGATGGGAGAGAGGATTCGGCACCCGCGACCCAGTCGCGCAGCGGCTCCCCGTCGCGTTCCACGTCCGGAGCTATGACGTCGTACATCAGGGTCGCCGCAGCGGCGTTGACCGCGGACGTCATGGCGTTCACTTCACGACCGGTGCGAACGGTCCCTCGCTCCATCATCCTGACGAGAGCCAGAGCGGTAGGGCGATGGTCGATGACATCCAGCCGAAGAGCCGAGTTGAGCATGTCCTGATTGCCGCAAGCCACGACGACGGGTCGGTAGTCCGAGCCGTCGCGGAAGAGTTCGGCCGCCCACCAGAGCCGGGCGAACGTCTGCTTGTAGTGCGGTCCGACGAATCTGTCCCGGGCCACGCGGCCGGGCGAACCATCCGCCTTCGGCTCGGACAGGTGCCGCCAGACGACGTAGTCCGGAGCCACCCCGAGGGCCATATATGTCCAGAGCCCTTTGTCGGCCGCTTCCCTGCGAGTCAACCGAAAGGTCTCGTGCAGGCGCGGTGCCAGCCACGCATCCGCTGCCGTGGGGCGTTCGTCCTGGAACCTGGTCATGGCGTCGTCGATCAGATCTCGTACCCGGTCCAGCCGCAGCCGTGCGTCGTCGCCGGGCAGCGTCTCGGCAGCCTTGTTCAGCGCGATGGAAGGGACATCCTCGCGTCCCTCCAGCAGCCCTGAGGAGATGTACTCGGCAGCCTGCAGGTCGGAGATCAGAGCAAGCCGTTCCGGCAGGTACTCGGGACGGTAAGTCACGCGTGGGTCTCCTGGTCGAGTCGTTCGATGTCGCGGACAGCGCCGGCCAACCTTTGGGCGACCTCGGCGCGACGGGCGGCCGCGTACTGAATACGCGCTTGTAGATCCGTCCAGCTCCCCTCGCCGATACGGCGGCTGTGCACCTCTCGGAGAGCGTTCTCCTCCGACTGCCCGGGGACGACGTCCGGGAGCATCTCGCGCAGCACCGCGCCTCGCCAGTCGGGTGGGAAGAGCGGAGTCCCGTCATCCTCGATCTCCAGGTCACCGATGGCGGTGTGGAAGACCGCTGTCCACACATCGGAAGACATCTGGGCCAGCAGCATCTCGCGCAGGATGCTCTTCACCTTCGAGCCTTGGTTTTCCACGAGCGCTACGAGCCCCTCGAAATCCGAGTTCAGGCGGACGGTGGGCATCCGCCCCGCGGTGTCCAGGACCCAGGGTGCACCCTGGAAACTCCGCAACCGCTCGCCACCACGGGTGAAGCTGACCGTGCTGACATCGAGTTCCCGATCCCTGAGCGGCTCTTCGGCCGTCACGTCGATCATCCACTCCTGGTCCTGGTCGGTCGAGGCGATGATCCGACCCTCTATCCCTCCGACTGTGGCCACCACATGCACAGCGAGGGACGCACGGTCCAGGTGGTCGTCCCGGTCGAGCTCGATCTCCCCGGTCCAGTCCTTGCCGCCTTCGGGACCGGGTACCAACCGCCCAACAGTGCGTGCGTTGGTGGCCCCCTCCGTCAGAACGGCGACAACCGCGACATCGGACCAGTGGCCCTTCTTCTCGATCTCACGAGCCGGTACGGTCGCCGTCAGGGCGAGCCGTGCACTCTGCCAGTCTGCGCGCTCGGCCATACCGAGCGCCACGACCCGCTCGACAACCGAGCACCCCTTGGCGTCCAACTGCTCTCGGGCGTCACCCGGGCCGCGTAGCCGCACGGCCCTGACCCGCGCCGTCACCGCCCCGGTCAGTCGGGGGTACGGGTAGACCCTCACGCGGCGCCTCCCTTGCTCTCGTGCAGTTCGACGAAAAGACCGGTCAGCGCGGCCCGCACCGAATGTGTGGAAACGTCGGTGACGCCTCGAAAGACGGCACGGCGGACCCCTGGCGGGAAGTGCAAAATCCCGTCGGCCAGTTCACAGTTTTCGACAGCGACGAGTTCGGCCCACTTGACCACTGGACGAGGGCCGGACCGGACATCCAGCTTGGCGACAGGGCTCATACGCCAGGGCCCTCCATCGGGCGCCACCTTGACCTCGGCGGTGATCTCCCACGCGCCGGAGGGGCCGATCGCTGCCTCCAGATCGTCCAGTTTCGGAGGTGTCACCGCCCCCCTGATCTTGGCGGCGGGCCTACCCGAGATCGGGAGCCGCTTGCGTACCTTGCCCGTGCCGCTCGACTTCTTGTCCTTGGGGAGCGCGACAAGTTCGTGCACGGCCTTGTTGGTCTCCGATGTCAACGCCGCAATCCGTCGATGGGCCGAGGGCGAATAGCGCATCCGCAACTCCTCGGTCTGGCCCCACTTGTTGTGCTCCGGCGGCTCGGAGGATCGCAGAAACTCCTCCGCCTCGGCCGCGAACGGGGCGTCGTCTCCCGCCGCACGCCCCGCGAGCAGAACTGCCTGGAACGGGTTGGTCGACGCAGGGAGGCCGGGCACCCAGCTGGTCTTGACCGTCATGCGATTTCCACGCATCGCGGTCACCCGATTGATCTTGCCATCGGCGTCACTGGCCTCGGTGACAAGCAGCACTGCCCGGTGCTCGCCGGCCGTACCGGTGAGGCCATCCCTTGCGGGAACCTTCAACGGCACGGTGATGTGCGCCACCTGTCCGGCCTCGGTGAGGCGGTCCACCGTGGTCCCGCTCAGAAACGCCCGAAGAGCACGCGAGCGAGCGGGTTGGTGCACGTGTGGCTCGACCCGCTCATCCTCGACGATCTCCACGCCATTGCGCAGCGTGCGCACGGAGGCCTCCAGCAATGGCTGGTGATCGCCACCCGCTGTCATCGCTGCCCAGAAGTTACGACCGAGGGCGCGAACCAACCTCTGGTGCATGCGCTCCAGGCTGTCCTCGTCGTCACCCGGGTCGCCCTCTTGGTCCAGCCCGGCCTCGGCGAGGCTGGCCACATCATGCGCTCCGACGATCAAGAACGATGTGCCAGGGTCATCACCCTCGCGGGTGAGATGAAGGTTCTCGACCGTCGCTTCGTCAGCCCACCAGGAGCGGACCACCTCCGCGTTGTCCGCCTCGGTGTCCGGCCTGCCCAACCAAGCGGGACCGGCAAATCGCCGGCCGTCCACCTCTCGCCAGGGCAGATCGAGCCGTCCGATCAGCCGCCGCCGGGTGTGCCCGTCGTGTGGTTCGGAGAGTGTCGAATTCATGAGGACGAGCCCCAAACGGCTGGTCGCCCAGAGCGTGGCCTTTCCGAGACCGTATGAACCGCCGGCCGACACGTCCGACTTGCGGCTGTCGAGTTGGCGGCGCACCACGGCGGCGAATCGGCCGTCCTCGTAGTCGTCACCGGTCAGCCCGTTGGCGTTGTAGTCGTCGACGCGCAGAAGGACCAGCCGATCTCGTTCGAGCATCTCCCCCAGACCGGCGCTGATGACGCGTCCGACCTTCTGGTCCTGGGCGGCGGCCGCCTCGTAGTGCGGATGGAGGTCGTGCCAGCGAATCGCTGTGAGGAACCGGGCAAGACTGTCACCGGTCAGTTCATGCAGGGTGTAGCGAACCCTGACCGGATCGTCGTTCCTCCTGTCGCGCTCGTCCAGGCTGTTCTGGGTCGCCTCACGGGCCAGCACCTCCAGATCGGCCTCGAAGGCGAAGGCCGCCGCGTTGCCGAACTCCCGGCCGCCGTCGTCGTGTCCGGGACGGTGGTACCACACCACTGGTGTCTCGGTGGGGTCGTCGCTCCGCTCGGGATCAGCCAGGGAGTCCTGCCCGGTTTCGTCCCCGGCTCCAAGGGCCTCCCGCACCCTGCCCAAGAGGTCCGGACGAGGCACGGAACGACCGTCCAGCCAGGCTTCGACAAGCGCTCGCGGCACTCCCAGCCGGCGTGCCAGTTCTCCTTCGTCCGCCCCATTTCCTTGCATCCGCTCGGCCAACCACCGGCCGAACTCTGTCTCCTTCGAGGTCATCGTTTCCTCTCTCCCGTCGGAACTGCTCACTGTCTCCGGCGCGTCGACGCTGTCGTTCGGAAGCGACTCGGCGGCCCTTGTGTCCTCCCGCCCTTCCGGACCTCCGCGAGGTGCGGAGCTTTCATCAACCTCCTGAGCGCTCTGCCGAGCCCCCGCCAGGCGACGGTGTTCCGCGTCAGGGCCGTCGGGCGTCAGACTCATGTGGTGCTTCATTGCCGTCAGCGCACGCTTCTCGAGCTGCCGAATACGTTCGCGTGTGACCCCGACTTGCCCACCAATTTGTTCAAGCGTCCAGGATTCGCCATCAGTGAACCCAAATCGCAGTTTAAGGATTTCCCGAATTCTGTCATCGAATTCGCACACGTCGAACAGCTGGAATATTTCTTCGCGCTCGAATTCGGGTCGTAGTACCTGCTCCGGTCCCGGTACCGGCCAAAACTCATCGACGACCAGCTCTCCAAGCGTCGCGTTCGCGTTCTCGCCGACGGGTTGGTCGAGCGACAGAATCGCCCGACGACCCAACCGCAGACACTCCATCACCTTTTCGGGGCTGAGACCACACGCCAGGGCCAGGTCATCGACATTAGGGGTCTTCCCCTGGCCAAGAAATTCGCGCTCCTTCCTACGCACCTTCTCGACGTCGGTCCAGATATGGACCGGAAGCCGAATGGCCGACCCTTCGTTGGCGATGGCCCGAGTGATGCGCTGCCGAATCCACCAAGTCGCATAGGTGGAGAACTTGCACCCCAAGGACACGTCGAACTTCTCCACAGCACGTATGAGCCCGATCATGCCGTGCTGTGCAAGATCGTCGTACATGGGACTGGTTGCCCAGTGCTGAAGGATCTTATGAACGAGCCGCTGATTGTGGACGACCATTGCGGAGAAGGCCCTGTACGCCTCGCCGTCCGGCGGAAGTGTCGCCAGGTAGCCATCGGGTAACGATCCCGATGACTCACCGGCGCCTCGGAACAAGAGAGACAGCCCCACTTCCTCCACGGCGCTCAGCACACGCTTGTGCGGCTCCGCGCACCACCGGTCGGCGTCGAGCAGGTCCCGAGCGGCACGACAAGCCCCGTCCGCGTCGTCGACACGCACCGTCCCTCGAAAGGATTCCACGTCCGGGACTTCCTCGTCCTCGGAGGGATCCAAGTCGTCGAGAACCTCGCCTGTACCAGCCGCGTCGTCGGATGTCGCACTCTGCGTGAAGTCCGACTCGTCTTCGACGTCCTCGTCCGCCACCTCCGCCGCCGCCACGGCTTCGTACAAGGCCTGGGCCTGCTGCATGTCCAGCCGCGCGGCCCTCATCACCTGCCGCAGAGCCGCGCGGCGTTCAACCCCTTCGACCGTGAACCGACGTATAAGGCCGACAAGCAGACCCCAACCGGCCTCATCCATCCGTCTGCCGGCCGCCCCACCGTGCTCCGTGGTCATCACGCCCCCGCGCCCACACTACGTCTCTCTCCCCTGTCCCCTCGTAGTTCATCACTCAACGGGCCGCCGTTACCAGCACTCTCACGGGACACGCTCACCCCAAGGGGTTCCGCCGCTCGATACTTTGAGAACGTATTGGCTTGACCATGGGGAGAGTTGATGCGGATCATTCCGAGCGAGATCTCGAGCAACAC
>NZ_JBEXHC010000031.1:0-64359 GCF_040607655.1 Streptomyces sp. NPDC005266
TGTTCGAGAGCGCGTGAATGCGCCCGGGAGGCGCATATCAGCGGGCGGGGGGCCTCAGGCCGCGCCGCAGTGGCAAGAATCACGGTTCCGGCGGCCCGTGCCCGAGCGCGGGACCCGGGAGGTGACGGAAAGCGGGAGCTGAGGCCGCCCCGCCCGCTGATATGCGCCTCCCGGGCGCATTCACGCGCTCTCGAACACAGGAACGGGACATTCCTGCGCCCGGCTACTGTGTGAGAGGTTGCGCGCGCGGGCGATCCGTGCGGGCATGTCGCACACGAAGGGTTCCTGCTGTGTTCTGGTCCGCTGCTCTGGCCGCTGACTCGACGCCTCGTCCCAAGACTTTCGACGATGCGCAGAAAAGCGCCACCAACGCCGCGGGCTGGGTGGAGGAGAACTGGTCCACCTGGCTCAGCATCGGGCTGCGCATCGCCCTGATCC
The DNA here is from genome assembly GCF_040607655.1 of Streptomyces sp. NPDC005266. NCBI lineage: Bacteria > Bacillati > Actinomycetota > Actinomycetes > Kitasatosporales > Streptomycetaceae > Streptomyces > Streptomyces sp. NPDC005266. Next base: position 439 of record NZ_JBEXHC010000031.1, read on the forward strand.
TGATCATCGCGTTCGTGCTGCGGTCCGCCGTACGGCGTGCGATCACCAAGCTGATAGAGCGGATGAACCGGACGGCCCAGGCCGTGAACGGCACCGCGCTCGGCGGTCTGCTGGTCAATGTGGAGCGGCGGCGGCAGCGGTCCGCGGCGATCGGCTCGGTGCTGCGCTCGGTCGCCTCGTTCCTGATCATGGGGACGGCCGGGCTGATGATCCTCTCGGCCCTGAAGATCAATCTGGCGCCGCTGCTCGCCAGCGCCGGTGTCGCGGGTGTGGCGATCGGTTTCGGCGCCCGCAACCTGGTCACCGACTTCCTCTCCGGCGTCTTCATGATCCTGGAGGACCAGTACGGGGTCGGCGACACGATCGACGCCGGGGTCGCCTCCGGCGAGGTGATCGAGGTGGGGCTGCGCGTCACCAAGCTGCGCGGGGACAACGGTGAGATCTGGTACGTCCGCAACGGCGAGGTCAAGCGGATCGGCAACCTCAGCCAGGGCTGGGCCACCGCGGGCGTCGACGTTCAGATCCGGGCGGACGAGGATCTGGACCAGGTCCGCTCGATCATCACGCAGGTCGGCGTGGACATGGCCAAGGACGAGCCGTGGAACGAGCGGCTGTGGGAGCCCATCGAGGTCCTGGGGCTCAACGCGGTCTATCTGGACTCGATGATCGTCCGGGTCTCGGCGCGGACCATGCCGGGCAAGTCGCTGGGCATCGAGCGCGAGCTGCGCTGGCGGATCAAGAAGGCGCTGGAGGCGGCGGGTATCCACCTCGTCGGCCGTCCCACCGAACCGGATCTGCAGACCGAGGACCCCGCGAACGCGGCGGCGGCCACCGTGTCCGCGCCCTCCGCGCTGGCCAACCCCGACTCCCCGCAGTCAACGGCGGCGAGCCCGATCACCTCGTCGGCCTCGGTGCCGCCGCCCGCGCAGAAATGACAAGGCCCCCGCCCACGAGGGGCGGGAGCCGACCGGGGCCGCGTCAGCGGCGATGAGGCCGGTCGAACGACGTCAGATAGCCGGCCGCGGGGGTGCCCACGCCGGTCACGTTGTCGTAGCCCACGACCGCGCGCAACGAGCTGTCCCGGCCGAGGCCGCGCAGCGAGGTCACCAGGCCGTCGCCGGCGTCGTGACCGTTGACGTAGTCGTTCCGGACCACGCCGAGCGAGACCCCGGCACCCAGCGGATGGTCGGTGACATCGTGATACGAGGCGGTGCCGTACCGGTCGTACAGCGACGGGTTGGCGAAGCCGATCGGCTGGCCGCCGCGCGCCTGCTGGGCGAGCGCCTGGACGCCCGCGATCACCGGCGCGGCCAGCGAGGTGCCGCCGATGCGGTACTCGCCGTACTGGAGCGAGCCGTCGGGGAAGGTCTGCGTCTGCCCCACCAGGAAGCCGGTGTTGGGGTCGGCCACCGCCGCGATGTCCGGGGTCACGCGCTGCTTGGCGGTGCCGCCGTTCGCCAGGGCGAGCGCGTCGGGCACGACGCCGCGCTGATAGAAGGGCTGCGCGACGGTCCTGCTGGTGCCGCCTCCGGCGCCCGAAGTGTACGCGCCGGGCAGCGAGCTCCACGACGTGCCATCGAGGGAGAGGGTGGCCTTGGTGGTGCCCCAGCCGGTCTCCCACTGGTACTTCTCGCCCTTGCCGACGGCCAATGAGGTGCCGCCGACCGCCGTCACCCACGCCGAGTTGGCCGGGGTGTCGACCTGCTTGGTGCCGGTGGAGGCGAGGTTGTCGCCGTTGTCGCCGGAGGAGAAGTAGAAGCCGATGCCCTCGACCGCGCCCTGCTGGAAGATCTGGTCGTAGGCGGCGGCCACGTCCGGGGTCTCGTTGGCCTCCACATCGCCCCAGGAGTTGGAGACGATGTCGGCCAGCCGGTTGTCGACGACCTTGGCGAGCGAGTCGAGCAGATCGTCGTCCGTGCAGGACGCGCCGCCGACGTAGACGATGTCGGACGCGGGGGCGACGGCGTGCACGGCCTCGACGTCGAGCGTCTCCTCGCCGTACCAGCCGCTCGCGTCGCACTCCTCGGTGTACCGGTAGTCGGCGGGGAGCACCTGCGTCAGCTGGCCCTTGCGGTAGCCCGGGTCGCCGTTGCGCCGGGCGTACTTGGCCGCGTCGGCGGCGATGGTCGGCGAGGCGAAGGCGTCGGTGATGGCGACGGTGACGCCCTTACCGGTGTTGCGGCTCCTGGCCCCGTAGGCGGCGCGCAGTTGCTTGCCGGTGTACCCCTTGATGGCGTACGGCTGCTTGGCGCCGTAGGCCGAGGGCAGACTTCTGTCGGTCCTGGAGCCGTAGTAGCTGGAGAACGGGCCGGCGTTCTTGAAGACCGCTCCGGGGGGAGGGAGGGTCTCGTCGTGCTTGGCCCTCCTGGGCGCGTTGTCGAGGCCGACCACGGTCAGCACGGCGCCGTTCAGCGAGGCGGGTACGGTGGCCGCCCGCGAGGGGGCCCGGTAGACCTTGCCGCCCTTGCGGTAGTTGTGCAGCTGGGTGCCGAACGCCTTCTCCGCGGCGGCGACTTCGCCGGACACCGTCACATAGTGCTGGTTGTGGCCGGTGACCGTGAGCCCGGCGCCCTTCAGCCATGCGGTGACGGCGGCGGTCTGCTGCCGCGTCGGCCCGAAGCGGTCCTGGGCCTGCCGGACCGTCAGATACTTTCCGTAGCTCGGCGAGGAGGGATCGGCCACCGCCTTCGCGTAGTCGGCCAGCCCCTTGGCGTCGCGGCCGGCGAGATGGACGCGCGCGGTGACCTTATTGCCGTCGGCGGTGGAGCCCTGGTCCGACGTCGCCGTCGCCCACGTGGGCTTGGTGCCGCGGAGGGTGTCCCGGTCGTGCGGAGCGGAGTCGGCCTGGGCGGCGGGTATGCCCAGGGTGAGCGCACCGGCGGCCAACGGCAGTGTTGCCGCCATGACCAGAGCCATGCGCTTTCTGAACGAGGAAGATCTCACCTAACCCCCTGCGATACGAGTGGTCGCGTTGGGACGGGCGCCGGCGATCACCGACGATCCGCCGCAGGTCACTCTTGCGGTGACTTGTCCATGCCAGGTTCATGTCCACGCCAAGAAGCCGCCAAGGAAGGGCCACCGAAGGGCAAGGCGCGCTCTTTTCACCGCACCCATTGACGCCGCCCCCATACCGCCTCTACGTTTTCTGTTCAATAGGAAAGTTTCTTAACAGAGTTGAGACGGGGGCACCCACCATGGCCGCATCACCCGGCAGCACACCCGGGACCCCCCGCGTTCTGCGCGCCATGAACGACCGGGCCGCACTGGACCTGCTCGCCGCCCACGGGCCGCTCACCCGGACCCGGCTCGGAGAGCTGACCGGCCTGTCCAAGCCCACCGCGTCACAGCTGCTCACCCGGCTGGAGGCCGCAGGTCTGGTCCGTACGACGGGGAACGTCACCGGGCGGCCGGGGCCCAACGCCCAGCTGTACGAGATCAATCCGGCCGCCGCCCATGTCGCCGCGCTCGCCGTCGACCAGGAGGGCATCACCGCCGCGGTCGCCGACATCACCGGTCAGGTGGTCGGCGAGCACCGGGTGACCGCGTCGGCGACCGACGAGACCGCGCGCACCCGGACCGCCGAACTGGTCACCGAGGCCGTGGACGGGGCGCTGGCCGCGGCCGGGCTCGGCCGGGGCGATCTGCACGGAACCGTGATCGGCACCCCCGGCGCGCTCGACCCGCGCACCGGGACCCTGCGCTACGCACCGCATCTGCCCGGCTGGCAGTCCCGCACCCTGCGGGATGATCTGTCCAAGGCGCTGCCCACCCCGATCGTCATCGAGAACGACGTCAACCTCGCCGCCGTCGCCGAACAACACCAGGGCAGCGCACAGGACTTCGACGACTTCGCGCTGGTCTGGGCCGACGAGGGGGTCGGCGCGGCCATCGTGCTCGGCGGCACGCTGCTGCGGGGGGCCACCGGAGGGGCCGGCGAGATCGGCTATATGCCGCTGCCGGGGGCGCCGCTCGCCCGGGGCGGCCCGGACGCCGCCGCGCGACCGGACGGGGGCGGCGGGTTCCAGAAGCTGGTCGGCTCCCCCGCCGTCGTGGAGCTGGCCCGGGAGCACGGCATCGACGCGCCCACGGCCACCAAGGCGCTGGCCACCGCGGCGCGCACGCCCGGCGCGGGCGATGAGGTGCTGACCGAGCTCGCCCGCCGGCTCGCCACCGGGCTGGCCTCCGTGGTCGCGGTGGTCGACCCCGAGCTGGTCGTCCTTTCGGGTGAGGTCGCGCAGGCCGGCGGGGAGCGGCTGCGCGAACTGGTCGAGGCCGAGATGACCGGACTCGCGCTGCCCCGGCCGCAGCTGCGGATCAGCGAAATCGAAGGTGATCCCATTCTCATCGGCGCGCTGCGCAAGGCGCTCGCCGATGCCCGTGACACGGTTTTCGACACCGCCTGACAGACCGCACCGCCGCTTCCCCTGCCGTCCCCGCAGTAAAGGAAGTCCCATGGCACGAAAACTGTCTTTTCTCGCCTCGGTGCTGAGCGCAGGCGCCCTTCTCCTCTCCGGCTGCGCCCATCCCAGCACCGGCAGCGCCAAGGACGATCCGACCAAACCCGTGACCCTGAAGTTCTGGCACGGCTGGTCGGAGAAGAACGAAGTCAAGGCGATCGACGACAGCATCGCCCGCTTCGAGAGGCTCCGTCCCAATATCACGGTCAAGGTCACCGGGAACGTCACCGACGAGACCGTGAACCAGGCGCTGCGAGCGGGTGGAGGCGACGCGCCCGATGTCGTCTCGTCCTTCACCACCGACAATGTGGGGCAGTACTGCTCGTCCGGGATGTGGGTGAATCTCGACCCCTTCATGAAGAAGACCGGGCCGGACAAGGCCAAGGTCTTCCCCAGGACGCTGCTGGACTACACGAGCTACCGGGGCGACCAGTGCGCCCTGCCCCTGCTGGCCGACGCGTTCGGCATGTACTACAACAAGGACGCCTTCCGGGAAGCGGGCATCACCCGGCCGCCGCGGACGATGTCGGAGCTGAAGCGCGACGCCGTCAAGCTGACCAAGCGCACCAGGAACGGCGGGTATGAGCGAGTCGGCTTCATGCCGAACTTCCGGCTCTACCAGAACAGCCCGGACCGCCTCTTCGCCCAGTGGGACCCGACCTATTTCGCCAAGGACGGCACGGCGCGGCTGGCGAAGGAGAAGGCGGCTGAGGACTTCTACGCCACCACGCGGGAGCTGATCCAAAGCCAGGGCGGTTACGGCCCGCTGGAGACGTTCCGTACCTCCTTCGGCGACGAGATGTCCTCCCAGAACGCGTTTCTCACCGGAAAGCTCGCCATGCATCTGGACGGTGAGTGGCGTGGTCTCTCCATGAAGGGCGCGAAATTCGACTGGGGCACCGCGCCCCTGCCCGTCCCCGACGACCGGCCGGAAACCTACGGCCGGGGCTATCTCACCGGCACGGTGATCGGCATCGCGCACAGCAGCACTCACCAGAACGCCGCCTGGGAACTGGTGAGGTTTCTGACCGCCGACACCGATCAGGTGGTCGCCTTCGCCAACGCGATTCACAATGTGCCGTCCACCAAGGCGGCGCTCACCTCCCCGAAGCTGGACTCCGAGCCGACCTTCCGCGCCTTCCTCGATATCGCGCGGAACCGGTACAGCACCGCCATGCCGCCCTCGATCAACGGTGGTCAGTACGTCAGCTCCCTCAAGGACTTCTCCTATGGCGTCGAGGCGGGCCGGGTGCACGACCTGGACACGGGGCTACGGGAGCTGGATGACGAGATAGACGCCGACAATCTCCAGGCACAGCAGTGACGGAGGGCGATATAGCCACGACGACGAACGCCCCCGCCCTGCGTCGCAAGGCAGCGCGCGAGCGGCTGCGCACCCTCGGTTTTCTCTCCCCCTGGCTGATCGGCTTCACCGTCTTCTTCGGTTATCCGCTGATCGCCACCGTCTACTTCTCGTTCATGCACTACAACCAGATCCAGGCGCCGACCTTTGTGGGGCTGCGCAACTGGCATTATGTGCTTCAGCAGATGCCGCTGTTCGGCCCGGCGCTGTGGAACACGCTCTGGCTGGTCGTGGTGATGGTCGCCCTGCGGGTCGTCTTCGGGCTGGGCGTCGGGTTGCTGGTCACCAAGATCAAGTCAGGGGTGGGTTTCTTCCGGACCGCCTTCTATCTGCCCTGTCTCGCGCCTCCGGTGGCGGCCACCGTCGCCTTCGTCTTCCTGCTCAACCCCGGCACCGGACCGGTCAACGCGATCCTTTCCGATATCGGGATCCACGCCCCGAACTGGTTCAACGATCCCGCCTGGGCCAAGCCGTCGCTGGTGATGCTCTCCCTGTGGGGCATCGGCGATCTCATGGTCATCTTCATGGCGGCGCTGCTGGACGTCCCCAAGGAGCAGTACGAGGCGGCCGAACTGGACGGCGCCGGGGCGCTGAGCAGGTTCCGCTATGTCACCTGGCCGTCGATCACACCGATCGTGATGTTCGCGGTCGTGACCGGCGTCGTGCAGACCATGCAGTACTACACCCAGGCGCTGGTCGCCGGAAAGCTCGCCTCCGGCGTGAGCTTCGGACCCGGAACGGTCATCCAGCCCGGCTATCCCGACCACTCGACCCTCACCGTGCCACAGCTCGTCTACTCGCTCGGCTTCCAGAACTTCAACACCGGAGCCGCCTGCGTGCTCTCGCTCGTGCTCTTCGCGATCGCGATGGCCGTGACGACGCTGCTGATGCGCCGGCGCGCCGGACTGCTGTCGGCCGAGGACTGAGCCGAGGACTGAGAGGACCGATCCGCCATGACCGCCACCACCGCGCTCTCCGCGCGCCCGGCGCCGCCGCGCCCCGCCACCAGGCGCTCGCCCGCCCCCGCCGCCCGCCGCCGCGCGGCGCTGCACTGGATCGCCGTGCACACGGTGGCCCTCGCCGCCGCGCTCCTCTTCGTCCTCCCCTTCGTCTTCGTCTTCCTGACCTCGGTGATGAGCGACGACCAGGCGATGAGCGGCGAGTTGTGGCCCACCGATTGGAACTGGTCGAATTACGCCGAGGTCTTGCACACCCCCGGGTTTGTGGACTGGTGGCGCAATTCGCTGATGTATGCCGCGCTGGGCACCCTCTTCACGATCTGCTCCTCCCTTCCGGTGGCGTACGCGCTCGCGAAGTTCCGCTTCCGCGGCCGGCGCACCGCCATGCTCCTGGTCATCTCGACGATGATGCTGCCGCCCCAGGTCATCGTGGTCCCGATGTATCTGGTCTGGGCCCAGCAGCTCCATCTTTCGGGCTCGCTGTGGCCGCTGATCATTCCGATGGCATTCGGCGACGCGTACTCCATTTTTCTACTGCGCCAGTTTCTGCTGACGATTCCCCGGGAGTATCTGGAGTCGGCGAAGGTGGACGGCTGCGGGGAGTTCTCCACCCTGCTGCGTATCGTCGTCCCCATGGCGAAGCCGGGGATCGCGGCCGTCGCGCTCTTCCAGTTCTTCTACTGCTGGAACGACTACTTCGGTCCGCAGATCTACGCGGCGCAGAATCCAGGCGCCTGGACGCTCAGTTACGGTCTGGAAAGCTTCAAGAGCGCGCACAGCGTCAACTGGAATCTGACGATGGCCGCGACACTGCTCGTCATGGCCCCCGTCATCATCGTCTTCTTCTTCGCTCAGAAAGCCTTCGTCGAAGGCGTCACACTGACAGGAGTCAAGGGTTGAAGCTCGCAGTCGTGGGTGGCGGATCCACCTACACCCCCGAACTCATCGACGGGTTCGCCCGGTTGCGGGATGTGCTCCCCGTGGAGGAGCTCGTCCTCATCGACCCCGCCGCCGACCGGCTGGAGCTCATCGGCGGGCTGGCCCGCCGGATCTTCGCCAGGCAGGGCCATCCCGGCCGGATCTCCTGGACCGCCGACCTGGACGCGGGCGTGGACGGCGCGGACGCGGTGCTGCTGCAGCTGCGCGTCGGCGGGCAGGCGGCGCGCGGCCAGGACGAGACCTGGCCGCTGGAGTGCGGCTGCGTCGGGCAGGAGACCACCGGCGCCGGCGGGCTCGCCAAGGCGCTGCGTACCGTCCCGGTGGTGCTGGACATCGCCGAGCGGGTGCGCCGCCGCAACCCCGGCGCGTGGATCGTGGACTTCACCAATCCGGTCGGGATCGTGACCCGGGCGCTGCTGAGCGCCGGGCACCGGGCGGTCGGGCTGTGCAATGTGGCCATCGGCTTCCAGCGGAAGTTCGCGAAGCTGCTGGGCGTGGCGCCCGGCGAGGTGGCCCTGGAGCACGTCGGTCTCAACCACCTCACCTGGGAGCGCGCGGTGCGGCTCGGCGGGCCGGACGGCGAGGACGTCCTGCCCAAGCTGCTCGCGGACCACGGGGAGGCGATCGCCGAGGATCTGCGGATGCCGCGCTCGCTGGTGGACCGCCTGGGCGTCGTCCCGTCCTATTACCTGCGCTACTACTACCGGCACGACGCGGTCGTACGGGAGCTGAGGGCCAAGCCGTCGCGGGCGGCGGAGGTCGCGGCGATCGAGCGCGAGCTGCTGGAGATGTACGGCGATCCGGAGCTGGACGAGAAGCCCGAGCTGCTGGGCAAGCGCGGCGGCGCCTTCTACTCGGAGGCGGCGGTCGATCTGACCTCGTCCCTGCTGCGTGACACCGGGGAGGTGCGGATCGTCAACACGCTCAACGGTGGCACGCTGCCCTTCCTCCCCGACGACGCGGTGATCGAGGTTCCGGCGGCCGTGGACGCACAGGGCGCGAAGCCACTGCCCGTGCGCCCCCTTGAGCCCCTGTTCGCCGGTCTGGTCGCGGGCGTCACGGCGTATGAACACCTCGCGCTGGAGGCGGCGTTGAAGGGCGGCCGGGAACGGGTCTTCCAGGCGCTGCTCGCCCACCCCCTCATCGGCCAGCTCGAATATGCCGAGAAGCTGACCGACGACCTGATCGCGCACAACCGGGAGCATCTGGCGTGGGCCTGACCCAGTCCGTACCGACCGCCCCTTCTCCCTCCCCTTCCCCCTCTCCGCCGGACGGGTCCGTGCTGGCCATCGACGCGGGCAACAGCAAGACCGATGTCGCGCTCGTCGGCCCGGACGGATCCGTCCTCGGCGCGGCCCGCGGCGGCGGCTTCCGACCGCCGGTCGTGGGCGCCGAGCGCGCGGTCGGCTCACTCGCGCCCCTGGTGGCGGAGGCCGCGCGGCAGGCGGGCGGGGCGGGGCGGCCGCGCGCCGGACATGTCTCGGCGTGTCTGGCCAACGCCGATCTGCCGAGCGAGGAGGAGGAGTTGACGGGAGTGCTGGCCGACCGTGGCTGGGGCGCCACCGTCACCGTCGCCAATGACACCTTCGCGCTGCTGCGGTCCGGGGTCGCGGACGACGGCGAGCCGACCGGTGTCGCCGTCGTCTGCGGCGCGGGCATCAACTGCGCGGGGCTGGGCCACGGCGGCCGCACCGCCCGTTTCCCCGCCATCGGCCGGATCTCCGGCGACTGGGGCGGCGGGGGCTTTCTGTCGGAGGAGGCGCTGTGGTGGGCGGCGCGCGCCGAGGACGGCCGCGGCGAGCCGACCGAGCTGGCGCGCGCCCTGCCCGCGCACCACGGACTGGCCACGATGTACGAGCTGATCGAGGCGATCCATCTGGGCCGGCTGGAGCCCTCCCGCCGCTACGAGTTGACGCCCGTCCTCTTCGCTGTGGCGGAGGCGGGCGACGCGATCGCGCGCGCGATCGTCGACCGCCAGGCGGAGGAGGTGGCCGCGATGGCCACGGTCGCCCTCAGCCGCCTCGGTCTGCTGGACGAGGAGACGCCGGTGGTGCTGGGCGGCGGGGTGCTCGCGGCCCGGCATCCGCTGCTGGACGACCGGATCCGGGAACTCCTCGCGGCCCGCGCCCCGAAGGCCGGCCCCCGGGTGGTCACGGCGCCGCCCGTGCTCGGCGCCGCGCTGCTGGGCCTGGACCGTACGGGCGCGCCCCCGGCCGCGTACGCGAGGCTGCGGGCGCACTACCGCCAGGGGTGAACATCACGGCGTCGATGGAACCGAACGGCCGTCCACGGCGTATTCAAAGAGGGAGGGAAGATCGCGATCCGGGCAAGATCCGGGCAGGACCGGTGACCTTGTCAGTGACGGCGGTCATACTGCTGCCCGATGGCTGTCGGCCGCCGCGCCGGGCGCCGGCCGTCGGCAGCGACCGTGGGGTCCGGACCAAGGGGGAGGTCTTGTGTCATACCCGCCGACCATCGGCAGAGCCGCGCCGCCGCCCGCGCCCGCGGCCCCGCCGCGGACCGCATGGCGCGAGGGCGTCGAGCGGGTGCGGGCGGCGGCGACGACCGAGCCCGGCAGGCTGCGCATCATCGGGGCGGTGCTGGCGGCGCTGGTGGTGGCGTTCGGGGCGGTCACGGCCTGGCAGGTGGCCGAGCGGCAGACCGCGGCGGACGCGGTGGGCGAGCACAGCCAGCCGCTGAGCGCCGACGCCGCACAGGTCTACCGCTCACTGGCCGACGCCGACACCACGGCGGCGAGCGGTTTTCTGGCCGGCGCTCAGGAGCCCGCCAAGGTCCGGCAGCGCTACGAGCGGGACATCGACACCGCTTCCAAGCTGCTGGTGCGCGCCGCGGCCAACACCGACGGCTCGGCCTCGGCACGCCAGGAGATACGGAAGATCAATCAACTGCTCCCGGTCTACACGGGTCTGGTCGAGTCCGCCCGCGCCAACAACCGCCAGGGCCTGCCGCTGGGCGGCGCGTATCTGCGCTACGCCAACGACACGATGCGCGATCAGCTGCTGCCCGCCGCCGGCAGGCTGTATGAGGCGGAGACCGCCCGGCTCGGGGAGGACTACGGGGACGCGAAGGCGTGGCCGTGGGTGGCGATCGGGACCGGCGTGCTCGCGCTGGGCGCGCTGGGATGGGCCCAGCACCGTAACTACCGGCGGACGAACCGGGTCTTCAACCACGGTCTGCTGGCCGCGACCGCGGCCTCCACGGTGGTGCTGCTGTGGCTGGTGGGGGGCCACGCCATCGCCCGGACCTCGCTCGAGGACTCCGACGCCCACGGGGCCAAGTCCCTGCAGGTGCTCAACGAGGCCCGGATCGACTCGCTCCGGGCCCGCGCCGACGAGAATCTGACGCTGGTCGCGCGCGGCGCGGTCACCGTCGACAAGGACGGCGTGAACAAGGGCAAGGACTCCTACGAGGTCAGCTACGGCGCCCGGATGGCCGACCTCGTCGGTGACGCGGGCGGCGGCGCGAAGCGCCCCGCCGCGGGCAGCCTGCTGGACCGGGCGCGGGGCCTGGCGGACGACGGCGCGGGCCGCGACCCGGTGGAGGCGGCCGCCACCGGGGTCCGGGAGTGGCAGGCGCGGCACAAGGCCGCCCGCGGCGCCGATGACGCGGGCGACTACAGGAAGGCGCTGGAGCAGGTCATCGGCGCGAAGGACAGCACCGGCGAGTCCTTCGACGCGGTGGACACCCAGCTGGCGAAGGCCCTCGACCATGAGCAGCGGGAGTTCCAGCGGGCGGCCGACGCCGGGCGGGAAGCGTTCACCGCGATGGCCGTCGGCGCGGGGGCGCTGGCCGTGCTGGGAGCCGTGGGCGCGGTGCTGGGCATAGGCCGCAGGCTTTCGGAGTACCGGTGAGGTTGACGGCTTGATGGGGGGCGGAAGGATGCGATCGGTGCGATCGGGCGCCGCCGTGGCGGTGTGCGCCCTGGGGGTGGCCACGGCGATCCTGGCGCCCGCGGCGATGGACGGCGACGACGGCGCGGGCGACGGCAGGCGCGGCGCGCGCCATCCGCACACCGTGCGGACCGGCTCCGAGGCGGCGGCGGCCGGGAGCTGTGACAAGCCGGAGGCGAGCCTGCGGCCGTCGAGCGCGAGCGGCCCGGCCATCAAGCGGATCAAGAACCGTGAGGTCAATGGCCACAAGCTCAACAAGCTGATCGCGGGCGTCGACCAGAACAGCTACCGCTGGGGATACCGCGACCCGGCCACCGGCGACCTCACCGGCTTCGACATCGACCTGGTGCGCGCCATAGCCAAGGACATCTTCGGCGATCCGGACGCGGTCATCTTCCGCACCATTCCCACCAGTCAGCGCATCAAGGCCCTGCGGCAGGGCAAGGTGGACGTCGTGGTGCGCACGATGACCATCAACTGCGACCGGATCAAGGACGCCGCGTTCTCCACCGCGTACTTCCAGGCCGGGCAGCAGGTGCTGGTCGCCGACGGCTCGACCGTCACCGGCTACAACAAGACCCTGCGCGGCAAGAAGGTCTGCACGGCGAAGGGTTCCACCGCGGAGGCCGAGCTGGACAAGCCCGACACGGGGGCGAAGGCCCTGGGCGCGATCAAGGTCAAGCCCGTCCCCAACCAGCTGGATTGCCTGGTCAGGCTGCAACTGGGCGAGGTGGACGCGGTGATCACGGACAACGCGCTGGCGGCCGGCCAGGCGGCCCAGGACCCGTCCGTCAAGCTCGTCGGTTCCCGATTCACCGATGAGCTCTACGGCGTGGCGATGAACAAGAACGATGACGACCTGGTACGCCGGGTCAACAAGGTGCTGGAGGACTACCGCTCGGGCGGTGACAACAGCCCCTGGATGCGCGCCTACCGCACCTGGCTCGCGAAGGATCTCGGTACGGCACAGGAGAATCCGGCACCGCCGGACCCGGTGTACAAGGACTAGCGGGAAGAGGATCACGGACCGGCAAGGATTAGCGCCCGGCTCACACGCGTAGGGATGACGCTGCAGACGGATCACGAAACGGATACGGACACGGAGAGGTGATCGATGGGGGTCCCGGGATCCTTCCCCAGCGCCGCGGGGACACCCGACGGTCCGGCCATGGGCCGCGAGGAGGTGGACCGCGCGCTGGCCAAGCTCGCCGCCGAACACGAGGCGATCGAGTCCTCACTGCTTGCCCTCCAGGACCACGCGGGCCGCAGGCTCCTCGAAGGCGCCGAGCTCTCCGGCGTCACCAAGGACCGGTGGGCCACCACCGAGCAGGCCATCTCCCTCCTGTGGAGCTACTTCGACGCCTATACGGACGCGCTCCACAGCGCCCGTGAGGTGCGCGCCCGCCACCGCTGGCCCTCGCCCGGCGAGTTGGCCGAGCTCACCGAGCTGCTGCGCGGCCCCGGTATCACCCTGCCCAGCAGCGCCACCCTCACCGGATCCCCTTTACTGAGCGAGCAGTTGAGCCTGAACCAGCTGGTCGACCGGATGAACCGCTGGTATGCCGAGGCCCTCGACGTCATCGTCACCGCCGACGCCGTATGGTCCGCGCTGCCCGCCCGGATCGACATGCTGGCGGCCGAGCTGCACCGCACCAGGTCGCTGGCGCACTCCGTCGGGGTGCGCCCCGGGGAGCACCCCTCGGGCGACGATCTGGAGCAGATCACCGCCGAGTTGACCGTGCTGCGCGCCGAGGTGGTCTCCGATCCGCTCGCCTTCTGGAAGCCGGCCACCGGCAGCTCCGCGCCCGGCGGCGGCAGCCCCGACACCACCCGCTACGACCGCGCGGCCCGCGCCCTGGACGACGTACGGCGCGAGATCGAGGCGGTCCTGGACGTACGGCAGGACGCGGAGCGGAGGCTGATGCGGCTGCGCGATGTGCTCTCCCGCGCCGACCGCACGCTGGCCGAGGCGCGGCAGGCGCGCGGCGAGGTGCTCGCGAAGATCGCGGCGTCCGAGGTGCCCGCGGTCAGCGGTCCGCCCACCGCGCTGCACGAGCAGTTGGTGACCGCCGCCGACTACCGCAGGCGCTCCCAGTGGCACCGGCTCTCCCCGCTGCTGGAGAGGCTGGAGCAGCGCGCCGACGACGAGTTGCTGCGCGCCCGGGAGTCCCTGACCGCGGTGACCGCGCCGCTCGCGGTCCGCGCCGAGCTGCGCGGCCGGCTCGACGCGTACAAGGCGAAGGTCGCCCGGCACGGTATGGCGGAGGATCCGCTGCTGGTGGAGCGGTATGACCTCGCGCGCCGGATGCTGTGGAGCGCCCCGTGCGATCTGCGGGTGGCCGAGCAGGCCGTGCTGCGCTATCAGCAGGCGGCGGCCGAGGCGCTGGTTCCGCGCCAGTCGGACCCCGCCGACCAGAGCACAAAGGGGGCGCGGCATGAGTGAGGCGGTCGCCTGCCAGCGGCGTGACTGCGGCGGGTCGTACGAGGACGTGGGCGGCGGCGAGCTGTACTGCGACGTCTGCGGGATGGCGCCGGTCGTCTCACCGCGCGGGATGGTGAGCTCACCGCCCACCGGTGTCGCCGGTGCCGGCCGGGGCGGCGGCTCCTCGTCCTCCCCGGCCTCCTCTCACTCCCAGCCGTCCTCCCGCTCCTCGCGCTCCTCGTCGTCCCGGCGGTCGGTGTCCGGGCGGCTGGCCCGCTCCCTGTCGGGGCGGTCCTCGTCGCGTTCGGTCTCGGTGCGCAACTCCCGCTCCTCCTCGTCCGCCTCCGGGCGGAACGCGCTGGGGGCCGGGCTGGTCAGCGTGCCGGAGGTGCCACGCCCCGATCCACGGACGGCCGTCCTGGACAACCCCGAGGTCCCCGAGCGGAAGCGGTTCTGCAGCCGCGGCGACTGCGGCGCGCCGGTCGGCCGGGCCCGCGGCGACCGGCCGGGCCGCACCGAGGGCTTCTGCACCAAGTGCGGCCATCCGTACTCGTTCGTACCGAAGCTGTGCCCCGGCGATGTGGTCCACGGGCAGTACGAGGTGGCGGGCTGTCTGGCCCATGGCGGCCTCGGCTGGATCTATCTGGCCATCGACCGCGCGGTCTCCGACCGCTGGGTGGTCCTCAAGGGCCTGCTGGACACGGGCGACGAGGACGCGCTGGCGGTCGCCGTCTCCGAGCGCCGGTTCCTGGCCGAGATCGAGCACGCCAACATCGTCCGCATCTACAACTTCGTGGAACATCTCGACCAGCGCACCGGCAGCCTCGACGGCTATATCGTCATGGAGTACGTCGGGGGCAAGTCGCTCAAAGACATCGCCAACGGCCGCCGCACCCCGGACGGCCGGCGCGATCCACTGCCGGTCGAGCAGGCGTGCGCGTACGGCATCGAGGCGCTGGAGGCCCTCGGCCATCTGCACAGCCGCAATCTGCTGTACTGCGATTTCAAGGTCGACAACGCCATTCAGCAGCAGGACCAGCTCAAACTCATCGACATGGGCGCGGTCCGGCGCATGGACGACCAGGACAGCGCCATCTACGGCACGGTCGGCTACCAGGCGCCCGAGATCTCGGAGACCGGTCCGTCGATCGCCTCCGATCTCTACACGGTGGCGCGCACGCTCGCGGTGCTCACCTTCGACTTCCAGGGCTATACGAACGTCTTCGCGGACAGCCTGCCCGACCCCGAGAACATCGAGGTCTTCCGGCGCTATGAATCCTTCTACCGGCTGCTGGTGCGGGCCACCGACCCGGATCCGGGCCGCCGGTTCGCCTCCGCACAGGAGATGGCCGACCAGCTGACCGGGGTGCTGCGGGAGGTCGTGGCGCTCCAGACCGGCCGGCCGCGGCCCGCCCTGTCGACGCTCTTCGGGCCGGAGACGCGGGTCGTGGACACCGAGTTGTTCGCCGAGGACGGCCAGGATCCGTCCCTGCTCGGCGCGCGGGCCACCGGCCGGGGCGCCACCGCGCAGAAAAACGCCGCCGGGCCCGCCCGGCCGCCGGGGCCGCTCGCCCTTCCGCTGCCCGCCATCGCCCCGCTGGAGGGGCGCGCCACCGCGCTCGCGCTGCCGGTGCCGCTGGTCGACCCGGCCGACCCCAACGCCGGTTTTCTGGCCGGGCTGCTGGCCGCCGCCCCCGCCGAGCTGAGCGCCGCGCTCCAGACCGCGCCCACCGACTCGCCCGAGCTGCGGCTGCGCCGGGTGCGCGCCCAGCTGGAGATGGGACAGACGCACGAGGCGGGCGTCGCGCTGACCGGTCTGGAGGCGGCGTACAGCGACGACTGGCGCATCGTCTGGTACCGCGGGCTGCACGCGCTGGCGACCGGCGACCACGAGACGGCCGCGCTCTCCTTCGACGCCGTCTACGACGCGTTCCCCGGCGAGCCCGCGCCAAAGCTGGCGCTCGGCGTCTGCGCCGAGGTGCTCGGCCAGTTGGACAACGCCGCGGAGTACTACCGGCTGGTGTGGTCCACCGACCCGAGCTTCGTCAGCGCCGCCTTCGGGCTCGCCCGGGTGCGGCTGTGCTCGGGCGACCGGGTGGGCGCGGTCCAGGCCCTGGAGTCGGTGCCGGAGTCGTCCATCCACTACACGGCGGCGCGGGTCGCCGCCGTTCGGGCCCGGCTGCGCCAGCGCGCCCCGCATGACGCGCTGCTGGCCGATCTGGCCGCCTCGGCGGCGCAGGTCGAGCGGTTCGGCGAGTTCGGCCTCGACGCGGTGCGGCGCGAGCGGCTGCGCACGGAAGTGCTGGGCAGCGCCCTGGATTGGGTACTGTCCGGCAGCAGCGGGGCACCGCCGGGGCACACCCGGGCGCCCCTGCTGGGGAGCAGCCTGGACGAGCGCGGGCTGCGCTTCGGACTGGAGCGCTCGTACCGGGTACTCGCCAGGCTCGCGCAGCGCGGCGAGGAAAGGATCGAACTGGTGGAGCGGGCCAACCGTTTCCGCCCCAGGACGTGGGTGTGATCGATGTCGCAGATGCCGCAGCTGCACCGGCTGCCAGCCTGCCCGACCTGTGAAGAGCCGCCGGAGTCGGGGGACCGCTACTGCGACGGGTGCGGCGCCGACCTGTCGGCGGCGGCCCGTACGGCACAGCCGCAGGAGGCGGCCGGGCAGGCCCCGGCCCCACCGGCGGCCGGGGCGGCGCGGCAGGAGCGGCAGCCGGACCAGGAGCCGGAGGACTACCCGCTGGCCGCCCCGGCACCGGCCCCCGCGGCGCCCCCTGGCACGGACGCGCCGGTGGCCGACCCGAGGGCCGCCGCGGCCCTCGGCGCACACGCCGCGCCCGCCGCGGCTCCCCACACCAGTACCAGCACAACCACCAGCACGGGCGGCGGCACGGGCACCGGCGCCGGGGCCGGCCCCCGGCTGTCCGGCGGCACGGGCCGCCCCCGGTGCGCCGCGTGCCAGGAGGGCACCATCGACCAGGACGGATACTGCGAGCACTGCGGGCACGCCCAGGCTCGTGAACGCGACCATATGGAGCGGGAGCTGGAGGGCGTCGCGGCCGCCAGCGACCGGGGCTTGCGCCATCACCGCAATGAGGACGCGTTCTCCGTGTCCGCCGCCACGCTGCCCGACGGCTCACCGGCCGTCGTCGCGGTCGTCTGCGACGGGGTCTCCTCGGCCACCCGCCCCGACGACGCCTCAGCGGCCGCGGCCCATGCGGCGGGCGAGTCGCTGCTCGCCGCGCTCCCCCGCGGCGCCCACCCCCAGCAGGCCATGAACGAGGCGATCGTCTCCGCCGCCGAGGCGGTCAACTCCCTGGCAGCGGAGACGGGTGCGGCCGGCCCGCACGACGAGCATCAGCAGCGTCATCAGAACGCACCGGCCTGCACCATCGTCAGCGCGGTGGTCACCTCCCACGTCCTCACCGTTGGCTGGATCGGGGACAGCCGCGCCTACTGGGTGCCGGACGACCGTATGGCCCCGGCCGCCCGGCTCACCGAGGACGACTCCTGGGCGGCGCAGATGGTGGCCGCGGGGCTGATGTCGGAGGCCGAGGCGTACGCGGACGAGCGCGCCCACGCCATCACCGGCTGGCTCGGCGCGGACGCCTATGAACTGGAGCCGCACACCGCGACGTTCAAGCCGGACCGGCCCGGTGTCGTGGTGGTGTGCACCGACGGACTGTGGAACTACGCCGAGTCGGCGGAGGAGATGGCCCGCGCGGTGCCGCCGGACGCCCGGGCCCGGCCGCTGAACAGCGCCCAGGTCCTGGTGGGTCATGCCCTCGGCGGCGGGGGCCACGACAACGTAACAGTGGCGGTGGTGCCGTTCCCCGCCCCGCCGGGCAGGGCAGGATCCGCCTGACGGTCCGAGGGGGGTCGCGGGCCCCCGCCGTGGTACGGCGGGGGCGGCACTGCGGACGCCACTGCTCTCACCTTTTTGTCGACAGGCCCATATATCCATATGGAGCGCCAAGGAGCGGATCAGATGGCCACGTTCTCCAAGTCCCATGCGCCGCGGTTCTCGGTCGAGGTCTACCAGAACGAGTACCTCCCGGAGGGAGGCCGCGAGGTGAACGCGATCGTCACGGTCACCTCGACCGGCGGCGGGACCACCGGAGGGATACCGATCCCCGCCCCCGTCCTCGCCCCCGCCGCGTACGAGCGGGGCCCCACCTCCGCCCACGCGGCCGTGGTGATCATGGTGGACTGCTCCGGCTCCATGGACTATCCGCCGACGAAGATGCGCAACGCCCGGGACGCGACCGCCGCCGCGATCGACACGGTGCGCGACGGCGTCGCCTTCGCCGTGGTCGCGGGCACCCACAAGGCGGTCGAGGTCTTCCCGGGCAACGGGCAGTTGGCCACGGCCGAGCCGCTCACCCGCGCCCAGGCCAAGGACGCGCTGCGCACGCTGAGCGCGGGCGGCGGTACGGCGATCGGCACCTGGCTGATGCTCGCGGACCGGCTGCTCGCCTCCGCCGATGTCCCGATCCGGCACGGCATCCTGCTCACCGACGGCCGCAACGAGCACGAGAAGCCCGAGGCTCTGCGGGCGGCGCTCGACGCCTGTGCGGGCCGCTTCACCTGCGACGCCCGCGGGGTGGGCACGGACTGGGAGGTCAAGGAGGTCACCGGGATCGCCTCCGCCCTGCTGGGCACGGCCGATATCGTGGCCGACCCCGCCGCACTGACCGCGGACTTCACGCGGATGATGGCGACGGCGATGGGCAAGGAGATCGCCGACGTCAGTCTGCGGCTGTGGACCCCGATGGGCGCCGAGGTCGCGTTTGTGAAACAGGTCGCACCGACGGTCGAGGATCTGACCGCCCGGCGCACCGACGCCGGGCGGCGCGCGGGCGACTACCCGACGGGGTCGTGGGGCGATGAGTCCCGCGACTACCACCTGTGCGTACGGGTGCCCGCGGCCGAGGTCGGCCGGGAGATGCTCGCGGCGCGGGTGTCCCTGGTCCTGCCGCGGCCGGACGGCGACGGCAGTTCTCCGCCCCCGCTGTCACAAGGGCTGGTGCGGGCGGTGTGGACGGACGACATGGCCGCCTCCACCTCGATGAACCCGCAGGTCGCGCACTATACGGGCCAGGCCGAACTGGCCCAGGTCATCCAACAGGGCATCGATGCCCGCAAGTCGGGCGATATCGAGGGGGCGACCGCGAAACTCGGCCGGGCCGTACAGCTGGCGAGCGTATCGGGGAACGAGGACACCGCGAGACTGCTGGCGAAGGTGGTGGACGTCGTCGACGCGGCGACAGGTACTGTGCGATTGAAAGCGAAGGTTGCGGAGGCGGACGAGATGACACTCGAAACGCGCTCCACGAAGACAGTTCGCGTAAAGAAGTAGCACAAGAAACCGCACGTTACGGCAGAGAACGCCAAGAACGGCACACGAGGGGGAGCACCGACATGCCGACCTGCCCGAACGGCCATCAATCGGCGGCCGACGACTGGTGCGAGGTGTGTGGCCACCGAATGTCGGGGACAGCCATGCCCACGGGCGCCGCCCCACCACCGCCGCCTCCGCCGATGCCGGGCGCCCCGGGTGGTTACGGCCCAGGGCCGGGCGGCCCGCCGCCCTCGCCGCCCGGCGGCCAGGGGGGCTATGGCTACCCCGCGCCGCAGCCGGACGCCGGCTACGGGGTGGAGCTGTGCCCGCAGTGCCGTACGCCACGTGAGGCGCAGGCTCCGTTCTGCGAGGAGTGCCGCTTCAACTTCCTGACGCAGACGCCCACTTCGTACGCTCCGCCGCCGCCCCAGGGCGGGTTCGCCCCGCCGCCACCCCAGGGCGGGTTCGCCCCGCCGCCTCCCCCGCAGGGCGGGTTCGCCCCGCCGCCCCCGCCCCAGCCGGGGCCGCCGCAGGCCGGTCCGCCCGGGGCGCCGCAGCCGCTTCCGCCGCATGCCCAGCACCCGCCGCATCCGACGCAGGGCGGCGAGTACCAGGCGTCGCGCCCGTCCCAGATGAACCGCCCGGCGGAGCCGCTGCCCCCTTCGGAGCCGGGACAGCCCTCGGGCCCCTCGTTCGGCAACGACGACTGGACGCTGCCCCCGCCGCAGGGCGCTACGGGCCCCGGCCCGGCCGCGCCTCCGCCCCCGCCGCAGTACGGATACGGCTACCCGCAGGCGCACCAGGCCCCGGCGCCCCCCGCCCCGCCGTTCGGCACCGACGAGTACCGGGGCGCCACGCCACCCCCGCCGTCGCAGCCCGGACCCCCGCCGCCGCAGCAGCACGCGGGTCCGCCCCCGCACTCGACCCCGCCGTCCCCCTTCGGCCAGGACCAGGGGCAGGGCGGTGCGCCGGCGTCCGGCGGAAGCTGGGTCGCCATCGTCGGCCCGGACCGCGAGTACTTCATGGCGATGATGCACCGCAGCGGTCCGGAGGCAGCCGGCCTCAATCTCCCGGCCTACTCCCCCGAGCAGCAGCTGCCGCTCAACGGCCAGCAGATCACCATCGGCCGGCGCCGCCACAGCACCGGCGAGGCCCCCGACATCGACCTGGGGCGCCCGCCCGAGGACCCGGGTGTCTCGCATCAGCACGCGGTGCTCGTCCAGCAGCCCGACGGCGCCTGGGCGGTCGTCGACCAGGACTCGACGAACGGGACCACGATCAACGGCGGCGAGGAGCCGATCCAGCCGTATGTTCCGATTCCGCTCCAGGACGGCGACCGCGTCCATGTCGGCGCCTGGACGACGATCACCGTGCGCCGCGGCTAAGCGGATGCGGTGAAGTTCGCCGCTGATCCCTCGCCGTTCGGCCTGGCCGAGAGCTTGGACGCCGAGAAGGATCAGCACTTGACTTCGCCGTAACCGCTTAGGACGGCCGGGTCTCCGCCTCAGGGCCAGGAGGGTCCCGATGGGAGTGCCTGACCGCGTCAGGCACCCGCCACCGCGGGCCCCAGCGGCCAGGCGTAGGGGCCCTCCGGCTCGTCCAGCCAGGCCCACTGGCGCTCGCCCCGCACCGTCACCCCGTACCGCTCACGCCCCGGCCTGCCCTCGTGCTCCCACAGCGCGAGGGCCTCGACCGGCTCCATATGGCCCGCGGCCACGTTCAGCAGAAAGCGGAACGAGTCGTCCAGCAGCGGCCGGGACGGCAATCCATGGGTGGGCACCGGGGGCGGCGGGCCGCTGCCGCGCAGCGGGACGAAGTACGCGGGCGTGGCCAGGAACCGCCCCTCCGCATGCCGGGCGTCGGTCACCCGCAGAACGACCAGCCCGGTGGCGAGCGGGGCAAGGATGAGCGCACCCGGCCGGCACTGCCCGAGCCACGCCAGGGGTACGGACGGCACGGCGCAGGTCGCGATGATCCGGTCGTAGGGAGCGCGCGCGGGGCAGCCGCGCGCCCCGTCGCCGGTGACGACCGCCGGGCGGAATCCGGCCGCGGCCAGATGGTTACGGGCGGCCTCGGTGATCTCCGGGTCGAGGTCGAGGGTGGTCACGTGGGCGTCGCCGAGCCGATGGGCGATCAGCGCCGCGTTGTAGCCGCTCCCCGCGCCGATCTCCATCGCGCTGTCCCCGTCCCGCACCTGGAGCGCGTGGAGCATCCGTGCCATCAGTGACGGCTGGCTGCTGGAGGAGATCAGCTCACCGTCCCGCAACCGGGTCGCCAGCGGCGCGTCCGCGTAGGCACCGGCCAGCCACCGGGCCCGGCGCAGCGGATCGCGGTCGTCCCGCCACAGCCGGGTGTAGGCCGCCGCCCCGCGCGCCCCGCCTTCACCGCCCGCCCCGCCCGCCTCGTAGTAATACGGCACGAACAGATGGCGCGGCACCTCCTCGAAGGCCGCCCGCCAGGCGGGATCCGTGAGCCCGCCGCCCGCCACGATCTTCCCGAGCAGCCCGGCCCGCGCCTCGGCGGCCGCCGAGGCGTAGGGATCGGTCGTAAGGTCCATACGCTCCGTGGTGCCCGGCGCGCTGCGCGTACTACCGCCCGTGCTGCCCATGAGTCCACTCTCCTTCGCCCGCCTCCCGGCCGCGACCCACGCCCCCTTTCCCCTTCCGGAGGGTCTGAGAGCATGGAGGCGTGAAAGAGATTCCGCGCGGCACACTTCAGGAGCAGACCTTTTACGAGCAGGTCGGGGGCGAGCCGACCTTCCGGCGGCTGGTGCACCGCTTCTACCAGGGCGTCGCGGAGGACCCGCTGCTCCGGCCGATGTACCCCGAGGAGGATCTGGGCCCGGCCGAGGAGCGGCTGACGCTCTTCCTCATCCAGTACTGGGGCGGCCCGCGCACCTACAGCGACAACCGCGGCCACCCACGGCTGCGCATGCGCCACGCACCCTTCACCGTGAACCGCGCGGCACACGACGCCTGGCTGCGCCATATGCGGGACGCTGTCGACGAGCTGGAGCTGGCCCCGGACCTGGAGCGCCAGCTGTGGAACTACCTCACCTACGCGGCCGCTTCCATGATCAACGCCGAGGGCTGAGCCCGCCCGGTCAGGCAGGCGTCACGGACAGGCCGGGAAAGCCCGACGTACGGGCCGCGATCGAGCCATAGGGCGTCCGCAGCCGCAGCCAGCCGCCCGCGGCGAGCACCGCCAGCGGCTCGGCCACGGGCTCGGGCGCGGGCTCGGGCACGATGGTGACGGCGCTGGAGCCCGGTGTGGTGGTGACGGGCGCCGCCACCCGCACCGGACGCAGAAAGCCCAGCGACTGGGCCGCGTGCACGGCACGCAGCGGCAGCCCGGTCTCGCCGAGCGTACGGGACCAGATCTCATGGCCGATCCGGTCGCGCTCGGCGCGCGTACGGCGCTCCTCGGGAAGCGCCTCGTCCCTGGCGCGGAACTCGGCGACGGCGGCGGCGACCGCCCCGCGCACCTCGTCCGCGCCCGGCAGACCGCTCACCCGCCGCCAGCCGCCGCGCGGCGGCAGCACCCCGGCCCACGGCGGACCGGTGACGGCCTCCGGCACGGTGACGACAAGCCCTCCCGCCAGGCCCTCGGAGGGGTTCCGGTCGGCCGCCGCGGTCCGCGCCGTGTCCACCGCGTCCGCGAACTCACCGGCCGAGACGGTCGTGTCCAGCGTCCCCGACGCGCCCTCCGTCACGGTGGCCTCCAGCCGCGCCGTACGGATGGCGAGCACCTCGAAGGACGGCGGCCGGCCGAAGACGGCGAGCACGCCGGCGCCGGCCTGCAGCCGCACCGCGGCGGCGCGGTCGTAATGGATCAGCCGGGCCAGGAAGGCGGCGAGATCGGCCGCCTCCCCGGCGTCGGTGAAGTGGAGCTCATGGCGGAAGACCGTCATACCGTGACGGCCCCTTCCGGCCGCCGGCCCTTCTTCCCTGCCTTCGCCGGCGTCTCCACCGGCTCCAGGTACGCCTTCAGGAAGCTCTCCTCCTCGGGCGTGACGCGGCGTGGACGCCCCTGTGCCAGGTCGTACGGGACGATACGGGTGGCGGCCCGCACATACAGGGCCTCCTCGTCCTTGATCTCGTACCGGAGGTTGATATAGGCGGCACGGATCTCGGTCACCCAGGTCTCGATGGTCACCGGGGTGTGCCGGTGGACGAGGGGCTTCAGATAGTCGATCTCGTGCCGCGCCACCACCACGCCGCCGGTGAACGCGTCGGAGCCGTTCCCCGGCGCCAGCCGCCACATGAAGTCGACGCGCGCCTCCTCCAGATAGCGGAGGAAGACCACATTGTTGACGTGGCCGAACGCGTCCATGTCGGACCAGCGCAGGGGGCAGGGATAGATATGGCGGGCCATTCACTCAGCCCCGGGTCAGCTTCTTGTAGGTGGCACGGTGCGGACGAGCCGCGTCCGGGCCGAGCCGCTCGATCTTGTTCTTCTCGTACGACTCGAAGTTGCCCTCGAACCAGAACCACTTGGAGTCGCCCTCGTACGCCAGGATGTGCGTCGCGACGCGGTCGAGGAACCAGCGGTCGTGGGAGACGACCACGGCGCAGCCGGGGAAGTCCAGCAGCGCGTTCTCCAGCGAGGAGAGGGTCTCGACGTCGAGGTCGTTGGTCGGCTCGTCGAGGAGCAGCAGATTGCCACCCTGCTTGAGGGTGAGCGCGAGGTTGAGGCGGTTGCGCTCACCGCCGGAGAGCACCCCGGCCGGCTTCTGCTGGTCCGGGCCCTTGAAGCCGAAGGCCGAGACATACGCGCGGGACGGCATCTCGACCTGGCCGACGTTGATGTAGTCGAGCTCGTCGGAGACGACCGCCCACAGCGTCTTCTTCGGGTCGATGTTGGCGCGCGACTGGTCGACGTAGGAGATCTTGACGGTCTCGCCGACCTTGATCTTGCCGGAGTCCGCGCTCTCCAGGCCCTGGATCATCTTGAACAGCGTGGTCTTGCCGGCGCCGTTGGGGCCGATGACGCCGACGATGCCGTTGCGCGGCAGGGTGAAGGAGAGGTCGTCGATGAGGACCTTCTCACCGAACCCCTTGGAGAGGTTCTCCACCTCGACCACGACATTGCCCAGCCGCGGGCCCGGCGGGATCTGGATCTCCTCGAAGTCCAGCTTCCGGGTCTTCTCCGCCTCGGAGGCCATCTCCTCGTAACGGGTCAGCCGGGCCTTGGACTTGGCCTGGCGGCCCTTGGCGTTGGAGCGGACCCACTCCAGCTCGTCCTTGAGCCGCTTGGCGCGCTTGGCGTCCTTCTGGCCCTCGACCTTGAGCCGGGCCTGCTTCTTCTCCAGGTAGGTGGAGTAGTTGCCCTCGTAGCCGATCGCGCGGCCGCGGTCGAGCTCCAGGATCCACTCGGCGACGTTGTCCAGGAAGTACCGGTCGTGGGTGATGGCCACGACGGTGCCCGCGTACTTGGCGAGGTGCTGCTCCAGCCACTGGACGGACTCGGCGTCCAGGTGGTTGGTGGGCTCGTCCAGCAGCAGCAGGTCGGGGGCCTCCAGCAGCAGCTTGCAGAGCGCGACGCGGCGCTTCTCGCCACCGGAGAGGTTGGTGACCTGCCAGTCGCCGGGCGGGCAGCCGAGGGCGTCCATGGCCTGCTCCAGCTGGGCGTCCAGGTCCCAGGCGTTGGCGTGGTCCAGGTCCTCCTGGAGCTTGCCCATCTCCTCAAGGAGCGCGTCGCTGTAGTCGGTCGCCATCTGCTCGGCGATCTCGTTGAAGCGGTTGAGCTTGCCCTTGGTCTCCGCCACGCCGTCCTGGACGTTCTCCAGCACGGTCTTGGACTCGTCCAGCGGTGGCTCCTGGAGCAGGATGCCGACGCTGTAGCCGGGCGAGAGGAAGGCGTCACCGTTGGACGGCTGCTCCAGGCCGGCCATGATCTTCAGCACCGTCGACTTACCGGCGCCGTTGGGGCCCACGACACCGATCTTCGCGCCGGGCAGAAAGCTCAGCGTGACATCGTCGAGGATCACCTTGTCGCCGTGGGCCTTGCGCGTCTTGCGCATGGTGTAGATGAACTCAGCCAAGAGAAACCGTCCGGCAATCTGGTAGGTATCGAGGTGCGGCCCCGCAGCGGTGTCCATGGCGGCCCGGCCGCGTGAGGGCAGATACACCCCATCTTGCCTGATGGCGAGCCAGCGGCGGAAACCCATCCGGCCAGATCCCTCTGACCTGCGGTTCCGCCGCTGCTTCGGGTAGCTCATCTGTCACTGCTGGTTGCCGTCGGCCGGCCTCGGCAGCGCCGCACGGCCCAGAGACGGCCCAAGACCGCCCGGCCTGGCCCCGACGCGAAGGGCCGGGACCTCTCCGAGGCCCCGGCCCTTCATCACTGTGTGTGGTCAGTGATCACTACGTGCTGCGATGCGGCGCGAGGGTTCACTCGCCCGCGGCGGCCTTCTTCTTACGGACGAAGAAGATCGCGCCGCCGCCGATCACGACGAACGCCACGGCGATGCCCGCGATCATCGGGGTGGTGCTGCTGCTACCGGTCTCGGCGAGGTCGCCGCCGGTGGTGTCACCGCCGGTGGAGCCGCCGGCCGACGCGGGCTTCGGCTGCGAGGAGGGGGTGTCGCTGCTGCCGCCGCTGCTGGCGGTCTTGCAGTCGAGGACTCCGGAGAAGGTCTTCTCGAAGCCGTTCGGACCCTTGATCGTGAACTTGTAGCTCTGGTCCTCCTTCACCGGGGCGGTGACGGTCTTCGACTGACCCGCCTCGACGGTGTACTTCTGGCCCAGCAGCTCGAAGGCGAACGCCTCGTCACCCTTGTTGCTCGCGGTGATGTCCACGCCACCCTTGGCGCAGTCCTTCTCCGCGGAGAGCGCCGGGATCGCACCCTTCTTCGCCCAGTTCGCGGTGGCGGTGGCGGAGACGGTGCTCTCGCTGGATCCGGCCAGGATCTGGGTCTGGCTCTTGCTGTCGCTGGCGAACGCCCGGCCGACCGGAACCTTGGTGGCGGCCTGGACGGTCAGCGAGGCGGAGCCGTCGGCGGCGCCGGCCGGGACGTCGAAGAACACCTCGCCGGCGTTGGAGACGCTGGTGATCGTCTTGCCGCTCTTGTCGACGAGCTTGACGCCGGAGCTCGCGGCGTCGGTGCCCGGGGTGAGGGTGACGCTGTCCGCGTTGGTGCTGACCTTGATCGGGCCGAGCCGGTCACCGGCCTTGCCGGAGACGGCGGGCGGGTCGAGGCTCAGCGACGCCTTGGGCTCCCCGAGGCTCTGGGCGTTCTTCTCGAGGTAGTCGGCGAGCTTCTCGGCCGCCGGGTCCACCGCGTCGACCTTCGCGTGGTCGGAGAAGCGCCAGATGGCGACCTGCGTACCGGCGGCGGCGGTCTTCTCGGTGAGAGCACCGGAGTTCGCGTCCTTGGCCAGCGCGGTGAGGTCGTTCACCTGCGGGTAGGAGTTCTGCAGAATCCAGTTGATCTTGCCCGCGTCGGAGTTGTTCGCCAGCGAGGTCTGACCCCAGGACTTCTCGTTGTACTGGGCCTTGCTCTGCGTCGGGTTGTGCAGGTCGATGCAGTACGTCTGGATGGAGCCGCCGTTGTCGACCGCCATCTCGAAGAGGCCGGCCCCGACCTCCTGGTTCTTGCCGTTGTCGTGGATGACGGCCTTGTCGAAGGTCTTCAGACCGCTCAGCGTGGCGGTGGCGCCGCCCCGGCTCGAAGGCGCGTCATCGGCGACGGCGGTGGATGCGGTGGCTATCGCGCCCGCCGCGACCAGACCGGACGCCAGCACGGCGGCCGCAAGGCGGGCAGCGCCCCGCCTCCTTACAGAAATCATGGTTTCCCCTCTGGGCGAGCGCCGGGCGAGCGCCAGTCAGTAGGTGCGCCTCGCCAGCGAACTCAAAACTCAGGAACCCCTGTTGGGCACGCACGGATCCTAGGGAGAAAGAACCTCACAAGCCCCGGTAATACCTGCCCCCAACCGATCCGAATCGGAATCGTTATCTCCACCCAGAGCCCACATGACCTGGGATTATCGACAAATCTCCCGCGCTCGCGGTCCATCAATGGGAAGTTGCCCCGGTCGGTGCGTTTAGAAGAGGTTTGGCCTGCGAAACACGCCGAAAAGCGGACGTACCCCGCGACAAATCATGCCCTACCGCCACCGCGTCGATCTCGGCCGTGATCCATCGCCCGGCCGCGCCCGCACCCGCACCCGCACCCGCTACGTCTCCTTGACGCTGCTCCTTCTCGCGCTCCCGCTCCCGCTCCCGCTCCCGCTCCCGCACCCGCAACGTCCCGTGGACGACGAGCGGTTCGCCCAGCGACACCGACCCGGCCACATTCGCGGCGAGCGTCCGCCACGCCCAGACCGTATAGAAACTCGTGTACGCGTCCGCCCACGCGTCGCGCCCGCGGTCCCACCGGCGTACCGTCACCGCCAGCCGGAACCGGGCCACCGCGACCCCGGCCGCCGTCTCCCAGAAGTCCGGCCGCGTCGCGGCATTGCCCACCACGGTCACCCAGCTCTCGTTCAACGGACCCGCCTCCCCCATCGACTTCGCGGCTCTCCCGTGCCGTCGCCGTCCATGCTGCACGGGATCGCGAAGGCCCGCCGGGCCCTGTGCACAAGCACCCGGTTGGGGACAACCGGGCCACTCGTCCGGGTGAGAGCCCGTCATCCCCCGCCCGCCGCGATGACGTACTGCGCCCGTACCTCCCGGTATCGCGCCAGCTCCGCCTCCACCGGCCGCAGCACCCGCGCCCGTCCGCACCCGATCGCCGCCTCCCGCAGCCGCGCCTCCACCGCCCGCCCATGGCGGCGCGCGGGCCCTCGCGCCGCCGCCCCACAACACCACGCCAGCACCGGTCCGACCGCCGCCCCGCCCGTCGTCAGCAGCGCGGGCATCCACCCCTCCACCCCGCCGAACAGCCCCGCCACGACCCCCAACAGCCACACGACACCCACCACTTGCACCACCAACAGCGCCACCTGCGCCGCCGCCACCACCGACCACCAGGCGGGCCGGGCCGTGCGCCGACCCGCCGTCGCGGCGGCCACCGCCTCGTCCACCGCCTCCGGAAGCCCTCTGCCGCCCCATGCGGCCGCCTCGCGCACGGCCTGGGCCCACGGTCCCGGCAGCCCCGCCGTCGCCTCGTCCGCGAGCGTCCGCACGACCTCCTCCACCGCCGGCCGTGCGGTGACCGCCTCCACCGCCGGCCCCCTCGCCCCCGGGATGTCCGTCCGGCTCCCGGCCCGCGTGGCGCTCCCCGCCCGCCCCAGGGCCCTCCCCCGCGCAAGCCGCCCCCATGGCGTTCCGCACGCCCACGCCGCGTCCCGCAGCCAGGCGCGCTCCGCCGCCTGTCCGGCCGCCGCCGCGCCCGCCGCCTCCGCCAACCGGTCCTCGAACTCCGCCCGCGCCCGCTCGCCGAACCCGACCGGCGCCCCGTCCGCCACGTACTGCGGCCGCAACCGCGCCATCGTGCCGTCCACGTCCGCCGCCAGCCGCCGCTCGGCCGCCCCGCACTCGGCCGCGAGCCGGCCCAGCGTCTCCCGCAGCTCCCCGACGCCCTCGCCGGTCAGCGCCGACACCGCGAGGACGGCCGCGCCCGGCTCCCCGTGCTCGCCGAGCGCAAGCCCGTCCTCGTCCAGCAGCCGCCGCAGATCGTCCAGAACCTGAACGGCGGCCTCGCCCGGCAGCCGGTCCACCTGGTTGAGCACGACCAAGGTCACCTCGGCGTAACCGGCGAGCGGCCGCAGATAGCGCTCATGGAGCACCGCGTCCGCGTACTTCTCCGGATCCACCACCCACACCACCGCGTCGACCAGCCCCAGCAGCCAATCCACCCGCTCCCGGTGCCCCGGGGCCGCCGAGTCGTGGTCGGGCAGATCGAGAAGGACGAGCCCGCGCAGCGCGGGGTCGTACGGATGGGCCGGCCGGCACCGGGCCGCCGCCGGGATGCCGAGCCGGTCCAGCAGGCCGTCGGCGTGATCGGTCCACGCACAGGCCAGCGGCGCGGCGGTGGTCGGACGGCGGATCCCGGCCTCGGACAGATGCGCCCCCGCGAGCGCGTTGAACAGTGTCGACTTACCGCTTCCGGTGGCGCCGGCGAGGGCGACGACGGTGTGCCCGAGCGGATGCCGTCCCCGGGCGTCGGCCTCGTCGAGCACCCGCCCGGCCCCGGCCAGCGTGCGCCCGTCCAGCCGGGTCCGGGAGAGCCCCACGAGTTGGCGCAGGGCGTCCAGGCGAGGCCGCAGAGCGCCCATGGTGAAGCTGCGGGCGCCGCCGTACGCGCCCGCGCCGGGCGCGTAGCCACCGGGCTGGTACGCGCCGCCGGGTTCGTAGACGCCCCGCGGGTCGTACGCGTCGTACGACCCGCCGCCGTATGCCCACTCCCCGGCCCCCGTGTCCTCCGTCGGCTCCCGGCGGCCTTGCTCCCCCTGTGGGCTCTCCGTCGGGCCGGGGGAGGCGCCCGTCGGCCCCACGTCCGCACCGGCCGCCGAACCGCCCTGGGCCCGACCCTGCTCCCGTCCCCCGGTCCGCCGCTGAGCGCGCCGGGCGATCAGGCCGTCGTCCCACGTCTGGCGCGGCCGCGCCCCCGCCTCATGACCTCCTCCGTGCTCCTCAGTGGCGGTCACCTTCGGTCACCTCTCCTTCTGTAGTACGGACAGCGCGGCGATCAGCTGGACCTGGTGGTCCGGGGTCACGTCCAGGGCGTCCAGGGGCGCCAGCCGCAAGTCCCGCTCCGCTTTCAGGACGCGCCCGACACAGCCGTCGAGCAGCCGTCCGCCGCGGTCGCCCAGGCGCAGCGCCCCATGGGCGCCCAGGGTCTCGGCGAGCTTCTCGCCCGCCTTACGGGCGCGGCGGCCGCCCAGAAGGGACGCCATCAACAGAGCGGCGACCTCCTCCGGCGCGCAGGTGCCGCCGCATTCGGCGACCCGGGCCCGCGCCTCCTCCTCGGCCAGCTCCTCCACGCAGCGCCGCCAGTGCCGTACGGCCACGCCGATCCGTTCGGCGGCGCCGGGCGCGTCGCACGGCGCGAGCCCGGCCCGCGCGGCCGGATCCCGCCTCCCGGCCTCGGCGACCCGCTCGTCGGCCGCGGCGGCCGCGCTGCGCAACAGGGTGGCCAGGGAGTCGGCGAGTGCCGTAAGGAGCTCATCGGGTGTGCTGTCGTGCGGCTGACCGTGCCAGTGGGTGAGCGCGGCGCCCGCGAGCGCCGCCCCCTGGGCGATCTCACGCCGCACCCGCTCGGCCGCCTCCCCGTACGCTCCCTCGACCCGCTGCACCAGCCGTACCGCCGCCGCGTTCTGGGCCGCCGCCGCCCCGGCCAGCGCGGGCATCCGGGAGCGCAGCGAGGCCAGCGCCCCGGCGGCCGTACGGGCGGCGGCGACGGTACGGGCGTACGGGTCCTGGGCGTGCTGGGTGAGCCAGGCACGCAGCGCGGCGACGGCGGTGGCCGGGAGCAGACCGCTGCCGCCGCCCGCGGACTCGGGGAGCTCGGGGATGGTGAAGCGAGGGACATCGCCGAGCCCGGCCGCGGTGAGGAGCGCGGCGTACTGCCGGGAGACCTCGGCGGCCACCTGGTGCGGCACCCGGTCCAGGACGGTGACCAGCGTGACGTCGTACTCCTTCGCGGTACGCAGCAGATGCCAGGGGACGGCGTCGGCGTAGCGGGTGGCCGTGGTGACGAGCACCCAGATGTCGGCGGCGCAGATCAGCTCGGCGGCCAGATCGCGGTTGCGGGCGACGAGTGAGTCGATGTCGGGCGCGTCGAGCAGCGCGAGCCCCCGCGCGAGCCCCGGATCCGTCTCCACCCGCAGCGCCCCCGGCCCTTCCTGCGCCCGCTCCTCCTCGTCGTACGCCCCCTCCGCCCGGTCTCCTTGCGTCGGCACCCACACCCGCGTGAGCTGCGGCAACACCCGCTGCCCGGCAAACCAGTGGTGATCGTCGGGATGGCACACCAGCACCGGCGTACGCGTCGTGGGCCGCAACACCCCGGCCTCGGTGACCCGCCGCCCCACCAGCGAATTCACGAGCGTGGACTTGCCGGCCCCGGTTGATCCCCCGATAACCGCCAGCAAAGGCGCTTCAGGGGCGCGCAACCGGGGCACGAGGTAGTCGTCCAGTTGAGCGAGCAGCTCGGCACGGCTGCGGCGAGCGCGGTCGGCGCCGGGAAGGGGGAGCGGAAACCGCGCGGCATCGACGCGGTCACGCAGTGCGGTCAGCGCGTCGAGCAGCCGGGGCCGTACGTCCAAGATCGCCACGTGGTGAAGAATGCCCGGTTTTGTTGTCTTTTTGAAGCGTATGCCCACTCGTGCGCGTCAAAGAGACCCACCCGGATCACCTAAAAAGGGGCACACGGGGCGGACGGGACGACAGGGGCTCGGGCATAACGAGTACACAACACCCGTCCTCTGAGGCGTCAAAAACGATGCAAGTTTCGCACCTGCCTGCGATTATCGGACCGCTTCACCGAACCTCCACAACGTGCCACGGAGGTGAAGCAACCGGGACGAGGCGCGGGGAGCCCTATCCTTGTCCCCGGCAAGGTCACGGTCCGCCGAGTCGGCCACCCGCACCACGGCCGCACGTCGGTACCGCAGGAACCCGGGGGCTCACCAGCTCCACGACCACCGGCCCCCGTAGCTCAGTGGATAGAGCAGGCGCCTTCTAAGCGCTTGGCCGCAGGTTCGAGTCCTGCCGGGGGCGCCATTGACGCCCTGCCAGATTGGTGACGTTTCCGCAGGTCAGGCTAGGTTTATCTGGCCTTCCAGGTGACTCGGACTCTCTCCCTCCGCCGGGGCGGAGTCCGGCTAGCACCGGCCCAAAACCGGGTTTCTACGGGTGGACGCCTTCGATCCGCTTCAGGTAGTCGTCCAGCTGGCCGACGATGCAGCATGCGTAGATCGCCAGCAGGACCGCGCCGTGGCCCCGACGCGCCGGAACACCGATCCCGCGAGCATGCCTCCCTTCTCGCCGGGGAAGAGGAGGTCGGCCGACTTGAGGCCGTACTCCTTGGTGATCTCGCGGAGAATCGCGACGAGGGACGGGTGGATGGGGACGATGCGCGTGTCGCCCTCGCCTCTGCCCTCGAGATCCCGCTCCTCATGGACCTCGCCGGTGTCGGTCCACTGGCTGCCGACTTCGGGCCGAGTTCGTGGACGAGGAACTCGCCCCACCCCGTCTCCGGCCGCGTGGCATCGCCCACGCGGAGGGCGACCGCTTCCTCCGACCCGAGGCCGCGTAGTGCAGCGTGGCTTGCGGGGCGCCGCCCGGGCGCGGCTGAGCCGCCACGGCGGCTCGGTGAAGCTGGCCACCGCGGACCTGCGGGAGAAGCTGCCCCTCGAAGACGCCAGTGTGGACGCGGTCGTCTCCTCCAACCTCCTGGAGTGCCTCCCCGACCCGACTCTGCTCCTGCGAGAGGTGCATCGAGTTCTGCGGCCTGGCGGCAGGATGGTGCTCTCCCGCTCGGACTTCGACTCGCTCACCCGTCGCGAAGGACCTTGCGGTCGAGCTCGCCGGGTCAGACTCTCGTACCTCGCTGGCTCACCAGGTCGACGATCTCCGCGACCGTCGCGGCTTCGAGCAACTCGTCATCGCTGACCTCGATGCCCAGCCTCTTGCTGAGCATCATGGACAGCTCCACCATGGCGAGGGAGTCCAGCCCGGCCTCCTCGCGGGTGGCCTCTGGCCGTATGTCTTCCTCCATCAGGTGGAGGTCATTGATGAAGATGGCCTTGAGGGTTTCGTACACGACTTCTCCAGAGCTACTAGCCGATAACTGACGTGTGAGCGGCGAGCGGGACGACTACGGCTCATCCGCCAGGGAGACGCTCTCGAGTTCGGGCCAGACCACAGTGGTGGCACCCCACGTCAGTCCGCCCCCGAAAGCAGTGAGCAGGACGCGATGGCCTGGGGCCAAATAGCCTCCGGCCGTCGCTTGCGCCAACAAGATGGGAACCGATGCGGCAGCGGTATTACCCACGTGTTCGATGTTCTGGGCACGGCGGTCCGGCGGAATGCCCAATTCTGACGCGACGCTGGAAGTAATCCGGGCATTGGCCTGATGCGCGACCAGTCTGTCGACCTCCTCGA
Organism: Streptomyces sp. NPDC005266; assembly: GCF_040607655.1. Taxonomy (NCBI): domain Bacteria; kingdom Bacillati; phylum Actinomycetota; class Actinomycetes; order Kitasatosporales; family Streptomycetaceae; genus Streptomyces; species Streptomyces sp. NPDC005266. Next base: position 33,880 of record NZ_JBEXHC010000031.1, read on the forward strand.
GTCGCCAGCCGGCGGCTTCCACGGCAGCGCTTGCCGCGGCGCTCATCCGCTCCACCGCATGACGGAAGACCTCACGCCCCTGCATCCGGAAGTACTTCTCCTCCACGGTGGGCGCCCGACCGGCCGACCGCTGCCGAGACCCGCCTGCCTCGACGGCAATCAGATCGCTGAGCTCGCCATCGCTCCCCAATAGCACCTGCCCGATCGCTCCGGGCTCCGCAGCGGTCCCGCGGCGCAGCACCAGCGCACCGGCGCCGTCTCCGAAGATCGGAACGGTGGTGCGGTCCTCCGGGTCCAGAAGAGTGGAAAAGGTCTCCGCCGCGATGAGCAACACTCGGTCCGCGAGGCCGGCGGCGATGAATCCCGCAGCCGTCGCCAGCCCGTACAGGAAGCCGGTGCAGACTGCGGAGATATCGAAGGCGGCAATCCCCGTCATGCCCAATCGGGACGCGACCTCAGGAGCCGTTGCCGGGCATGGCCGGTCAGGGGTCGTCGTAGCCAGTACCAGAGCCTGGACCTCGCCACCGCCCGCCGACTTCAGGGCCCGGGCACCGGCTTCCACCGCCAGATCGGAGGTGGCCATACCGGGGAGAGCGACATGGCGAGAGGAGATGCCGGTCCGCTTGTGAATCCACTCCTCGGAGGTGCCCAGTCGGGCGTGGAGATCTGCGTTGGTCACGACCCTCGGCGGCAACCAGGCCCCAAGGCCGCAGATGACCGCAGCATGGCCCGACAAGCCTACCGGTGACACCTTGTCAGTCATCGGTCACTCGCGTCAGAAAGGTGAACGATACGAGGGAGCAGGCCCACGGCCTATCCTCCGTCGGCCAGTTGATGATCACGGAGGCAGTGTATAGCCGATCTTTCTCGGGTACCATGTGATCACGAACTCAGCACCAGGCGATCACAAGCCTGGCGCAGAGCGCTCCTGAGACCTCATCAACTCTGCCAGGACGCCGCCCCGCCACATCACGACTGACGTCGGTGACCCCACTGCGTCCAGTAGCAGTGGACTCGTCCTTCGATGGCGGACCGACCTGATTCATAGACATCTCGGTCAACAGCAGTCGACAACAAGCCCATTGATCACATGCAGGTGCCACCAGTACTCTGACCGCATGACGCTCAAGGCCCTCACCGTTGGTCAGATCGAGCAATTCAATCGTGACGGATATTGCATCATTCCGGACTTTTTGAACGCCAGCGATCTCACGTACATCAAGGACTACTACCTGCGCGTCGCGGCGGCCCAAGCGCCGGCTTCGCCGCAGGTCAGCACGGCTTGGGATCAGGACGAGAACGCGGCACCAGTACTCCGCAGGGTGCCGGCACCATTCGACAACGATCCCAGATTCCGCGAGATTTTCAGTTCTCCCCGTGTACTCGACCACGTTGAGGACTTGATCGGCCCCAGCATTTATATGCATTCATCGAAACTCATCTTCAAAGCGGCGAGAAGCGGCCGGCGCAAGCCCATGCACCAGGATCTCGCGTACTGGACTGACATGTCGGCACGTCAGGTCACGCTGTGGTGTGCGATAGATCCCGCAACGCCTGAGCGTGGCGGGATAGAGCTCTTGCCCGGCTCGCACAAGCGACTTCTACCGCATGCGGACCTGGATGACTATCAGGTACAGGAAAACCAGCTCGATCTGAGTCAGGTCCGCCCGGCCATCATGAATCCCGGTGACGCACTGTTCCTGGATGTCATGACCGTTCACGCCAGTACGCAGAATCGTTCCGACCATGACCGGCTCGCCGCCATCATCAACTATTACTCACAACCGAAGAGTGAGACACAGACGTCACGCTACGGCTCGACGCAGCCTCTTCGTGCTCCGCATCAGCAACTGTCCTAGGCGGTAGTGTCCTCGATGATGTCCAGTACCGTCAAAGGTCAGACACCCGTCGTTCTTGGCATTTCGTGCAGTCACGATGCCTCTGCGTGCCTGATGCGCGGCGGCGAGATCGTCTGCGCCGTCCAGCTCGAACGGATCACCCGAATCAAACGCGATGGTCGCCCGTACCTCAACACGCGGGCCGCGGCCGACTATTGTTTGGAAGCGGCGGGCCTGACCCTCGATGACGTCGACCTGTTCGCGTTCAACACGCAAAACCTCGTACCCACTCAGGTGGGACTGAACTTCCCGTTCGCCGACGAAACCTTCGACCTTTTCGACCCCGTCGGCGAACGCTCGGTGTTCGTTTCCCACCACTTGGCCCACGCGTTCGCCACGTTCTTCTCAAGCCCCTTCGACCGATCGGCCGTGTGGGTGGTGGACGGCTCCGGAGGAAGCGTGATCGGGGCCGATGACCTTCTCCTGCGCGGCCCGGAACTCGCCGAGTACGTGAACAGGCCCATGCCCGTTCCCCGGCCGCCCTACCACGTCGAGTCCGCTTATGTATTCGACCGCTCCGGCTACCGCCTGGTGGAGCGCGGAGTAGCGGCGTCCTTCCATCCCATGTGCGGTTCATCGTCCCTGGGAGAGACCTACGCGTCCGTTTCCCAGTACGTCTTCGGTGACTGGCAGGAGGGCGGAAAGCTCATGGGTCTCGCCCCCTACGGCGAGGCTTCCCGATTCGGAGAGAGTCTGCTCACCAAGGATGACTCGGGAACGTCCCGCTTCACGAGCGCCTGGAAGCAAGGACTGCGTCGAGCCAATCGCCGCGGCAACCCCATGGAGTACCGTGACCTTGCCGCGAGGGTGCAGGCGGACCTTGAGGTGGCGCTCGTTGAGCGCGCTTCGCGAGTCCTGGAGCTGACCAGCGAGGCCGACCTTGCCTACGCCGGCGGCGTGGCGCTCAACAGCGTCGCGAACCAGCGCATCATACGCGAATCAGGCGTGCGACGGTTCTATGCGATGCCGGCCAGCCACGATGCCGGGGTTTCAGTCGGCGTGGCAGCTGCTGCCCACTACGTACTGACCGGTGAGACCAAGGGGGCCCCGGTCACCCATGACTTCCTCGGCAAGCCTTATCGCACCGAGGAGATCGACGCGGCTCTGAACCGTTGGAACAGTGTCCTCCGCACCAGCGGATTCGACCAGAAGCAGATCGTCGAACGCCTTGCAGAGGGGCAAGTGATCGGCTGGTTCGAGGGTGGCTCGGAGTTCGGCCCTCGTGCGCTGGGCCATCGCTCCATTATGGCCGCCCCGTTCGAACGCGCCATGTGGGAGCACCTCAACCGCTCGATCAAGTATCGAGAGGAGTTCAGGCCCTACGCGCCCGTCGTGCCCGTCGAACTCGCCGATACATTCTTCGACATGGGACCGGACGACGAGAGCCCTTACATGCTGAGGGTGGTGCAGGTGCGCCCGGAGTGGCGTGATCGACTCGGTGCCGTGACGCACGTCGATGGATCAGCGCGCGTACAGACGGTCGACCGCGTCAGCCATCCGCGATGGCACGCCCTGCTCACGGCGTTCGGCGAACGTACCGGCATACCCGTGCTGGTCAACACGAGCATGAACGTCCGCGGTGAGCCGATCGCCGAGACGCCGGCGCAGGCGATCGATGTGCTGCTGGCCACACAGATGGACGCACTGGTCATCGGAGACCGGGTTGTGGCCCCGGCCGCACCGGTGGACGAGGCCATCGAGGACGGTCCGCTGTTCCGCGCCCCAGGTGTGGAACTGTCGGCGCGTGTGGGTGAGTCCGGCCCGGAGTATCAACTGACCAGCCGGGCCCGCAGCGGTCTGGTCAAGGAGCTCCCGTTGTTCGCCTTCCTGCTGCTGGCGGGGGCCGACGGCGTGACCCCGCTACGCGATCTGCTCAAGCTGCACTGCCCGGACGCGAGCCAGCGTTCTGAGGCCCTTCGCATAGTCCGTGACCTTCTCACGGAGAGGCTGCTGCTTGCCGGCGGAAGGGCTGCTGCACATGCCTGGGCGTGAACCCCTGAACGTGGCCGTTCTCGGCGCCGGACTCATAGGCCTCGACCTGGTCACCAAGATCCAGCGGTCGCCGTCGCTGACCTGCGGGCTGGTGGTCGGGCGCAACAACGAGGCACGGGGCCTGCGCCAGGCAGCCAGTCTTGGCTGCCTGACCGCGGCGGAGGGCATCGACTCGCTGGTCGCGGCGCAAGACCCGTTCGACATCGTCTTCGACGCCACCAATGCGATGGCCCACACCGAGCACTGGGCCCGGCTCAAGCCGTTCGGAACGCTGGTGGTCGACCTCACTCCCAGCAGAGTGGGACACATGGTGGCGCCGACCGTGAATGGCGCCGACGCGCTGATGCACGGCAATGTCAACCTGATCAGTTGCGGGGGCCAGGCGTCCATCCCCATCCTGCATGCGCTCGCACAGCGGTACACGCCGGAATACATCGAGGTTGTCACCACGGCCGCCAGCCACAGCGTGGGCCGGGCCACCCGCCAGAACCTGGACGAGTACATCGAGACCACCCAGGACGCCGTGCGCACCTTCACCGGCGTGCGCGACGTCAAGGCGATCGTCAACCTGAGCCCTGCTCGGCCGCCGGCGACCTTCAGGGTCGCCATGTCCGCCGTGATTCCCGACGCTACGGTCGAGTCCGTCAACGCGCTCGTCGCCGCAGCGGCCGATGAGGTTCGCGGATACGTGCCCGGGTATGAGGTCGCGGCCTGCACTGTGACCGATGAGCGCGTGTTCATCGCCGTCGAGGTGACGGCCACCGGGGACCGGATACCCAGGTATGCCGGGAACCTGGATATCATCAACTCGGCCGCCATCCTGATCGCCGAGCAGTACGCCACGAACCAGGATCTTGTGGGCGCTACGAAGGAGCTGTCGTGACCCAGGCTGAAGGGAACCCGGCAGGGAACGGGCGGCGCATACTGATCCACGATCCCACCCTGCGTGACGGGCATCACGCGGTGCGTCATCAGCTTGGCCGTGATCAGTTGCGTCACTATGCGGCAGCGGCTGACGCGGCCGGTGTCCCCGTGATCGAGGTGGGCCACGGCAACGGGCTGGGCGCGTCTTCTCTCCAGGTCGGCCGGGCCAAACTCAGCGACGACGAGATGCTGTCGGTCGTGCGCGAGGCCTTGCCGAACAGCCGCATGGGCGTCTTCATGCTGCCCGGCTGGGGCACCACCGCCGATCTACGGAAAGCGGTGACACACGGTGCCGACGTGGTGCGTATCGCCGCCCACTGCACCGAGAGCGACGTCACCGAGCGCCACCTGGGCTTTCTGCGTGACGCCGGGGTGGAGGCGCACGGCGTACTGCTCATGAGCCACATGGCCACACCCCAGCGACTGGCCGAACACTGCGCCAACCTGGTCGCCTACGGCGCCCAGGCCGTGGGCATCTTCGACTCCTCCGGCCACTACCTGCCCCCTGACGTGACCGAGCGCATTACCGCCATCACCGAGGCTGTCGACGTTCCGGTGATCTTCCATGGACACAACAACCTGGGCATGGCCGTTGCCAACTCGGTCGCCGCCGCGGAGGCAGGGGCCCGCGTCATGGACGGCTGCGCCCGGGGCTTCGGCGCCGGAGCCGGCAACACCCAGCTGGAGGTCTTGGTGCCCGTGCTGGAGCGGATGGGTTTCTCGACCGAAATCGACCTTTACGCACTGCTGGACGCGGCGGACCTGGCGGAGCGGGAGTTGATGTCGACGCCGCCGACGATCAGCTCTGAGAGCATCGTGAGTGGCCTGGCTGGGGTATTCTCGGGCTTCAAAACCCGAGTGCAGGAGACCTCCCGCCGCGCGGGGGTCGATCCGCGCGATGTCTTCTTCGAGCTGGGCAGGCGGCAGGCAGTTGCAGGGCAGGAGGACCTGATCGTGGACGTCGTCGCAGAGCTGCGGAACAGCACCGAGGCCCGCGACCATGACGGGCCGCGGCAACAGCCTGCCCTGCGGTGATCACCCTGCAACAGCACGAACAGAGCGGGTTATCCACCCGTAAGACAACTATCGCTACGGTGCGTGAATCGATTCCATGAACGAGTTGGCCAAGCAGAACGAAGCCCGTCGACACGGAGTGGAAGCACTCCGCGATGCCGTGAAGAAGCAGCGACGAGCCTCGGTACCTCCGGCCGCCAAGGACTATCCGCTAGCCAACATCAAGGCGCGGATCCAGCAGGTCCTGCTCGAACGGTCCGGGCGCGACACCCTTCCCTGGGAGGTCGACATCCTCGACCGCTCACGGTTCGGCGCCGACCTGGCGGTAAGGCTGACTGGGCTGCTCAAGGAGGGCGGCGCCAAGGAATACATCTCCTCGCACATTCCATGGATCGTCGAGGCCCTGAATTCCCCCGCGCTGAGCGACGCCGTAGCCGACGTGAGCCACAAAGGCATCTACGTCAACGTCCGGCTGACCGACGACTGGTATCTGTCCAGCGTTCAGTCGATCATTGCCCTGGGCGATCGGTATGGCCAGAACGACAGCAGGTCCAGCCGTACGCAGATCGTGGATTACTCATCACCCAACGTTGCCAAAGTGCTGCATGCGGGTCACCTCCGCTCGACCATGATCGGCCACGTGCTCAGCAATCTCTACGAAGCCTCCGGCGCACTGGTCTACCGGGTCAACCACATCAACGACTTCGGCGGATTCGGCTTCATGCTGGAGGGATACCGCCGGTTCGAGGCTCATTTCCCGGAGGAGATGAGCAACAATGACCGGCTGCTGGCGATCTACTCCATCCGGCGCAGCCTGGAACGGACCGTGGCCGCCGGAACGGACCTGGAGGACGCCGCCGATTCCGATCGCGAGGTTGTCGCCACCTACTTCCCCGGAGTGACCGGGGCCCACGCGCTGCGGACGGCCTACGAGGAGTTCGTCGCCGCCTCTGACGCCCGCTTCCACAGGCTGGAGGAGGGTGACCCGGAGGAGGTCGAGCTCTGGCGGCGCATGGTGGATTGGAGTCTGGCCGACTTCCGGTCCTTCTACGAGGCGCTCGGCATCAACATCGACTTCACCATTGGGGAAAGCTTCTACCTCGACGCCGGAAACGCGGAGGTGGACGAGGCCACCCGCAGCGGCCGGGCCTACCAGCTCACCGAGGAGATGGTGGACGAAGAGGTCGCCGAACTCGAGCGCGCTGTCGAGGACGGGGAGATGACCCCCGAAGTGAAGGCCAAGTCCACGGCCCTGCTGGAGAAGGACCTCGGCGCGATCGTGGTGCCGCTGCCCGGGGGCGAGCGGCTGGTGGTCCGCCGTTCCGACGGCCGGAGCATCTACGCCACCCGTGACGTGGGGGCGATCAAGCTGCGGCGCGAAATCTTCGAGCCGACCGACATCAACTACGTGGTGGGTCAGGAACAGCGCATTCACTTCTCCCGGCTGTTCCAGGCCGCTGAGGTGCTCGGGCTGGCCAAGCCAGGCGAGCTGAACCTCAAGCACACCTACTTCGGTTTCTATGTCGACGCCGCGACCGGGAAGAAGCTGTCCAGCCGCGACACCGTCGCCAGCGTCAACGAGCTGCTCGCCCGGTCGGTTGAGTACTTCCGTGCCAAGACCGCCGAGAGCGGCGGGATGACCGAGGAAGAGATCGATCAGGCCGCCCACCAGCTCGCGGTCGGCTCGGTGGTCTTCAATGACCTCAAGAAGGACATGAAGACATCGGTCAACATCGACAAGGACGATCTGAACTCCGTCATCACTGAATTCGAAAAGGCGGGCGGCGCCTACGCCGTTTACTCCGCCTGCCGGGCCAGGGCCATTCTGCGGAAGTACAACCGGCCGCTGCCCCAAGCCGCCGACATCACTTCCTTCGACCTCAACGAGCAGGAGTCGTTGCTCATCCTCCGCCTCCTCGAGTTCCCGGAGAAAGTGGCCAAGGCGGCCGACGAGGACGACCCCGCTGTTCTGGTCAGGCACCTGCTCGACCTCGCCGGCATCTACAACTCCTACTACGCCAGCGCGCCTGTCCTGCAGGGCGACCAGGCCAACGAGTTCCGGCTCCTGATCACGAAATCGGTGCAGACGGTGCTGGAGAACGGCCTGGACCTCTGCCACGTCGAATGCCCGCCCAAGATCTGATGGGAGACGGAACCCCCGCCATGGGCAGACTGACCGGGCAGCGGGCGATAGTCACCGGTGGCGCCAACGGCATTGGCCGTGCCATCGCCATGGCCTTCGCCCGCGAGGGCTGTGACGTCTTCTTCACCGCGTTGAACGACGAGGCCGCGGCCCGGTCCACCCTCGCCGAGCTGCGTGCGCGCGGCGTTCGGGCGGACTACATGCTGCTCGACGCCGCCGAGCTGGACGCCGTGCCGCGCTTGATGGACGCGGCGTCGGAGGCCCTGGGGCTCCCCGACGTCCTGGTGAACAACGCTGCCACGGCCACGAGGACGGCATTCCTGGATCTGACCCCGGACGAGTACGAACGCGTCATGGCGGTCAATCTGCGCTTCCCGTTCTTCGCCACCCAGGCGTTGGGCGCGCGGTTGCGCACCGCCGGCACTCCGGGAAGCATCATCAACATCAGCTCACTCAGCGCCACCAGTGCCATCAGCGCCATGGCCCACTACCAGTGCAGCAAGGCCGGCGTGTCGATGCTGACTCGCGGGGCGGCCTATGAGCTGGCCCCCTTCGGTATCCGCGTCAACACCATCTCACCGGGGCTGACCGCCACCAAGTCCAACGCCGCGCAATGGCGCGACGACCCGGACCTTTGGCAGGAACGCGGAAAGGACATTCCCCTGGGCCGGCCTGGCCGTCCGGAGGATCTTGCCGGGGCGGCGGTGTTCCTCGCATCCGCCGAGTCGGCGTGGATGACCGGCGGGGACATCGCCGTGGACGGTGGAGAGGTCGCGGTGTGAGTACGGCATGGGCGCCACGGCTCATCGACGGGCCGGAGTTGGAACGCGACGACCTGCTCCCGCCCGTCATCGAGGCGTTGGGGCATGCCTTTCGGGCGCTCCGCGCCGGGCAGGCGCAGACCGCCGCCCGCACCCTGCTGCAGACCGGTCAGGAGCCGCCCAACCAGCTCTTGGTCAGCCCGGCGGCATGGGAACAGCGCGGTGTCGCCGCACTGAAGATCACCACCCTCACACCGGCCAATCCGAGCCGTGGGCTGCCTCTGATCCACGGCATCGTTGCCCTGGTCGACCTGGAGACAGGCCGAGTGACGGCACTCCTGGATGGTGCCGCGCTCACTGCTGTCCGTACGGGAGCCGTCGCCGGCCTGGCGACGCAGGTGTGTGCGTCGCCGGATGCCGGCGATCTGGCCGTCGTCGGAGCCGGGGTACAGGCCCGCGCACTGCTGCGCACCATGGCCGTGGTGCGCCCGATCCGCTCCGTTCGGCTGTACTCCCGGACCAGGGAAAGGGCGGAGGCGCTCGGCGAGTGGATCCAAGCCCGTCTGGGCCCCCATGTCGCTGTGACGGTGTGCGATGACGCCCGCACGGCCGTTCACGATGCGGAGATCATCTGCACGGCGACCTCCACCGACAGCAAGACACCGCTGATCGAAGCCGAATGGGTCCGGTCCGGGGCTCATCTCAACGTCATTGGCGGCACGCACGAGGACGCCGTGGAGATTGCCCCGGAGCTGTTGACGACAGCGTTCGTAGCGGTCGAACAGCAGGGTGACGCGCTGGAAGAAGCAGGAGAGGTCCGGGCGGCACTCGCCAACGGCCTCATCGACGGCGCCCACCTCCATGAGCTGGGCGCCCTGCTCGAAAGCGGGGCGGCGGCGCCGAACCCCGGCCAGACCACGATCTTTCGCAGCGTGGGCCTGTCCCTTGAGGACACGGCTGCCGCGGCAGCCGTGTACGACGCCCTCCGCGAGGCCCCGTAGCAGGAAGCACAGCCGGTTACGGGGCCGATGAATCAGCGGTTCATCCGGTCGGCCGCGCATCCCGCGACCAGGCCAGGAACGATCTCTCGAACACGATGACCGTCTCTCCGGTCGATTTGGTGCCGGTGGTCTCCACCGTCACTATCCCTTGTCCGGGACGGGACTTGGACCACCGCTTGCTCAGAATTCGGCTGGTCGCGTACAGCGTGTCGCCGACGAACACCGGGTCGGCCAGGCGTACGCGATCCCAGCCCAAGTTGGCTACCGCGCGAGCCGAGAGTGCCTGTACGGTCATCCCGCCGACCAGAGCCAGAGTGATCGAGCTGTTGACCAGGACCCGTTTGTACCCCGTCCCCGCCGCATAGTTCTCGTCGAAGTGCAGCGGATGCTGGTTCATGAGCAGCAGGGTGAGCCAGGTGTTGTCGGCCTCCGAGATCGTCCGGCCCGGCCAGTGCTTGATGACCATGCCGACGTCGAAGTCTTCGTAGTCGCCGCCGTGTTCCTCGACGTATTCGTTGTCGCCGACGCGCCGCAGGGTCATGTGGTCTCCGTCGTCGCGTGTTGAGTAGTACCGGTGGCCGGACCCGGCGAAGCCGGGCTGTCCTTTCCGTACCGCGCCGACCACGCCTCACCTCGGGCCAGGGTCATACGGGCCTTCCGCACGAACGGCGGGCCAACCATGCGCCCATCGACCAGGGTTACGCCGTCACCTGCCGCATGCACCGCTTCCATCACCCGGCGTGCTTCCTTGATCTCGGCATCGCTCGGCCTGAATCCCCGGTTGATGGCTTCGAGTTCCTTCGGATGAACCGTGCCTTTGCCGTGGAACCCGAGGGAACGCGCCTGTTCGATCTCCTCGCGCAATATCGAGGGATCCGCAAGCTGGAAGTTCCCCGTGTCGATGCACGCGGATTCGTGGCGGGCACAGGCAAGTGCCATGGCCTGCCGTGCGGCCAGCAGTCCGGCCCAGTTGATGTCGATGCCCAAAGTAGCTGCCAAGTCGGCTGAACCAAGGATCAGCCCGTCGCTCTCCGCAGCGATCCCGTCGACCTCGTCGACCGCCTCGACGGTCTCGACCGTCACAAAGATCTCGGGGTGCCAGTCAGCAGAGGCCAACATGTCCCGAAGGAGTTTGGGTTCGGCGGCGAATCTGACCATCGTCATGAACACGAACCCGGGCTTCGCCGGAGTGGCTGTGAGCATCGCGAGGTCGTGCACGGACTCGATCGAACTCAGCGGGTTGATACGGACAGCCGCGTTCCTGAGATTCGGTGACCTCTCCAGCGCCACCCGGCAGATCTCCCGGGCGTCCCGCTTCGCCGAGGCGGGCACCGAGTCCTCCAGGTCGATCAGATGGACGTCCGCGTCGTGTGAACGCGCCGTCAGCACTCGTTCCAGAGAGGAAGCGGGGGTATAGAGGATGCTCCGTGGAATGGGACGCGCTGTCGTAGTCACTCGCCCGCCCCAGTCTGAACCGGGGGTGCCGGTCGAGCCCCCACCTCCACGAGTACCGAGCACAGTTGACGGATGTGGTCTTCGGTCTGACCGGCTCGCATCATGACGCGCAGTCCCGCCGTACCGCGTGCGACGATCGGGAAGAACACCGGGGACACGTAGAACCCTGCCTCGAAGACCCGACGGCCGGCGTCGATCACCGTCGCGTCATCCATCGGGACCAGCCTGATGGGGAAGGTCGAGCCGGACTGCTCGGTCTCGATGTGGGCATCGAAGAGAGCGATGTTCTCCTGCAACCGCTTCTGAAGCGCGCCGAGTTCCGACGTGCGGTGAATCGCGGCCGACGCCAGCCCGGCGCCGACCGCGGCGATGTTCAGGGGTTGTGAGTAGCTGAGCGCGCCACCGAACCGTTCTATGACGCGCAGCGTCTCCTTGGAGTGCCCATCGAGCAGGACGGCCGCACCACTGGTCCCAAACGCCTTGTTCAGCGTGGCCACCACGATGGTTCGGTCGTCCAGGGCAGGGCTGTGCGAGCGGACGTAGCCGATGCCGCGCGTCCCGTACGCAGAGAGGGAATGGGAGTCGTCATAGAAGACCCGCAAACCATATCTGTCCTGCAAGGCGGCAAGTTCCTGGACGGGGGCATAACCTCCCAGACTGTCACTGCCGTCGCAGACGTACCAGACTTGGGGATACTCCTTGCACCGGTCCTCGATGAAGTCCAGGTCGTGATGGCGACAAGTCACGACCTCCGTCTCGTCGGCGCACATGGGCTTGGCCTGCGCCATGGAGACGTGACAGTTCTTGTCGAAGATCATCAAGGGGCGAGTGCCGTCCCCGATGTGACCTGAAGCGATCAGTGGCAGCAGCCCGGCACTCGCGACGCTGGCCGAGATGGCCGAGATGACATCCGCTGAGAACAGCTCACCGAGCGCGCTCTCCAGTTCCAGCAGAGCGGGTATCTGTACCCGGCTGCGCGGAATGCAGTGGTCGAGCACCCCGTATTTGCGCAGAGCGGCGACGGCGCCCTCGATCACCTCGGGATGGGAGTCCAGATCCAGGTAGGAGCAACAGCTGAAGTTGACGAACTCGTGACCGGCGTCCGTGCGCAGTATGCCGTTGTCGAGTTCGGCAACGATACCAGCCAGGCCATTGCGCTCCGACATATCCCAGAAGGAATTCCCAATTCCCACCGATTTATCGTTGTTGCGAAATCTGTTGGCAGGCTGGATCAATACCGTTCGGGTCACTTCTTACCGCCCGCAGATTGCTTCTCCGGCTGGTAGTCGTAGAAACCCATCAGCTTGCGGAATGCAAGCTTGTAGAGCGAGTCGGCCAGGATGAGAGGACGACGCAAAATCTTTGTGTCGCGCAGCCAGAAGTTTATGTTGATGTTGACCCGGTCAAGTCCGTCGACTTGGTGCCACCACCCCATGGGGAGGTACAGCATCTGCCCCGGCTCCAGAACGATGTCTCGACGCTGCGCAAGCATGGCCACCAGCCGCGGATAGCGCGTGAGGTCGATGTTGTCGAGCCTGGTGGGCTTTGAATGGTGACCGTACCCGCGCAGAGCCGACCGGACGTAGTAGTTCTTGAACCCTGGGGGCATCACAACAAAGCGCTTGCGGCCCTCCAGCTGCAAATTGAAATTCTCGAACTCGTCGAAATGGGGGCGTCCGCGAAGTCCATCGTAGCTCACCCATATGTTGGCCGAGTTCAATGGGGCCTGGTAATCGAACATGCTCTCGGTGTCGAACCCGAGCAGGTCATTGATGGCTTCCGGCTGGTTTTTGATGTTCGAAACGACGCGATACCTGCCGTCCGTATTCGACTTGTAAGGTTCACGCTCGAAATAATCACGAAGAATGATCTTCGTGATCTCGGCACGCGTCTCGTTCTCCTTGTTGCGATCTTTCGTGAACAGAGCAACCCTGGTATCGCCGAGTTTCTCGATCACGGCGCTTCGATAGAAACCGGGCTCGGCCGGCGGGAGAACGTCGATGACCGCAGGAACGTCGGCCCTGATGATGGCATCGGGCCCCCAGGCAAGAAATTCATCCAGGCTGAGCCGAGGGTATTGGACGCTCTCAATGCCGTAGTAGCCGGAAGCTGTTTCGGTCACGAGGGGATCCTCTCTGTGTTATGGGTGCACGGATGTTCACCCTTGAAACCTAGCCATGCCGCGTAGTCGTCGGTGACGAAGGCGGCCACGCGGGCGAAGTCCTCGCGTTGTTCGAGACCCAATTCCTCCGTGGGGCAGGCACGCCGATCCGTGGAGAAATTGAAAAGGGCCTCTGGCCGTACTCGGAGTCCGGCCCTGGGGCGCGCAGGCCGGGACATCACCTCAGCGCGCGCTCGAGTGAGTTCGCTTCGCCATTCCTGACGCTCGATGAGGTTATCTATTCGGTGCTTCGCGCGCTCGCCATAGGTTTTGCGCAGCTCCTGCGACCGAACCAAATCCAGGCAGGCATCGACGCACTGCTGCGGTGTTTGGACAATCAGGGCGCTGTCAGTTGTCAGCAGGTCCCGTACTCCTCCCACCGGGAAAGCCACACAGGGCAACCCGGTCAGCATCGCCTCTTGGAGGGCTTTCTCGCTGGTCGCGTAGGTGTACGGGTTGAGCGGATAGCAGAAGATGTGCAGACGACTCAGAAACGCGGCAGCGTCGGGCTGGAAGCCCAGGAAGCGCACACGTTGGCCCAGGCCGAGCCGATCGGCCTGGGCACGGTAGTCGTCCAGTGGACCCTCGCCGGCGAACTCGAAGTCGACCTCGGGTGCGGCGTGGATGACCTGCGCGGCGATCTCCAGCATCGCGGCATGCATCTTGATCGGCTCGACCGTGCCGAGATAGCCAATGGTGATCCGGCCGCCGCGGCCTTTGTGGACACGGGGAGCACCGCCCGGCGTTGCGCCAAGACCGGCCTCGGAGAAGACACAGCGGGCCTGAGGGAGTGCGGCATGCCGGCGATTCCTCTCGAATTGCGGATTCGCCGCCGCGCTCGGAACCGTGACCGTGCAACCGTCGACACGCGAGAGCAACTCCCTGCTCGGGCACATCCAGGGTGCGTCGAAGTGGCCGCGGGAGTGAAGGAGGATCCTGGAGGCCGGCAGGTCGGTGTTGACCAGGAAGTCATTGACGTACGGGTTGTTCCACCATTCCACTTGCACGATGTCAGCGGCGGCTGCAGCGGTGCGCGCGGCTTCCACCCCGGCGACAACATCGATTCCGGCTCTTTCGAATGTCTCCCGGGGTTCGGGCTGGGGCGGCACCAGTGAGGCGACGGTGGGAGTCGCCTCGGCGGGGCCGTCGACGCACATCCGTAGCAGCCCTTTACTGGCGCCACCACTGGTCACTTCCTTGATCACATGGAGCACCTTCACTGGGCCGGGCCCCCGGCATGCCAGCGGGCCAGCAGATCAGCTCGGGTGTAAGGGAAGCCGCCGAACAGCCGCTCGTTGGCCTCCAAGGCTTCCTCATCGGCAAGCAGGAGAAACTGGAACAGACGGTCCTCGAGCATCGCGTCCCATCGGTTGAGGACCGCCATGTCCTGTGCGCGACCGTCGTGGTCCTGGCCGTCGAACGAGCTTCCTTGCCCGTACGCACTCACTGAGTTCAGTCCATGGTCTGAGTGCTGCAGCCCAAGAGCGTGGGAGATTCGTTTCCGCTCGGTTGCGTCGCTGAACCAGGCGTTGAAGGAAATGTAGGTGTAGCCGAAGGAGTCGGCCCCGAGGTAGCCGGCGTAGCGCTTCCACAGGTCCAGAAACTCACGGATCCGGTAGCGATAGGCGAAGGCCGGGTCCTGCTGTGCCTGCCGAGCGATGGAGGCTGCCGTGTTGGGGAAGTCGCGAAGGACGACCACGACGTCGCTGCGGCGCGCCACATGGGCGTTGTGACGGAAGGGAAAAACCGCTGGATCGAGATTTTCGTAACCGACTATCAGTGTGCGCTCCTGAGGGTTGATGGCCATACGCGCGTACTTGTCGCGGTCAACCGTCAGGAGGTTTCCCTCTGTCTCGATCAGGGATATCTCGGCGCTGTTCAGGTACCGGACCTCCGAAGCATCGAAATGGCCACGCAGCCATTCGGAGATCGCATGGTTCGCGCCCCGGCGCAAACCGAAGACGAAGATGGCACGCTCGAACAGAGGTTCAGGCGTTGGCGCTGAGTTCTCTTCCTTGTCGGACGCTACGGATGCGGCCAACTCCAGTAGGTGCTCGGCGGTGAGCTGCTGGGACCTCGTGCGTTCCAGTGCGCTGTCTTGAAACCTCAGTGCCGCACTGAGGGGCGGCTGGTCAGTCAGAACAGTTTCCAGATCACCAAGGCGCCGCAGGATATTTTCCAGTGCGGTGGGAGGAAGTAGCTGGGTCAGAGCGTGGGCGGTACGTTCACGCTCGTTGTCCACCCGGGCCTGTTCAAGTTCGGTGTCCTCGAATCTCTTGTTCGACTGAGCGACCACGCTATCCCTTACCTAGAGGCCGATTTTCTGACTTCGCAAGAGTATTGGATATGTGCACGTCAAAGGCGTAGTGCACATTGAGGCATGTGGTGTCGAGTCCAGCGCTCGGCTCGGTGTAACCCCCGTGGTTCGGCGTGCTCGCAGGCCCGTGTTCACGACCGTCGGTGTCCTGGCTACCGTCTGGTTGCTTGCCTTCATCGAGCGAGACCGCCCCAGGAGTGCGACTGATCGGGCACGTGCTGACATAGATCGTATGCATGATCGACCGCTCATGACCAGCCACTTAGAGCAAACTGACGCCATGAAGGGGTCTGCCGCTGGGTTGTCTGACGCAGGGATTCGCGCGACTGTGAAGATGGTGTGAGAGGCTACGCACGAACCCTTCGGAAGCACTCGTCTCCCCCAGTCACTGGGGATCTGCCATACCTCCAGGTGTCCCCCACGCCCCGGGGGACAGTGCTGGAGGAGTGCGTTTTCGCAGCTGAGCCCCCGTAGCTCAGTGGATAGAGCAGGCGCCTTCTAAGCGCTTGGCCGCAGGTTCGAGTCCTGCCGGGGGCGCA
The DNA here is from genome assembly GCF_040607655.1 of Streptomyces sp. NPDC005266. NCBI lineage: Bacteria > Bacillati > Actinomycetota > Actinomycetes > Kitasatosporales > Streptomycetaceae > Streptomyces > Streptomyces sp. NPDC005266. The sequence continues at coordinate 50,085 of NZ_JBEXHC010000031.1, forward strand.
ACTGACCCTCCCTCTACGCACGTAGCGGAGGGGGTCTTCCAGGTGCGGGCGCTGGTCAGACGGCGAACGGGTAGGTCTCGGGGCCTCGCCCGTCTACCAGCGGGCGGCGCGCTCCAGGGGCTCGACGGCTCGCGTCTCCTCCATATGTCTATATGGATGACGGCGTCGAACTGGTCCGCGACGCGCGCGAGGAAGTAGTGGCTCTGCCGCTCGGTCTCTGGGCGGTGGATCACGCCGCTCGCACGTTCCAGGCGGGTGGAGCCCCACCTCGTGGAAGAGTTCCTCGGCGCTCCCCCCGAGGGCCGGTCGCACCCGCTTCCGTCCGGCCGGGCCTCCCCAGTCGTCCGCTGCCGTGACGGAGACCCGCGAGGACGCAGTCGGCGCCCCTTCTGTCGCGGAACAGACGATCGGCATCCCCCTGCCCTCCTGTTTCGATCATGCGCGAGCGCGGCAGGGGTGAGGTGCGCCCCGGCCCCGCCTCTCCGCTTTCCCGCACGCCGTGCCGTTATCGGCCGAAAGTGGGGTAGTCCGGGCGAGGCGAGGCGGATAGGCCTGGTCGAACGCCACGCCGCGCACGGCTCGCACGAGTCCCCATGGGCCCCACGGGCACGGCGATGGCCCCGGCACCGGCGCGGTCGTGGCAGGTATCGCGGCCGGTGCCGCCCTCGGCGTCGCAGGCGGCATCGTCGCGGCCGAGAGCGTCGACGAGATCGGCGACACCTTCGACGAACCTCATGGCACCCTGGCCAATGGCGAAGAATCGGTAATGAGGGCCGGTGGCCTGGGGCCCGGTGAAACGATGCCGACCTCATCCAGCTCATCGAGCTCAGCAAAACGGGGTGGCGTCGAGATTCGAGGAGGACGGTGACCATGATCGAGTGGAGGCAGCTCAGCACTGGTCTGAGGCCCGTACCCGAGCCCGTCGCCACCCCCGTCATCTGGGTCGGGGCCTTCACCGGCGCCCTATTGCTGGTGGCGGCCGTCAACTTCCTCGGCGGCCACGGCCGGCCGGTGTTCGCCCTGGTCGCGCTGTCGCTGCTGGCCGCTCTGCTGGGGCTGTGCGCGCGGTTCGTCGCGGCCCCCGGCACCGCCGGCCTGTGCTGGCTGTTCCTCAACGGCTTCGCCATCCCGCCGGCCGGCCGGCTCAGCTGGGCGGGCGAGCGGGACCCGGGCTGGCTGGCCTGTCTGTTCGCCGCCGCCGTCGCCGGAACCGCGCTCGCCCGCATCGTCAACGCCCGTGCCGGCTATCGCCGCATCACCCCGCGCGGCCCTCGGCCCTGAGCGTCCACCACGGCGTCCACCACGCTGAAGGGGAAGCCCTTGCCCGCCAACGGCCAGAGCCATGTCCGGATCGCCCGCCCCTCGCGCGACCTCGCGGCGGCGGAGCGTACCGTGCCGAGGGCGGCGAGCGGCCCGGGGAGCGGGATCGCGGCGGCACGCGGGTCCCCTCCCCCAACCCCTACTGGAACGAATGGGGTGTCACGGTCGAGGAGCCGAACGGCTATCGGCTGGTGCTCTGCGAACGCTCCTGGTCGAATTCCTGACGTTGCGACTCCGACTACCGCTCCAGCAGGTTTGTGCGCAACGTCTTGACCTGCGCGTCGTCAACGCCCAGGAGCTCGGTGGTGGAAGACCACCGGGCCGCTCCCGGCGGCGGCGATCACCTCAAGGGCGCGGCGCAGCTCCTTGACGCCGTCGTGGTCGATCTCCAGATACCGGTCGGCGAGATATCACCCCGTCTCGATGTCCGCCCAGCGAGTCGGACCGGAACAGCCGCGCCCACCGCATCGTTCGGCCGTCGCCGGTCGGGTATCCGCCCAGGTCACGGAAGTTGTGCAGCCGATCGAACGCTATGTGTCCCCATCCCGGGTCAGCCCATGGCGACGCGGCTCCGGGGTGCTGACGATGTGGCGCCGCTACCGCTCCATCGTCAGCACCGCGACTCCGTTCACCCGGTCCGCCGCGAGGTCGTCCAGCGCCGCGTCCGCGCGGTCGAAGGGGTACGGGGTCACCGTGGCGCGGATACGGTGGGTGGCGGCCGTGGCCAGGAACTCCCGGCCGTCGTCGCGGGTGTTGGCGGTGACGCTGCGCACGGTGCGCTCGCGGAAGAGATGGCGTTCGTAGTGCAGGGCCGGGATGTCGGAGAGATAGATTCCGGCGATGCTCAGCGTGCCGCCGGCGTCGAGCGCCTCCAGGGCGACCGGCACCAGCTCGCCCACGGGGGCGAAGAGGATGGCGGCGTCGAGGGGCTCGGGCGGGCGGTCGTAGGAGTCGCCCGCGGAGGCGGCGCCGAGGTCGAGGGCCAGCCGGCGGGCGGCGGACGAGCGGGTCAGGACGTGGACGACGGCGCCCTGGGCGAGGGCGACCTGTGCGGTGAGGTGCGCGGAGCCGCCGAAGCCGTAGATGCCGAGCCGGCCGCCGGGCGGGAGGCCGGCGCGGCGCAGGGCGCGATAGCCGATGATCCCGGCGCACAGCAGCGGGGCGAGCTCCTCGTCGGCGTATCCGGTGGGTAGTTCGTAGGCGTAGGCCGCCGGTACGGTGACGTACTCGGCGTAGCCGCCGTCCGCGTCCCAGCCGGTGTACTCGGACGACGGGCACAGGTTTTCCCGGCCGCGGCGGCAGTACTTACAGCGGCCGCAGGTGCGCCGCAGCCAGGGGACGCCCACCCGGGTGCCGGGCGCGGGGACCTGCGCCTCGGGGCCCGCCGCGACCACCTCGCCGACGACCTCGTGGCCGGGGACGACGGGGGTGCGGTGCGGGGGCAGATCGCCGTCGCGGACGTGCAGATCGGTACGGCACACCCCGCAGGCCCGGACCCGGACCAGCAGCTCGTCCGCCGCCGGCCGGGGTACCGGGAGCTCCACCTGGTCGATCCGGCCTGGCGTACGGACCACCCAGGCCCGCATCGTCGGGGGAAGGTCAGCGTTCGCAGCCGTCACCCGGACAACGTAGCCCCGGGGCGGGGCCCGCGTCAGGAGGCGGCGCCGTCCCCACAGCGACGCAGCCCCGGGCGCGGCCCGCGTCAGAAGGCGGCTCCGCCCCCACAGCAACGCAGCCCCGGGGCGCGGCCCGCGTCAGAAGGCGCCGGGTTGCGTCCTTGGAAGTGGCGTACCGGGTTCCGCCTGATCCGGGGGTTTTCCTCGGCGTCGGGGTGAGGGCCCGGACTAGACAGACGGCCACCGGCTGATCCTTCGAGAACGACCAAGATCTTGAAGGAGACCAGCACGATGACCGCACCTGACAGTGTGCCTCTGCACGCCCTGACCGAGGACAATCTCGCTCCGGCGAGTCCCGATCTGCTCCGCGCGATGATCAAAACGTTCGCCGACGCCCCCACAGCGACGCAGCCCCCGGGCGGGGCCCGCGTCAGAAGGCGCCGCCGCCCCCCACAGCAACGTAACCCCGGGGCGATGTCTCCACGGCGCCGTCCCCACGGCGGTCCGGTCGCCTGGACCGTACCGGCCGGATCAGCGCCACGTAGCCTGAGCCTCATGGACAGCTCACGGTCGAAGGCGGTGGACGAGCCCATCGACCCCGACATCGGCCCGTCCACGCCTGCCCGGCCCGGCGCCTGGCACGGGCAGGGCCCGGTGGTGGGCGTGGTGGCGGTCGGCGGCGGGATCGGGGCGGCCGCCCGCTACGGCGCGTCGCTGCTGTGGCCGACCCCGGCGGGTGCCTTCCCCTGGACGACCTTGCTCGTCAACACCGTCGGCTGTGCGCTCATCGGCGTCTTCCTGGCGCTGATGAGCGAGGTGTGGGCGGCGCACCGGCTGGTCCGGCCGTTCTTCGGCACCGGTGTGCTGGGCGGGTTCACCACCTTCTCGACGTATGCCGTGGACTTCACGCGCCTGGTGGACGAGGGCCACGCCTCGACAGGTCTGGCCTATCTGGCCGGGACATTGCTGGCCGCGCTCGCGGCGGTAGGGGCCGCGGTGGCGGCGACGCGGCGCGCGATCGGCGCGTACGACAGGTACGGCCGGCATGGCGGGGGCGCCCGGTGAGCGGCGAGGCCGCGCTGCGGCTGACCGTGTTCGTCGGCGAGAGCGACACCTGGCATCGCAAACCGCTGTTCGCCGAGATCGTGCACCGCGCCCATCGGGCGGGGCTCGCGGGAGCGAGCGTGTTCCGCGGTGTCGAGGGCTATGGCTCCACCGCTCTGATCCACACCTCGCGGCTGCTGTCGCTCAGCGAGGATTTGCCCATTGCCATTGTGATCATTGATACGGAGGAGCGGGTGCGGTCCTTCCTGCCCGAACTGGAGGAGATCGTGGGAGACGGCGGTCTGGTGGTGGTCGACCCGGTCGAGATCATCCACCATCCGGGCCGGGCCCGATGAACTGGCTGCTGGTGATCGTGGGCGGCATGGCCGGCGCCCCGCTGCGCTATCTGACCGACCGCGCGGTGCAGGCCAGGCATGACTCGATGTTCCCGTGGGGCACCTTCGTGGTGAATGTGACCGGCTGTCTGGTACTGGGGCTGCTGACCGGCGCGGCGGCCGGGGGGGCCGCCTCCTCACACGTGCAACTGCTGCTGGGGACCGGGCTGTGCGGGGCGCTGACGACGTACTCGACCTTCTCGTACGAGACGCTGCGGCTGGCCGAGGAGGGCGCCCGGCTGTTCGCTGTCGCGAATGTGGTGGCGAGTATGGCCACCGGTGTCGGCGCCGCCTTCGCCGGCACGGCGCTGGCCCAGGCGCTCTGGGGATGACCCGGGGCCCATCAAGCCACCCCGGCGGGCCGCCCCGGCAAGCCCCCTCGGTGCGCGTCCCCTCAGTCCGTGTCCTCCTGCGACAGCAGCCGCGTGCTCGGCGGCAGTCCGAACTCCCCCGCCGCCGCCGACCGCAGATGCTCCAGCAGCACCCGGCGCAGCTCGCGCGCGGCGCGGGGCGGGGCGACGTCCTTGCGGTGGGCGACCGCGATGGTGCGCCGCATCTCATGGCCCGCGAAGGGCGTGATCCGCAGCCCGGACCGGGCCGCCACCATCCCCGGCAGCACGGCGACGCCGAGCCCAGCCCTGACGAAGCCCAGCACCGCGTCCATCTCGCCGCCCTCGACCGTGAAGGTCGGCTCGAACCCGGCCGCCCTGCAGGCCGCCGTGGTGAATTCCCGCAGGTCATAGCCGCGCCGAAACATGACCATCGGCCGGTCCCGCAGATCCTCGACCCGGATCCGGCGGCGCCGGGTGGGCGGTGGGGACGCGGGTGAGGAGGCCACCACCAGCTCCTCGCGCAGCAGCTCGGTGGCGGCCAGTGCCGGGGCCTGGCCGGGCAACGGCGTGATGATCAACGCGAGGTCCAGCTCCCCGGCGGCCAGCGTGCGTACGAGGTCCTTTGAGCCGCCCTCGTGCACGATCAGCTCGATGCCCGGGAACGCGTCATGGAAGCGGCGCAGCACATCGGGGACGAAGCTGGCGCACAGGCTCGGCGTGGCGCCCAGCCGCACCCGGCCACGCCGTAGCTGGGCGACCTCCTGGACCTCCCGGTGCGCGGTCTCGGTGTCGGCGAGGATCTGCCGGGCCAGCGGAAGGAGCGCCTCCCCGGCGTCGGTGAGCGCGATATTGCCGCGCGCCCGGTGGAAGAGATCGGCGCCCAGCTCCCGCTCCAGCGCCCTGATCTGCTGGGACAGCGAGGGCTGGGCGACATGCAGCAGCTCGGCGGCGCGGGTGAAGTGCCGGGTGTCCGCGACGGTGGCGAAATAACGGAGCTGCTGCAACTGCACACAGCGATGATAGGCAGAGGCTATGGAATCAAGCGAGAGCATGTCTTGGACGTATCGCCCCAGCGCTGCCTAGCGTCCTTGCCATGACAATGGCGACACGGACGGACATGGGCACGGACCACCACCGGCCCGGCCGGAAGCGGAAGCAGCCGGGGAAGCCGCCGCGGAAGCCGTCCCTCATCGGCGCGGTGTGGCGGTCGACCATCGGCAAGAAGGCGGTCATGGCCGTCACCGGGCTGATCATGCTGACCTACCTGGTGGCGCACATGTACGCCAACCTGAAGATCTTCTTCGGGCCCGACGACCTCAATGGCTACGCCCACTGGCTGCGGACCCTCGGCGAGCCGTTCCTTCCGCGCGAGGGGTTCCTGTGGCTGGCCCGGCTCGCGCTGCTGGCCTCGGTCGTGCTGCACGGTGTGGCCGCGTACCAGCTCAGCCGGCGGGATCTGGCCGCCCGCCCGCGCGGCTACGCCCATCAGCGCCGGCGGGCGAGCTACGCGACCCGCACCATGCGCTGGGGCGGGGTGATCCTCGGGCTGTTCATCGTCTGGCACATCCTCGACCTCACGACGCTCACGGTGAACGAGCGCGCCGAGCCCGGCGATCCGTACGACAACGTGATCGCGACCTTCTCCACCTGGTACGGCAACACCGTCTACATCGTGGCGATGCTCGCCCTCGGCCTGCATGTCCGGCATGGCTTCTGGAGCGCCGCCCAGACCCTCGGCGCGGGCCGCCCAGGCCGCGACAAGGCCCTCAAGGTCGCCGCGAACGGCCTGGCCGCCGTCCTGACCTGCGGCTTCATCGCCGTACCCATCGGCGTGACGAGCGGAGTTGTGAGCTGATATGAGCGCGTACACCGACTACCTCACCGGTGAGCCGATCGCCGACACCAAGGCCCCGGACGGCCCCATCGAGGAGCGCTGGGACCGCCGCCGCTTCGAGGCGAAGCTGGTCAACCCGGCCAACCGCCGCAAGTACACCGTCATCGTCGTCGGTACGGGCCTGGCGGGCGGCGCCGCCGGGGCTACGCTCGCCGAGCAGGGCTACCACGTGGTGCAGTTCTGCTACCAGGACTCCCCGCGCCGGGCGCATTCGATCGCCGCCCAGGGCGGGATCAACGCCGCCAAGAACTACCGCAACGACGGCGACTCCATCCGCCGCCTCTTCTACGACACCGTCAAGGGCGGCGACTTCCGCGCCCGCGAGTCCAATGTCCACCGGCTCGCCCGGATCTCGGTGGAGATCATCGACCAGTGTGTGGCGCAGGGCGTGCCGTTCGCCCGTGAATACGGGGGGCTGCTGGACACCCGCTCGTTCGGCGGTGTCCAGGTATCCCGCACCTTCTACGCCCGCGGCCAGACCGGCCAGCAGCTGCTGCTCGGCGCGTATCAGGCCCTCAGCCGCCAGATCGCCGCGGGCAATGTCGAGATGCACGCGCGCACCGAGATGCTCGACCTGATCGTCATCGACGGGCGGGCGCGCGGCATCGTGGCCCGCGATCTGATCACCGGCGCCGTATCCACGTACTTCGCCGACGCCGTGGTCCTCGCCTCGGGCGGCTACGGCAATGTCTTCCACCTCTCGACGAACGCCAAGAACTCCAACGCCACCGCGATCTGGCGGGCCCACCGGCGCGGCGCCTACTTCGCCAACCCCTGCTTCACGCAGATCCACCCCACCTGCGTCCCGCGCTCCGGCGACCATCAGTCCAAGCTGACCCTGATGAGCGAGTCGCTGCGCAACGACGGCCGCATCTGGGTACCGAAGACGAAGGGCGACACCCGCCCGCCCGCCGAGATCCCCGAGGACGAGCGCGACTACTACCTGGAGCGGATCTATCCGTCCTTCGGCAATCTGGTGCCGCGCGACATCGCCTCGCGCGCCGCGAAGAACGTCTGCGACGAGGGGCGCGGGGTCGGCCCCGGCGGGCAGGGCGTCTACCTGGACTTCGCCGACGCCATCGCCCGGATGGGCCGCAAGGCGGTCGAGGAGAAGTACGGCAATCTCTTCGAGATGTACGAGCGGATCACCGCCGAGGATCCGTACCGGGTGCCGATGCGCATCTACCCCGCCATCCACTACACGATGGGCGGGCTGTGGGTCGACTACGACCTGCAGACCAGCGTGCCCGGCCTGTTCGCGATAGGCGAGGCCAACTTCTCGGACCACGGCGCCAACCGGCTCGGCGCCTCCGCCCTGATGCAGGGCCTGGCCGACGGCTATTTCGTCCTCCCCTCCACCATCAACGACTACCTCGCCCACCATCCGCACGACGAGGTCGACCCCGGCCACCCCGCGGTCACCGAGGCGGTCACCGACGTGACCGACCGGCTGCGCCGGCTGCTGGAGAACGACGGTGACCGCACCCCCGACTCCTTCCACCGTGAACTCGGCGAGCTGCTGTGGGACCAGTGCGGCATGGCCCGCACCTCCGAGGGCCTGCACAAGGCGCTGGAGCGCATCCCGTCGCTGCGCGAGGAGTTCTGGCGCCGGATCAAGGTGCCTGGCACCGGCGAGGAACTCAACCAGTCGCTGGAGAAGGCCCATCGCGTCGTCGACTATCTGGAGCTCGCCGAGCTGATGTGCCTGGACGCGCTCCACCGCGCCGAGTCCTGCGGCGGCCACTTCCGCGAGGAGAGCCAGACCCCCGACGGCGAGGCGGCCCGCGATGACGAGGGCTTCTCGTATGCCGCGGCCTGGGAGTTCAAGGGCACCGGCAGCGCGCCCGTCCTGCACCGCGAAGACCTGGTCTTCGAGTACGTCCACCCCACCCAGCGGAGTTACGCATGAGGCTCACCCTGCGGATCTGGCGCCAGCGCGGCCCCGCGGAGCCGGGCGCCCTGACCACCTACGAGGTCGACGGCATCTCGCCCGAGATGTCCTTCCTGGAGATGCTCGACACGCTCAACGAGGAGCTGATCCTGCGCGGCGAGGAGCCGGTCGCCTTCGACCACGACTGTCGCGAGGGCATCTGCGGTGCGTGCGGCATGGTGATCAACGGACAGGCGCACGGCCCCGAACGGACCACGACCTGTCAGCTCCATATGCGGCACTTCTCGGACGGCGACACGATCGACGTAGAGCCGTGGCGGGCCGCCGCCTTCCCCGTCGTCAAGGATCTGGTGGTGGACCGCTCGGCGTTCGACCGGATCATCGGGTCGGGCGGCTACATCTCCGCGCCGACCGGCAGCGCCCCGGAGGCACACGCCACCCCAGTGCCCAAGCCGGTCGCCGACACCGCCTTCGAGCACGCCGAGTGCATCGGCTGCGGAGCCTGCGTGGCGGCCTGCCCCAATGGCTCGGCGATGCTGTTCACCTCGGCGAAGGTGGTCCATCTGAACGTGCTGCCGCAGGGGCGGCCCGAGCGCGAGTCCCGGGTCCTGGACATGGTCGGCGCGATGGACGCCGAGGGCTTCGGCGGCTGTACGAACACCGGGGAATGCGCGGTGGCCTGCCCGAAGGGGATCCCGCTGCAGTCCATTTCGATGATGAACCGCGAGTTCCTGCGGGCGAGCGTCAAGGGCGGGGGCCGGATGGGCGAGTGAGCGGTGCGCCGGCCGACCCGTCCGTCAGGAATTCGTCCATGATCCCCGGGGCCGCCTCCGACGCGAAGGGAACAGCCTCCTCGGCCGCCATGTCGCGGATGCGGTAGCCCTCGTGGCCCGCGGCGACCGCCGCCGTCACCGTGCTGACGCCCGCCCGCCGGGACAGCGGGTTGTCGGTGAAGCTCCAGGCGAGGACGGCGTCCCGCTCCAGGGCGACGGTGTCCCGGCTGAAGGTGCCGGAGCGGATCAGGAGATGGCGGCCGGTCACGCCGTGGCCGAGCGCGCGGTACGCGTCGCGGGCGAGGAGCAGGACGACGGGGGTCGCGAACAGGACGTACCCCACCGCGCAGTACAGCAGGACGGGCGTCAGCAGCGCCCCGAGCACGGCGGGGACGACGGCGCCCGGCAGCACGGCCCACAGCATGCCGCGGGTGACGCGACGGCGGAGGGCTGCGCGGGGGTGCCCGGCCCACGCGGGGTGTTCGAAGGGCGTTTCCGCCGGTTCGCCGGGCGCGGCGAGCACCCCCGCCGTCACCCGCAGGGCCTCGGCCCGGGGAGCGGGCGGGAGGAGTCCACCGCGCTTGCAGTTCTCCTCGCGGTTGCCGAGGCCGCCCGCGACGGCGCGTACGCTCGCGCCACCGCCCATCCGCAGCAGCAGCGGCTCCCGCAGGACGGCGCCGCGCAGCCGGGAGCGTTCGAAGGAGACCGAGCGGGTGGTGAGCAGTCCGCGGCGGATCCGCAGGGTGGTCGCGTCCGACCATTCCAGGCGGTACTTCCACCAGTTCTCGGCGTAGAGCACGACCGCCCCGGCGCTGCCGACGGCGGCGATCCCGAGCAGGGCGAGCGGAATGGTGAGCCACAGCACGCTGCTGCCGAACTCCTGGAACGCCCGGCGGACGAAGCCGATCCGCCAGGGCTCGATGCCCAGGTCGCTCAGCACCCGCCAGACGGTGCCGAGGACGGCGAAGACACCGCCGAAGATCCAGAAGGTGAGCGGGGCGTAGCGCAGCCAGCGGGGGTCGGCGGTGGCCAGGACCGGTTCGCCGGCGGTGTCGCCACCCCCGGCGCGGGCGAGCAGTTCGGCGCGCAGCCGCTCTGCGTCGGGGCGGGTGAGGGCTTCGAGGGTGAGTCCGCTGCGGTCGCCGCCGGAGCCGGCGGCGGTGGTGGCGCCCGCGCGCAGCACGGTCAGACCGAAGAGCCGCTGGACGGGGTGGGCGGTCAGATCGACGGTGCGGATGCGGTGCAGCGGGATGGCGCGCAGCCGGCGGGTGAACAACCCGGTGCGCAGCTCGAAGGAGTCGGCGGTGACCCGGTAGCGGGTGCGCCACCAGCGCAGCAGGCCGGTGGCGGTGATGACGGCGAAGGTGACGCCGACGACGGCCAGGGTGATCCAGGCGCGGGCGTCGAGCCGGCCGTGGGTGGCCAGGGCGGTGAGCGCGAGGGAGCCGAGCGGGGCCGCCATCCAGCTGCAGTGGACGGCGAGGGTGCGAGGGTCGAGGGAGCGCCAGCCGTCGTCCGGCGCGGGCCCGGGCTCAGGCCCGGACTCAGGCCCGGACTCAGGCCGTACGGGCCGTACGGGCTCGGGGGCGGTCATGCGGCATCACCGGGGACCAGCTGCGCCGCCTCGCCGATGCGCCGCGAGAGCTCCTCCGCGTCGGCGTCCGACAGTCCGGCGATACGGATGTCGCCCGCCGTGGAGGCGGTGGTGACGGTGACGGTGGCGAGCCCGAAGGCCCGTTGTATCGGGCCGCGTGCGGTGTCCACGGTCTGCACGCGGGAGAGCGGGGCGATGCGCCGCGTACGCCAGAACCAGCCGCCCGCCGCGTAGACCGCCCGCTCCCCCAGCTCCCAGGCGTGCACCGCATAGCGCCACCGCGGCATGCACCACAGATAGCCGAGGGCGGGCAGCACCAGGGTGACCAGCAGCAGCGGTCCCAGCCAGGGCAGGGCGCCGGGGAAGAAGAGCAGTGAGAGGACGAGCAGGGCGATGGCGATCAGCAGCGCCGGGCCGCTGAAGACGACCATCGCCTGAACGGTCCACCAGCGGCGGGCCCGTGGGTCGACTCGATGGCGCGGCGGCCGGAGTTCGGGCATGGTGATGATCCCCCCTCAGTGTTTCCCTGGACTGAACTGCGTGAACCCCACGTTATAAGGGGGACGGGCGCTCTCTCCTCAACCCTCAACGGGTTTTCTGGTTCCCTCAGCGGGGTTTCCTGGTCCGCGCCAGCGCCTCGGCCAGGTCCTCGAGGGACTCCATCAGCATCTCGGCGCTGCGCACCCCCACCCAGGGCCGGTCCCCGGCCCGTTCCTGCCAGCGCTCCAGCGCCTCCTGCACGGGGGCCCAGTCCAGTGACTGCCGCTCCCGTACCGCCTCGGCCGCCTTCGGCACCGTGGCCCGCAGGGCCGCGGCGAAGTCCCTGGCCTCCTTGGACGGGGGCGCGTCGCGGTCCGGCAGATGCGCCTCAAGCAGCATGGTGACCCGCCCCGTCGTGGACAGCGCCGTCTGCGCGGCCCGCGCCGCACGGCGGGACAGCCCGCGGTGGCGGACCGGCTCCCGCTGGGCCCGCAACTCCAGCTGCTCGTAGTCGGCCCGCGCCGCCCGCGCGTCCAGCAGCGCCTCCCGCACCTGGCGGGGGCGGCGTTCGGCGGGGCGGGCGTAGGCGTCGAAGACGGCGGTGGCGTAACGGCCGTTGGCGGCCAGCCAGTCGGCCAGCCGGTCGCGCAGCAGCGGTGTCTCCCAGGCCGGGAAGACCACGTACGCGGCCATCGCCAGCACCCCGCCCAGCAGGGTCAGCGCCACCCGTGCCTGCACGGTCTGCCCGACCTCCTCGCCCGCGATGTCCAGCAGGAAGACGACATACGCGGTCACGCACGCGGAGGCCACGACGAAGCCGGTGCGCATCAGCAGATACATGATGGCCGCGCACCCCACGGCCAGGGCGGCGCTCACATACGGGCCGGGATGGGCCAGCGTCGTGACGGTGCCGCCGATCAGAACGCCCGCGAGCGTCCCGAGGAAGCGGGCGACACCGCGCGAGAAAGTCTGGCCGAAGTCGGGCCGCAGGACCATCACGGAGGTCAGCGGCGCCCAGTAGCCATGGCCGAACGGCAGCGCGGTGCTCAGCAGATAGCCGCTGGTGGCGACCACGCTGAGGCGCACCGCGTGCCGCAGCACCCGTGAGGACCAGCGCATCTCGCGATGCACGGCGCGCAGCGCCCCGCGCATCATCCCCACGATGGTGGGGCGCGGCCGATAGCGGTGGGGCTTGCCGCCCTCGGCCGTCACGGCCTCCACCGGTTCGTCCGAGGACTCGACGACGTCGGAGACGAGCGCCATCAGCCGCAGCGCGGCGCGGCGGGCCGCGCCGTCCAGCATCGGCCCGGTCGGCGGCACCTCCAGCACCGCCATCGCCTCGGGCGGCAGCCGTACCGGCTTGCCCCGGCGAATCGCATGGGCCACCGCGTCCAGCACGGTGGCCGTCGCGCCGAGCAGCTCACGGGTCCGGTCGCGCTCCGGCCCCTCGGGGGCGGCGCCGATCACGGGGTCGGCGAGCGAGGCGAGCACCGGCCGGATCCGCTCGGCCAGCAGCCGGTATCCACGCAGCTGGCGGGGGCGGTTCCGGGCCTGGCGGGGCGTCAGTGCGGCGGCACTGCGGGCGTCCATCAGCGGGGTCGGGTCGAAGGGCGCGACGGGGTCGTGGCGCAGCCTGCGCGCGTAGTCGGCCACGGCGGCGAGCGCGTCGGCGAGGGCGTCGCGCTGGGCGCCCCACGGCCGTACCGGGAAGAGCACGATGAGCGCGGCCTGCACCACCCCGCCGAGCCCGATGAGCGCGGCGTGCTGCAGAGCGCCGAACACCGAGGTCGGCAAGGTGACCGTGACCAGCATCACCGCGACCATCTGGGTCGAGACCAGGCCGGAGACCGGGCCGATCGCCCACGACATGCCCGTCAGCAGGGTCCATACCGCCAGCATCAGGAGGAAGGTGGCGGTATGGGTGCCGGCCAGATAGCCGAGGAACGTGGAGACCGCGAGCAGCGCGGCGGCGGCCAGCGCCAAGGAGGGGCGCGGCCGCCAGCTGCGCTGGAAGGTGGCGATCCCGGCGGAGAACGCGCCGAAGGCGGAGGAGACGGCGAGCGTCGGCGACCCCAGCCACAGGGTCAGCCCGACGACGATCGCCACACCGCACGCGCCGCGGATTGCGACGAGCGGATCCAGCCGGGTGCGCTCGATCGTCAGCCCGGTGCGAGTGGTCTCCTTCAGCGCGTGCGACCAGGTCATACGGGGGAGACTACGGCCTTGATCGGCAGGCGAGGAACCAGCCGTCCCCGGCCGGCTCCCCTCGCCCGCCGGCGGATCAACCGTCGGTCCCGCAGTACACGTCGAGCAGCTTGAGCGGCTGGCTGCCGTCGAGGTCGACATAGGCGGTGAAGGACGCGGTCTGGGCCCTCTTGCCCCAGGTGGTGGTGATGGTCGCCCAGCCGACCCCCGCCGACTGGGCCGTGGTCACCTCGCCGACCTCGACGTCGCGCGGGGTGTTCTGCGCGCACAGCAGCAGGTCGTAGTCGGGCGTCTGGGCGGCCCGCTCCTTCAGGCCGTCGGAGACGAGGTGCTCCCGCTCCCAGGGGCGCGGGCCGTGGTTGCCGTAGAAGCCCTCCAGGAAGTGGTGGATCTCCTCGGCGGTGTAGCGGCCGTTCGGATCGGTCCGGTCGGTGGCGGAGGCGGGAGCTCCGGCGGCGAGGACGAGCCCGAGGCCGAGCGCGGCCGCGCAGCCGCCGATGGCGGTCGCGGAGTGGCGAAGAGCATGAAGCATGAGAATTCCCCCTGTATGTGCTTGTGCGCGCATTCTTCGGGCGAGCACTCACACAGACCCATGAGACGGTCGCATGGTTGTGTCAGCCGCCCGGGGACAGCGAAACCGTTCCTAATCAGTGAGCAGGAGTGAGTCTTGGACCCACTGCCAGGCACTGCGCGCATCCCGAACGGTTTTGGATGCACTGGTTGCCCGCGTT
>NZ_JBEXHC010000032.1:0-50677 GCF_040607655.1 Streptomyces sp. NPDC005266
GGTGAGTTGTATGTGGCGGGTGCGGGGTTGGCGCGGGGGTATGACGGCAGGGCGGGGCTGACGGCGGAGCGGTTTGTGGCGGTGCCGTTCGGTGGTGTGGGTGAGCGGATGTATCGCACGGGTGACCTGGCCCGCTGGACAGGCGAGGGTCAGTTGGTGTTCGCGGGGCGTGCGGATGATCAGGTGAAGATCCGTGGTTTCCGGATCGAGCCGGGTGAGGTGGAGGCGGTGCTGGCGGCGCATGAGAGCGTCGGTCAGGTCGCGGTGGTCGTGCGCGAGGACCAGCCGGGGGTGAAGCGGCTGGTGGCGTATGTCGTTGGGGCTCAGGAAGGCGTGGACGCGGAGGCGCTGAGGGAGTACGTGGCGGGCAAGCTGCCGGACTATATGGTTCCGTCCGCGATTCTTCCGCTGGTCACGCTGCCGGTGACGGTGAACGGCAAGCTGGATCGTGCCGCTTTGCCCGCGCCGGAGTTCGAGGCGGGGGGCCGGGCCCCGGCCACTGCGGTGGAGGAGGCTTTGTGCGGGCTGTTCGCCGAGGTGCTGGGGCTGGAGCAGGTGAGCGCGGATGGCTCGTTCTTCGACCTGAGCGGCGACTCGCTGCTGGCCATGCGTCTCATCGCCCGCATCCGCACCACCCTCGACGCCGAACTCACCATCCGGGATGTGTTCGCCGCCCCGACCGTCGCCGGTCTGGCCCGGCTGATCGAGAGCGGGCAGGGCGACGCACGGGCCCGGCTGGCCGTGCGGGAGCGTCCCGAGGTGCTGCCGCTGTCCTTCGGGCAGCAGCGCATGTGGGTCCTGAACCGGCTGGAGGAGGCCGGGGCCGGCGCCGGCTACAACGTGCCGCTGGCGCTGGGCCTGGACGGCGAACTGGACGTGCCAGCCCTCGAGGCGGCGCTGCACGACGTGGCCGACCGGCATGAGACGCTGCGCACCGTCTTCCCGGCGGTCGACGGGATCCCCCGGCAGGAGATCCGCGCGGCGGGCCCCGCCCTCACCCTGCGGAACGTCACGGCCGAGGAACTGCCCGCGGCCCTCGCGGAAGGGGCCCGCAAGGGCTTCGACCTGACCCATGACCTCCCGTGGCGCACCGAGCTGCTGACGGTCTCCCCGACCGAACACGTCCTTGCCATCGTGGCCCACCACATCGCCGTGGACGGCTGGTCGATGGGCGTCCTGCAACGGGACCTCCAGCAGGCCTATATCGCACGGCAGTCCGGCGCCGAGCCGGACTGGACGCCGCTGCCGGTGCAGTACGCGGACTACGCGCTGTGGCAGCGAGAAGTCCTCGGTGACCTGAGCGACCCCGACAGCCTGATCAGCGACCAGCTCGGCTACTGGCGGCAGGCGCTGGCCGGACTGTCCGAGGAGGTGACGCTCCCGGCCGACCGGCCCCGCCCGGCGGTCGCCTCCTTCCGTGGCGGAGACGTCCCGCTGCGGCTCGGCGCGTCGGCCCACGCCGCCCTGGCGGAGGTCGCGCGAAACGGCTCGGCCACCCTGTTCATGGTGGTGCAGGCGGCGCTGGCGATGCTGCTGGCCCGGCTGGGCGCGGGCATCGACATCCCGATCGGCACTGCGGTCGCCGGCCGCACGGACAGCGCGGTGGAGGACCTGGCCGGATTCTTCAGCAACACCCTGGTGCTGCGCACCGACGTCAGCGGCGACCCCACCTTCGAGGACCTGCTGGCCCGGGTCCGCGAAACCGACCTGGCCGCCTACGCCCACCAGGACCTGCCGTTCGAACGGCTCGTGGACGACCTCGGACACGTGCGCTCGCTGGCCCGGCAGCCGCTCTTCCAGATCATGCTGGCACTGCACTCCGGCGGCCCGGCACGGCACTCCGCCTGGCGGCTGCCCGGACTGGAGGTGGCGCAGGTGACCCCGGAGCACGAGGTGACGGCCCGCTTCGACCTCTCGGTCACGCTGGGCGAGTTCCGGGACAACAAGGGCGCGCCGGACGGCATCGGGGGCACCCTTCAGTACGCGGCCGACCTGTTCGACGAGAGCACGGCCCGGTCCCTGTCCGACCGGCTGGTCACGGTGCTGGAGCAGATCGCCGGCGACCCGCGGGTGCGCGTCAGCGACCTCGATGTCATCGCCCCCGCGGAGCAGCGGACGGTGGTCGAGGAGTGGAACGACACCGCCCGGCCGCTGACCGTCCGTACCCTCCCGGAGCTGTTCGAGCGTCAGGTCGCCCGTACCCCCGACGCGATCGCGATCACCGCCCACGACATCACCCTGACCTACGCGGAGGGGGAGGCGCTGGCCAATCGGGTCGCGCACTGGCTGATCGCCCGGGGCATCGGACCCGACGACCGGGTCGCGGTGGTCATGGACCGCTCGGCCGACCTGCTGGTGGTGCTGCTCGGCGTGGTGAAGGCGGGCGCGGTCTATGTGCCAGTCGACCCGGCCTACCCGGCCGAGCGCATCGGGTTCATGCTGGCCGACGTGCGGCCCGCCCTGGTGGTGGCCACCACGACCACCCGGCACGCCGTGCCCGACGGGTTCGAGCAGGCGGTGTGGGAGGAGGCCGTCGTCGAGATGGCACACTGCCCGGCGACCACGCCCGGCGACGCCGACCGGACGGCGGCCCTGCGCCCCGGTCATCTCGCGTATGTGATGTACACCTCCGGGTCGACCGGCACCCCCAAGGGCGTGGCCGTGACGCACCGGAACGTGGTGAGCTTCGCCGAGGACCGCAGCTGGCGCCCAGAGATCACCGAACGCGTCCTCGTCCAGGCCAACCACGCCTTCGACGCCTCCACCTACGAGATCTGGGTGACGCTGGCGCACGGCGGCCGGCTGGTCGTCATGCCATCCGGCGACGCCGGTGTCGCCGAGCGCGGTGCGATGATCGCCGCGCACGGGGTGACGAACGTGCATGCCACCGCGGGGCTGTTCAGGCTGCTGGCCGAGGAGGCGTCCGAGATCTTCGCCGGGGTCCGCGAGGTGTCGACCGGCGGTGACGTGGTCTCCGCCGCGGCGATCCGGACCCTGCTGCGGGCCCAGCCCGGGCTGACCGTCCGTACCACCTACGGGCCCACCGAGACCACGGCCTTCACCACCCAGCTCGCGTACACCGCGGGCGACACCGTCCCCGCGAACGTTCCCATCGGCCGGCCGATGGACAACAGCCGGACCTTCGTCCTGGACGAGTTCCTGCGACCGCTCCCGCCCGGAGCGATCGGAGAGCTCTACATCGCCGGTGCGGGTCTGGCGCGCGGATACGCGGGCCGGGCCGGTCTCACCGCGGAGCGGTTCATCGCCTGCCCGTTCCCCGGTGCCGGCGAACGCATGTACCGCACCGGTGACCTGGCGCGCTGGACCCGCGAGGGAGAACTGGTCTTCGCGGGCCGCGCCGACGACCAGGTGAAGATCCGCGGCTTCCGCATCGAGCCCGGCGAGGTCGAGGCGGTGCTGGCCGGCCAGGAGGGCGTGGCCCAGGCCGCGGTCGTCGTGCACGAGGACACGACGGGGACCAGGCGTCTGGTCGCCTACGTCGTCCCGGCCGACCCGGGCCTGGAAGCGGACGTGCTCCGCGCGTACGCCGTGCGGACGCTGCCCGACTACATGGTCCCGGCCGCCGTGGTGCTGCTGGAGCGTCTGCCCGTGACCGCGAACGGAAAGCTGGACCGGGCCGCGCTGCCCGCGCCCGACACGGGCGGGACGGAAGCCGGCCAGGATCCCCGCACCCCCGTGGAAGCGGTCCTGTGCGGGCTGTTCGCCGAGGTGCTGGGCGCTGACCGGGTCGGTACCGAGGACTCGTTCTTCGATCTGGGCGGCGACTCGCTGCTGGCGATGCGGCTCATCGAGCGGATCCGCACGGCGCTCGACGCCGAGATCGGCATCCGGGACCTGTTCGCCGGGCCGACGGTCTCCGCCATCGCCGCGGTGCTCGACACGGACCCCGAGGTCACGGGCGACTACGACATGCTCCTCCCGCTGCGCACCGCGGGCGACCGGGCACCGCTGTTCTGCCTGCATTCCGGAGGCGGCCTCAGCTGGCACTACGCCGCCCTGGTCAACCATCTGCCGGCCGAATACCCCCTCTACGGCCTCCAGGCGCGTGGCCTCACCGCGACCGGCGCCCTGCCGGAAAGCATCGAGGAAATGGCCGCCGACTACGCGGCACAGATCCGCTCTGTCCAACCGAGCGGCCCCTACCACCTGCTCGGGTGGTCTTTGGGTGGAGTGCTCGCGCACGCGGTCGCGGCACGATTGCAGAGCGAGGGCGACACGGTTGGCATGCTGGCCATTCTGGATGGATATCCGAACCGCGAGATAAAGGCCGACGAGACCCCCGACGGCGAATTCGCGGGATTCGGCGGAATGCGGCCCGGAGACGCACCGGTGCTGCTCATCGACGGTCAGGTGGTGGACGACACTGCCCCAGAGGCCACCATGGACTCCGTCGGCAGCACCCGGCTCGATGAGACGCTGTCGGCCGTGCGGAAGGTCGAGGACAACAATCTGCGACTTCTGCGCACGTACACTCCCGGCCGCTTCGAAGGAGATGTACTGCTTTTCGTCGCCACGCTCGGACGGCCGGAACTGCTCTCGGCACAAGCCGCCCCGGAAGCCTGGCAGCCCTATGTACGGGGCATCGAGACGCACTCCATTGAGACCGACCACCGCCGGATGATTAAGGGGGAACCGCTTGCCCGGATCGCCCGCGTGCTTTCGGAGAAGCTGGCAGACGGGCGTTCGTGAAACCGCGCCGAAACCCTCCGGTCCGTAGCCTTTGATTGAGAGTCATGGCGACCACAGCGCCCGAACGCTGGAACAGCCACCAGGAACCTCAACCAGAAACGGAGAACGACATGCAGGGTGCTTTCGGCCACGGCGGTCCGGGCAGTGGGCGTCCCCTCCGGTCACGGCGGGGAAAGCGGCTGGCCGCGTCCCTCGCCTCGGTGACGGCGATCGTGCTGTTCGCGGGCGCGTGCTCCGACAGCGGCTCGGAGAGCGAAGAGGGGGCGGGTAACAGCGGCGGTTCTGGTTCCTCCAGCAACGACCCGGGTGGGTCCGGCAAGGGCAAGAGCACGCTCGCATACGCCAAGTGCATGCGGGAGAACGGGGTGAAGAACTTCCCCGACCCCAACGCCCAGGGACTCATCGACCTCAACGGCAACCAGGTCGACATGAAGTCCTCGCAGGCCCAGGCCGCCGACAAGAAGTGCCGGTCGCTGCTGCCCCCGGCGGGCAACGGATCGGCGCCCGAAGCGGTGCGCAAGGCCTCGCTGGACTACGCCAAGTGCATGAGGAAGAACGGCGTCAAGAAGTTCCCCGACCCGAACGCCGAGGGCGGCCTCGACGTCAACGGGGAAACCCTTGGCGTCGACCCCAACGGCCAGGTCTTCAAGGACGCCGACAAGGTCTGCCAGCCCATCCTGGAGAAGGCCGCCGACGGCGCGCCCAAGGAGGTCTCCACCGGCCAGCCGAAGTGACCCTGCCCGACCGAGCGCCGTACCGTGCCACCCCGAGAAGGGGTGGCACGGTACGGCGCTTCCCGGCCCGTCATGGGGTGTGCGCCACGGTCGGCACCTGCTGTGGGGAGCGGCGCCGGGAGACCGGCGCGGGCTCGCTGACGGGAGGGAAGGTGACCGTGATGGTCAGGCCGCCCTCGGGCCGGGCGGTGGTGGACAGGGAAGCGTCGTGGGCGGCCGCGATGGCCTGCACGATGGACAGTCCCAGCCCCAGTCCGTCAGGCCGGCCGGTACGGGCGGCGGCGAGGCGCTGAAACGGCTGGAAGAGCCGTTCGACGGCGTCCGGCGGCACCACCGGACCGGTGTTGGAGACGGTGAGGACGGCGCGGCCGTCCACCGTCTTGGTGGTGACGGCCACCTCGCCGTCGGGGACGTTGTAGCGGATCGCGTTGTCCACCAGATTGACGACGAGGCGCTCCGCGAGCGGCCGGTGGCCGGACGCCATGGTATCCGGACCCGACACACTCAGGGTCACACCGCGGAACTGCGCTTCCGCCCTGCGGACGTCGACAGCTTCGTGGACCAGCCGGCCCAGGTCGAACGGCTGGCGCACCTCGATACCCGCATGGCTGCGGGTGAGGGTGAGCAGAGCCTCGATGAGCCGCTCCTGCTCGGCGCCCGCCACCAGGATCCGTTCGTGCGCCGCCCGCAGCGACTCCACCGTGGCCTCCGGGTCCGCGAGCGCGACCTGACCGAGCACCCGCTGCCGGGCCAGCGGGGTGCGCAACTCATGGGAGGCGTTGGCGACGAACTGGCGCTGGGCCTGGAAGGAGCTCTCGAGCCTGCCGAGCAGCCCATCGAAGGTATGGCCCAGCTCCTTGAGCTCGTCGTCGGGGCCGTCCAGGGCCAGGCGCTCGTGCAGATTGGTCGCCGAGATGTTCTGCGCGGCCGCCGTGATCGTCCGCAGGCGGCGCAGAATGCGTCCGGCGACGATCCAGCCGAGGACTATCGAGATCACCGACATGAGGGCGAGCGCGATGCCGGAGTTGACCAGCAACTCGTGCATCATGGTGTCGTTCTGCCGGGCGAGCGCCTTTCTCGCCTGCTCCGAGAGCGTATCCATGGACGAGACCCAGCCGCCGGGCGGGCGGGCCGGTCCCTGGGGGTCGCCCGGGGGAGCGTCGCTGCCGCTCACGGCCGGCTGGGGCAGGGAGTCGGAGACGTTGCTCCGGGGGCCGCCCCCCCAGACGGAGGACTGCACCAGCACATAGGTGATCGCCAGCAGGGCCGCGCCCGAGACGAGGAACAGTCCGCCGTACAGAAGGGTCAGCTTGGCTCGTACCGTACGGCGCGGCAGCTGCGGACGGGCGATACGGCGGGCGAGGGCGGAGATGGCCGACATGTGCCTCCTTCGGGATCCGGTCAGATCCGGTATCCCCGCTTGGCCACGGTCTCGATGATCGGCGGGTCGCCGAGCTTGGCCCGCAGGCGGCTGATCGTGATCTTCACGGCGTTGGTGAACGGATCGGTCGCCTCGTCCCACACCCGTTCGAGGAGTTCCTCGGCGGACACGGCCCGGCCGCGGGACGTCAGCAGCAGCTCCAGTACGCCGAACTCCTTGGGCGCGAGCTTCAGCGGCCGGCCGTCCCGGCTGGCCGTGCGGCGGGCGGTGTCCATCACGAGGTCGCCGTGGCGGACCACGGGCGGCACCGCCGGATGGGAACGGCGGGCCAGCGCGCTGACGCGGGCCACCAGCACCGGGAAGTCGAACGGTTTGGGGAGGTAGTCGTCGGCTCCCAGGCTGAGCCCGTCCACGAGGTCCTCCGTCGCCGCGGCCGCGGTGAGCATCAGCACCCGGCCCCGGCATCCGGAACTGATCAGTTCCGCGCACACCTCGTCGCCGTGCATCCCCGGCAGGTCCCGGTCGAGCACGATCACGTCGTAGTCGTTGCACAGCGCGCGATCGAGCCCGCCGGGCCCGTCGAACGCCACGTCCACGGCCATGTGCGACTGGCGCAGACCGGCTGCCACCGTCTCCGCCATCTCCTTGTCGTCCTCCACGACGAGAACGCGCACCGGAACCCCCTAGATGACTATGTCTCCGACACCAGCACCTTGACAACATGCGCCAGCATGTTGCACCCCCGGTTTCCTCAGCGTTTCATCCAACGCCGTCCACCCCCGGCCGCGGTGGCCATTCTAGCCGCGGCGCGGCACGAAACCTTGGCGAAACCGCTGGTCCCGTAGAAAGAGGCCATGCAGGATTTCGGCGATTAATGGAGGGGGATATGCAAAGCACCGTCGGGCGCGCTGCCGGTCCGCACACGGACGTCAATCGGGCGGCACGTCTCCGCATGAGGTTTCAGCCGCTCGTCAATGCGGCTTCTCTTCGCCCCGGGAGCGGATCGTGAGCAGCACTGCGGAGATTTCCACGGATGACGCGGACGTCACCGAGCCGGACGGGAACGGGCGGCGTCGGCGCTCCGGAGGCCGGCGCGGGCTGACGGCGGCCGTCGTCGTGACCCTGCTGGTCGTGGCCGGTGCCGGGATCGTCATCACCGACCCGTTCGGTCCCAAGGAGGACGACACACCCGCCAGGCCCAGCACCCGCACCGGAGTTGCCGAGGTGGCCCGGGGCACGCTGTCCGCCCGGACGCAGGACAACGGAACCCTGGGATATGCGGGCGACTACAAGGTGGTCAACAAGAACAGCGGCACGGTGACGAAGGCCCCGGGCGTGGGCACAGTTGTCCGCCAGGGCAAAGTGCTCTACCAGGTTGACGGCAAGCCGGTGGTCTTTCTCTACGGCGCGTATGTCCCGGCCTACCGGGCCCTGGAGTGGCGGATGAAGGGGGCCGACGTGCAGCAGCTCAACGCCGCCCTGGTCTCTCTCGGATATGCCAAGAAGAGCGAGCTCGACCCCGATTCCAACTACTTCGGCTGGGGGACGTACTACGCCCTCAGGGAGCTCCAGGACGACCTCGGTCTGAAGACGACCGGCAAACTGCCTCTCGGGCAGGCGGTGTTCCTGTCCGCCAAGGAGGTTCGGGTCACCAAGGTCGGCGCCGTGAGCGGCGCCCCGGCCCAGCCCGGCAGCGTGCTCATGGAGGTGTCCTCGACCCAGCGGCAGGTCACCGTCGCGCTCAACGCCAGTCAGCAGTCCGACGTGGCGGTCGGCGACAAGGTGACCATCACGCTGCCCAACGGCAAGACCACCCCCGGTGTCGTGACGTCGGTCGGCAAGGTGGCGACCAAGACGGACGACAGCATGACCATCGACGTACGCATCAAGCCGCTGAACGCGAAGGCGACCGGTGAGCTCGACCAGGCGCCGGTGCAGGTGTCCATCGTGACCGGCTCGGTGAAGAACGCGTTGACGGTCCCGGTGAACGCACTGCTGGCGCGGGCCGGCGGCGAGTACGCCGTCGAGGTCGTCGGGGCCGGCGGGAAGAACCGTCTGATCCGGGTGACGACCGGCCTGTTCGACGACAGCGCCGGCACGGTCGAGGTCAAGGGTGAGGGTCTGCGGGCCGGCCAGAAGATCGTGGTGCCGTCCTCATGAGCGGGGCGAACACGGACACGCACACGGACACGGTGCCTGCGCAGGCGACCGGTGCCCGGCACACCGGTGAGCCGGTCCTCCAGCTGGAGGAGGTTTCCAAGGTGTACCCCGGCGTGTCGCCCGTGGTGGCCCTGGACAAGGCCAGCTTCACCATCCACCGGGGCGAACTGGTCGCGATCGTGGGCCCGTCCGGTTCGGGGAAGTCGACGCTGCTGCAGGTGATGGGCAGTCTGGACCGGCCCACGTCGGGAACGGTACGGGTCGTCGGCGAGGACGTCGCCAAGATGTCGGACCGGGCCCTGGCCGGATTGCGGGCCACCCGGATCGGCTTTGTGTTCCAGCAGTTCTTCCTGGCACAGCACTCCACCGCCTTGGAGAACGTGGCCGACGGAATGCTGTACTCGGGCGTCAAACACCGCGCGCGGATGAAGGCGGCGGCGGTTGCCCTGCGCCGGGTCGGTCTCGCCCATCGGGCCGATCACCGGGCCCCCGAACTCTCGGGTGGCGAACGGCAGCGGGTCGCGATCGCCCGTGCGCTCGCCAACAACCCGGCGATCGTGCTCGCCGACGAGCCCACCGGCAACCTCGACAGCGTCAACGGTGCCGCGATCTTCAAGCTGCTCCAGGAGCTCAACGCCGAGGGCACCACCATCGTCATGATCACTCACGACCGGGAACTGGCCGCTCAACTGCCCCGCCGCATCGAGGTTCTCGACGGCCGTATCGTCGCCGACGTCGACGCGGAGGAGCAGCCGCTGCCCACGGGGAGGCACCTGCCATGACCACCACGGCTCCGGCTCCCGCCCGGCTGCATCCGGCCGACCTGGCCCGGACCGCCAGCGTGGGGCTGCGCACCCGGCGCATGCGGGCGGCGCTGTCCGCACTGGGCATCGCCATCGGCGTCGCCGCGATGGTGGCGGTGATGGGTCTGTCCGCCTCGTCCCAGGCGGGCCTGCTGGCCGAGCTCGACAAGCTCGGGACCAATCTGCTGACGGTCACCCCGGGCCGGGTCCTGGGCGGCGGAGAGGCCAAGCTCCCCGTCGAGGCACCGTCGATGATCAGCCGGATCGAGAATGTCGAGCAGGTCCAGAGCACCGGAAAGATCAAGGCCGATGTCTTCCGCAGCCCCTACATCCCATCGATCAACACCAACGGCCTCACGGTCCACGCCGCGAGTCTCGGCCTGCCCGCCGCGGTGCGGACCACCGTCGCCGAGGGCCGGTATCTCAACGCGGCCACCGCCAGGGAACCGGTCGCGGTGCTCGGTGCGACCGCCGCGGCCCGCCTGGGCGTCGGGAAGGTCCACCCGGGGGCGCGCATCTGGGTCGGCGGTCAGTGGTTCTACGTCGCGGGGATCCTCAATCCCGCGAAGCTGACCCCCGAGATCGACTCCGCGGTGCTGGTCGGCTACTCGGCCGCTGAGAAGTATCTGCACTTCGACGGCCACCCATCGATGATCTACGTGCGGGCCGACACCGACCATGTCACGGACGTACAGCAACTGCTGGCGGCCACCGCCAACCCGGAGCACGCCGACGAGGCCAGCGTCAGCCAGCCTTCGGAGGCGCTGGAGGCACGGGCCGCGGCCCAGTCGGCACTGAACGGCCTGTTCCTCGGGCTCGGCGCGGTGGCCCTGCTCGTGGGCGGGGTCGGTGTCGCCAACACCATGGTCATCTCCGTCCTGGAGCGCCGCTCCGAGATCGGACTGCGGCGCGCGCTCGGCGCCACCAAGGGCCATATCCGCCTCCAGTTCCTGTGCGAGGCGATCCTGCTCGCCGCGCTCGGCGGCGCGGTGGGCGTGGCCCTGGGAGTGGTCGCCACCATGGTCTACGCCCAGGTCAAGGGATGGGCCACGGTGGTCCCGGTGCTGGCCTGGGGCGGGGGGCTCGGCGCGGCCGTCGCGATCGGCGCCATCGCCGGCCTGCTGCCCGCGCTCCGCGCGGCACGCATGGCGCCGACCGAAGCGCTCCGGACCACCTGACGCTTCCCCCTTCTCCATGCCCGGCACCGCGGACCCCCGACCGCGTGCCGGGCATGGTCATGTTGTGCGTGTGCGTGTGCGGTTGGACAATCGTGGAGTGCGCCCGGCCGTTCCTGCGATGACGAAATCGGTAGGGTCCACGGCGCGGTGATCCACCGCGGCGGGAAAATGATCAGGGCCGCGCAGCCGCATTTCCCGTTGAACGGCCCAGATGATCCGTTGGCCACGACTGCCGTCGGCCGCTGCCGAATTCCAGCAATCAGGAGAGGGGAAATTATGGTCGCGGTGACGGCTCCGGAGGCCAGGCAGGAAGACGCCGACGCCGTCGTCGCGCTGGTGCGCCGGGCCGGTGGCGAGGCTTCGTGAGCCGGGGAGTGTCACCGACGATCGTCGGCCCCGTCGGCGATGTGGACGACTTCGAGGCGCTCAACCTGGGTGGCCGCAGCGGCGTCCTTCAGGTCATGCGGGTCTCCGCCCCGTACAAGCTGGTCAGCCGGGAGCACCACCCGGCCCGGTTTGTGATCAGGGTCGGCGGCGTGCCGATCGGCCCGGACACATCCAGGAACTCGCCGACGCCGTCACCATCCTGTCGCCCCTGATGGGCCGCACCCTCACCATGCCGCTGACCGACCGGGCCACTGCCCGCCGTGGTCCCGACAGGCTGAGCTCCCGCGCGAGCCCTCCACTCCGCGGACACCACCGCACGCCACCTCCAGCGCCCTCACCCCCCCCTACGAGCCGTCTTCCGGGCGCCGTCCCCGCCGGCCCCCGTGCGCCCGGGCAGGGGCCTTCACCTGCTCAAACGCCTCTAGGGGTAGCGGACGTAGGGGTGGGGTGCGGCTCCGGGCAGGGGTTTCTGAATGGAAACCGGGCTGTTAATTTCGCTCATATCTGCCGGAAGGGATTCCATCGCTCGGATGTTCTACTCCTCTGGGGAAGAAGGAGTGGAGGGCATTGCTGACCGTCTGCCTCCCGCAATTACACGAGAAATGCGGGGCATTCGCAGCGGAGGGAAGGATTCGGCAGGAGTTTCTCGCGCGGACGGCGACCGCCGGCCGCGTCAACGGGGGAGGAGCTGGGGTGGAACCCGAGGAGGAGGCAATCAATCAGCAGCCTGTCGTGGAGGTCGACATGGGCTCGTTGAGCCTGGCCGGATCGCCACGACTGGCAGGGGAGAGGCCGGAGCACATCCAGGTCCTGGCCGCGGCCGAAGACCCGCTGCCGCCGATCACGGTGCACCGGCCGACGATGCGGGTCATCGACGGCTTTCACCGGCTGAAGGCGGCCCGGCTGCGCGGCGAGCACACCATCGCCGCCCGCTTCTTCGACGGGGACGAGGCCGCGGCCTTCGTCCTCGCCGTGAAGCTCAATGTCACGCACGGTCTGCCACTGTCGCTCGGGGACCGCAAACGCGCGGCCGAGCGCATCATCGCGACGCATCCGCAGTGGTCCGACCGGCGGGTCGCCTCGACCACCGGGATCTCCCCGGGGACGGTGGGCGACATTCGCACCCGGGTGGTCCGGGAAACCGAGCCGACCGGGAGGCGACTGGGACAGGACGGCCGGCTGCGGCCGGT
Source organism: Streptomyces sp. NPDC005266 (assembly GCF_040607655.1). Classification (NCBI taxonomy): domain Bacteria; kingdom Bacillati; phylum Actinomycetota; class Actinomycetes; order Kitasatosporales; family Streptomycetaceae; genus Streptomyces; species Streptomyces sp. NPDC005266. The sequence goes on from NZ_JBEXHC010000032.1 coordinate 12,544, forward strand.
CGACGGAAGCGTGGGCCGCCTCCTCGCCGGAGAACTGCTCACGGCCGATCCGCAACTGTCGCTGCGTCAGGTGGCCCGTGCGGCCGGCATCTCGCCGGAGACGGCCCGTGACGTGCGCAACCGGCTGCGCAACGGCGAGGACCTGCTGCCCCGGAAGCGGGGCAGGAAGAACGACACCGCACCGGACGAACCCCACGCCCTGCACCAGGAGTTCGGGCCCCTGGGGATCGACCGGCAGGACGCCCGGCCGAGGGGAGCCCCCGTGCCGGACCGTGCCGTGCTCGTGAAACGGCTGAAGGCCGATCCGGCGCTGCGCTTCACGGAGACCGGGCGTAATCTGCTGCGGCTGCTCGCGCTCCACACGGTGCGCAAGGAGGAGTGGGAGGCCATCATCACCAACGTCCCACCGCACTGCAGCGATATCGTCGCGGACCTCGCGCATCAGTTCGCCGCCCTGTGGTCGGAGTTCGCGGTACGGGTGAAGGAGGACGTCGCACAGATCGGCTGAGCCCGTGGCCGGCCGGGCGTCCGAGCGTCGAAAGCGGACGGTTGGACGTTCCCGGTCGACCCGGGCCCCACGCCGACCGGGCATCCCACACACATATGCGGCGGGACCGCCGCGGAGGTTCACCCTCCGCGGCGGTCTCCTCATGCACCGGACCCAACGGGCCGGACCTCACCGCGCGGGGATGCCCCGTACGGTGGCCAGCCGCGCCGCGTCGGCGACGCTCGCACAGCCCGCCAGACCGAGCGCATCCCGCAACTCGTCGGCCAGCAGTTCCAGAACCCGCGCCGCCCCGCTCTCCCCGGCGGCGGACAGACCCCACATGACCGGGCGGCCGACCAGTACTCCGTCGGCACCCAGCGCGAGGGCCCGCAGCACATCGGTGCCACCGCGTACCCCGCTGTCCACAAGGACCTGGCAGCGTCCGGCGACCGCCCCGGCCACCTGCTCCAGCATGTCGATGCTGGGGATGGCGCCGTCGAGCTGACGGCCGCCGTGGTTGGACACCACCACCGCGTCCACGCCCGACTCCGCCGCGCGCACCGCGTCCTCGGGCGCCAGCACCCCCTTGAGCACCAGCGGCAGCCGGGTCCACTCCCGCAGCGCCGCCACGGTCGGCCACGTCAGCGCGGCGGAGAATGCTTGCCGGGTGTGCTCGGCCACGGCGGAGACCTCGTCCCCGGGTCGCCGGTGCGCCACCGACCCCGGGGACGGTGCGCCGCCGCCGGTCAGGTGGACCGCCGTCACCTGACCCGGCAGCGTGAAGCGGTTGCGTACGTCCCGCAGGCGGCGCCCCATCCAGGGCACGTCGACCGTGAGCACGATCGCCTCGCAGCCGGCCTCCTCCGCCCTGCGCACCTGCTCCAGGGAACGCTCGGCCTCGCGCAGCCAGTACAGCTGGAACCACACGGAGCCGCCGAGCGCCGTGACCTCCTCGACGGGAACGCTGCTCATCGTGGAGACGGTGAACGGGACGCCCGCCGTCTTCGCCGCGCGGGCGACCGCGAGTTCACCGTCGGGGTGGAGCAGCCGTTGATACGCCACCGGGGCGACCGCGACCGGCATGCTCACCGGCCGGCCGAGGAGCGTGGCGTCCGTCGTGCACGCCGAGACGTCCCTGAGCACCCTGGGGACCAGGAACACCCGGTCGAAGGCGGCCCGGTTGGCGTCCAGAGTCGTCTCGGCACCGCTGCCGCCGGCGACGAAGTCCCGGATGTCGGCGGGCAGGACGCGCGAGGCGGCCTGTTCGAAGTCGGCCAGGGCGTGGGCCCGGGACGGCGCGAAGGCCTCCCTCCCGGACCCACCCGCCTGACGCGCCCCGTCCGTCGCCGGGCCGGGCTCAGCGCTGGAGCCCACGCTGGCCCGTCCTCTCCAGCTCCACCGCCTCGTACAGCGCCTTGATGTTGGAGCTGCCGAAGGTCCTGGCCCCCTGCCGCTCGATGACCTCGAAGAACAGCGTGTGCCGCGGATGAGTGGAGGCAGTGAAGATCTGGAACAGCTGCCCTCCGTGGTCCTCGTCCGCGAGCACATGGGTCGCCCGCAGGTCCTCCAGCCGCTGCCGGTCCAGGTCGATCCGCTCCCCGAGCAGCTCGTAGTAGGCGGAGGGGGTGGTCAGGAAGGTGACGCCACGGCGGCCCAGCGCCCGCACGGAGCGGACCGCGTCCAACGACGAGAACGCCAGATGCTGCACACCGGAGCCCTGGTGGCCCTTGAGGAACTCGTCGATCTGGCCGGGCTCCGCCTTCGGATCGGGCTGGATGAGCGTCAGCGTGACCGACCCCGAGCGGCTTTGGACGACCTTCGACTCCATCGCCTGCGCACCCACCACGATGCGCTCCTCGAAGATGTCGTGGAAGCCGAGGGTGTTCAGGTAGTAGTCGACCGTGGGCCCCAGATCGCCCGTGTTCAGGCAGACGGCGACGTGGTCGATGTCGGTCAGCCCCACATCGGCGGCCCGTTCCCCGGTGCCCCGCAGGACGGGGACAAAACCCGCCGGCAGCCCCGGGCCCTCGCCGGGGGCGCGCTGCACCAGGGTGTGCACCACGTCGCCGAAGCCCTCGACCGCCGCCGTGACGACGGGGCTGTCGGTGGCGCCCGGACCGCCTGCGGCATGCCGGGTCGGCCGCCGGTGGGCACCGGCTCCGTTGCCGGTCGCCGCGGTGAACGCCGCCTCGACGTCGGCGGTGCGCAGCGCGATGTCGGCCACGCCGTCCCCGTGCGAGGCCACGTATGCGGAGGCGGGATGCTGGTCCGAGATGGCCTGCGTCAGCACGAGCGTGATCCGCCCGTGGCGCAGGGCGATGCTGCGGTGGTCGGCGGAGCCTCCGGTGCCGGCCACCGTGAAGGCGTACCGGTCCACCCAGTCGAATGCGGCCGACTCCAGGTCTTCGACGTACATCTCCACGTAGTCGATGGACAGATCGCGTAGCGGATCCGCGTCCTGGGACTTCGATAAAACCCTCATGTGTCCCCCAAACGGAAAAGGAACGAGATTTCTGCACTGTAGGGCCCGTCGCCTTGATCCGGCCATGAAGGCCCCCGCGACGGTTGGACGCCAAACTCGGCTCGTTAATTGTCTGCTCTCGTAGTCGGTGGGGGGTTCTCCATAAACTCGTCGCGATTTTCGGCCGAACGTCGAGGAACGTCGAGGAACACCGCTGGACAACGAGGGTCTTTCAGGATGGGGTGATGATGCGTGTTGCGCACGATGGCCGTCGTCGGCACCGGTCTGATCGGTACGTCGATCGCGCTCGCCGCGAGCCGCCGGGGGGTGACGGTCTTCCTGTCCGACCGGAACCCCGTGGCCGCGAGGACGGCCGCGGCCCTGGGGGCGGGCCGGGCCGAGGAACCCGCCACGCCTGTGGACCTCGCGGTGCTCGCGGTGCCGCCGAGCGCGGTCGGAGCGGCACTGGTGGAGACGCAGCGGCATGGGCTCGCCCATACGTACACCGATGTGGCCAGTGTGAAAGCGGGGCCGGTGCGGATGGCGCTGAGCCAGGCCCCGGACCCGTCCCGGTACGTCGGGGGGCATCCGATGGCGGGCCGTGAACGGTCCGGTCCGCTGGCCGCCCGGGCCGATCTCTTCCGGGGCCGGCCGTGGGCGCTCACCCCGTCCGGGCGCACCTCGGACGCGACCCTGGCGGCGGCCCGCGAACTGGTGGAGCTCTGCGGCGCTGTCCCGGTGCTGACCCGGAGTCGGGACCACGACGACGCGGTGGCGCTGACCTCTCACGTGCCCCACCTGGTGGCGAGCCTGATGGCCGCGCGGCTGCGGGAGGGGCCGGAGGCGGTGTCCCGCTTCGCGGGCCAGGGGCTGCGGGACGTCACCCGGATCGCCGCCGGCGACTCCCGGCTGTGGGGGGACATCCTCCAGGCCAACGCGGGGGCCGTAACCGGGGTCGTGAAGGAGCTGCACGCGGATCTGTCCCGCCTGGTGACGGCCCTGGAACTGCTCGCCGGGACGGACGGCGGCGAGCCGGACGGCGCCGAACGCGACCGGGCCGTGCGGACGGTGGTGGATCTGCTGGACCGGGGGATCGAGGGTCTGGCCGGGATTCCTCAGATCCGGCCCGCCGGCGCCGGCGCCGGCGCGGGCGCCCGGGTGCGCGTGGTGGTCCGGGGCCGTCCCGGGGAACTGCGGCTGCTGCTGCACGCGGTGGCGGAGCTCGGCGTCAGCGGCGAGGACGCGGTGGTGACCGACGCGGAGGCCGGAGCGGAGGCTGGGGCGGAGGGTGTTGCGGACGGCGGGCTCGTGGTGACCTTCCCACTGCCGCCCGCCGTGGCGGCACCGCTCACGGCCGGGCTGCGGGCCGGGGGATGGGCGGTGCGATGCGAAGGGGACGAGGAAGCCGAGAGGGATCAGAGGGGCCAGCGGTACGAGCGAGACGAGCGAGACGAGGGGGACGAGCGAGACGAGGGGGAAAGCGAAGGGGAAAGGGGGAGCCGGGTTTCCGTGCCCGGCCCATGACGCTCGGAATCGGCTATTCCCTTTCCCGTGGCCGAAATGCGGCACACACCGGCCGGATCGAGCCGCTATCCTGGCTTATGAAGTGCTTCTCTCCTCGGCATCCTACAGGTTCTGCCACCCCCACCTCCGTATCGATGCAGGTCAGAAGCGCTTTTCTTTTTCTTCTCAATTGCTGGACAGTTTGCCAGGCCCTGGCGCGGAATTAACCGGCGCCGTCGGGTCGCGGCACAGGGTACGGGGGGTGCCTGTGAATCTCAGTGAAAGAGACGAAGAACTCCGGCTGCTGGAGAAGCTGTACACCGGGTGCGGGCGGGGGAAGGGCGCCGTCGTCCTCGTGAACGGGCCGGTGGCCTGCGGAAAGACCGCGCTGATCCGGAGCTTCGCCGACTGGGCCACCGAGCGGGGCGGCCGTTTCCTGTCCATGACGGCCTCCGCCAGCGAGCGGTTGGACCGGCTGGGCCTCGTCGACCAGCTGATGAGCGCGATGCGCGCCGCGGGGGCGGCCGCCGCCCCGCTCGCCGGCGCGGACGACGGGTTACCTGGGTCCGGACGGGTACCGCTCGCCGTGCTGCAGCGTATCTGCCGGGCCGTCACCGAGTTCGCCCGTGAACGGACCCTCGTCCTCGGCGTCGACGATGTGCACTTCGCCGACGAGGCCTCGCTCGACTGCCTCCGCTACCTCATACGGCGCATCGATTCCTCGGCCATCCTGGTGCTGCTGGCCGAGAGTTCCTGCCATGAGCGGGAGCTGAGGACGCTGCACGCCGAGACGCTGCACCTTCCCTACTGCCATCGGATCCGCCTGGGCACGCTCGGCGCCGACGGCGTGGCCGGGCAACTGGCCGCTCACCCGGCCACCGGTTCAGCGGCCCGGGAAACCGCCGAGGTGTGGGCCGAGACGAGCGGCGGCAACCCGCTGCTGCTGCACGCCCTCATCGAGGACGCCGAAGACGCCCCGTACGCCGGGGAGCCGAGTGAGCGAGCCGAGGCGGACGCACAGGACACGCTGCCGGCCGGGCCGGAATCGGCCGCTCCGCGCGCTCCGCTGCCCGGCGAGTCCTTCCGGCACGCCTATCTGCGCTGCCTGCACCGCTGCGAGCCGGCCATGCTCGCGACCGCGCGCGCCATCGCGGTGCTCGGCGAACCGGTCGCACCCGACCTGATCGGTGACTTCCTCGGCGACGACCTCACCTCGGTCCGGCGCAGCATCGCCGAACTGAACACGGCCGGCCTGCTGTCCGGCGTCCGGTTCCGCCACGAACGGGCCCGGCTGGCGGTCCTGGCGGACATCCCCGTCAGGGACCTCTTCGCGATGCGCGCCCGGGCCGCCGAACTCCTGCACGAGAGCGGCGCCCCGGCCGCCGCGGTGGCCGACCAGCTCATGGCCACCCATGAGTCGGTCAGGGCCCCGTGGCATCCTCATATCCTCCGCGAGGCCGCACGGGAGGCCATCGACGCCGGAGACATCGACGCCGGGATCACCTATCTGCGCCACGCCGCCGCGGTCGCCACCGACGCCACCCAGCAGGCCGAGGCGACGGCCGCCCTCGCCCAGGCCCAGTGGCTCGTCGACCCGGTGAAGGCGGCTCGGCACCTGGCCCAGCTCAGCCGTATGGTCCGCGCCGGACTGCTCACCGGGCCCGACGCCCTGGTCGTGGTCGGGCAGCACACCTGGCTGGGCGAGTTGGCGCAGGCCGACGCCCTGCTGCGGACCATCGAGGCCCGTGCGGCCACGGAGGGGGCGGACGCCTGGGACGGCGCGGGGACGCCACCGGCCGCCGTACACTCCGACCTCGTCCTGGCACGGCTCTGGCTGTCCTTCTGCCGCCCCGGGCCGGGACGCGACACCGGTGAGGCCGCCCCCGGAGTCCGGGCCGACGCCCCCGGCCTCAAGGCGCCGGGGTCCATGTCGCCGCGCACCTTCCTCACCCTCGCCACTGGCCTCACCGGCGACGACGAGTGCGACCGGATGGCCCACCGGGTGCTGCGCGGCGCCCGTACGGGCAGCACCTTCGAGGCCACACTGTGCGCGCTGGTTCTCCTGATCGAGTGCTACCGGCTGGACGAGGCGGTGGCCTGGTCGGAGCGGCTTCTGGAGGAGCCGTGGAACCGGCACGTCCCCATGCGGCGAGCGCTGCTGGAGACGATCCGGGCGGCTGCGGCCCTGCGCAGCGGGGACCTGAAGGTGGCGGGCGAGGCCGCTCAGACCGCGCTCGGCCTCGCCGCGCCCGAGGCCTGGGGCATCGCGCTCGGTCTGCCGCTGTCCCTCGCCGCGCGGGCGGGCACCGAACTGGGCGATTTCGACACGGCCATGTCGTACCTCAATCTGCCGGTACCCATGGTCATGTTCGACACGCCGTTCGCGCTGCCCTATCTCCACGCAGTCGGCCGCTACCACCTCGCCATCGGCCGGCCGCGCACCGCGCTGCGGAACTTCGAGTCGTGCGGGGAGCTGATGGTGGAGTGGCGGCTGGACGTCCCGGAACTCGTGGACTGGCGCAACGACGCGGCTGCCGCCCTCCTCGCCATGGGCGAGAACCGGCGGGCACGGGCCCTGCTCGAGGAGCACCCGTCCCTGCTCGGTGAGGCACCCACCCGCGCCCGCGGCGTCGCGCTGCGCCTGCTCGCGGCGGCCGGCCCGCCCCAGGGCCGGCTGCCGCGGCTCCAGGAGGCGATACGGATCCTCCGCGCCTGCGGCGACCGGCTGGAACTGGGCCATGCGCTGGCCGACGCCGAGGCCGCGCGCTCGGCGGCGGAGCGCAGGACCGCCCCGGCCGAGCCGCCGCGTCCGCAGGCCGCGCCGTGGACGTATGTGGAGGATGCCCGGGACCACTCCAGGCTGCCGTGGCACGAGGAGCCCGAGCCGCGCGGCAAGCTGCCCGCGGGCCCGGCCTCCGGATCGCCGGAGGTTCCCGAATCGCTGACCGCACTCACCGAAGCGGAACGCCGGGTCGGCGCGCTCGCCGCCTACGGCTGCACCAACCGGGAGATCGCCGGCCGGCTCTTCATCACGGTGAGCACCGTGGAACAGCACCTGACCAAAATCTATAAGAAGTTGAAAGTGCGCAGCCGGGCGGACCTGCCGGAGTCACTCATACGCTTCGCCGACGTCCCATGCTCGCCGAATGGGCGGTAAAAGGGAAGGCAACCCGGTTCCGCCCGTCAACTCCCCGTCCAAGTGCGCATTCTGGCGTGTTGGACAGCGTTGTGAGGCCCATCGGATTCGTGTGATCCTGGCCGCCGAAATCAGCATGCCGCATTCGATTCCGCCGGGGGGATATCCATGGCCGGACGGATCCTGGACGACTATGGCCGACAGGCACGAGAAGGCATGGAACCCTCTCTTGCGGAATTCCTGGCAGCGGAGGAGGAGGCCGCGGCCGAGAACCGGGCCGCCTTCGAGCGGGCAGGGCTGAAACAGGGGCGGTCCGCGCGCCCCCGCCCGCCCGACACCGCCGTCAAGATCCTCGACCGCGGCTGGAGCGCGCCGCTCGTCGTCGGCCCGCTCGCCGGACTCGCCCATCCCGAGGGCACGCCGGCCGTGGTCCGGGCGGCCGGGGCGGCCGTACTCCCCGCCGTCGTGGACGCGTCCACCCCCCACCCACTGGCCGATCTGGCCGCGGCCGGGGGCGGCCCGCTGTGGCTGCGGACGTACGCCGCCGGAGACCCCGGCGCCACCCCGCGCCCGGTGGCCGAGGCGGAGGAGGCCGGATTCGCCGCCCTCGTCCTGACCCTGCGGCCCCAAGACGGCGTCCGGCCGCCGCGGGCCGCGGACGTCGGCTGGACCGACCTGGAGCGGCTGCGCGCGAGCTCCCCGCTGCCGCTGATCGTCGCCGGTGCCGACACGGCGGCCGATGCCCGGCGTGCCGTGGACGCGGGAGCCGACGGCCTGGTCACCGGGTCCCTGCGGGGGCTGCCCGCCCTCGCCGACGCCGTGGCCGGGCGCTGTTCCGTGCTGCTCGACGGCGGCGTGCGCGGCGGCGCCGACGTGCTCGTCGCGCTCGCCTCGGGCGCCGACGCCGTCCTCGTCGGGCGGCCCGTGCTGGACGGACTTCTCGCCGGCGGTGAGGCCGGCGTCACCGAGGTGCTGGACGGCCTCGTCCGGGAGCTGGCGGACGCGATGAGGTTCACCGCGACCCCGTCCGTGGCCGAGGCGCACCGCGCCGCGATCGCGGCCGGCCCCGGCCCGGCCCCCGCCGCGCGGCAGGCGCACCGCGGCGCGCCGGAGCCGCAGGACTCGGGTACGGGCGGCGCGCGCTCGGCCGACCTGCGCAAGACGGACCTCCACCCCAGCCTCTCCGACCCCGTCCTGGACACGATGAACTTCCTGAACGAGGTCACCCATCGCTACCCGGACGCCATCTCCTTCGCCCCGGGACGGCCCTACGACGGGTTCTTCGACACCGAGCAGATCTTCACCCACCTGCGCCGCTACCTCGACCACCTCGCCGCACAGGGCCGTACCCCGCAGGAAATCCGCACGGCCATGTACCAGTACGGGCCCACCGCCGGCCAGATCCGTGAGATCGTCGCCGACTCGTTGCGTGCGGACGAGGACATCGACGTCCCGGCCGAGTCCATCGTCGTCACGGTCGGTGCGCAGGAGGCCATGCTGCTGGTGCTGCGCGCCCTCATCAGCGGCCCCGACGATGTCCTTCTGGTGGCGAGCCCCTGCTACGTCGGCATCACGGGCGCGGCACGGCTGCTCGATGTGGCGGTGACCCCCGTTCAGGAGGGCGAGGACGGGTTCTCCTGCGCCGAGTTGGAGGCAGCGATCCTGCGGGAGCGGGCCCGCGGCCGGCGGCCGCGCGCCCTGTATGTGATCCCCGACCACTCCAACCCGTCCGGCACCACGATGGACGCACCGACCCGGGACGCGCTGCTGGAGCTGGCGGAGCGGCACGGCATCCTCCTCATCGAGGACAGCCCCTACCGCAGGGTGAGCCCGGGCGTGCCGCTGCCGGCCCTGAAGTCCCTGGACCGCTCGCGCACGGTCATCCACCTGGGCTCCTTCGCCAAGACGGTGTTCCCCGGCGCCCGGGTCGGGTTCGCCGTCGCCGACCAGAGGGTCGTCGACGACACCGGCCGGACGGGACTGCTCGCCGACGAACTCGCCAGGATCAAGAGCATGGTGACGGTGAACACCTCGTCGCTCAGCCAGGCCGCCGTGGCCGGCACCCTGTTGGCCGCCGAGGGCCGGATCTCCGTCCTGAACGCCGACGCGGCGACGTACTACGGCAACGCCATGCAGACCACCCTCCGCAATCTGGACGCACGCCTTCCGGCCGCTCGGCGGGCAGCCCTCGGCGTGCGGTGGAACGAGCCCACCGGAGGTTTCTTCCTCACGGTGCACGTCCCCTTCCAGGCGGACAACGCGGCCCTGACCCGGTCCGCACAGGAATTCGACGTCATCTGGACGCCGATGAACTACTTCTATCCGCAGGGCGGCGGCCACCAGGCCCTGCGTCTGTCCACGAGTTATCTGACGACCGCGGACATCGAAAAGGGCACCGCGCGACTCGCGCGCTTCATCGAGGCGCAGAGCGCGGCGCGGAAAACGTCGTAAAACACGGAGCGCGGCGCCGGATTGTCCGGCGCCCCGGCACCTATCCCGGGAAGGCGAAGCACGTGACCGGCAGCAATACTCAAAAGCCGCGCAGCAAACCGCGCATGTGGGGGTGGACGTTCCGATGACCATCAATCTCGACCCTCCGGAGGGCCTTCGGACGACGGCCCTGCCAGCCGACTTGGAGGCCGACGCCTTCGAGACCGCCGTCCTGACCGGAGACGGCGTCCTGAAGACGCCGTACCGGCCGCGGATCCTGGGGGTGGGCACCGCCGCGTCGTCCACCGTCTACTCCCAGCAGGAAGTGCTCGACGCGTTCGCCATCACCGATCCCAGGATCAGCTCCGTCTTCCGCAACAGCGCCATCGAACGACGCCACCTGACCCTGCCCGAGCCGGACGCGGACGGCGTCCGTCACCCGGAGCCGCAGGGCGACCTGCTGGACAAGCACAAGGCCATGGCGGTCGAGATGGGCGCCGAGGCGTTGCGCGCCTGCCTGAAGCGGGCCGGTGCCGAACTCTCCGACCTGCGCCACCTGTGCTGTGTGTCCTCCACCGGCTTCCTCACCCCCGGCCTGAGCGCCCTGATGATCCGCGAGCTGGGCATCGACCGGCACTGCAGCCGCAGCGACATCGTCGGCATGGGCTGCAACGCGGGGCTCAACGCCCTGAATGTGGTGGCCGGCTGGTCCGCCGCCCACCCCGGCGAACTCGCCGTCGTCCTGTGCACCGAGGCCTGCTCCGCCGCGTACGCGATGGACTCCTCGATGCGCACCGCAGTCGTCAACAGCCTCTTCGGCGACGGTGCCGGGGCCATCGCCCTGATGTCCGGGCCCGGCGACGAGGCGTCGGCTCCCTGCGAGGGCCCGACCGTGCTGAAGTTCGCCAGTTGCATCATCCCCGACGCGATCGACGCGATGCGCTACGACTGGGACCGTGACCTGGACCGGTTCAGCTTCTACCTCGACCCGCAGATCCCGTACGTCGTCGGCGCCCACGCCGAGATCGTGGTCGACCGGCTGCTGACGGACACCGGGCTGCGCCGCAGCGACATCCGCCACTGGCTGGTGCACTCCGGCGGCAAGAAGGTCATCGACGCGGTCACCGTCAACCTGGGGCTGACCCGGTACGACCTGCGGCACACCGTCGGCGTCCTGCGGGACCACGGCAATGTGTCGAGCGGGTCGTTCCTCTTCTCGTACGAACGACTTCTCGACGAGCGGGTGACCCGGCCCGGTGACTACGGGGTGCTCATGACGATGGGTCCGGGGTCCACGCTCGAGACGGCCCTGGTCCAGTGGTGACGACGGGGGAGAACACCGTGCGAGATGTGAGTGATGTGCTGATGATGAGCATCGACGGCACCCGGCCGCTGTCGATCGGTGCCGTAAGCGAACTGACCGTGCTGTGCGACCGGGCCGAGGGCCGGAGCACGGGCGGAGTTGTCACCCTGTGCGTCACCGGCGCGCCCGGACCGGGGTGGGCCGACGGACTCAACACCGCCCTGGTCACCAAGTGGGAGCGGGCCCTGCGGCGGCTCGAGCGGCTGCCCGCGGCGACCATCGCACTCGCCACCGGCGACTGCGGGGGCGTGGGCCTCGACGCCTTCCTCGTCGCCGACATTCGCATCGCGACCCCGGGCACCCGGCTGCTCATGCCCTTCGACGGAGAGGCCACCTGGCCCGGCATGTCCGCCTTCCGGCTCGTCCGGCTGGCCGGCGCGGCCCGCGTCCGGCGCAGTGTGCTTTTCGGGCACCCCATCTCCGGGCCCGAGGCACTGGCGTTCGGCATCGCCGATGAACTGACCGACAGCCCCGAAGCCGCGGCGGCCACCACCGCGCAGTTGATCGAGGAGGTGTCCGGCAAGGAGCTCGCCATCCGGCGCCAGCTGCTCTTCGACGCGGAGACCACCACCTTCGAGGACGCCCTCGGCTCCCACCTGGCGGCCTGTGACCGCGCCCTGCGGCGTGGCGCCGAGGAGGCCGCATGACGGCCGTGCCACCCCGTCAGGAGCCTGCCCCCGACGGATGGCAGGCCCTGACCGAGGCCGCCGAGCAGGCCGAGAAGGTCCTGGCCGCACTGCCCGGCCCGGTGCGGCGCACCGCCGAGCAGCGGGCCGAGGCCGAGGCGGCGAAGAACGCGGCCCGCGCCCATCGGGCCCGCTTCCTGGACGAGCATGCCGACACCGTCTACGACCGGCTCACCGAGGGGCGCACCCGCCATCTGCGGATCGACGAACTGGTCGCCGCCGCGGCGAGCGCGTTCCCCGGCCTGGTGCCGACCGAGGAGCGGCTCGCCCGGGAGCGGAGCCGCCCGCAGGCGGACAAGGAAGGCCACGAGATCGACCAGGGCATCTTCCTGCGGGCCGTCCTCCGCTCGCCCTCCGCCGGCCCGCACCTGCTCGACGCCATGCTCCGGCCCACGGCCCGCGCGCGGCGGCTGCTGCCGGAGTTCCTGCGGACCGGCGTGGTGGAGATGGAGGCCGTACGGCTGGAGCGCCGCGAGGGGGTGGCCCGGCTGACGATGTGCCGTGACGACCGCCTCAACGCCGAAGACGATCAGCAGGTCGATGACATGGAGACCGCCGTCGACCTGGCCCTGCTCGACCCGGGCGTGCGGGTGGGCCTGGTGCGCGGCGGCGAGATGAACCACCCCCGCTACCGTGGAAAGCGGGTGTTCAGCGCCGGGATCAATCTCAAGTACCTCAGCTCGGGCGACATCCCCCTGGTCGACTTCCTGCTCCGCCGTGAACTGGGCTATCTCCACAAGCTGGTCCGGGGGGTGCGCGCCGAGGACACCGGCCTGTGGCACACCCGGCACATCGAGAAACCCTGGCTCGCCGCCGTCGACGGTTTCGCGATCGGCGGCGGCACTCAGTTGCTGCTGGTCTTCGACCACGTCATCGCCGCGTCCGACGCCTACCTCAGCCTTCCGGCCGCCAAGGAGGGGATCATCCCCGGCGTGGCCAACTTCCGGTTCAGCCGGTACGCCGGGCCGAGGCTGTCCCGCCAGGTGATCCTGGAGGGCCGTCGGATCTGGGCGTCGGAACCCCAGGCCCGGCTGCTGGTGGACGAGGTCGTGGAGCCACGGGAGATGGACGCCGCCATCGAACGGAGCCTGGAGCGGCTCGACGGCGAGGCGGTGCTCGTCAACCGGCGCATGCTCAACCTCGCGGAGGAGCCGGTGGACGCGTTCCGCGCGTACATGGCGGAGTTCGCCCTCCAGCAGGCGCTGCGGCTGTACGGCGCCGACGTGATCCACAAGGTGGGCAAGTTCGCGGCGGGCGAGCCGTGACGGCCGGACGCGGGGGCGCCGACCGGCCCCGGGTGCGCTACGAGAAGAAGGACGGCGTCGCTCACGTCACCCTCGACCGCCCCGAGGTGCTGAACGCGATGGACCAGCGCATGCACGAGGAACTCGCGGCCGTCTGGGACGATGTGGAGGCGGATGACGAGGTGCGGGTCGCGGTCCTGACCGGCGCGGGCGAGCGGGCCTTCTCCGTCGGGCAGGACCTCAAGGAGCGGGCCCGCCTCACCGCCGAAGGGACCGCGGCGACGACGTTCGGCAGCCGCGGCCTGCCCGGCTGGCCCCGGCTCACCGAACGGTTCACCCTGTCCAAACCTGTGCTGGCGCGGGTGAACGGCTATGCGCTCGGCGGCGGCTTCGAGCTGGTGCTCGCCTGCGATCTCGTCATCGCCTCGCACGACGCGGTGTTCGCCCTCCCGGAGGCGCGGCTCGGACTGGTCCCCGGCGCGGGCGGGGCCTTCCGGCTCGCCCGGCAGCTGCCCCTGAAGACGGCCATGGGGTACCTGCTCACCGGAGACCGGATGGACGCGGCGACCGCCCTGGGCTTCGGGCTGGTCAACGAGGTCGCCGACCGCGAGGAGCTGGACGACCGGGTCGCCGCCTGGACGGACGCCCTGGTCCGCAGCGCGCCCCTGTCGGTGCGGGCCATCAAGGAGTCGGTCATGCGGTCGCTGGACCGGCCGCTGGAGGAGGCGTTCTCCACCCGCTACGTGTGGGAGGAACGCCGTATGCACAGCCGGGACGCCGCGGAGGGCCCCCGGGCCTTCGCGGAGGGGCGCGACCCGGTCTGGACCGGCAGCTGACCGGCAGCCGAGCCGAGGCCGGTCATCACACCGGGCCCGTCGGCGGGGCGACCCGCCGACGGGCCCGCAGGCATACCAATACGGGGGAAGGAGACCACCGATGCCGGTGGCGCACGTCAACGGAGTCGATGTCAGCTTCGAGGAGCACGGCCGCGGAGAGCCGGTGGTGATGGTGGCCGGAACCGGCGCGCCGGGCCGCGTCTGGCGCGCCCATCAGGTGCCCGCGCTGCGCAGGGCCGGCTACCGGGTGGTCGCCCTCGACAACCGGGGGAGCGGAGCCCATCCTGGGGAGCCCGGGGACTTCACCCTCGCCGACATGGTCGCGGACGTGGCCGGTCTCATCGAACACCTCGGGCAGGGCCCCTGCCGGGTCGTGGGCCACTCACTGGGCGGGATCATCGCGCAGGAACTCGTCCTGGCCCGGCCCGAACTCGTCACCCAGGCCGTCCTGATGTCGAGCAGCGGGCGCGCGGACGCGCTGCTGAGGGCCATGGCGGCGGCCGACCTCGAGCAGGCCGACAGCGGCGTCAAACTCCCGCCCGCCGTGTCGGCGTACCAGCTCGCGATCCAGAACCTCTCCCCGCGCACGCTCAACGACGAGGATAAACTCCGGGACTGGCTCGGTGTCCTGGAGATGTCCCCGCCCGACCCCTCGGCGGTCCGCGCGCAACTGGGCATCGAGGTCATTCCCAATCGCCTCGCCCACTACCGGAAGATCGCCCGCCGCTGCCTCGTCATCGGCTTCCAGGACGACCTGATCGTTCGCCCGCACCTGTCCCGTGAACTGGCCGAGGCCATCCCGTCGGCCCGCTACACCGAGATCCCCGGCTGCGGCCACTACGGTTACCTGGAGCGTCCGGAGGCCGTGAACGTGGCGCTGACCGACTTCTTCGCGGTGTAGCTGGGGTCGGCCGCGATCCCTTCCGCCGGTTCCGCGTAGGTCGCCGAGTGCCCTGAGGCTTCTCTCGTGGCGAAGTCCCGGTACTGCCGTTTCGTGTACATCGGTACGGCAGCATAGGCGGGCACCCGGCCGACGGGGGCGGCCCAGAGCTCGCCGGGCGGCAGGAAGGACAGGTGGCGCGGCGGCGTTGGTCAGGTGGTCACGTCGACACGAGGGCGCCGCTGGAACACCCGAGTGGTCTGGGCGCGCGGTGCGATCCGTCCGCGCAGGGCCACCACCGTCACCAGCGCCAGCGCCGTGCCGGCCAGCGGCACAGTGAAGGCGGCGCTCGCACCGAAGCCGTCCGCCAGCTGTCCGGCCGCCGTGACCGCCGCGGCCTGTCCCAGCGCGACCGAGCCGGTCAGCCAGGTGAACGCCTCCGTGCGGGACGTGGCCGGGACCAGGGCCTCCACCAGGGTGTATCCGGTGATCAGTGTCGGTGCGATGCACAGGCCGACCAGCAGCCCGAGCCCGCCCAGCGGCAGCGGGGCGTGCACCGTCCACAGGGCCGAGCAGGTCAGCGCCAGCGCGGTGTAGGAGACCAGCAGCCGCCGCTGCGGCGAGGTGCGCCAGGCGATGGCTCCGCAGGCCACGCCCGCGAGCATGTTCCCCGCGGCGAAGACCCCGTAGAGCAAACCGTTCAGGCCCGGTTGACCGTGCTCCTGGGTGAAGGCGGTCAGGGCGACCTGCATGCCGCCGAAGACCGAGCCGATGCCCAGGAAGGCCACGGCCAGGACACGCACGCCCGGTATGGAGAGGGCCGAGGCGCGCTGACCGCGTGTGTCCGACGGCGCCGGATCGGTGGGCGGTGCGGTACGGCGCCGGGACGCGAACAGCAGACCGCCCGCCAGTGTCAGGGCGGCCTCCGCGAGCAGGCCGCACGCCGGGTGCAGGCCGGTGCTCAGGGCGGTGGCGAGCACAGGGCCGATGACGAAGGTCAGCTCGTCCGTCACCGACTCGAACGCGGCCGCGGTTGCCATCAGTGGGTTGTGTCCCCCGACCGTCCCGGACCCGCCCGAGGTGCCGTGCCCGAGCGTCGCGGCCCAGCGTGCCCGCGCCATGGGTCCGATCTGCGGGACGGAGGCGCCCGTCGGTACCGCGGCGGCGAACAGCGACCACAGGGGCGCGTGCCCCAGCGCGAGCGCTGTCAGCAGCGTCACGGACGCCGTGTGGATCAGGACGCCCGGCACCAGCACCGCGCTCTGCCCGTAGCGGTCGGCGAGCTTGCCGCTCCGGGGCGCGAACAGCGCCATGGAGACGCCGGTGACGGCCGCGACCGCACCGGCGACGCCGTACGAGCCGGTGGTGGGGCGGAGCAGGAGCACGATGCTGATCGTCAGCATCGCGAATGGCAGCCGGGCGGCGAAGCCGGGCAGCAGGAACGTCCATGCGCCAGGTGTACGCAGCAGCCGCCCGTAGCCGGCACGCTCGACGGGAGGGGTGGTCGTGGTGACCGCGGATGCCACGGCCGTGCCTTTCTGCCGCCTGGTAGCGCACCCGGGTGAACGCCACGGAGTGCGCCGAGAGCTGTCCTCTCGCGCAGGACCGGGGTAGATACCGGGTCCGCGCCGATCCAGGAGGCAGGAGGACCGCGGCCGCCGAGCGGTCGCGCCAGCTCTGCGTCAGGCAGAGTTGTTCGTTGCTTGCCGCGTCATAGTACAGGTAATCGAGCAGCCGGACGCCCCCTTGCCGGCAAAAAAAGTGTGCCAAGCAGACGTCGACGGCGGCCGCGCACCGCCCTCCGCCGCTCAGCGGAGGGCGGATAAGCATTGCGGACGACGGATGCGATGAGTTCCGGGGCCCGGACCGGTCTGACTCTGTGACAGCGCACCACCACCTGTGCACCGAGGAGACCACCATGTCCGAGAGCACCGTCCCCGCCGAGCGAGCCACCGCAACCACCCCGGCCAGGGGCCGGGGCCGGCGCGCCCATCTGGCGCTGCGCGGCCTGCAGGTGCTGCTGGCCCTGTTCTTCGGGGTCGCGAGCGCGCTGCCCAAGCTGATCGCCCATTCTTCGGCGGTCGAGTCGTTCGACCGGATGGGGTGGGGCGCCGGGGGAATGTACACCGTCGGAGCGCTGGAGCTGGCGGGGGCCGTGGCCCTGCTTGTCCCGGTGCTGTCGTCGGTGGCGGCCATCTCCCTGATCGGGCTGATGATCGGCGCCTTCATCACGCAGTTGGCCGTCTTCGACGGACAGTACGCGGCCACACCGCTCATCCTGATCGTACCGCTCGCCCTCATCGCCTGGGGCCGTCGGCACCACAACGCCGAGCTGCTGCGCCTGGTGCGGCGACGCGCTCGGGGGTGAGGGCGACCTATCGCCTACGGACGGGCCCGTTGGCGACATATCCGAGCTCGATCGGCGTCAGTGGCGGCCCGTCTCTGCGCACGCCGGCCAGAATTCCGGTAGCTGCGGCGGCCACAACGGCTCCTTGTCACCGGACAGGTCATCCGGCGACCACCATGGCCAACGGAGAATCGAGTCCGTGGCATGTGCGGCGGCGAGGTCGCCGACCGGGTCTCGACGGGGGCCACGGGCAAGGAAGATGTGCTCGTGCTGCCGCACGGGGACACCGGCCCTGGTGAAGTCGTGCTCCCACAGACACAGCACCGTGCCGCCGGGCTCGATGTCCGTCCACCCCCGTCTCCTCGCGCACCTCGCGCTCGGCCGCCTGCAGCGGCGTTTCGTCCGGGTCCAGGCCACCGCCGGGCATCGCCCAGTGGACACCGACCTCCTCGTTGTCATACCGGAACAGGAAGACCGGCCCTGAAGGGTCCAGCACCGCGACTCCGGCTGCTTGTCCGGGTATCCGCATCAGGTGACACTGCCAGAGTGCGCCACCACGGGAGGGGCCGCCCGGCAACTGTGCCGGGCGGCCCCCTTGTCGGGCGGCGCGGGGGTCACCGCCCCGGGTGAGGGCCGTCATCCGCTGCCTTGCGGCGGCTTCGGGCCCACACGATTTCCAGAGCCAGCCCGGCGACCGCCGCCGAGGCGACTGCCGTCCACGGCGCCGCGACGCCGACCAGCTCGAGCTGAAAGAACTCCTGCAGATATGGCACGCTCAGCGTGAGGGCGAACGCCCCGGCCATCGTGAGCACCAGCAGGATCCGCCACCAGGTATAGGGGCGGGCGATGATGGCGAGCGCCCACAGCGCGGTGAGGAAGAGCGCGAGCGTCGCCGCGGAGGTCTCCGCGTCCAGGTTGTCGTCATAGATGGACCGGGCGACCAGATACGCCACGGTGGTCGCCGCAGCGGCCAGCGAGCCGGCCGGAACCGCGAACCGCAGGACGCGGCCGACGAAGTTCGGCTTGGCCCGCTCGGAGTTGGGCGCGAGGGCCAGGAAGAAGGCGGGGATGCCGATGGTGAGGGACCCAACGAGTGTGATGTGGCGGGGCAGGAAGGGGTAGGGCGCCTGGGCCAGGACGATGACGACGGCCAGCAGCACCGAGTACACGGTCTTGGTGAGGAACAGATTCGCCACGCGCTCGATGTTGCCGATGACCCGGCGGCCCTCGGCCACGACCGACGGCAGGGTGGCGAAGCTGTTGTTGAGGAGCACGATCTGGGCGACGGCGCGGGTGGCGGGGCTGCCCGAGCCCATTGCCACGCCTATGTCGGCGTCCTTGAGGGCGAGCACATCGTTGACTCCGTCCCCGGTCATCGCCACCGTGTGGCCCCGGGACTGCAGGGCGCCCACCATGTCCCGCTTCTGCTGCGGCCCGACCCGCCCGAAGATGGTGTTCTTCTCGACGGAGTCGGCCAGTTCGCTGGGCGTGTGGGGGAGGAAGCGGGCGTCGACCGGTTGCTCAGCGCCAGGGAGCCCCAGACTCGTGGCGACGGCCCCGACCGAGACGGCGTTGTCGCCCGAGATCACCTTGGCCGAGACGTTCTGGTCGGCAAAGTACCGCAGGGTGGCGGGGGCCTCCTGCCGGATGCGCTGCTTGATGACGACGAGCGCGCAGGGCGTCACCGCCCCGGCCATGGCCGATACGGCGGATGGATCGTCCAGGAGCTCGTCGAGCGGCCGGGATGACCGCGCCAGCAGCAGGACGCGCAGACCCCTGGCCCCGTAGGTGTCGGCGGCCACGAGCACCGTGTGTCCGGCGGGAAGTATCGCCTCGGGCGCCCCGAGCAGCCAGGTCGACTCCTCTCCCGACGGCTGGAAAAAGGTGGCGCCGCTCCACCGGCGGGCCGAGGAGAACGGTGTGCTGCGCCGCCGCTCCCAGCCCTCGGGGGCCGGATGCACCTCGATGATCGCCTGCATGCTGGCGTTGGGGCGGTCGTCGGCGGCGCCGAGGGCGCCGAGCACCTCCGCGACGGGCACCCCCGGCTCCAGGCGCTGCACCTCGTCCACGTCCATCGACGCCTCGGTGAGCGTGCCCGTCTTGTCCAGGCACACGGTGTCCACCCGTGCCAGCCCCTCGATCGCGGGTAACTCCTGGACCAGGCACTTCTGTTTGCCCAGCCGGACCACTCCCACCGCGAACGCCAGCGAGGTGAGCAGCACCAGACCCTCGGGCACCATCGGCACCAGCCCGCCGACCATGCGCCGGATCGCCTCCGGAAGGTCGTCGTCATTCACCACGAGCTGCGTGATGATCAGCGCGATGCCCGCGGGGATGATCGCGTACGTGACGAACTTCAGGATGCGGTCGATGCCGTTGCGCAGCTCGGAGTTGACGAGGCTGAAGCGGCGCGCCTCCTCGGCCAGCTGGGCAGCGTATGCCTCGCGGCCCACCCGGGTGGCGGTGAAGGTGCCGGAACCGGCCACGACGAAGCTGCCGGACATGACCGGGGCGCCGGGCCGCTTGAGGACCGGATCGGCCTCGCCCGTAAGCAGCGACTCATCGACCTCCAGGCCCTCGGCCGCGCCGACCGTGCCATCCACCACGACCTTGTCGCCCGGCCCCAGTTCCACCGTGTCGTCGAGGACGATCTCGGAGGCGGCGAGCGTGACGGGAGCGCCGTCGCGCCACACCCGCGACCGGCTCTCGCCGACGATCGCGAGCTGGTCCAAAGTGCGCTTGGCACGGACCTCCTGGATGATGCCGATCAGGGTGTTGGCGAGGATGACGCCGCCGAACAGCGCGTCCTGGACCGGTCCGACGATCAGGATGATGACGAAGAGCACGCCGATGATCGCGTTGATACGGGTGAAGAGATTGGCCCGGACGATCTCGCTGATGCTGCGGCTGGACCGGACCGGTACGTCGTTGATGCGACCGGCCGAGACCCTCTCCGCGACCTCGGCCGCGGTGAGCCCAGCCGGTGGCCCGGCCGACCCGGCGGGCCCGGAAGCCCGGTCGGCCCGCGCGCCGGGCGCTTCCAGCCGCTTCTCCATCTCCCGGTGCCCTCCGTGATCGTGATTCGCCGACGCCGCCCGAACACGGAACCGTCCCGTTGTCTTCACGATTCGACCGTAGGAGTCGGCCCCACGGCGCCACCAGGTACGAACGGCCGCCCTTCACCCCGACTTTCGATGAGGACACGTGGGTACGGCTACGGCGCCCATCGGAGGGAATCAGCCGGGGCTACCCGGCCCTACCGTCCCTCGCGGAGCATTTCCGCGACGAGGAACGCCAGGTCCAGCGCCTGGGCACGGCTCAGCCGCGGGTCACAGGCGGTGTTGTAACGCCTCGGCAGATCGCTCACCCCGACCTTCGGACTGCCTCCCAGGCACTCGGTGACGTCGTCGCCGGTCAGCTCCGCGTGGATGCCCCCGGGGTGGCTGCCCAGCGCCCGGTGCACCTCGAAGAAGCCCTTGACCTCGTCGACGATGTCGTCCAGTCGGCGCGTCTTGTGGCCGCTGTCCGCCGTGAACGTATTGCCGTGCATCGGATCCGTCATCCAGCAGGCCTGGACACCGTTGGCCACGCTCTTCTCGAGCAGCGCCGGCAGCCGCTCCCGGATGTGTCGCGCGCCCATGCGCACCACGAACGTGAGCCGTCCGGGCTCGCGGTGCGGGTCGAGCCGGTCGGCGTAGGCGAGCACGTCGTCGGGCGTGGCCTCCGGGCCCAGCTTGACGGCCACGGGGTTGGCGATGCCGGAGAAGTAACCGACGTGCGCGCCACCGGGATCGCGAGTGCGCTCACCGATCCACAGCAGATGGCCGCTCGTGGCGTACGGGCGTCCCGACGCGGGATCGTCGTGGGTCAGCGCCGCCTCGTAGTCGAGCAGCAGTCCCTCGTGCGAGGTGAAGAACTCGGCCGCGCCCAGCCGCCGGGGATCCGCCCCGCAAGCGCGCATGAAGCTCAGCGCACGGCCGATCTCATCGGCCAGCCGCCGGTAGCGTCCGGCGGCTGCCGACTCCGTCAGGAACCCCTGGTTCCAGGAGTGCACGCGGTGCAGGTCGGCGAAGCCGCCTCCGGTGAAGGCCCGGATGAGGTTGAGCGTCGCGGCCGAGGCATCGTACGCGCGGCGCAGCCGGCGCGGGTCCGGGCGGCGGGCCTCGGCGGTGAAGTCACACCCGTTGACCGCGTCGCCGAAGTACGACGGCAGGCTCACCGCGTCGCGGCTCTCCACCGGACTCGAGCGCGGCTTGGCGAACTGCCCGGCCATCCGTCCCACCTTGACCACCGGGACCGACCCCGCGTAGGAGAGCACGACGGCCATCTGCAGGAGCGTGGTGACGTTGCCTTGCACCACGTCGGCGGTGACCCGGTCGAAGGTCTCCGCGCAGTCGCCGCCCTGAAGTACGAAGGCCTCGCCGCGGGCCGCCGCGGCGAGGTGTGAGCGCAGCCGGTCGCACTCCGCCGGGAAGATCAGGGGCGGCGCGGCCGAGAGCTCGTCGGTCACCTCGCGCAGCGCGGCCCGGTCGGGCCAGTCGGGCTGGTGCGCGGCCGGCAGAGCGCGCCATGTAGGGGTGTCGGACGGCTTCGCTTTGCGATTCATCAGGGCCTTCCAGCTGTACGGACAGAGGGAAACGAGGAACCGAACGAAGGGCGGGGAACGATGAAATGAGGAAAAGAGGCGGGGGAATGGCGATGTGATGTGGCGCGCTTCCCCGGCAGCGGCCCGGATATTTCGTGCCGGGATCGGTCCCGGCCATTCAAATCAGCGGGCGGCGACAGGGGCAAGCCACCCCGGCAGTGGACCGCAGCCGCACCCGGGAATTGGTCTGGTTCGCGCGGAGCGCGGGCTGCTTGGCTGACCGCACCGTCCGCAGCGGCCCGCACCGTCCGCAGCGGCCCGCACCGTCCGCAGCGGCCCGCACCGTCCGCACGGCCCGCACGGGCCGCACGGGCCGTACCGGCCGCACGGGCCGTACCGGCCGCACGGGCCGCACCGCCCGCACCGCCCGCCGATCGCATTCAGATGAGGGGCCTCATGTCCGTGAGCACAGCGCAGAGCGAACTCCATCCGGAGGCGCGGAAAGAGCCGGAACCGCAGAGCGCGGCCCCCGCCGCCGAGCCCATCGGCGTGCGGGTCACCTCGGCCGAACTGCCCGCGCACGCGCCGCTCGACCTCTGTCTGCGCCTGCGCGAGCAGCTGGGGGCCGAGGAGGTGTTCCTCACTGAGAGCCCCGTCGCACCGGAACAGGACCGCCGGCCCGCCGTCGTCGGCTGCGGACGCCTGGCCGAACTGCGGGTGTACGCGGGGCACGTCGAGATCGAGGGCCTTTCGGCGGTGCGGGCGGGCCTGACGGCGGCCGCCGACCAGGCCGGCATGGTGCCGGGCTCCGCCGACCCGGACACCGCCGCCGCCGACCTGGACACCGCCGACACCGGCACCGTCGGCGTGACCGTACGCAGGGCGTTCCGGACCTCCGCCCAGCTGTGGGACCTGCTGGGCCGGGCCCGGCACCTCTTCGCGCTGGACACCGACCTTCCCGAGACCGCCTACGCGTTCGGCTTCCTCGTCACCTTCGCCTACGAAGCCGCCTGGCACATGGAGGACCTGCCGCCGCGGGCCGCGGACCCCGCCACTCCCGACATCACCCTCACCCTCTTCCGCGACACCGTCTGGTACGTCCCGGCCCACGAGTCGGCCCCCCGACTGCTCACCGCCGCGGGCCCGGGCTTCCCCGAAGGCGGCACCTCGCCCGTGCCCCCGCTGGCCGCCCTGGCGGGCAGCGCGGCGCTGTGCGCGGGCGCGGGCGCCGCCCCCGACGCTCCGCCACCGCTCTCCGTGCATGACAGCGTGGACCGGGACACGTTCCTCGCCTGGGCCAAGCGCTGTCTGGAGCACATCCGGGTGGGGGACATCTACCAGATCCAGATCGGGCACCGGATCGACGTGCGGACGGAGCTGACGCCCGTCGACGTCTACCGCCGGCTGCGCGGCCGCAATCCGTCGCCGTACATGTTCCTCCTGCCGTGGGCGGGCAGGACGCTCATCGGGGCCAGCCCGGAGCTGTTCTTCCGCATCGAGGGCGACCGCATCGTCATGCGGCCCATCGCCGGCACCACCCGCCGGGGGCCCGACCGGGACGAGAACGAGCGCCGGATCGCGGAGATGGTGGCCAGCCGCAAGGAGCGGGCCGAGCACATCATGCTGGTCGACCTGTGCCGGAACGACATCGGCCGGATCAGCCTGCCGGGCACGCTGCCGGTGGATCGGCTGATGTCCGTGGAGACCTTCAGCCACGTCTTCCACCTGGTCTCCACCGTCACCGGTCGGCTCGATCCGGCGGCCGACGTCTGGGCGGCGACGCGCGCGGCCTTCCCGGCCGGGACCATGAGCGGCGCGCCCAAGCTGCGCGCCATGGAGATCATCCATGAGCTGGAGGAGGAGCCGCGTGGCGCCTATGCGGGCGCGGTGGGCCTGCTCGACGTGCGCGGCTGGAGCGAACTGGCGCTGTGCATCCGCACCATCGTGCACCAAGGGGATACGTACGCGACGCAGAGCTCGGCGGGTGTGGTCGCCGACTCGGTGCCCGAAGCGGAGTGGGCGGAGACGCTGGCCAAGATGGGCGCCGCCTACTGGGCGCTCACCGGGGAGGAGCTGTCGTGAAGGTGCTGCTGGTGGACGCGTTCGACAGCTTCGTCCACATCATCGACCGCTATCTGCGGCTGCTGGGCGCCGACACCGAGGTCGTACGGTCCGGCGCCGGCACGGCCGGGCTGGTGGCCTCCGGCCCCGACGCGGTCGTCCTCGGCCCCGGGCCCGGACATCCCGAGGACTCCGGACACGTCGAGCTGGTCCATGCCTTCGCGGACCGTGGGACGCCGCTGCTGGGGGTGTGTCTGGGGCACCAGGCGATCGTGCTGGCCTTCGGCGGACGGGTGCGGGTCGCGGACCACATCATGCACGGGCGCACCAGCGTCGTACGCCATGACGGCCTGGGCGTCTTCCGGGGCGCCGAGGAGGGTCTCGTGGTGACGCGCTATCACTCCATCGTGGCGGCCGAACCGCTCCCGGCGGACCTGGCGGTCACCGCCCGGTCGGTGGACGACGACTATGTCATGGGGCTGCGGCACCGTACCCTGCCCATCGAGGGCGTGCAGTTCCACCCCGAGTCCATCGCCACCGACGGCGGCCTCGCCATGCTGGAGAACTTCCTGGCCGGTCAGGCGATCCGGCTCCGTGAGGCGCCGGTGGGCGATGGCCCCGCGGCCAGGTCCGTCGCGGCCGTGCCCAGTTCCCGTAACCCCTCCACCAGGGCCGTGTTGGGCAGCGAGGTGTAGCCCACCACCAGCGCGGGGCGGGCCCCCTCGGGGCGGCTGCGGAACTCGCGGCCGCCCCGCACCAGTACGGATTTGACCAGCGCGGAGGCGACCAGCGCCGACTCGTCGATGTGCCGCGGCAGGTGCAGATAGGCGTGAAGCCCCGCGGCTGAGCCACCGATGTGCGCCTGCGGCAGAAACCTGCGCACCGCGTCGGCCAGCGTCGCCCGCCGCAGCCGGTACCGCAGCCGCAGCCGGCGCATATGGCGGTCGAAGGACCCTGAGGCCAGCAGCTCGGCGAAGGCGAGCTGGGTCAGGCTGTCGGAGCCCAGATCCCGCCGGGCCCGGACCCGTTCCAACGGCGCCAGCAGCTCGTGGGGGACCGCCAGCCAGCCCAGCCGCAGCCCCGGCACCAGCGACTTGGACGTCGTACCCGCGTAGATCACATGGTCGGGGGCGAGGCGTTGCAGCGCCGGCGGGCGGGACGCGCGGTCGAACCAGAAGTCGCCGTCGTAGTCGTCCTCCACCACATAGCCGCCGACGTCCTGGGCCCAGCGCACCAGCGCCGCCCGCCGTTCCGCGGACAGCGTCACCCCGGTCGGGAACTGGTGGAAGGGCGTCACGATCACCGCGCGTGCCCCGGTCCGGACCAGCGCCTGCACATCCACGCCCTCCGCGTCCACCGGCACGGTGCAGGTGCGCATGCTCGCCTCGCGGACGAACTGCCGCTGGCGCAGCAGCCCCGGCTCCTCCATCGCCACCGTGTCGATGCCCATCCCGGGCAGCACGGCGCACAGCAGACCCAGCCCGTGCGCGAATCCGGACACCACCATCACCTGCCCCGGCGTGGTGCGCACGGCCCGCACCCGGCCCAGGTAGCGGGCCAGCTCCTCGCGCAAGGCCGGCACCCCGGACAGTGGCGGATAGTCCAGGTCGCTGCGGCGCGCCGACTGCAGGACCCGCTGGTAGCAGGCGAGCCACTCGCGGTACGGGAAGTGCGCGGTGCTGGCCGTGCCGGTCCGCAGATCCCAGCGCACGTCCGGAAGCCGGCCCTCGTCCAGCAGGGTGGGGACGACCGTCGCGTGGGCGGTGGTCAGATGGCGTGCCACGCGCGTGCCGGATCCCTGCACGGCCTCCAGATAGCCCTCGGCGATCAGCTGCGCGTACGCCTCCACGACGACGCTGCGCGACACGTCGAGGTCATCGGCGAGCCGGCGGCTGGCCGGCAGCCGGGTCCCCGGATGTAGCACCCCTTCACGGATGTCCCTCTTGATGACGCGCTGGATCTGCGTGGTGAGGGATTCTCCGGAATGCCGGGAGACTTCGATGGCCGCCTGCCAGCTCATGTCAGCCGGTCCCTTTCTTGTTCCGTATTCCGCATTCCGTCATTGGACCGCACCGATGGGGCGAATTGGTCTGGTGCGGCGTGCCCCGGGACTCGGAGACTGAGCCCGGCGGCGAAAGTCGTGCCACCGGTGTGCCGAACGCCGCTTCGGCAGTGCCCCAGGAGCCGAGGGAGAACGCGTGACCGGAATTCCGCCGGAGCGAGGCTGGAGCGGCCTGCTCGCCGCACTGCTGGCAGGCCGGGACCTGACCGCGCGGGATACCGAGTGGGCCATGGACGAGGTGATGCGCGGCGAAGCGGGCGCCGCCCGGATCGCGGGATTCCTGATCGCTCTGCGGGCCAAGGGGGAGACCGTCGACGAGATCACCGGTCTGGTCACTGCCATGCGGGCGCACGCGCACCCGATCGACGTTCCCGGGCCCACTTTGGACATCGTCGGGACCGGCGGCGACGGGGCCGGCACGGTCAATGTCTCCACGATGTCGGCGATCGTGGCGGCCGGCTGCGGGGCACGCGTGGTCAAGCACGGGAACCGCTCGGCGTCTTCGGCGTCCGGCTCGGCCGACGTCGTCGAGGAGCTCGGCATCACCCTCGGCCTGGCCCCGGAGGACGTCGCCGACGTCGCCCGCCAGGTGGGCATCACCTTCTGCTTCGCCCCGGTCTTCCACCCCGCGATGCGCCACGCCGCCTTGCCGCGGCGCGAACTGGGGGTGCCAACCGTGTTCAACGTGCTCGGACCGCTCACCAACCCGGCGACCCCCACCGCCCAGGCGGTCGGCGTCGCCGACCCCCGGATGGCCCCGCTCATCGCCGGGGTGCTCGCCCGCCGCTCCACCCAGGGCCTGGTCTTCCGCGGCGATGACGGACTCGACGAGATCACGCTGAGCACCACCTCCACCATCTGGTCGGTACGCGACGGGCAGGTCCGCACGGAGACCTTCGATCCGCGTGACATCGGCATGGCCCTGGCCCCGGTCGAGGCGCTGCGCGGTGGCGACCGCACCCACAACGCCGTTGTCGCCCGACGCGTCTTCGCCGGGGAGGAGCGCGGCCCGATCCGGGACGCCGTCCTGCTGTCGGCTGCCGCCGGCCTCGCCGCAGCCGAGACCGCACCCGCCGCGGCCCGCCGCCCGATCGCAGAGCGGCTGGCCGCGGGCGTGCAGCGCGCGGCAAGGGCGCTCGACTCCGGAGCGGCGGCGGAGGTACTGGACGACTGGATCACGCAGGCCACCAAACTGGCCGCCGCGGGCTGCCCCTGAGACCCGTACGGCCCCCCGGGCTCACCTTGCGGAGGCGCCGGAAGTCTGGACCTGCGCGCGGTCGCGGGCGAACCAGCCCTCGCCCACCCGATGCCGCCCGGCGGCGGCCGGGTCCGGCAGGCAGGACCGGGCCGCGGCGCGCATATCATCCGGAACGGACAACGCGGCCGAAGTGCGGACGAGTTCCTTCGTGGATCCGGTGCCGGGGCGGCGTGAGGTCGTAAGCGGAGGGCGGTGCACGGGAGCCTCCTGCGGCCTTCAAGGGGCGTTCGGGTCTCTTTCGGAGCATGGAGCCCGCAGATATGTGCTGCCCATGGGTCCGTTATCCGCTCGATAATCCCGGCTGGTGGCAGCCGTCCTTCGGCGGCAGGCGCGCTCCCGCAGCCTCCCGGCCCGGCCCTCGCCGGTGATTCTTTGCGTGGGGAAACCTTGCGGCCTGATAGCGATGTCATGCAAAGATCTCATTGCCGTCTAGGCGTATCAGGGGGAAGCGCTCCCACTTGTCTCGAGAGCACGAGGGAGGGGTGTTACGCGATGGCGCCTGCATCGCCGGGAAGCAACTCGACACTCACGGTCGGCCGTCCGGACGGCCGGGAAACGGGGGATGGCGCTCCGAAGGGTTTGGAGTTCAAGCTGCTCGGGCCGCTGGAGGTGTATGTCGACAGGTCACCGCTTCAGGTGCGCGGGGTGCGCCAGCGGGCGGTACTGGCCCGGCTGCTGCTGGCCCAGGGACGTGTGGTGTCGGTCGACACCCTGATCGCGGAGGTGTGGGACGGAAGGCCGCCCAACACCGCCCGTACTCAGGTGTCGATCTGTGTGGCCGCGCTGCGCAAGGCCTTTCGGGCCGCGGGCCGCGCGGAAGAGGTGATCCGTACGGTGGCCCCCGGCTACCAGCTGTGCCTTTCCCGCGGCCATGTCGACAGTGTCGAGTTCACCCGCGAGGTCGAGCGCGGCCAGGGGCTCGCCCGGCAGGGGCGCGCCCTTGAGGCGGCTCAGGTGCTGAAGCAGGCGCTGAGCCTGTGGCGCGGTCCCGCGCTGGGCGGCGTCTCCGCACAGTTCGCCGAGCTGGAGGCGGAGCGCCTGTCCGAGCAGCGGTTGCTCGCCACCGAGCAGTTACTCACCCTGCGGCTGAACCTGGGCGAACACCGCACGCTCATCGGGGAGTTATCCGCGCTGGTCCGCGCGCATCCGTTGCGCGAGCGACTGAGGGCCACGCTTATGCTGGCCCAGTATCGCGCGGGCCGGCGAGCCGAAGCACTGCTCACCTTCCGGGAGGGGCGCGACCTCTCCATCGACGAACTCGGCCTTGAGCCCGGTGTGGAACTCCAGGCCATGCACGACTCCATCCTCAAGAACGCCTCGCTCGCGCCGGCCCACGACGCCGAAGTTGCGGCGGAGGCCGAAGGCGTCCGCATTCCCTCGCAACTTCCTTCCATCGCAGGGGAGTTCGTAGGGAGGGAAACCGAGCTGCGGATGCTGGACGCGCTGCTGTCGACCGGCGCCGAGCAGCACTCCGCGGCGGCGTGCTTCATCAGCGGCAGCCCGGGCAGCGGCAAGACAGCGCTCGCTGTGCACTGGGGCCGCACGGTGGCCCGGCACTTCCCGGACGGGCAGCTCTTCTCGGACCTGGGCCAGATCACCTCCGACGGCCCTGAGGAGACGGCGCTGCTCGTCCTGCAGCGCTTCCTGCGCGCCCTCGGCACACCGGCCGCCGACATCCCCCGCGACCTGGAGGAATGCTCCGCCCTCTACCGCAGCGTCCTCGCCGGGCGGCGGGTGCTGATCGTCATGGACAACGCCACGAGCTTCAAGGAGGTCGAGCCGCTGTTCCCGGGCGGCGGCGGGTGCTGCGTGCTGGTCACCGGCCTGGACCGGTTCATGGACAGCCGCGGGGCCGCGGGCATCCGGCTCGGGCCCGTCAGCCGTGCGGAGGCCATCGAGATGCTCGGCACGATCGTGGGCCAGAGGCGGATCGCCGAGGAGCAGCCCGACGCGGTGGACCGGCTGGTCGAGCTGTGCGACCGGCTGCCACTCGCCATCCGGGCCGCGGGAGCCCGGCTGGAGAGCAAACCGCACTGGTTCGTGGAGGACCTGGTGGCGCGCCTGGCCGACTACCGCCGCCGCCTGGACGTGCTCAGCCACGGGGAGCACTCGCTGCGCGCCTGCTTCGACCGGGCGGTGTGCCAATTGCCGCTGAGCGCGGCGGCGGCGTACCGGGCGCTGAGTGTGACCGGCAGCAGGGAGTTCGACGCGCAGACTGCCGCGGAACTGCTGCATATGGCGCTACCGAACACCGAGGACCTGCTGGAGCGGCTGGTCGATCTCAATCTCCTCGAGGCGCGCCGCCGGCTGCGCCGCGACTGCCTGCGCTACCGCTACGGCAGCCTGTTCCATCTGCACGCGGCCGAGCAGCTGGCCACGGAGAGCTCGTTGGAGCAGTCGACGCTGCGACTGACCCGGTGGCGGCGGCACGGCCGCTCCACTGCCGACTCCATCTCCATGACGTGCTCGTAAGGCGGGCTGATGCGTCAGGAAGCCGCGGCATAGGGGTTCGATAAACCATCCATATCCGCTTGGCGGAGACTGTTCACCAAGGAAGTGGGGCGCTTCCCGGCATCCTCGAGCGATTGGCCGTCGTCGTTTATGAGGGTTGTGAAGCGGGTGCGCGACGCCGTTGACCGCGGTGAATCGCGCACCGATGAGTGAAAGTCCCGCCACGGTCAATGACGAGGCGGGCAGCCCCATTGGCCGAGCCGGCGCGCCGGTGTGCGGAAAAACGTTACGTTCGCAGGGAGAGTTGCCTCGGTACGGGCATCGCTGCCTGTATCGGGAGGGAACGGACAGTGCAGAGGATTCATTTCACCGGCGAGGACTTGGCAAGGACCAGACTGAGCCCCACCCTCGGCCCGCTCGCCGAGACCGTTCTCGCGCTCGGCCTGCTCGGCGGCGGGGCCGGCAGCCCGTCGCACGCGCGGTGGCGCAACCGCCTCACCCTGCATCTGCGGCAGCGGACCGCGGCGTCCGGTCTGCTGGCCGCGCTCCGGCGCAGGAACCGCACGGCGGACGAGGGCCTGCTGTGTCTGCTCGACGCCTCGCCGGAGGCGGACGACGGCGTGCTGCGCGACCTGGGGCTGACGCAGGAGGAGGCCATCGGCCGGGTGCGGGACGTCTGGCGGTCGGCGCTGGCCCCGTACTGGAACGGAATCCTCAACCACCTGGAATCCGAGTGCAACGCACGTGGCCGGATCGTCATGACCGGCGGCGTCGACCGGCTGCTCGCCACCCTGCACTCGAAGATCCAGTGGTCCGCGCCGGTGCTTCAGGTGCCCGGCCCGGACCGGGATGTGCATCTGGGAGGCCGCGGGCTGCTGCTCGCGCCCTCCTTCTTCCTCGCCCACTGCCCCGGCCTGCTGATCGGCACCGGGCAGGAGGGCGGGCAGGCCGCGCTCGCGTTCGCGGTCTCCCCGGACACCCCCGAGGCCGCTGACGCGTGGGACGCGCCGGACAACACCGTGCGGGCGCTCGGGGCGCTGGTCGGCCGCACCCGCGCCGCGGCGCTGCGCGCGCTCACCGCGTCCTGTACGACGACGGAACTCGCCGGGCGGCTCGGTATTTCCTCGGCCGGCGCCAGCCAGCACGCGGCCGTTCTGCGCGATTCGGGACTCATCACCACCCATCGCAGCCGCAATACCGTGCTGCATTCCGTGACGCCTCTGGGAATGGCGTTGCTGGGTGTGAAGAGCCGGTGCACGGAGTTCCAGGGGTGGCCGTCGGGCAGCGCATCGCGGATGCCCGCCGCGTGACCCCTCCGCCCCTGATCATTTCCGTCCGGATCATGGGCCCCGCCGGATCGGGAACCGTCATTCAGGCAGCAGCGAAACACGCAGTTGACGTGTGAACGGGGCCCGCGTGGGCGCCATTTGCAGGCCATAACTTTCTTGACGGCCGAATGGCCGCGTGGCTAGCGTCACGCAGCGTTGCCGGTCGCGAATCCGTGCGAGGCAGGCGGAGAATTGAGGAATCGACCAGCCATGTCTGATGTCACAACCCACTCCAGCGCGACGGAAATTCTGCGGAATTGGGCTGCGCGGCGCCCCGGAAACGACGCGCTCATCTGGGTCCGTGACCCCGAGAAAGAGGACGCGACACACCTGACCTATGCCGGGCTCGACGAGGCCGCACGGCGCATCGCGGGGTGGCTTCTCGAACGGTACCCGGTGGGTTCGCGCATTCTGCTGCTGTGCCCTGCCGCCGAGTTCATCGTGCCGTTCGTGGGCTGCCTTTACGCGGGCATGGTGGCCGTACCCGCGCCGCTTCCCGGCCGCTTCCCGCACGAGCGCCGCCGAGTGCGGGCCATCGCGGCCGACTCGCGGGCCGCGGCCGCGCTGACCGACAGCGCCAACCTGGCGGCGGTGACGGAGTGGGCCGGTGAGGAGGGCCTGTCGGCGCTGCCCCTCGCGGCCGCCGACACCATCGCGCCGGCCGCTGCCGCCGCCTTCTCGCCGCCGGAGGCCGGCCACGACACGCTCGCCCTGCTGCAGTACACCTCCGGCTCCACCGGCACCCCCAAGGGCGTGATGATCAGCCACGGCAATCTGCTGGTGAACGCCGGGACCATGTGCCGCACCCTGGACATCCCCGAGCAGGCCCGGTTCGGCGGCTGGGCCCCGCAGTACCACGACATGGGCCTGATGGCGCAGACCCTGCCGGCGCTGTTCCTCGGCAACACCTGCGTGCTGATGGAGCCGACCGCCTTCCTCAAGCGGCCGCACAACTGGCTGATGATGATCGACACCTACGACATCACCTGGTCCGCCGCCCCCAACTTCGGCTACGACTACTGCTGCCGCAAGGTCACCGACGAGCAGATCGGCCGCCTCGACCTGTCCCGCTGGGCCTATGCGGTCAACGGCTCCGAGCCCGTACAGGCGGGCACCATGACGGAGTTCGCCAAGCGGTTCTCCGCGGCCGGCTTCCGGCCGGAGGCGGCGGCCCCCTGCTACGGCCTGGCGGAGTCCACCGTCTTCGTCTCCGGAGCCCCGCCCCGCGAGCCCGTCGTCACCCGCGTCGGCACCGACGCCCTGGCCGACGGCGAATTCCGCCCCGCCGCCTTCCCCGGGGAAGGCCGCGAACTGCTCAGCAACGGCACCGCAACCGGCTTCGAGGTGGCCGTGGTCGACCCGGACACCCTGCGCAGGGTGCCGGCGGGCGGCATCGGCGAACTCTGGTTGCGTGGCCCCAGCGTGGCCCGCGGCTACTGGAACAACGAGGCAGCGACGGAGGCCACCTTCCACGCCACCACCGCCGACGGCGACGCCGGCTATCTGCGCACCGGTGACCTGGGCACGGTCCACGAGGGCGAGCTCTACGTGACCGGCCGCCTCAAAGACATGATGATCTTCCGCGGCCGCAATCTGTACCCGCAGGACATCGAGCACGAACTGCGTGCGGCCCATCCCGGACTGGGCACCGTCGGCGCGGCCTTCGCCGTCCGGGTCCCCGCCGCCGACCCCGCCGATGTCGAGGAGGTCCTCGTCATCGCCCACGAGGTGATGGCGGGCCTGGACGAGGCCGCCCTGGCGGATCTCGCCACCCAAATGAAACAGCTCGTGGCACGGGACTTCGGGGTCGTACCGGACGCCATCTGCCTGCTGCGGCGCGGCGGGGTGCGCCGCACCACCAGCGGAAAGATCCAGCGCTCCGCCATGCGCGAGCTGTTCTGCGCCGGCGAGCTGAGCAGTACGTACGCCCACCTGACGCCGGGACTCGCCGCGTCGGTCGCGGCCGGGACGGCGACACCCATCACCGGCACCGTCGTACGGGAGGACCGATCATGAACGAGCCCACCCTGCCCACCGAGCTGCCCGGCCAACTGCCCGCGGCCGAGATAAGGCAGTGGCTGACCGAGCGTCTGAGCGCCCACCTGGGCATGGCATCCGAGCTGATCGAACCGGACGTCCTGCTGGCCGAGTACGGCCTGGACTCCCTGCACGCGATCGCCCTGATCACCGACATCGAGGACCACTGGGGCCTATCCCTGGACGCCACCGTGGCGTGGGAGTTCCCCACCGTGGACCGGCTGGCGGAGCACCTCACCGGCCGGATCCCGGACGCCATCGCGGGCTGACCCGCTGCCCCTGCCGCGGAACCGCGCGGACACCAGAGCGAGCCGATTTCAGAAAGGGTCACACGAGTATGTGCGAGCGCGGATCCCTCCGGCACAGCGCGTCGGCGGCACAGCTGGGCGTGTGGGTCGCGCAGCAGCTCCAGCCGCGCAGCCCGCTCTACAACTGCGGCGTCTGCTTCGAGCTCCCCGGCCACGTGGACCCTGCCCTCCTGGACCGGGCCGTGGAGATCGCGGTCCGGGACACCGAGGCGCTGCGGGTGCGGTTCGCCGAGGACGCGGAGGGGGTGTGGCAGCTGCCCGTCGACGGCACCGAACCGGTGCGCCACATCGACGTCAGCGCCCACCCCGACCCGCGCGCCGCCGCGCTGGCCTGGCTCCGCGCTGACCTGTCCGAACCGGTCGAGCTGACCGAGGGCCCGGCGTACGGCCACGCCCTGCTCGAACTCTCCCCCGACCTCCACCTGCTGGGCTTCCGCTACCACCACATCCTGCTCGACGGCTGGGGCCAGACCCTGCACTGCCGCCGCATCGCCGAGGTCTACACCGCCCTCGCCGGGGGAACGACCCCGCCCGCCGCCAACTTCGGCAGCCTGCGCGACCTCCTGGACGAGGACTCCGCGTACCGCACCTCGGCGGCACACGACCGCGACCGCGCCTACTGGCTCGACGCCCTCGCCGACCCGCCCGAGCCCGCCCGCCTCGCCCCCGGAACCGCCGCCCCCGCACACAGCGACCTGCGGCACACCGTATGGCTCCCGCAGCGGCAGACGGACGCCCTGCTGGCCGCCGCCCGTAAGGCCGGCACCCGCTGGAGCGTGGTGCTGACCGCGGCCATCGCCGCCTACACGCAGCGCATGACCTCCGTACGGGACATCGTGCTCGGCCTCCCGGCCGCCGCCCGCCTCGGACGCGCCGCCCTGAAGACCCCCGGCATGCTCGCCAACGAGGTGCCGCTGCGCCTCGACGTCCGGCCGACGGCCTGCCTCTCCGACCTCACCGACCAGGTGGCCAAGGCGACGCTGCGGGCGGTCGCACACCAGCGGTACCGGGGCGAGGACCTCCACCACGAGCTGGGACGCACCGGCGACCATCCGCTCACCGGGCCCGTGGTCAACCTCGTCAGCTTCGACCAAACGGTCGACTTCGCCGGGCACACCGCGACCGCACGGCAACTGTCGACCGGACGCATCAAGGACCTGTCCGTCCACGCCTACGGCGCCCCCGACGGCTCCGGCGGCCTGCGCATCGACATCGACGGCCACCCGGAGCTGTACTCGGACGCCGAACTGGCCGGCCACCGCGACCGGTTCCTCGCCTTCCTCTCCCAGCTGCTGGCGGACACCTCGCTGTCCATCGGCCGCGCCGATCTGCTGGACCCGGTAGAGCGCCGTCGCTCCCTCGTGGACTGGAACGCCACCGCCCGGGACGACGTGCCCGCGTCCCTGCTGCCCGAGCTGTGGGCCGCGCAGGCACACGCCACGCCGGACAGCCCCGCCGTCACCGCGGAGGGCGAAACCCTCAGCTACGCGCAGCTCGACGCGCACTCCGACCGGCTCGCCCGGCGGCTCATCGCGGCCGGAGCGGGCCCCGAGTCCTTCGTGGCGCTCGTACTGCCGCGTTCCGCGCGGCTGGCCGTCGCCCTGCTCGCGGTCCTGAAGTCGGGGGCGGCGTACGTCCCCGTCGACCCCGAGTACCCCGATGACCGCATCCGCTACATGCTCGAGGACTCCGACCCGTCGCTCGTGGTGACCCTCTCCTCGATCGCGGACCGCGTCCCCGGTCCCGCCGTCCGCCGCATCCTGCTCGACGCGGAGGAACCGGAGACCGCGGGCGCCGGCGACGCGGGGGCCGACGGCGGCCCGTCCGGGCCGGTCACCGACGCGGAGCGGCTCGCGCCCCTGTCGCCGCACCACCCCGCGTACGTCATCTACACCTCCGGATCGACGGGTCGCCCCAAGGGCGTCGTCGTCGAACACCGGTCCCTGGCCGCCTATCTCCACCGCGCCCGGCGGGTCTACCCGGCCGCGGCCGGCGCCTCGCTGCTGCACTCCCCGGTGGCCTTCGACCTGACCGTCACCGCCCTCTACACGCCCCTGGTCAGCGGCGGCTGCGTGCACCTGGGCGAGCTCACGGCGGAGACCGTACGCACCACCGGGCGGCCCAGCTTCATGAAGGTCACCCCCAGCCACTTGGAGATCCTCGACACCCTGCCCGACACGGCATCCCCCAGCGAGATGCTGATCATCGGCGGTGAGGAGCTGCACGGCACCGTCCTCGACGGCTGGCGCCGCCGCCACCCCCAGGCCGTCGTCTGCAACGCCTATGGACCGACCGAGGCCACCGTCAACTGCCTCGACCACCGCATCGAACCGGGAGAGCCCACCCCCGACGGACCCGTCCCCATCGGCCGGCCCTTCTGGAACACCCGCGCCTACGTCCTCGACAGTGCCCTGCAGCCGGTCCCCGTGGGCGTACCCGGCGAGCTGTACATCGCCGGTACCGGTCTGGCGCGCGGCTACTGGAAGCGCCACGACCTCACCGCGGAGCGGTTCGTCGCCGACCCCTTCGGCCACCTCCACAGTGCGCCCGGCGCCCGCATGTACCGCACCGGCGATGTTGTACGCCAACTCGCGGACAGTTCGATGGAGTTCGTCGGCAGAGCGGATGGCCAGATCAAGATCCGCGGCCACCGCATAGAGCTGGGCGAGATCCAGGCCCGGCTGGCCGGCCTGCCCGAGGTCGTGCGGGCAGCCGTCATCGCCCGTGAGGACCGGCCGGGCGAGCGCGTCCTCGTCGGCTACGCCGTTACGGCGGGCGGCGTCCACCCCGACGCGCTGCGCGAGCAACTGGCCGACGCCCTGCCCGAGTACATGGTCCCCGCCGCGATCGTGCTCCTCGACGTGCTGCCGCTCACCCCCAACGGCAAGCTGGACCGGGCCGCCCTGCCCGCCCCCGAGCACACCGGCGGCACCACGGGCCGCGTCCCCCGCACGCCCCAGGAGGACATCCTGTGCGGGCTGTTCGCGCAGGTGCTGGGTCTGCCGCAGGTCGGCCCCGACGACGACTTCTTCGCTCTCGGCGGTCACTCCCTGCTCGCCACCCGCGTCATCTCCCGCGCCCGTGCGGCGTTCGGTGCGGACCTCTCCGTCCGCCAGCTCTTCGACACCCCGACCGCTGCCGGTCTGGCCCGAGTCCTGGGCGCGGCGGCCGCCGCCGTACCGCTCGCGCCAGCCGACCCGCGGCCCGAGCGGCTGCCCGCATCCCACGCCCAGCGCCGCTGGTGGCTGCTGAACCGGGTGGACGGCGCGGACGCCCCCGCGATGTACAACATCCCCGCGGCCATTCGGCTCTCCGGCACCCTGGACCGGGCCGCACTCCACGCGGCCCTGGCCGACGTCGTCGCCCGCCACGAACCGCTGCGCACGGTATTCACCGAGGACACCGCGGATGCCGGTACGACCGGCCTGCGCCAGATCGTGCTCACCCCCGAGAGAGCCCGCCCCGAACTGCCCGTGACGGACACCGACCGGGAACACCTGGACGCCGACCTCACCCGAGCGGCCCGCGAGCCCTTCGACCTGTCCGTCGACACCCCCCTTCGGGCCCGCCTGTTCGCGCTGGACCGGACCGAGCATGTGCTGCTGCTCGTCGTGCACCACGTCGCCGCGGACGGCTGGTCGATGGAGCGCCTCGTACGAGACCTCGCCACCGCATGCGCCGCCCGCCAGGCCGGGCACGCCCCCGACTGGGCGCCCCTGGCCGCCCAGTACGCCGACTACGCGCTCTGGCAGCGCGAACTCCTCGGCTCGCCCGACGACCCCGACAGCCTCGCCGGACGCCAGCTCAACTACTGGAAGACCGCGCTGGCGGGCCTGCCCGACGAACTGACCCTCCCCACCGACCGGCCGCGACCCGCGGTCTCCTCCGGCACGGGCGAGCGCTTCGAGTTCGACGTCCCCGCCGAACTGCACTCCGCGGTGGTGGCCCTGGCCCGCACCCACAACGCGAGCGTGTTCATGGTGGTGCAGGCGGCGTTCGCGGCGTTGCTGTCGCGGCTCGGCGCGGGAGACGACATTCCGATCGGCTCGCCCATCGCCGGCCGCACGGACGAGGCCGTCGAGGACATGGTCGGCGTCTTCGTCAACACGTTGGTGCTGCGGACCCAGGTGTCCGGGAACCCGACCTTCGAGACACTGCTCGCGCGGGTCCGCGAGACCGACCTGGCCGCGTACGCCCACCAGGACGTCCCCTTCGAGCACGTCGTCGGCACCCTCAACCCGGACCGCTCACTCGCCCGCCACCCCCTGTTCCAGGTGATGCTGGCCTTCCAGAACACCTACCGGCACGACGGCATCAACGCGATGAACGCCGTCCCCGGCCTCGACGCCGAACTGCTGCCCAGCCACACCGGCACCGCGGAATTCGACCTCTCCATCGACCTCGGCGAACGCTTCACCACCGATGGCCGGCCGGCCGGAATGTACGGCGGCATGGAATACGGCGCTGATCTCTTTGATGAGGGGACGGCGCGGGGGTTGGTTGATCGGTTGTTGCGGGTGTTGGCGCAGGTGGGTGGGGATGTGTCGGTTCGGGTGGGTGAGTTGGATGTGCTGGGCGCCGAGGAGTGGCGTCGTGTGGTGGTGGGGTGGAATGGGTCGGGGCGGGTGGTGGGGTCGGGGTTGACGTTGCCGGGGTTGTTTGCTGAGCAGG
>NZ_JBEXHC010000033.1:0-40907 GCF_040607655.1 Streptomyces sp. NPDC005266
CAGACGCCACCAGGCGACAGCCCGACACAGCCACTACCAACGACGATCCGCCGACGAACCTGCTGGATAGATCACGAAACCGCACTGGAGTACTAAGCGGGCATCCCACCCGCCCGCGTCCCGCTCAGGGGCCGCCGGGCAGCCGATGTTCGCGCAGCGCACGCGTCACCGACCAGGCGACGGACACCATGGGCACGGCCACGACCGCCCCGATCACCCCCGCGACGATGGATCCAGCGATGACAGAGATCGCGACCACCACCGGATGGAGCTGCACCGCCCAGCTCATCACGAGCGGATGCAGCACATGGCCCTCGAACTGCCCGACCACCACAATGAGCACCAGCACCACGGCGGCGATGACCGGACCCCGCCCGGCCAGGGCCACCACGGTCGCCACCGCCAGCGCGATCGGCGCCCCGATCAGCGGAATGAAGGTCGAGAAGAAGACCAGCAGGGTCAGCGGCAGGGCCAGCGGCACCCGGAGCACCAACATGGCGAGTCCCACGAGCGCCGCGTTGGAGGCCGCCACGACGATGATGCCCCGGGTGTAGCCCGCGAAGGTCCGCCAGGCCGCCCGCGCCGCCCGTTCCCACGGGGACTGGACGCCGGCCGGGAGCTGGCCACGGAACCACCGCCACATCCGATCGCCGGAGTGGATGAAGAAGAGGGAGCAGAACAGCGCCAGAATCAGCGCCGTGATCGCCTCCACGACCCGCCCCGCACTGCTGAGCGCCTTGCTGATCAGGGCCGAGCGATGCTGTGACACAAACGAGCTGACCTTGTCGTGCAGCTCCGACAGCGTGCCGCGCCGGACATGGAACGGAGACCCCTCCAGCCAGCGTTCGATCCTCCCGATCCCGCCGCGGAACTCACCCACCAGCCGCCCCGCCTCCCCGGCCGCCGCATTCCCCACCAGCGCCAGCAGCCCCAGCACCACGAACAGACTGCCGAACACCGCCAGCGCCACCGCGAGCGGCCGGGGAAGCACCCGCGCCAGCAGGTCGGCAAGGGGACGCAGCAAGGCGGTGCCCACCAGCGCGAGAAACACCGCGATCGCCACGAGCTCGAAGCGCCCCAGGAGCCTGAACGCCGCATAGACCGCCGCACCGACCACCAGCAGCCGCCACGCGTACGCCGCTGCCAGCCGCAACCCGGGATGGACAAGCCGCCCCTCCCCCTCCGCCGCGCGCCCCGCCGCTGCGAGGACGGCGGAACTGGAACGGCGAGCCAGTGCCACCGCCCGGGCCCCCCGCGGCGGACGGCCGCCGAGCGCGCCACGCCGCAGGCGTGCGGGCCCCTTGGGTCTCTCGGGCGGGGGGAGAGACTCGCTGCTCACGTCGGCGCCACCGCCTTCCGCGTCCGGGTCCTGCGCAGCGGAGACGGATGATGATCCATCCGTCAATATGCTGATTGAATCAGGACGGCTGCCCGGGCGCGGGAACACCTCTCTCCGGGCGCGGCGCGGTGGTACCCGAGGAAGCAGGGAGCGGCGGGGGACAGGGGACAGGCCGAAGAGCCGGCCACCCGAGAAGGAAGCAGACCCGCACCAGCCATCGCGCGCTCGGCCCATGCGTCACGGCACCTGCGTAGGATCTCCCTGGTCACCAGTCCATATGTTCGACCCCGCAGTGCTCTCCCACCGCCCCCACCGCCAGGCGGGGCACCGTGAGAGCCCCGCCTCTGCAAGGAGTTGCCCGTGACGTACGACATCACCGCCCTCCGCGCGCAGTTCCCCGCGCTGAAGGCCGGTTCGGCACACTTCGACGGCCCGGGCGGCACGCAGACACCCCTCCCCGTGATCGAGGCGATCGCCGACGCGCTGGCCAACCCCCTTTCCAACCGGGGCCACGACACCGCGGGAGAGCGCAACGCCGAGGCGATCGTGACGCGGACCCGGCAGGCCCTGGCGGACCTCCTCGGCGCCGACCCGACCGCGATCGTCTTCGGACGCAGCGCCACTCAGCTCACCTACGATTTCTCCCGCACCCTCGCCAAGACCTGGGTTCCGGGCGACGAGATCGTGGTGTCCCGCCTGGACCACGACTCCAACATCCGCCCATGGATCCAAGCCGCGGCACACGCCGGCGTCACCGTGCGATGGGCCGAATTCGACCCCGCCACGGGCGAGCTGACCCCCGACGACATCGGTGCGGTCCTCAGCGACCGCACCCGGCTGGTCGCGCTCACTGCCGCCTCCAACCTGATCGGCACACGCCCGGCCATCCCGGAGATCTCCCGGCTGGTCCACCAACGCGGCGCCCTGCTCTACGCCGACGGCGTGCACTACACCGCCCACGCCCACGTCGACATCGCACAGCTCGGAGTGGACTTCTTCACCTGCTCCCCGTACAAGTTCCTCGGCCCCCACCTCGGCGTCCTGGCCGGCCGCCCCGACCTCCTGGAGACCCTGACCCCGGACAAGCTGCTCCCCTCGACCAACGCGGTCCCCGAGCGCTTCGAATTCGGCACCCTCCCCTACGAGCTCCTCGCCGGCACCCGCGCCGCCGTCGACTTCCTCGCGGACCTCGCGCCCGAGGCGCGGGGTGGCCGCCGGGAGCGGCTGGCATCGGCGTACGCGGCGCTCGAACAGCGCGAGGACGCGTTGCGGCGGCGCATCGAAGAGGGTCTGGCCTCCCTCGAGCCGGTCATCATCCACTCCCGAGCGGCGCACCGCACGCCGACCCTGCTGCTCACCCTCGACGGACACGACACCACCGACGCCTACCGCCACCTGGCGGCCCGTGGCGTCGACGCACCGTCGGGCTCCTTCTACGCGATCGAGGCATCCCGCCGATTGGGCCTCGGGGACACCGGAGGACTCCGCGTCGGCCTGGCCCCCTACAACAGCGCCGAGGACGTCGACCGGTTGCTGGAGGCCCTGTCGGACTTCCTGCACCGGCCTGCCCAGCGCCCCCGGAACTCCTGACCCCGGCGGACGGCCCGGCGCGCACTCCTCGCCACGTTCCCCGGCTCTGCCGGCCGCCACGGAGCTGGCATGCTTACTTCCCATGGACCGCGCAGAAGTACTGCTGATAGCCGGGCGCGCCGGGGTCGGCAAGACGACGGTGGGATGGGAGATTTCGGCCCAGCTCCGTGCCGCGGCGGTACACCATGCCGTTATCGAAGGCGACTTCATGGCCCAGATCCATCCCGCGCCGCGGGAGGACCCACACCGCTGGCGGATCGCCGAGCTGAACATGGCGGCGGTGTGGGCCAATTAAGCCGCTCTGGGCTGCCGTCGCCTCGTCTACACGAACGCCAGGAGCCTATTCCCCGAGGCCATCAGCATGATCGAGCGCGCCACCGGGCCGGATGTCCGGACCATACGGGTCCTGCTCACGGCCACCGACGCCACGGCCGGGGAACGGCTGACGGGCCGTGAACTCGGCTCCGAGCTGGAAGCGGAGCTCACGAGCAGCGCACGCAAGGCGCGGCTCCTGGACGAGCGGGCGCCCGCGGACACCCTGCGCGTGGCGACCGATGGCCGACTTGTCGTGGACATCGCGCAGGAGGTGGTTGCCGCTACCGGCTGGGCCGTCCGCCCGCGCTAGCCGCGGGACATCAGAACATCCACAGCCGGCAACGCACGGTGCCGATGATGCGCCTGGGCGATGCCCGCGAGCGACCAACGGTCCAGCGCCCGATACGCCATCACGAGAAGCTCGTTCGCCCATGCTTCCCTTACGGCATCGCTACCCGAGGCCCAGTGCAGATCGCGCCCCAGGATCAGCGCCTCCGCGGGATCGCCCGCCGTACATCGCCGACGGGCTTCCGCCACACTCTCCGCCACGGACTCGGCGTCCTCGAACAAGCCG
Source organism: Streptomyces sp. NPDC005266 (assembly GCF_040607655.1). Lineage (NCBI taxonomy): Bacteria > Bacillati > Actinomycetota > Actinomycetes > Kitasatosporales > Streptomycetaceae > Streptomyces > Streptomyces sp. NPDC005266. Next base: position 3,819 of record NZ_JBEXHC010000033.1, read on the forward strand.
TACATGCACTGCGCGAACCGATACTCGTCAGCCCCATGGCGCGCGGGCCGCTTCACAACGGTGCGGCCCGCCCAAGCGCGCCCCCGCCGTCCGGTCATCCACCCCATCCCGAGGCCGCACCCCCGGCTCGGCGAACACGTCCGAAACACCGGCTACGGACACCTCCATGTCCGTGAGCGCCCGGCGTTCGACCGGACCAAGAGACTCCACGAAGGCCCAGAACCGGAAAATCGACTCCGGCAGCTCAAAGCCCCACTCCCGCAGAACCCGGTCCTCGACCTCGGCCCTCTTCCCGGACATCTACCATCCCCGACTCACGCGCGACCACCAGTGCGAGGGCCGAGGCTAGCGAACGCCCACCACCCCCTGTGCACGGGCCCGTGCACAGGCCAAGGCCCGCACCCCAAGGGGGATGCGGGCCTTGCTCCGGCGTACCCGGGCCTGCCTCTGGGGATCAGCGGTGGTTCCGGCCCCAGGCGGTGGTGTCGATGAGCCTGTCGTCGTCGTCGCGGAGGGCGGCGCGGTCGGAGTAGTTGTCCCAGATGTAGTGGTGGCGGTCCTGGTAGACGTCCTGGCGGGTGTCACGGCCGACGCCGGTATGGACGCGGACGGTGGAGCGGCCTGCCAGGACCAGGTCGTCGAAGCGGTAGCGGTCGCCGTCGGCGTTGTACAGAGTCCAGTCTTCCAGGCTGATGCCGCGGCGGGAGGTGTTGGTGAGCTCGACCCACTCGGCGTTCAGCGAGCGGTTGGTGCCGTCGTCCCATCCGGGGCTGTCGGCCTGCACGTCACTGATCACGACCGCGGGGTCGTGGTGCCAGCGGTCGCGACGGCCGCGGTAGTCGTCGGCCGAGGCGGGAACGCTGACAGCGCCGACCAGGGCGCCGGCCGCGAGCGCGGCAGCCGTCACACGACGGGTGATGGCACAAGCAGACATGTGATGCTCCCTCAAGACATGCAGGCCGTCCCCGTTGGGGAATCGGCCGTGCGGTGCGGGTTCCCGGCCTCAGCGGGCCGAGGACCATCACTGTGGAGTATCGCTGCGCCCGCACCAAGGACTGTCGCTTCGTGTTACCGAAAGCGGATATTTCCGTAACTGTCTGCCGCGCATGGCACACACCCGCGTCCGACGTGGCCCTGCCATTCGCTGACCCCTACATCGACCCCTTGAACAAGCCTCAACAACCCCTTACGGACATCGGCATGCAATCCCCGCTCCGCCCGACGCACACACACCACCCGGATCCGAGTCTGTAACAGCAGGCCGACCGCACGGCGGTCGGCGGGCGACCCAGTACGGAGTGGCCCCGGCGCACCGGCGTAGGGTGGGCGCCGCTGAAGCCCCCAGGATCTGGTGCACCGGCCCCCGGCTCCTGATCGGGGCTTGCGGCTATCCACACCTTGCAGTTAGTACAGGCTTCATGAATCTTTTCAGCCGCAACCCCTCACCTCGCCGCGCGGCGGCCCCCGCCGCCCCTATGGCCCCCGATCCCGCGGTCCTTCCCGATACCGCCGTCCTGCCGGATCCCGCCCTCGCGGCTCTGACCGGGGAGTGGATCGTCGACTCCGCGCACAGCAGGATCGGGTTCTCCGTCCGGCACGCCATGGTGACCACGGTGCGGGGAGCCTTCACGGAGTACGAAAGCCGCCTCTATTTCGACGGCTACAACCCGGCTCGCTCCCGGGCCGAGATCGTCATCTCCAGCGCCAGCGTCCAGACCGGTGCGGAGCAACGCGACGCCCACTTGGTCGGGCGCGACTTCCTGGACGCCGCGACCTACCCGTCCATGAGCTTCAGGAGCACCGCCGTACAACTCGCCAGCAGGGACGTCTACCGCATGACCGGCGACCTCACCATCAGAGACACCACCCGCCCCGTCGTCCTGGAACTCACCTACATCGGACACGTCACCGACCCCTTCGGCTACGAGCGCGTAGGCTTCGACGGCACCACCACCATCAACCGCTCCGACTGGGGCCTGACATACAACGCCAGACTGGCCCAGGGCGGCGCCATGGTGAGTGAGAAGGTCCGCCTTCAGTTCGACATCGCCGCCATCCGCACGGCCCCTGCCGGCTGAGGGAACGCTTCGTCAGCCGGGGGCGCGGCCGCAGCCGCATCAGGGGCCGGCAGAGCCCGAGCATCGCCGACCTGCTCGGGCCCGCGCCGGCAGTTGGCGGCTGCCGCTCGGGGACGCCTCACGGCGGCTGGCTAGAACGGCATGCGGCCGCGGGCGCGCCGGCCCGCGGAGCCGCTGCGGCTCACGGCCTTGGAGCTGCTGCGGAAGGGCTTGCTGAAGATCCGGCCCAGGAAGCCGGGAGCCTTGCCGCCGGCGCGTGATCCGGCTCCCAGAGTGCGCTGCGTGCCGCGTTCGGGATGGCGGGACAGGCGGGGTACGAGGAATCCCAGCACGGCCAGGACAACACATAGGGCAATGATGCCGATAATCATCGAAGCTCCCTGAATCGAGACGTACACGCCGTCTGCCCCGCCGGCCCGACCGCATGCCTGTCATGTGATGGGTTCGCACCGTGACCCGTGTCTGCCGCGCCCGCCGCACCGGTCGGCTCCGAGTACTTACTGGTCGCGCGGGTACAGTCTGCTCGCCGCGTCACCCGCGCCGGACCGGGGGCGGTGGCCGCTTGTCCTCTTATGTGTGCCGGCCAGGTGACGACATGACCAGTACACAGGCTCCCCCGCAGCCGAACCCGCACAACGCTGATGCGCAGGCTTCCGCCTCGTTCGATGATCGCGCCGCCCGGATACGACGGCGCCTGGAGCGGCTGATAGGAATCGCGGCAACCGAGGGCAACGTGCTCACCCCCTTGCGTAACGGGGATGAGATCTTCGCCGCGATGCTGGCGGCGATCCGCTCTGCCGAGCACACGGTGGACATGATGACCTTCGTGTACTGGAAGGGTGACATCGCCCACCAATTCGCCCAGGCGCTGGCCGAGCGCGCACTCAAGGGTGTACGGGTGCGGCTGCTGCTGGACGGCTTCGGCAGCCGCCTCATCGAGGAGGACCAGCTGCGGGCAATGGAGCGAGCCGGGGTGCACGTGGCGTGGTTCCGCAAGCCGCAGTATCTCTCGCCTTTCAAGCAGAACCACCGCTGCCACCGTAAGGTCCTGGTCGTCGATGAGCAGACCGCTTTCACCGGCGGCGTGGGGATCGCCGAGGAGTGGTGCGGCAATGCGCGCAACCCGAGCGAGTGGCGTGACACTCATGTCGAGGTCCGGGGCCCCGCGGTCGACGGGATCGCCGCCGCGTTCGCCCAGAACTGGGCCGAGTGCCACGACGAACTCTTCGACCACCGCGACCGGTTCGTCGACCACCGCCCGCAGGGCGACGCGGTGGTACAGGTGGTGCGTGGCTCGGCCAGCTTCGGCTGGCAGGACATGCAGACACTCATCCGGGTCATGCTGGAGTCGGCCGAAGAACGCTTCCGTGTGGCGACGGCCTACTTCTCACCGGACGCCTACTTCATCGAGCTGCTGTGCGCCGCCGCGAGGCGCGGAGTCGAGGTGGAGATTCTGCTGCCCGGCCCCCATACCGACAAGCGGGTCTCCCAGCTGGCCGGCCAGCATTTCTACCAGGACCTCACCGCCTGCGGCGTAAAGATCTTCCAGTATCAGCCGACGATGATGCACGCGAAGGTCATCACCGTCGACCACGTCGCCGCACTGGTCGGCTCGACCAACTTCAACCGCCGCTCCCTCGACCACGACGAAGAGGTCATGCTCGCCGTCCTGGACGAAGCCTTCACGGCAACGCTCGACGAGCACTTCGAGGCCGATGTAGCGGCCAGCGAACTGATCCGGGGCGGCCGCTGGAAGAGACGCTCGCTCATACAGCGGGCCCGCGAGGCCGCCGTCCTCCCCATCCGCCGGTTCCTGTGACCCCGCCGCTCGCCGGATGCGCGCACGCGCCGCCGTCAAGGCCGCCCGACTCGGCCCCGGGCGACCTGGTGTGAACCGCTGACAGGGTGAGGCAGGGTGCCCTGCCTCACCCACCCGGTCTGTCCACAGTGGACGTGTCAGCCGAGGACGAGCGGCAGTTTCGCGGCCAGCTCGCCGAGTTCGGCCGTCTCCGCGTCGGTGGGTGCCCGGCGGCCGGTGCCGACCAGAAGTGCGTCCTTGTCGGTGAACGACGCGGGGAACGCGGCGTCGGCGATCTTTTCCAGTGTCGCGCGGGACCGGGCCAGGCCCTCCGTGGGCGGTTCCGTCGCGTCCGGAAGGTGCGCGATCAGATCGAGGTGGTGCAGCGTCCATTCCAGGACGTATGCGGTGAGGTAGTCGCCCACGGTGAGGACCTCCTCGCGGGTGCTCACCCGGAGGCCGGGGTCGGCGAGTTCGGCGGCGCGTCCGGCGGCGGAGCCGATGTCGCCGAAGTGGAACTTGAGCAGGCGCGGTTCCTCGTACGCGGCGGCCAGCCGGACGATCAGCGCGTCGAGCGGGTCCTCGCCGGTCGGCGGTTGGTCCTCGACGTTCCAGTAGGTCACCGCGTTGACGGTCGGTTCCGCCTCGGCGGGGGTGACGAGGGTGATCAGGACGTCCTGCGCGTCGATGATCAGGTGGCACACGAGGTCCCGCACGAGCCAGCCGGTGCAGCCGGACGGCTGCTCGAATTCCTTGTCCGGGAGTTCGGCGACCGCCGTGCGCAACGCCGTCCAAGAGCGTGAGAAGAGATCCACATCGGCAAGGTAGTGCGGTGCCGGAATGGCGGACAGGCCTTATTCGGACGACCGGGTCGTGTACATGGAGGGTCGGGCCGGGTGATCAGAGGCCCTGGGCGACCTTGGACCCGGCCCCGCCGGGTCCGCGCCGGCAAGGCGTACGCGTTCGGGGCGGATCTCGGGGGAATCGCGCCGGTCGAGCCCCCCGTCCGGTTCGGGTTCGGCTCGACTCCCCGCAGGCCGGCCCTGGTAAGGGGCACGACGACGGTGCGGCTCGGCGGCTGAATCGGCGTCCCCGGGGAACGGTCACCTGGTCAGGGCCGCGCGGGCGGCGTCGAGTGCCTGCTCGGCGTAGCCGCGTCCGAAGAGCACCGCGTGTACCAGCAGCGGGAACAACTGATGCAGCCCGATGCGGTCCGTCCAGCCTTCGGCGAGCGGCGCCGCGTCCTGATAGCCCTCCAGTACCCGGTCCAGGTGGGGGCAACCGAACAGGTGGAGCATCGCCAGGTCGGTCTCCCGGTGTCCGCCGTGCGCGGCCGGGTCGATCAGCCAGGCCTGCCCGTCGGCGCCCCAGAGCAGGTTGCCGTTCCACAGGTCGCCGTGCAGCCGGGCGGGCCCCTCGGCAGGGCCTGCCAGTTCGGGCAGCCGCTCGCAGACGCGTACGATCACGCTCGCCTCGGCGGACCGTACCGTGCCGTCGTCGACCGCGCGGCGCAGATAGGGCAGGACCCGGTGCTCGGCGTACCAGCTGGGCCAGTCGGTGCCGGGGGCATTGCGCATGGGCGCGAGCCCGATGTACGCCTCCTCGGGGCCGCCTGGCGGCGGGGCGCCGAACGCGGGCGCGCCGACGGCGTGGAGAGCGGCCAACTGGCGGCCGAAGCGGACCGCCGCCCGGGCGCTCGGCCGGCCGGCCGGGACCTGGTCGGTCACCAGCCAGTGCCGGTCGTGGCCATGCACCGCGGGGACGCGGACCGTGCCGGTGCCGGCCAGCCAGCGCAGCCCAGCCGCCTCGGCCCGCACCGCGCCGGGGTCATCCCCACGCTTGACCATCACCACCTGCCCGCCGTCGAGGACGACTTCGGCAAGCGTTCCCGACCGCGGACGCTCACCGCTCACCGGGCGGCCGGTGAGGCGCGCCGCAGCGGCACCGGGGCCCTCGCCGCCTCCGGCGGCCGGACGGGCGGTCATGCGGCCCCTTGGCGCTCGCTCACCCAGGCGAGCAGGCCGGGCACCGCGGCTTCGATCATGGCCAGCACCTCGTCGAATCCCTCCGGGCCGCCGTAGTACGGGTCGGGCACCTCCAGGTCACCGGTCGCTTCCGGGTCGAAGGACCGCAGCAGCCGGACCCGGGACGGATCGTCGACCAGCCGGCGCAGCGCCTTCTCGTGGCCGCGGTCCATCGCCAGGAACAGATCGGCGTCCAGATGCTCGGCACCGACCTGGGCCGCGATGTGCTGGACCGGGTAACCGTGCCGTGCCAGCTGCTCGCCGGCCCGCTGGTCCGTCCAACGTTCCATGGCCCTTGGCGCACGGCAAGGCGAACCGGGGGATTCACAGGCGCAGGCCGGTCCAGTAGCCCTCGTACGGCAATTCACAGGAAGCCCATAAGGCGACTTCATTGACCCCGCGACGCACCCTTCATAACGTTTGGCACCAAACATTCTGAGGTCCGGGGTGTCACGTCTTTCCCTGGCTTCAGAGCCATGGCGTATGCCCCAACGCCCCCAGGAGGCACCTTGCGCATCCGATCACGCACGGCCGTCCACGGCGCGACCGCCGCGGCCGCACTCGCCGGCGTCCTCGTCATCGCCTCGCTCAACTCGGCCGACTTCACCGCCTCGGTGGCCGACACCACCACGACGACGCACCTCTACGAACTGGACGTCCCGGCCAGGACCAGCGCCGCCCATGACGCCGAACTCCTCGAGAACCAGGGGTTCGATGTGCTGCACGGCGGCAGCACCACATCCGTGAAGGTCCTCGCCAGCGACAACGAGCGCAGCCGGCTCACACATCTGGGCTTCAAGCCGAAGGTCGCTCGCGCATTGCCTGAGGTCACGTGGAAGACCCCCACCGCCTCCGGCGACACCTACTACGGCGGCTACCCCACCATCTCCGGCCAGTACACGCACATGCGCCAGGTCGCCCACAAGAATCCCCGGCTGGCCAAGGTGATCAACTACGGCAGGTCGTGGCGCAAGCTCAACGGGGTCGCCAACGGCTACGACCTCAAGGCTATCTGCATCACCGCCATCACCAGCAAGAAGGACTGTTCGCTTTCCCCGAAGGCGCCGAAGAAGCGGTTCTTGCTGATGGGCCAGCTGCACGCCCGCGAGATCGCCACCGGTGATATCGCCTACCGCTGGATCGACGAGCTGGTCGACAACTACGGCAGCGACAAGACCGTCACCAAGCTGATGAAGAACACCGAGTTCTGGGTGATCCCGGTGGCGAATCCGGACGGTGTCGACATCGTGCAGTCCGGTGGCGACGCGCCACAGCTGCAGCGCAAGAACGCCGACAGCTCCCACGAGGCGACCGCCTGCCCCACCCCGCCGACCGACGAGGGTCAGAGCGGTGTCGACCTCAACCGTAACAACGGTGTCGCCTGGAACAGCGGCGGCTCCTCCAGCGATCCGTGCAGCCCCGCCTACATGGGCCCCTCCGCCGATTCCGAGCCGGAGACCGTCGCGATACACAACCTGCTCCGCAAGCTCTACCCGGACACGCGTGGCCCGGAGCTGACCGACGTCGCGTCCCCGGACTCACGCGGCATGTTCATCGGTCTGCACAGCGACGTGCGCACGGTGCTCTTCCCCTGGGCATACACCAAGGACCTGGCGCCGAACGACGCCGCGTTGCGCGCCGTCGCCAAGCATCTCGCGGACGACACCGGTTATCGGTACGGCAAGGTCAGCGAGCTCATGTACGCGGCATCGGGCGGCCTCGACGACTGGTCGTACGGTGAGCTGGGCATCCCCAGCTTCACCATAGAGGTGGGCTCCATGACCAACACAACCTGCAACGGCTTCCTGCCCGTGCACTCGTGCATGGACACGGACTACTGGCCGAACCTCAGGACCGCGCTGCTTCACGCGGCCGAGCTCGCGGACGCCCCCTACACGGTGAACTGACCCTGCTGGAGTCGGCCCCTCGGTCGGGGACGCTCCTCCGCCGGGCGGGGGCGGATCCCTCACCGCTCACCGCGCGCCGCCCGGCACGTCGGTACCGCCGCTGTCGGTCGACGTAGGAAGGGCCACGCGCGGGACTCCTTCGAAATCGCTGGGATGGTGTACGGCCCGATCTCAGATGAGCTGGGCGTACTCGCGGAACTCCCAGTCGGTGACGTACCGCTGGAACCTGGCCAGCTCGTCGCGCTTGAAGGTGAGGAAGGCGTCGACGAAGGGCTTGCCGAGCACATCGGTGAGCTGGTCGTCGGCTTCAAGGGCGTCGAGTGCCTGGCCGAGGTCGGTCGGCAGCTTGGCGGCGGTGCCCATGTCGTCGCCTTGACCGGTCATCGGCGCCGGGGGCTCGTCGGCGGCGGCGATGCCCAGGTGGGCGGCGGCGAGCAGACCGGCGATGGCGAGGTAGGGGTTGGCGGTGGCATCCCCGAGGCGCGCTTCCAGCCGGGAGGCGCCGCCGCGCTCGGGGGGGATGCGCACCAAGGCGTTGCGATTGTCCAGGCCCCAGTTGATCAGCCAGGGAGCCGTCGTGTCCGGGCCGAAGCGCTTGTACGAGTTGACGGTGGGGTTGAGGAGCGCGGAGAGCGCGGGGGCGTGGGCGAGCACTCCCGCCAGGGCGTGGCGTGCCGAGGCGGACAGTCCGTGGGCGTCCTGGGGCGCGTCGAAGATGTTGCGGCCGTCCGCGTCGATGAGGGACAGATGGATGTGGAACCCCGAGCCTCCTCCGTCGTTGAACGGTTTGGCCATGAACGTCGCCAGCCTGCCCTCCGCGCGGGCGAGTTCCTTGATCGCGGCCTTGAAGCGAAAGGCGCGGTCCGCGGCATCCAGTGCCTCGGAGTGGCTGAGGTTGATCTCGAACTGGCCGCTGTCGAACTCCCGGTTGCCCCCGCTGACGTCGAGCCCGAGGGCGTGCAGCGCTCGCACGGTCCGCAGGAGGTGGCCGTCCGGGTCGCCCTTGCGGCCGGTCGTATAGACGTGGCCCGGGGCCGGGGCGTAGCGTCGCCAGCCGACGGGCGAGGCCGGGTCCGGGTCGAGCAGGACGTACTCCAGCTCCGGGCCCACGACCGCGGTCAGGTCTCCGTCGTGCAGCCGGCCGGTGATCTGACGCAGCAGGTCCCGTGGCGATTCGGGCACGGGCGCTCCGGTGGCCGGGTCCCGGACATCGCCGATGCACCAGGCCACGCCCGGTTCCCAGGGCAGCGTGACGAGAGTAGCCAGATCGGGACGTACGAGGATGTCCGGCATACCGGCTTCGAGACCGCCCGAGATGTGCGAGTGATCGCCCAGTGCGCCCGTGTGATACACAGCCCGGCTGAAGGCGAGTCCGTGGCCGGCCGCGTGGGGCAAGTGGTGCAGCAGGATGTCCCGGCTGCGGTCGGAGCCCATCATGTCGGGATAGGCGACCCGTACGACGTCGATGCCCTCGGCGCCGAGCGCCTCGATCTTCTCGCGGACCCGGTCGGCTGTCTCGGCGCTCAATGGTCGCTCCCTGGAAGTGGGCCGGAGTTTCTGCTCTGTCCTGCATCGACCCCCGGGATGCCCATGGCGTCTGAGACGGGGAAGCCACCGGAGGTTAGAATAATTTGATGCCAAACGATACGAGGTGGCCGGGACGTCCACAAGGGGCTGTCGCGATACTGCCTCGGCGCGGGCGTCGCCCGCCCCCCGGGGCGCCCGCGGCTACATTTGACCGCGAACGAATACCCGGCGGCTGATGCCGCCCGAAGCCGAGGAGGACGCCACCGTGCCCGGGCTCCGCCGATCCATCACCGAGACCGAACAGGCCGTCCAGGAACGACTCGGCGGCTTCCAGTTGCAGCGCGAACAGATGGCCGCCGTCGCCAACATCCACCGCGCCGCCGCGGCCGTCCGCCAGCACCTGGAGAACTCCGTGCTGCGGCCGCACGACCTGACCTGGACCGGCTTCGTCGTGCTGTGGGTGCTGTGGATCTGGGGCGAGGCCGAGACCTGGTCGGTCGCGGAGGAGGCGGGTATTTCCAAGGGAACCCTGACCGGGATCGCGCGCACTCTCGAGTCACGCCACCTCGTGGCCCGCTCACCCCACCCCGACGACGGCCGGCGAGTCCTGCTCTCGCTGACCCCCGAGGGCGAGAAACTCATGGAGCGCCTCTTCCCCGCGTTCAACGCCGAAGAAGCGTTCGTCGCCACCCCGCTCAGCGCCGCGGAGTGCCTGCAACTCGCCGACGGGCTGCGCGCCATCGTCGCCCAGTTGGAGGAGTACGGCGAAGAGCGCCGGCGGGAACTGCTCGACGGGAGGGACCTCGCCCCGCGACGTTCGGGCCGCCGCTCCCGCCAGTGACCGCGCCCGGGGGCGGCGCCCGCGAGGTTTCCTCCTTCGAGAGGGTGACGCACGAGGCCGCGCCTCTCGCCCCGCCGCCCCCGGCCTGCCGCGGCGCATCAGGCTTGGCGCGCACAGCCGAACGAGGATACGTTCGGACCCGAACAACAACTTCCCGGCCGCCACAGCGGCCTTGACCCGACCTCGCGGCGCGGTTAGCTTGTTTGGGGTCAAACAACATGGAGGACCGGGACATGCCCCAACGGCCGGACACACCTGTGACCGAGGCACGGATCGCCGACGTCGCCGTCGACACCCGACACTGGATCGGCGGCCGGCGCGTGGCGTCCACCTACACCTTCCCCGATGTCTCGCCGATCGACGGCCGCACCCTCGCCCAGATCGCCCGCGGCGGCCCCGCCGAGGCCAAGGCCGCCGTGGCCGCCGCGAAGGCCGCCTTCCCCGGCTGGGCCGCCACCCCCCGGGCCGAGCGCGCCCGTATCCTGCACGCCATCGCCGACGGCGTGGAAAAGCGCCTCGAAGAGCTGGCGATCGTCGAGACCACCGACAATGGCGCGCTTTTGCGCTCGCACCGCCGGGGTGTGATACCGCGCGCCGCCCACAACTTCCGCTTCTTCGCGGACTGGCTGCTGACCCTGGGCCACGAGGACTTCACGACGTATGCCGGCGGCTCCGCCGCGGGCCCCGGCCACACCAACCACGTGAGCTGGGACCCTGCGGGCCCCTGCGTGCTGATCACCCCGTGGAACGCCCCGCTGATGCTGGCCACGTGGAAGGTCGCCCCGGCCCTGGCCGCCGGTGACACGGTGATTCTCAAGCCCGCGGAGTGGTCCCCGCTGACCGCCTCGCTGCTCGCGGACATCGCGGCCGAGGCGGGACTGCCGGCCGGTGTCCTCAACGTCGTCCAGGGCTACGGGGCCGAGATCGGCGACGACCTCACCTCACACCCGGACGTACGCCGGATCAGTTTCACCGGCTCGGTGCCAACCGCCCGGCGCATCGCCGCCTCGGCCGCACAGAACCTGACCCCACTGAGCCTGGAACTGGGCGGCAAATCGCCGCTGTTGGTCTTCGCGGACGCGGATCTGGAGCTGGCCGTCGACCTCGCCGTGGAGCAGTTCGACAACGCCGGGCAGGTGTGTCTGGCCGCCACCCGCATCCTCGTCGAGGAGTCGATCGCGGACGAGTTCACCCACCGCTTCGTGGCGAAGGCATCCCGGTTGAAGCAGGGCGATCCGCGCGAGGAGACCACCGACCTCGGGCCCACCATCCACCCCCGCCAGACGGAGAGGATCGACGGCTTCGTGCGGCGGGCGATCGCGGCCGGCGCCCGCGCGGTCTTCGGCGGCGGCTCCCACCCCCAACTCGGCGGTCTGTACTACCGGCCCACCCTCCTCACCGACGTCGCCCAGGACTCGGAGGTCGTACAGGAGGAGGTCTTCGGCCCGGTCCTGACCCTGCAGACCTTCGCAGACGAGGCGGAGGCGATCCGCCTCGCCAACGACACGCGTTTCGGGCTGGCGGCTACCGTCGCCACCGGCGACCACCAGCGTGCCGAACGCGTCACCGCGCAGCTGGTGGCGGGCACGGTCTGGGTCAACTGCTTCTTCGTACGCGACCTGCGGGCGCCCTTCGGCGGCTCCCGCCTCTCCGGTGTCGGCCGGGAGGGCGGCACCTGGAGCTTCGACTTCTACTGCGACCTGAAGAACAGCGTGACCGCCCCGAGGGGGTTCAACGACCATGGGTGAGATCGTCGGGGCGGGTCTGCTTGCCCATGTCCCCACCATCGTGCTCCCGGAGGAGACCCGGCGCGAGCTGAACGACGGCAAGGAGATCACCCTTGTCACCGGCCTCAGGCAGCTCCGCGAGGATGTGTTCGAGCACGACGGCTACGACACCGTCGTCATCCTGGACTCGCACTGGGCCACCACGGTCGAATTCGTCGTGACGGCCCAGCCGCGGCGTGCGGGTCTGTTCACCTCCGAGGAGCTGCCGCGAGGCATGTGCCGGATGCCGTACGACTTCCCCGGGGACCCCGAACTCGCCCACGCCATCGCACACTTCGCCGACAAACACGGCACTTACATCACCGCGATCGACGACGCCTACCTGCCGATCTACTACGCCACCATCAACCTGTGGAAGTTCCTGGGCGAGGGCCTGCCCGACAAGCGCTGGGTGACGATCGGGGTCTGCCAGACCGGCGACATGGAGGACCACCTCCGGCTGGGCCGGGCGCTCGCCGACGGCATCGCCGCCACACCCGGCCGCCGCGTTCTCCTGATCGCCTCCGGCGCCCTCTCGCACACCTTCTGGCCGCTGCGAGAGCTCCGCGACCACGAGTCCAGCGACCCGCGCCACATCTTCACCCCCCAGGCGAGGGCGGCCGACGAGGAACGCATCGCCTGGTTCAAGGAGGGCCGCCACGACAAGGTCCTCGACACCATGGACGAGTTCTGGAAGTACCAGCCCGAGGCGAAGTTCTTCCACTACCTGATGATGGCCGGGGCCCTCGGCGAGCGGGCCTGCATCGCCCCGGCCCGCCAGTACGGCGCGTACGAGAACTCGGTCGGCACCGGCCAAGCCCACCTCTGGTTCGACCGCCCGGCCGACGGCTGGACCGGCACCGGCTCGCCCTTGCCCACCACCGCGCGCACCCCGCACAGCCCCGTCTGAGGAGACCCGACGTGCCCGAATACCGCCGCATCCTCCTCGACGGCGCCGTCGTGGAGACCGTCCGTGAGGGCGACGAACTCGTCACCGGCGACGGCCGCCGCGTCACGATCGAGGAGGCGCAGCACCTGCCCCCCGTGGTCCCTTCCAAGGTGATCGCGGTCCACCTCAACCACCTCAGCCGCGTCGCCGAGTTCCAGATCCAGCTCACCCCGGCCCCCACCTACTTCCACAAGCCGACCTCGGCCCTCAACTCCCACAAGGGCGCCATCGTCCGCCCCGAGGGCTGCAAGTGGCTCAACTACGAGGGCGAGGTCGCCATCGTCATCGGGAAAACCACGCGGAACATCGCGCCCCACCAGGCTGGGGAGTACATCGCCGGCTACACGGTCGCCAACGACTACGGCCTGCACGACTTCCGCGACACCGACGCCGGGTCGATGCTCCGCGTCAAGGGCTCGGACACCCTGTGCCCGCTGGGCCCGGGACTGGTCACCGACTGGGACTTCCACGGCAAATATCTGCGCACCTACGTCAACGGCCAGGTGGTACAGGACGGTTCCACCGACGAGATGGAATGGGACATGCACTACCTCGTCGCCGACATCGCCCGCACCATCACCCTGTGTCCCGGCGACGTCCTGCTCTCCGGCACTCCGGCCAACTCCCGCCCCGTACAGCCCGGCGACGTCGTCGAAGTGGAGGTCGAGGGCCTGGGCCGGCTCACCAACCACATCGTCACCGGCCCGGCCCCGATCCGCACCGACGTCGGCGCGCAGCCCACCGCGTCGGAGGAAGTCCTGTCCACCGCCCTGGGCGGCGACTGGGAATTCCGAGGCATACGCCCGCCCGAGCGGCCCCGAACCGAAGCTTCGTCGTGACCAAAGGAGTGGACCACATGGATCTGAGTGCCTGGCTCGCCACGGCCGTGGCGGCGAACGCCGACTGGGCGAAAACCTTCGGCCCCTACCAGGCCCATCCGGCGCTGGCAGTCGACGACGCCCGGTTCGCCACCGCGTTCGAGGTCTTCACCGAGCGGCTCAAGGACAACTATCCCTTCTTCCACCCCCGTTACGCGGGCCAGATGCTCAAGCCGCCTCATCCGGCGGCAGTCGTGGGCTACCTCACCGCGATGCTGATCAACCCCAACAACCACGCTCTGGACGGCGGCCCGGCCACCGCAGAGATGGAGCGGGAAGCCGTCCAGCAGCTCGCCACGATGTTCGGCTACGACACCCACCTCGGGCACCTCACCACCAGCGGCACCATCGCCAATCTCGAGGCGCTCTTCGTGGCACGCGAACTGCACCCCGGCAAAGGCATCGCCTACAGCACCGAGGCCCACTACACCCACGGGCGGATGTGCGGCGTCCTGGGCGTGGAAGGCCATCCGGTCCCGGTCGACGACCTCGGCCGAATCGACCTCGACGCGCTGGAGAGACTCCTGCGGACCGGCCGCGTCGGCACCGTCGTGCTCACCGCCGGCACAACCGGGCTCGGCGCCGTCGAACCGGTCCACGAGGCGCTGGCACTGCGCGAGCGCTACGGTGTCCGCATTCACGTCGACGCCGCCTACGGCGGGTTCTTCACCCTGCTGGCCGGCGCGGAGGGCCCCGAGGGCCTGCCCGAGGAACCGTGGCGGGCCATCGCCCAGGCCGACTCCATCGTCGTGGACCCGCACAAACACGGCCTCCAGCCCTACGGCTGCGGCGCCGTCCTGTTCCGTGATCCCTCGGTCGGCCGGTTCTATCTGCACGACTCGCCGTACACCTACTTCACCTCCGAAAAACTGCACCTCGGCGAGATCAGCCTGGAGTGCTCCCGCCCGGGCGCGGCGGCCGCCGCCCTGTGGCTCACCTTCCAACTGCTCCCGCCCACACCTGAGGGGCTGGGACAGTCGCTCGCGGCAGGCCGGCGCGCGGCACTTCGCTGGGCCGAACTGATCGAGCGTTCGGACCACCTGGAGCTGTACCATGCCCCGGAACTGGACATCGTCAGCTACTTCCCGGTGACCGAGGCCGCCACGTTGTCGCAGATCGACGCGGCCAGCCACCGGATCCTGCGAGAGGGAATGACGGACAGCGACCCCGTCTTCCTGAGCACGCTCCGCGTCAGCGCCGATCGCCTGACGGCCCTCCACCCGAAGCTCACCCGGGACACCGACGGTGCCCGCATCCTGCGCAGCGTGCTGATGAAGCCGGAGTCCGAAAGCTACGTCGACCGTCTCCATGAGCGTCTGGAGCAGCTCGCGCGTGACGGTCGCCCTGGCCCCCTTGGCTCATCCGCATCAGGAGCGTGACGACATGACCAGCGTCCAAGGCTACTTCCACCCCAAGACCGCCACCGGCGCCTCATCCCTCATCCCCTCCCCGCCGTGGCGCTACTCCGGCGACCTGCTCACCATCGAGTACCGCACCGACCCGGCGCGCGTGCGCGAACTCCTGCCCGAGCCGCTGGAGCCGGCCGACGAGGATCCGGGAGCGGTCGCGCTGATCTGGGCCGACTGGCAGTCCTGCGCGGCCGGCGGACGGGAACTGCTGGACCCGGTGCTCTCCCAGTACAAGGAGGCCTTCGCGGTCGTCCGCTGCATGTACCGGGGCCGGACATACTCCCGCTGCGTCCACATCTGGGTCGACAAGGACTTCGCTATCGCCCGCGGACTGCATCAGGGCTATCCGAAGAAGCTCGGCTCCATCCACCAAACCCGCCCCCACCCGTACGGGCCCGCCCCGCGCATCGAGGCCGGCGCCCGATTCGGCGCGACCCTGGCCGCGGCCGACCGGCGCCTCGCCCAGGCCGTGGTCACCCTGCGCGAGCCCTCCGAGACCAACGGCTTCGTCAACGGCCACCCCATGGCCCACCACCGCTGGCTGCCCTCGATCGAGAACGGCAAGGGCCTCGCCCTCGACGAGCTGATCGAGTCCGGCGCCGCCTCCTTCGAGGGCGGGCAGCCGTGGGTCGGCGACGCCGAGCTCGAGCTGTTCGACGCGCCCACCGAGGAGCTGGCCCGGCTGGAGATCCGCGAGCCGATCGCCGCGTACTACCGCCAGGTCGGCGTGGTCTGGGACGGCGGCCGGCTGCTGGAGTCCGGCACCTCAGGGGCCCGCTAGAAGCACACGGAGGGGCACATGTTCGACGTCACCCATGGGGAACTGCTGAACCGGGCCGCCCACCTCGACCTGCCCACCCAGCACCATATCGGCGGCCGCGCCGAGAGCGGCGACGGCGCCTCGTTCGCGGTGGTCTCACCCCGCGACGGCCAGGTCCTCACCCGGGTCGCCGACGCACAGCAGGCCGAGGTCGACGCCGCGGTGGCCGCCGCCCGCCAGGCCTTCGACTCCGGGCCCTGGCCACGCCTGGCGCCCGCCCAGCGGGGCCGGGCGCTGCTGCGGATCGCGCGACTGCTCGAAGAACAACGGGAGAGGCTCGCCCTGACGGTCAGCCTGGAGATGGGCAAGCCGATCACGGACGCGTACGACATCGAGCTGCGCGCCGCCATCACCACTTTCCGCTGGTACGGGCAACTGACCGACAAGCTCACCGACGAGTCGCCGCATACCGCCCCCGACGCGCTCGCCCTGGTCACCCGGGAGCCGACGGGCGTAGTCGGAGCGGTCGTGCCCTGGAACTTCCCGCTGACCCTGGCGAGTTGGAAGGTCGCCCCGGCGCTCGCCGCCGGTTGCACGGTCGTCC
The DNA here is from genome assembly GCF_040607655.1 of Streptomyces sp. NPDC005266. Lineage (NCBI taxonomy): Bacteria > Bacillati > Actinomycetota > Actinomycetes > Kitasatosporales > Streptomycetaceae > Streptomyces > Streptomyces sp. NPDC005266. The sequence continues at coordinate 20,360 of NZ_JBEXHC010000033.1, forward strand.
TCAAGCCGTCCGAATCCTCTCCGCTGTCCGCCCTGCTGCTGGGACGGCTGGCGACCGAGGCGGGGCTGCCGCCGGGCGTCCTGAACGTCGTCGCCGGCGACGGTCCGGTGGCCGGCCGGGCGATCGGCCTCCACCCGGACGTGGATGTGCTCGCCTTCACCGGCTCCACCGCCGTGGGCCGCCACTTCCTGCGCTACGCCGCCGACTCCAACCTCAAGCGGGTCTGGCTGGAGCTGGGCGGCAAGTCACCCAACATCATCCTTCCCGACGCCCCCGACCTGGAGAAGGCCGCCGCCACCGCGGCCTGGGGCATCTTCTTCAACCAGGGCGAGATGTGCACCGCACCCTCCCGGCTCCTGGTCCACTCCTCCATCGCCGAGCAGATCACCGAAGCCGTGGTGGAACGCGCCCGCGCCCTGCGCGTAGGCGACCCGCTCGACCCGGCCACGGACATGGGCCCTCTCGTCGGAGAAGCCCACCTGGGGCGCGTACTGGACCACATCGGCGAGGGCGCCGGCGAGGGCGCCCGGCTGCGCGTCGGGGGCGGTCGCGCGCTGCCCGGAAACGGCGGAAGCTACCTGGAACCCACCGTCTTCGACCGGGTGGACCCGTCGGCCCGACTGGCCCGCGAGGAGATCTTCGGCCCAGTCCTGTCCGTGCTCACCTTCGACGACCTCGACGAGGCGGTACGGCTCGCCAATGCCACCGAGTACGGCCTCGCCGCCGGCCTGTGGACCTCCGACCTCTCCACCGCACACCAGATCTCCCGCGCCCTGAAGGCCGGCACGGTCTGGGTCAACTGCTACGAGGAAGGCGACCTCACGGTTCCCTTCGGCGGCATGAAGCAGTCGGGCAACGGCCGCGACAAGTCGGCCCACGCCCTGGAGAAGTACACCGATCTGAAGACGGTCTGGATCCGGCTGTGAGACCCCTCATCGCCATCCCCGCCCGCTTCTGCGCCACCACCTCGGCGCTGCGGTACGCCGCCGAGGTCAACGCCCGCGCCCTGATCGAGGCGGTGTGGCGGGCCGGCGGTGAACCCGTGACCATCCACCCCCACGCCCCTGACGGCACCGCCGATCCCGGCGAGGTGTCCACCCGGCTCACCCGCTTCGACGGCGTCCTGCTTCCCGGCGGCGGCGACCTCGCTCCGCACCGCTACGGCGCCACCAACATCCACGAGGGCGTCTACGACGTCGACGAAGAGCAGGACGGCTTCGATCTCGAGGTCGCCCACCAGGCACTGGAATCGGGGCTCCCCCTGCTCGCCATCTGCCGCGGCCTGCAGGTCGTCAACGTCGCCCTCGGCGGCACCCTCCACCAGGACATGGGCGGCCCGCACCGCGAACACCGGCACCTCGTCCACCCCATCGCCCTCGCTCCGGACTCACTCGTCGCGTGCACCACGCGCATCGAGAAGCTGGAGGCGTCCTGCTACCACCACCAGCACGTCGACCGCCTGGGCGAGGGACTGCACATCACCGCGACCGCCGCAGACGGCACCGCCGAAGCCCTCGAAAGGCCCGGGGGCACGGGCTGGTTCGCGGCCGTTCAGTGGCATCCCGAAGACACCGCACACAAGGACCCGGCACAGCAGCGTCTGTTCGACACGCTCGTGTCAACGGCCAGCGCCCACCGGAGGAGTGCGACACGGCACATGGCGGAGCGCGCCAGGGCGCCGAGTGATGCGATCACACCCCAGGGCGAAGACGGATCCGGCGCGCATCGCGACGAGGGGCTCGCCGACGAAGGCGACGACGCCGCCACAGCCCACGGTCGCGGCCGCGTCACCCCGTACCAACGGCTCAGCCGCCCAGGGCGGGGCTCTGATGGATGATGTCCGCTCCAGCAACTCACCGAATGCGTCACGAGCCTCGCGCCCTCGACGACGACGTGGTCCTGGTCGCACTCGGGCGAGCCACCGTTGGCGGCGAACGTTACAGCGAAAGGTTTGTGAGGTCGGCCCTGTCGTAGTTGGTGACGCCCCACCGCCACGTACCGATCGGCTCATATCGGCGTCGCCGGTACCAGGCAACCAGGCGCCGTGGCCGGCTTCCGCGTCCGTTGCGCGCTGGCCAGATCACCCGATCGTGCGGCGGCGCATCCGGCGCGTGGCCCGTCAGCCTTCGGTGGAGCACACCTCGCCGACCATGTGGTCGAGGTGGGAGGCGCATGGTCTGTTCGCGGATGTGTCGAAGGGCCAGGAACGCTCATATGGAGCAATGGCTACGCCGTGCGGGTGACACATGTGCGGACGCGTCGTGTTGCGGTGGTGAGGAACTGTCGGTTGTCTCATGAGCGAAGCACCTCAGGTGCCGTGCGATCAGGCCGGACACTGCTCCCTTGGAGGAATCTCATGCGTTACCTACACGCTGGTGCAGGCATCGGCCTGGTTCTCGGTGCCTTCGCGCTGCAGGGCCCGGCCGCTGTCGCTGCCGATGACTCGGACATCCACATCCGCCCGGGACACGTCTCCCCGGGTTCCACGGTCACAGTGAGTACCACCGCCTGTGGCCCGGACGTCACCTACGGCAAGGGCGAGTCCGCAGCGGGAGGGCTATTCCACCTCTTCGAAGGCGACCGTGCCGGTGTGCTCACCGGCTCCTTCCGGATCCCGGAAGGAGCCGGACCCGACCGCGACACCGTCACTGTGAAGTGCCCACCGAGTATCAGGATCACAGATACGTACAAGGTCAGCCGCCGCTATCCCAGGGGCGGGGTCGATGCCGGCTTCGGGCCTGCCAGAGAAGAATTCGGCGCTGTTCTACTGGCGGGAGTCGCAGCCGGCAGCGCGCTCATGAGGCGCCGCACAAGTATCCGGCGATAGCGATGCCCCGGCGCGAGGGGCCCCGGTGGCACTCGGTCGGCTCATGGGAAAGCTGCTCACCCGGTGATCCGACACGCGCTGCACACCCGACACCGCGTCGTCGGGCTCGTCCTTGCCCGGATGGCCGCGCAGGACGCCGTCAGCAAGGTCTCCGGCGGCGAAGCGGCCGGACGCTCACCGGTCGACCGGGGCAAGCAGGACCTGAAACACTCAGGGATCAACGACGGCTACGGCATTTCGCTCTGCCGCGTCGTGACCGGGGCGCCCTTGCTACGACGGGGCAGCAGCGGCGCCGGTGTGCTGCTCGTCGGTTTCCGGCTCCTGGGGCGGGTCGCTGAGCTGCTCGCGCAGGTAGTTCCAGACCACCGCGATCAGCGCGGCAACCGGTACGGCGAGCAGACTGCCCACGATGCCGGCCAGGCTGCCGCCCAACGTCACCGCCAGCAGGACTACTGCCGCGTGCAGGCCGAGCCCGCGGCTTTGGATCATGGGCTGGAACACGTTGCCCTCGAGCTGCTGTACCACGACGATGATCGCCAGCACGATCAGCGCGTCCGTCAGGCCGTTGGACACCAACGCGATGAGCACCGCGACCAAACCAGCGAACAGGGCACCCACGATCGGCACGAACGCGGATACAAAGGTCAGCACCGCCAGCGGGAGAACCAGTGGTACCCCCAAAACCCACAAGCCGAGGCCGATGAAGACGGCGTCGAGCAGGCCGACCAACGCCTGGGAACGCACGAACGCGCCCAGGGTGTCCCAACCGCGCGCGGCCACGATCGGGATGTCGGTGGCGAGCCGACCAGGCAGTTGGCGAGCGAGCCACGGCAAGAACCGCGGGCCGTCTTTGAGGAAGAAGAACATCAGGAAGAGCGCCAGGACGGTAGTGACCATGCCGTCGACCACTGTGTTCACCCCCGTGACGACAGTGGTGACCATGCTGCCGGCACTATGTTGTATGCGGGTGACCGCAGCGTCGGAGGCTTCTGCGATCTGGTCATCGCCGATGTTCAGCGGCGGCCCGGCGGCCCACTCACGCACCTTGTGGATGCCTTCGTCCACGCCGTCGGTCAGTTCGCCGGACTGGGACGCCACCGGGACCGCGATCAGCGCCACGATGCCCGTAGCGACCAAGAGGAACAGCACGGTCACGGCCGAAGCGGCCAAGGCGGGAGGCCACCCGTGCCGACGCAGAAAACGGGTCAGGGGCCAGGTAAGCGTGGTAAGGAGCAGGCCGACTATGAGCGGCCAGACGACCGACCACATCCGGCCCAGAAGCCACAGGGCCACCGCAGCCATCCCGAGGACCAGCAGCAACTCGATGGAGATACGCGCCGATGCGCGGAGTGCGGCGCGGGTTCTCGTGGAACTGAACGTGGCAGGCATGGGATCACCCGTACCCCATTTGCGCTTCGCTATCGCTGCTGTCCAGGAGCCCCTTTGCCGGCCTGGTCGACTGGCTGCCCTTCAGAGGCCAAAGAGTTCACCCGATGAGGTGCCGCCCGGCTCACTGAGCCGGACGGCGGACGCGTGGGACGCGGCCGCGCCCCTGCCGCCGGGGGAGTGGGAGATTGAAGTTTCCCCTGGTAACTGGACACCTGGTGACTGGGACATGAGGTTCCAGAGGAAGTAGTCCCAGGTGGGTGGTCAGTACTCGAAGCGGCCTTCGGAGGAGTTCAAGCGGGACGCGATCGCGTTGGCCCGCTCCTCCGACAAGACGATCACACAGGTCGCGCGGGATCTGGGGGTGAGCCCGGAGAGTCTGCGCGGGTGGGTGAAGCGTGACCGGATGGACCGCGGCGGGGCACGTCGGGCGAGCTGACCAGCGCGGAGCGCGAGGAGCTGAAGCGGCTGCGCAAGCAGCCCATATGCGACACGTCAGTTGCACTCCCAAGAATGACCCCGTGGGTCACCAGATTGAAGCACCCAACCCCGACGATGCTGCATCCGTGGGTCGTATGCAGCTCAGGGCCTGGCTCCAGACTTACCCCAACGAAGACGCAGGCATCGATGAGAAGTGGATCCGCGCGCAACGAGGGTCCGCTGCCGGCCGCCACCGGCGCACGCAGGGGCGTGAACGCCCCCTGCGTGCGTCAGGGCTCTTCCCCACGTGGTCCCGGATGCGCCCAGCCACCCGGGGCCGCTTTTTGATGCGGCAAGCACCGAGCCGATCGCAATAAAGCGACTATCGGAGAATCTGACATGTGGAGTACGTGTTAAATGCCTCTACGGGTAGGGAATTTCGCATTCGGCGTTATGTACTCAGCCGGTCCGGTCCGCATCTGTTCCGGGCGCCTGCTCGCTGTCAGCCCATGCGGCAGAACAGACATTTCCGTGTGCGGGGCAACATCGCCCCGCCCGCCTCAGGGGTGTCATGTTCGCTTTCGCATCGATACCGCCGCTGCCTGTCCAGGCGCGTGGCTTCGGGTTCCATGCCTCGTTTGTAGCAGGGGCCGTCATTCCCGTGGCTGACACACCCCAGGGGATCGCTCTCACGCCCGGCGGGGCCCGCGCGTATGTGGCCAACCGGGGCTCGAACACGGTGAGTGTGATCGACACCGCCACCGACACCGTGACCGCCGCCATCCCCACGGGGGCGGGACCCGTCATTGTGGCGATCAGCCCGGACGGCGCCCGGGCGTATCTGACCGTCTTCGACGACGGTCTCGTCAGTGTGATCGACACCGCGACGAACGCCATCGTCGAGGACATCGCCGTGGGGGCGGGAGCGACGGTGGTGGCGCTCACTCCGGATGGCACCCGCGCCTATGTGACGCGGCAGACCACGAACACGGTGAGTGTGATCGACACCGCCACGAACACCGCCACCGGCACCGTCACCGTGGGGGACGGGCCGACCGGCGTAGCCATTACCCCGGACGGGACGCGCGCCTACGTCGCGTGTCTCGCCTCGAACCAGGTCAGCGTGATCGACACGGCCTCGAACACCGTCACCGCCACGATCGGCGTCGGCACCACCCCCATCCTGCTGGCGATCACTCCCGATGGGGCCCACGTCTACGTCACGAACGTCAACGACTCCACGGTGAGCGTGATCGACACCGCTACCAATACCGTCACTGCCACCATCGGCGTCAGTGCCCAGCCGCGTTTCCCGGCACTGAGCCCGGACGGCTCCCATGTGTACGTGCCGAACGCCGGTCCGGGCACAGTGAGCGTGATCGACCCCGCCACCAACGCCGTCGTCGAGAACATCGCCGTGGGAGCGGGAGACGGCCCGACCTGCATCGCGTTCTTCCCCGACGGGACACGCGCCTACGTGACCGACGCGGCTGCGGGCACCGTCAGTGTCGTGGCGACGACCGTGATTCCGGACCAGGGCTCCACGGGAGGCCGGACCACCGTGACGCTCACCGGTCACCACCTGGCCAACGCCACCGCCGTGCACTTCGCTGCCGCCCCGGCCATCATCACCGCCAATACCGATACATCGCTGACCGTCACCACCCCCGCCGGATCCGGTGCCGCCCCCGTGACGGTCACCACCCCGGGCGGCACCGGCACCCTCGGATACTTCTACTACAGCCCGTTCCCCGCCCTCACCGGCATCAGCCCCGCCGCGGGCCCCGTCTCGGGCAGCGACCAGGAGATCGTCATCACCGGCCGCAACCTCGCCGGAGCCATCGACGTGTACTTCGGCTCCACCCGGGCCGTCATCCAGACCGTCTCCGATACCCAGGTCACCGTCAGGGCCGCCGAGTCCCCGGCGCCGGGCGGCGTCACCGTCACCGTGACCACCCCCGGCGGAAGCACCGACGGCCTGGCCTACACCTACCTCAGCCCGTCGGCCGTCACCGGCGTCAGCCCCAGCACGGGACCGACCACCGGCGGCACTGAGGTGACCATCACCGGCGCCGGCCTGGCCCACACCGACCACGTCACCTTCAACGGCATTCAGGCGTCCTTCGCCGTCATCTCCGACACCACCCTGACCACCACGTCCCCGCCCAGCGGCACCGAAGGCACCGTCGACGTCACCGTCACCGGCCCCGGCGGCACCCCCGCCGGATCATTCACCTACGTCTCCGAACCCGACATCTAACCCCCAGGGCCTCGCTGTATCGGCCCCCGACGCCGTCGAACCGGGGTGCCGGTACTCGTGCCGGATTCATCGTTCATCCACGCCAAGACCCAAAGCTGGACCAGATCCAGCTGGCCTGCCACAGCCAGATCCTCGGGTCGCTGTCGGCGCGAGGAACAGGAGCCCCCACGGCGATCAGCTGGCCTCGACCTACTCATGCCCCTGCTCCTGGCGGCGAATCCTCTGAGCCGCCCGGTCGGAAGCGCGCAGGTTCGCGGATTCTTGTATGCGGTCGCGCTCCAACCCGCGCGTCGACTGCCGCTTGACGGGGGTCTGCGCGCGGGTTCGCCGCGCAGGCAGTCGGGCAGTCTGTGCCTTCATCTGAGCACCGCCGACCGGATGGTGACGGACGCGCTACCTGTGGGATCTGGCGGTATCCTTGGCCGATGCATTCGGGGAGTTCCAATACCCGACTCCACCATTAGGCCGCTCCAAGGCCGACATGCTCGAAGTCTTGGACCAGGAGAAGGGCCTGGCCCTGGCCGAGACGCTCACCGAGGCTGGCGAGCGCATCGCCGCCGGCGAGACGGCCAGCGGCCCGGCCGCCGACCACTACCGCGCCGCGGCCGCCGAGTTCTCCGACCGCTACGCCGGGACCTACCTCGGCAAACGCGAGCTGCGCGCGATGGTCGCCAACCCTCGCCTCCCGGCTTACGAGGACCCGAAAGCCTTCCTGACCTGCAACCACGACGCGTTCACCGCGCTGTGCACCCTGGCCCACGATCGGGCGCGCGACGGCGGCAGGAGCATCCCGGACCACTCCCGTTGCCATCCCACATGCGCGAACATCAGCCGCACCGACAACCAGATCGCGGTACGCCGAGGGCGCTTCGGCTCACGCCCAGTCCACGGGGCGAGGGTGGCTCGCCGGGGCGGCGGAGGCGGATGAGGTTGTCGATCGGGGTCACCGGAGAAAGCTACCGATGCCGAAACGAGGGAATCGGGCATATGAGCCAAGGGTGGCTGCCACCCGTTTGGCCCGTCAGGACCCTTTCACGCCGTCAGACTCCTGGGAGGGAAAGCTCCGGTGGGGCGTGGGTATGGGCGATACGGGGTGGGCGTGACCGAGCGCGGTAGGGCCGACCGTGCCGCTCGAGGCGAGACGGGGCTGCGTGTGACGGACCACGGCGTCCAGCGTCCACGCGCGGCAACGGAGGGCCGGCCGGGCGGGCGACAGTACGGCGACGAGCAACGGCAGGACGAGGGGCCGGCGCGTGCGGTGCCGCGGCACGTAGCCTGCGTAATGGACGGCAACGGCCGCTGGGCGCAGCGGCGTTCGCTCCCCCGCACGGCGGGCCATCGGGCCGCGGAGACCACCGTCATCGACATCGTCGAGGCGGCCCGGGCCGCCGGCGTCGAGTGGCTCAGCCTGTATGCCTTCTCCACCGAGAACTGGAACCGTCCCGGCACCGAGGTCGACTACCTGATGCGCCTGGTCCGCCGGGTCGTGCGCAAGCACGCGCCGCTGCTGCTCGCCCGCGGCGTCCGCTGCCGCTTCCTCGGGGCCGCAGACCCGCGCATCCCCCGGGAACTGGCTCAGACCTTCGACGATCTGGCGGCGCTGACCGCCGACAACCGGGGGATGACGCTGACCGTCGCCTTCGACCACGGCGGGCGCCGAGACATCGTCGAGGCCACCAGGTCGCTGATCCGCAGCGGGATGCCCGCCGACGAGGTGACCGAGCGGCTCTTCGCGGACCACCTGCCGTTCCCCGACACTCCCGACGTTGACCTCGTCATCCGCACCTCCGGCGAGCAGCGCATCTCCAACTTCATGCTCTGGCAGGTCGCCTACGCCGAGTGGGTCTTCCCCGAGGTGCTCTGGCCGGACTTCCGGGCCCCCGACTTCCTCGCCTGCCTGCACACCTACCGGCGCCGCGACCGCCGCTTCGGCGGCGTGCCGCCCCGGACGAACGGAGACCCATCATGACCACAGGAACCACGGGAACGGCCGACGAGACGCCCCTGTTCGCCCCGGGATCGCAGTTCAGCGCCTTCTTCGACGATCCGCGCTGGGCGCTGGCCATGATCCGCGCCACCGTGCTGGAGGCTGCTCACCCGCAGATCGGCGCCGCTCTCGTCGACAACTCCACCTTCGTCGCCCACCCCTGGCGCCGGCTGCGCAACACCTTCCTCAGTATGCGGCGCATGTTCGGCGCCGACCCGGTGGCACGCGAACGGGAGGCCGCGCGACTCAACCGGCTGCACGCCCGCATGAGCGGCTCCGACTCCCGCGGTCGCGCCTACGACGCGATGGACCGGGCAACCCGGGCCTGGGTGGTCGCCACCCTCTTCGAGAGCGCCGTCACCATGTGTCGGCTGAGCGGCCAGCCGCTCGACCAGGACACGATGGAGCGGATGTACGCCGAGTACCGCACATTCCTCGCCGCGCTCGACGGCGACGCTGGGGAACTTCCCGAGGACCTGAACGACTTCTGGCGGTACTTCGACCGGGTCGTCGAGAACGAGCTGGAGAACACCGAGGCGGCCCGTGTCATCCTCTACCGGCTCTTCGACCACCTGCCCGCCCCGGCGCTGCTCGAGGGCGCGCCGACGCTGTGGGCGGCCGGCCGGGCTGTCGCCGGTCCCCTGCTCGGCGCTATCACCGTCGCCTCGCTCCCCGAGCCGTACCGGCGCCGGGCCGGCCTGCCCGAGATGCCCGGCGCTCCCACCCTCTTGCAGGGCGCCTACCTCGCCGCCGGACTCGCCCGCTTCCTGCCCGAGGGCTGGATCAACGCCGAAAGCGTCATCGAAGTCCTCTCCCTTTCACCTGGCAGCGACGACCCCCGCGCCCGGACCGTGACCACCCTCCTCGCCCGCATGAAGCGTGCATCGGCCCTGCTCCGCCTCCTTACACCACTGAGCGGCGACGCCGACCCCACTCCGGACCCGGCAGCTTCGGCGGGCACAGGGGAAAGCCGACGCTCGGCGGAGGAGTTCTTCCGTCAGGTGCTGGACCAGACCGGCGATGGCCACCTCGACTGGCCAGACCTCGCCGCCATGGCACGCGAACTCTCCACACGCCTCGACCTGGACGAACCCGAGGAGACCCGGCTCTACGACGCCTTCGCCGCTTGGTGGCGTGAGCTCCAGGCCGCCCTCGACAGCGACGGCGACGGCCGCGTCAGCGCCGACGAGTACGCCACCGCCGTCCCCACCCTCGCCGGACCCGCGCTCATCCGTGTCGCGGAGGTCCTCTTCGACGCCACCGACAAGGACGGCAGCGGAACCATCGACGCCGACGAGTACCGAACCCTCTTCCGCACCGCCTTCCACCGCGACCTCACCGCCACCAACGGCAGCTATGGCCAGAGCGCATTCGTGGGCGACTTCATCTCCTTCATGTCAGGCCAGCGCACGAACACCCCGTACGACCCCCTCCTCGCTGACGCCTAACGAACTCGTGCATGTTGGCGGCCACGGCTGCACGCTTCTGTACCCACGTCCCTACTTGCGGCTCAGTGCCCGCGAAACTTCCCCGAGCGGCAGGCCTCCTGGACGCGCGCTTCTCATCCACGCACTCGTCGCTCTGGTAGCGTCGCCAGCAGGCGGCAACACATAAAAACTGTCCGCAGAAGCGGTGGGCTCCGCGGTGCCGTACGTTGCGGGCGCCGACCGCGGCCAGGGCGTCCCGGAGCCAGACGGCCGGGTTGCAGCCGGTCTTCGGCACCGGTGCTCCGAGCGCGATGCACTGTGCTTCGGCGTACTGGTGGCCCTGCTCCTGGCGGCGGATCTTCTGCGCCGCGCGCTCGATCGCGGGCGCCCCCGAGCCCTGGTACGTCTTCGACAGCCCCGCCGCCGTGCTCGCCCGCATCGAGTCAGTCGCGGCGGAGTTCGACCCCGTCGCGTTCCTGGACAAGGGATGGACGGTCAGCGAGGACGCCCGCGCGGTGTTCCTGCAGGTCAACGGGGACAACGCCAACCTCGGTATCACCGACTCCGAGGCGGAAGCAGCCGCCCGGGCCCGCTGACCTGCCGGTCGACTGATCTGCGGACCCAGCAGCAGCCGCAGGGGGCGCCGCCGGGCCCGCGACGGTCTCCGGGAGCGCCCTGGGATGCCTCCCGGCCGGCCACGTCACAGCTGCTGATCCACCGCAGAAACGGCGGTCACTCGTCGAGTGCCTCGGCCATGGTGTCGAGGTCGGCGAGGAGGGACGCGAGACGCCGTGAGGGGACAGTTTTGATCATGCGTTCTTCGATGGCGTAGACGGCGCTGCGGGCCGCCTGCAGGCGTTGCTCTCCGGCGGGGGTGAGGTGGACGGGCAGGGCGCGGCCCTGGTCGGTGGTGTCCGGCCGGGTGATGAGGCCGGCGTCTTTGAGGCCGCGCAGGACGACGTTGGCCGATTGCCGGGTGACGAAGGTGCCGCGGGCCAGGTCTGCGTTTGACAGGCCGGGCTGCTCGTCGAGGAGTTCGAGGCAGGAGTACTGCGGGACGGTGAGGTCGTGCTCGCGCAGGGCCTTGTCCATGGCGCTGCGCAGGGCGGCTGAGGCGCGTTTGAGGCGGTATCCCACGTGCTCGGTGACGTCCTTGGCTGGGTGGGGTGAGGGCACGGGCGCACGGTCTTCCATGTCAGCATTTTGACATGCGCGAGAACCGGTGCCTACAGTCGCAGATGTCAAAGTCCTGACATCGAACTCTTGGCATCCCAAGTCCTGGAGGAACCATGCCCGCCACCGTCGAAGGACCCGATTTCATCGCTCTGCAGGTGAAAGACGTGCCCGCCGCGGCCGCCTTCTTCGAGGAGCACCTCGGGCTGCGCCGGGCCCCCGCCTCGCCGCCCGGCGCGGTCGTCTTCACCACCAGCCCGGTCCCGTTCGCCGTCCGTGAGCCGCTCCCGGGCACCGACCTGGACGGCGCCGCGCGCCCCGGCCTGGGCGTGGCGCTGTGGCTGCGCACGACGGACGCCAGCGCGCTGCGCGAGCAGCTGGTGACGGCGGGCACCCCAGACGTCAGCCCCCTGCAGGACAGTCCGTTCGGGCCGACGTTCTCCTTCACCGGCCCCGAGGGCTACCGCCTCACCGTGCACGGAGGCTGACCGTGAGCGCCGTCGTCCTCACTCCCCGCGGCCCGTTCCCGCTCGCGGCGAGCCTGCGCTTCCTGGAAGGTTCACCCCCACCCGCTGCCAGGGAGGCCGCGACGGGGTGCTCCGGCTGGCGTTGCACTCGGACGGCGGCCGTTTCACCGTCACCGCCACCGGCTTCGTTCATGCTCAGTGACAGCGCTTGTTCGTCGGTTTGTGTCTTTTCCCGATGAAGTCAGTCGACGACATGTCCGATGAGCTGCGAGGACTGGATTGAGCGAGACACCCGACTCGCTCTGTTCGGCAGGCAGGGCGATCTTGGGGGCCCGCTCAATGGCGATGCCATACGAGCGTGTAGCGCCAGAACAGTCGACGGCGCAGCCGTGCGCCGGGCAGGGCGGCATGGGCCTCACTGACGATGCCGGAAAAACTCATGTCCGCTGGTTGGGTCAGGGCGGTCATCGAGGCCGGCCGGGGTGCCCTACGGCCCTTGTTCTTGAGCCAGCCCGTGGCGGCATTCAGCGGGCTGGCGGCGGCGCCGAGCAGATGGTCTCCGGCAGTCTGTGTCCGGGAAAGGCCGACGACCACCAGGGTTCCTCCGGGGGCCAGGTGCTGGCGGAAGACGGTGAGAGCTTCGGTGAAGGGCAGATGGTGGATGGCGGCGACGCAGGTGATGACGTTGTAGGGACCGGCAGGGATCCCGGTCAGCGCGTCTGCGACCGTGAAGGTGACTGGGGTTGCCGCAGGAGTCAGCCTCTGCGCCCGGGAGATGATCATCGGGTCGGGGTCGATTCCCTGGACGTCGTTGGCGCGTGTGGCCAAGAGCCGGACCAGGTCGCCGCTGCCGGAGCCGATGTCCAGGGCACTGTCGAAGCGTTTGGGAAGTTGCCGCAGGATCCACTGGTGGTAATGGGCGTTGTGGTCCCAGGGGTGGGCGGCATTGAACTGGTCGAGAGCTCGGATGACTCGGTGCGGCAGTGGCGTCATGCCATCAGTCCACCAAGTCCCCGGTTTCTGGGACACCTCGATCGAGGAGGTGTCAGCCGATTCGGTGTGGGCGGGGCCGGGTGCGGTCTTGGATCTAGCGCCTGGTAATGCCGTAGGAGATCGATCTCTCGCGCTCGTCCATGAGTCGCGCCCAGATGTCTTCGGGACGGTGCTCAGCCTCGATCATGGTGTCGATGAGGTGGCAGACAGGGGCGAGGGCGGTTGGCCGACGAGGCAACGAAACCCCTCGACGCCTGGTCCAGGAAGTGGACGCAGCCGCGGCCCCCGCGGACGCCCGCGCCCTACCGGAAGACCTCCGCGACCTCATCATCCGACTCGGCCCAGAACTCCCGCTCACGATTCCGGCGCGCCCACGGCGAGCCGCGTCGCCTCGGGCACACGGTCAGCGCGGCGACCGTACCCAGAGTGCTCCGCCCCGCCGGGACTTGGCCTGCACCTGCCTCCCGTCAGAGTCGGCACGAATCACGCAACTTCGATGAGTTGCGAGGGCACCTCCTCGAGCGGATCGAACGTCAGATGCTGCGTCACTCCGGTCGATCCTGGGGAGCATGGGAGCGCGCGCTGCGGGCAGGTACGCACCGGCGAAGACGAAGCGCGGCGCGCGCATGGGAAACACCGATCCCCCCGTCCGCCCGGCGCTGACCGGCACGTGCCGAAAACTACGCTGGCGCGGCCGGGGAAACGGTCCCTTCGAACTATCCTGACCCCTACTCAGTGGCGGGCGTTGCTCGCCACCGCGGATCGATCTGACGCCCCGCTGCGCGGCGACGGTCCGCCGGACGGCTACGGCCAGGCCGCCTGACCCCGTCTCACAGGAAGACTTCTTCATGCCCGCTAAACAGTTCGACTGCTGGTCCATCGCCGCCACTGACCTTGCGCAGGGTGCGGCCGGCGCGGTGCTGGCTCGTCGTTAAGGAAGCTGTCACCAGGTACACGCGATTGCGGCGCATGACCACGATCACCAGGTCCCGGCCGCCGCGTCCGCGTTGCGGCCGGCGTGCGAGCCACGGGCTGCGGAGCCGTGCACTTCGGGTTGGGTTTCCGGGCCGGAGCCTCAGCCGTTGGCCAGGGTGCGGCCGAGGAGGGGGAGCAGGCGGTCCCAGTGAAGCTGCAATGCGGCGGGGTTGAAGGCGTCGGTGTCGGACATGGTGAAGCCGTGGATGGTGCCGGGGTAGATCTCGGAGGTGTAGTCGACACCCGCGGCGTCCAGGGCCTGGTTGAGCTCGCCGAGGGCCTCGGGCGTCATGTCGGTTTCGGCGTGGCCGAGGTGGACCTGGGCGGTGAGCTTGGAGAGGAGGCGGCGCAGGCTGTCGGGCCCGTCGGCGCTCACGGGACCGTGGAATCCGGCGACGGCGGCCACCTGGCCGGGGTGGGCCGCGGCGGTGCGCATCGCCAGGAGGCCGCCTATGCAGTAGCCGGTCACCGCGACCGGTCCGGCACCGACCTCGGGCTGGGTGGTGAGGAACTTGAGGTAGGCGTCGGCGTCGCTCAGGACACGTTCGGGGGTGTGCGCCTCGATCAAGGGCATCAGCTGGGCGAAGACCGCGGGCCGGACCTCTTCTCCAATGTGCTCGGGAAGCTCGATCACTGGAGCCGGGCCGTGCCGGTAGAAGAGGTTGGGAACGAGCACGTAGTACCCGTGCCCGGCCAGTTCGCGGGCCATCTCCCGCAGCACGGGCCGGATGCCGAAGCCGTCCGTGTACATCAGCACCCCTGGGTGCCGCTCGCCGTGGTCGGGGAAGGCGGCGAACGCGTCGGCCTGGCCGTCCGTGGTGGGAATCTGCAACATCTTGGTGGGAATAGCGGATCGTCCTTCCTCGGAGTTCACCGAATTAACGTTTATTGCACTAACGTTTTCGGTGTGAGTGACCGTACATCGTTAGTCGAACTAACGCAACGAGTAGGATGGGTGCCATGACCAGAGCCGAAGCCGCGGACATGCCCGACGACGGCGCGCGCAAGACGCCCGACAGGCTGCGTCGACAGGCGAGCCGACAGCTGTCGCAGCTGACCGCGCGGTCGGACCGGCTGATCAACGAGGGGCTGGCCCGGGTCGACGCCCGCAAGTGGCACTACGCCGTGCTCGCCTCACTGCAGGAGTACGGGCCGGGCAGCCAAGCGACGCTGAGCCGGCGCACCGGCATCTACCGCAGCGACATGGTCGGCGTGCTCAACGAACTGGCCGAGCGCGACCTCGTTGAACGGGCGCCGGATCCCGACGACCGGCGCCGCAACATCATCACGATCTCCGCCCGAGGCCGCCGTCGCCTACCCCGCCTCGACAAGGTCCTGGACGACCTCCACGACGAACTGCTCGCGCCGCTGAGTCCGGCCGAACGCGACCAGCTCGTGCAGTTGCTCACCCGCTTGCTGGACCACCACACCCGGACCTCCTGACCCCGCGTAGCGGCATCCGGCATCAACGCCGCCCGGGGTGCGGTTTCATACGTGGTCACTTATGAAACACGGAGCCCTCCGTCACTCCACCCGCGGCGATCATGTTTCATGAGTCGTTGCGCACGGCTCGACACGTGAAACGCGCTCATGAACGAGAGCCCTGCGCTAGCTCTGTCATTCGGTCAAGGTTGTCGGTCTGATCGCGGCATACACCAGCATGTCCACGCGCTTGCCGCCAATCTCCTGATGGCTTCGAAGCAGCCCCTCGCGCTCAAATCCTGCGAGTTCAGCCGTGTGCACGGAAGCCACATTCCATGGCTCTATGTAGAGCTCGATTCGATATAGCTCCGGTATGGACCAGGCAAACCGCGTCAGCGCGATGAGCGCGTGACCCGCGACCTTGCGCCCCCGGTAGCGAGGCGCGACGGAGTACCCCGCTGTAGCCCGGCCTGCGGCGATGGGTGCGAGGTACAGACCGGCCGTCCCGAGCGCCTCGTCGGTGTCCTTGTCCGCCACGCAGAAGGAGTAGCCAGTCCCGGTTCGGAGATGGCTGATCTGCCGCTCGATGTATGCGAGGACCTCCTGGCGGCTGGCGTTGCCAGGTAGCGAGCCGGTCCTTGGCACGTATGCATCGGTCGACAGGTCCATGAGCATACCCACATCGCGCTCCTCGAAGGCTCGGAGGCGCACGTTGCTGAATGACGGAGCGGCGGTCGGCATCACAAGCTGGGCAGGACTCACACAAGCAATCTTCCCGCATCCGCCTGGCCGAGCGAAAACCCTCTTCCACGCTTCCCTCCGCTCTTTGTCGACCAGGAGCCTATGTTCGAGTTGCTCATGCAGGAACTCGTGGGCGGCATGGGTCTCGCTGACCAGTACCAGCCACCGGAGTGACACACAGCCTCTGCTCGCTCGGCGTCCACCAGGAACTGGTGGCCGGCGCCTGCTGACCGGAGCCGCACAACCAAGACCTCGAGCCGCGTTCCGCAAGGCCGTGTCGCCCTCGTCCCGGCGTCATGTGGTGGTTCGCCCCCATCACCGGCCGCTGGGCAGAGGAAGGCACCGCCAGCCCCCGCAACCCCCCTCGCAGCAAAGCCTGTTCAGTGCAGCCAACGCCCACACGAACCTGGAGGAACCTCCTGCATGAGTGACGTTCTCGACCTGGACTTCGCCTTGCCGCCGACGCCCGCACCGTCGGGCAACACCAACCGCTTCGGCGGCCGCTGGCGCCTCGTCTGATCCGGACTGTCGAACGTGTGGCGCTACGGCGACCTGGAACTGCCGGCCGTATTGGGCCGGCTGCTGCTGCGCGGACCCAACGGGACCGGTAAAACCACCGCCCCGGAAGCCTTGTGGCCGTACCTGCTCCTGCTCCCAGTACAGGGCCTGCTCCCACTACCGGGCCGCCACCGCCTGCGCCACGGTGAACGCCTGCTCCGGCTCGACCCCGGCCCGCACCGCACGCCGCGCCACCGAGGCCATCGCCGCCGCGCGGCCACCACCTCCGGCAGACGGAGCAGATCGAGGTGTTCCAGCGGCTGGTCGGCGTCCGCGTCCAGCAGCCAGCGCCCATGCCCGACACACACTCGCCGCCATCGCGGCACGTACCGCACCGCCTGCCCGGTGCGCCGCGCGGCGCACAACCGGCAGCCGAACGCCGCCGGCCCCGCCACCGCGCCCGCCGGCCCCGCCACCGCGCCCGCCACCGGGCCTGCGCCACGGCAGCCTCCCGGCCGGCGCTGATCTTGGGATCATCCACGGCGAAGGCCGGCAGAGCGCGCGCCAGCACCTCAGCTTCAACCCCGCACAGCTCGGCGAGCACACTTCGCCCGGCTTCGTTGAGCGCGACCTCCGCAGCGGCTCGCACGCCGCCGCCGGCGTTCCGGGGTGGGGAGTTGCGGCACATCCACAGCCGCAGCACGTCGGAGGACGCCAGACCGTAGCGGGCTGCGCCTCGGCTGATCAGTGACGCGGTCAGTTCCCCGGCCAGTGGCACGGTCCGTAAGCCCCTGCTGCCACGGCCCTCCCCGACGGCCTTTTGTGACTGAGCGCTTCAGTCGGCGGGATTCGCCGACTGAAGCGCTCAGTCACACTGGTGACCTGGACGGCTGGGACGGCCGCGGGCCAGCGTTAGACCGCGGCGAGGAAGCCGCGGATCGCGGCCGCGAAGCCAGCCGGGTCGTTGGCGTACACGAAGTGGTCCGTCTCCAGCTCGACGAGGCGGGTGCCGGGCCGCCGGGCGACCATCTGTTCAGCCTGCTCCGCCGACAACACACCGCCCTTGGCGCCGCGCACCAGCAGCGCCGGGCAGGCAGAGCCGGTCCAGTCGGCCCAGTGGTCGCCGTGCACCTCGGCCTCGGAGTCGTAGATGTCCTGGGGGTGGAAGTGCAGGCCCCAGGTGCCGTCCGGCCGCTCGCGGACGGCGGACTCGAAGTGCGGGGCGAACGGGCCGAGCTGCGCCACGAACGCCTCCCGGCTGGGAGCTGTGCCGTCCGGCAGGTTGAGGACGAATGCCAGCGGATTGCTGCCGTCCAGGCCGAGCTCGGCGCAACCCTCGGCGTTAATCAGCGCGGTCACGCGCTCGGGGTGACGGGCGGCGAACTGGTAGGCATTGATCGCGCCGAGCGAGTGGCCGAGGAGGACCGCTCGGTCCAGGCCCAGGTGGCCCATGAGGGCTTTCAGGTCGGCGAGGTAGCCCTCCCGGCTGTACTCGGCCGCCCGATCGGAGGCGCCGTGGCCGCGCTGATCGGGGGCTATGAGCCGCCAGTCCGGGGCGAGGCGGCCGGCGAGATCGGCGTACGACATGCCCTCGGACATGTGTCCGTGCAGGGCGATCAGCGGGCGACCCGGGCCGCCGAAGTCCACGTAGGAGAGGGCGCGGTCGTCGATGGTGAGCGCGGAGCGCTTGGCGATGTCGGCGTTCATGGGTTCACCGTAAACGACATCTATACGCTCGTACAATACGTTTGTATAAGACGGGCGTGTGAATCTTGGTGCCTCGGCGCTCGCCAACTGCCGCGCCAATGCGCCAACTGAGGCGCTCAGCGTGCGACACGAAGTCGCTCCAGGTAAATAAGGACAGCCACGTGAAGGAGGTATCGATCGGCTGAACTTCGGGCCAAGAAGACCCAGGTCGTCCACCTCGATGAGGGGTTCGACTTCCTCTGTTTCACCGTCCGCCGCACGGGCGGAAAGCTGATCATCAAACCGAGTACTGCGGCCTGTGCGAGGCTCCGGGCGCGACTGCGGACCGAGGTGAAGGCCCTGCATGGGTCCAATGCGAGGCCGTATTGCGCAGGCTGATCCCGATCGTTCGCGGTGAGCGGCCTACTACCGGGCGGTGGCGTCTACGACGACGGCAATGGTCCCCAGCTACCCGACGGGCGGGTCAGCGACCGGCGTCTTCGACGTGTGACGCCGACGATCCCCCGCGCACGCATCACCCGCTCCACCCGCTCGCGGTTGTCCGCCCGTCCCAGCCGCCGCAGTCCGGCGTGCACACGTGGGACACCGTAGGCACCCTTCGGCGCCAGGTGGATCACGGTGATCTCGTGGGCCAGGACCCCATCCGCGCGTTCGCGTGCCTGCCGGGCTTGCTCGGCCTCCAGCCAGGCGTAGAAGGAAGAGCGGGCCACGCCCAGGACGCGGCACAACAGGGTCACCGGGCAGACAACTTTCTCCGCAGCGATGAACCGGTAGACCTCACTCACCGGTCGCGGTCCTTGGCGAAGGAGACCGCCGCTTTTTTCAGGACCTCGATCGTCTTCTGCTGCCCGGCGTTCTGCCTGCGCAGCCGCTTGAGCTCCTCGCGCTCGGCACTGGTCAGCTCCCCGACGTGCCCCCGCCGCGGTCGATCCGGTCACGCTTGACCCAGCCGCGCAGACTCTCCGCACTCACCCCCAGATCCCGCGCGACCTACGTGATCGTCTTGTCGGAGGACCGGGCCAACACGATCGCGTCCCGCTTGAACTCCTCCGAATACCGCTTCGAGTACTGACTACCCACCTGTCAATACTTCCTATGGAACCTCATCTCCCAGTCTCAGGTGTCCAGTCACAAGGGGAAGCTTCAATCTGGGGCGGTTTCCTGCCCTCGGCCGGCCTTTGCCGATACTGCGCGGTTAGGAACAGTGGGGCTGTCTCATGGCGTGTGCAGTCCCAGCGGGCGGCCTCTGCATGCGCTTGGACCGGGGGCACCCCCACCCCGCCAAGCGCGTCCCCCAGCGGGCGCGCCTGGGAGGGCCCCAGGGAAGAGCAGCCCCAGGCGGTGCCCGCCGAAGCCGCGTACAAGGCCTCGCACGAAGGACGCAATTGTCACAGGGGCTTGAGCCGGGTGCGCAGGAGGCAGAACTCGTTGCCCTCGGGGTCGGCCAGGGCATGCCAGCTTTCGGTGCCGGTCTGGCCGATGTCCACGGGCCTTGCGCCGAGAGCGAGCAGTCGTTCCAGCTCAGCATCCTGGTCGCGGTCGGTGGCGTTGACATCGATGTGCAGCCGGAGCTTTCCCGTCCGGGGGTCACTGGTCGGGCTGAAGACGAGGGTGGGCTGCGGGCCGCCGAAACCGGCGTCGGGCGGGCCGATCTCGATGCTTCCGTCGCCCTCCCGATCGAGCTCGACGTAGCCGAGGACATCGCTCCAGAATGCGGCCAGCCGGTCGGGGTCCGCGGCGTCGATGACCAGTTCACTGATTCGGCATGCCATGGCCGTCACTTTACAAGATGACGTGACAGGCTTGGCCGCCGTGGACTGCTGGTGAAGGCCACCAGTCCTCCCAAAGCAGCGCCCCCGACACTGCGGGAGCGCCTGCCGCACGCGGAGCGGGGAGACCGCCGCGAAGTACCACACCCCGCGCTTCGTCCCCGTCCCCGCGCTCCGCGAGGAACACGGGTGTTACTGGTGGGCTCGCGTATTCAACTGTCGCGAGTCGTCGGTGGTGCTGGGCGTGGTAGTGACATTCCGTGATCTCCAGCGGGTTGACTCCCAGTCCTGCCGCTCCTGCGTCAGCTCGTGGTGCGGCCGTAGTTCCGCAGGATGTTCAGAGCCCTGTCGAAGGCCGAGTCCCTCTTCTTGTCGAACTCCTCCTTGGTGAAGACCGGCTCAGCCTGAATCCACCGGGCAACAGCCGGTTCATGGCTTGGACATGAAGACGCGGATGCCCTCTGAACTGGGATAATGGGACTTCCTAGGGTTCCAC
>NZ_JBEXHC010000034.1:0-2387 GCF_040607655.1 Streptomyces sp. NPDC005266
CTTTAGCGGATTCCCTCCGATGCTCATAATCGAGCTTCCGTTCCGAATTTCGGCATACCGAAATCCATCCCGATGAGGGGCCGTGCAGTAGTGGTTTGCCGCAGGTGCGGCGCGATGCGTGCCGAGGAACCGTACGGCTCCGGGGCAGCTCGGAGCACATTACGCACCTCGGTGGGCGGTGTCAACCCCGGCTCGGCCGATTGCCTCACTCGAGGTCGCTCAGCCGTCCCTCGGCGTCGGGTTGGGCCTCCTCCACCCGGCGCAGCACCCGGGTGAGCATCTCGCCGAGGGCACCTCGCTCCTCGCTCGAGAGGTCCTGGAGCAGGTCCTCCTCGAAGATCGATGCGCGGCGCATCGCCTCCTGCCACTTCTCGCGACCTTCGGCGGTCAGCTCGACGATCACCCGCACCCGGTTGCTCTCATCACGCTCACGGGTGACGAGCCCCTCGCCGACCAGACGGTCGATGCGGTGGGTCATGGCGGCGGGGGTGAGGCCGAGCCGCTTCGCCAGATCGCCGGGGCCCAGCTGGTACGGGGCTCCGGAGAGGACGAGGGCCTTGAGGACCTCCCACTCGACGTTGCTGATGCCGAGGGTCGCGGACTGGCGCCCATAGGCGACGTTCATCCGCCGGGTGAGCCGGCTGAGCGCGCTGACCACCTGCTCCACCTGGGGGTCCAGGTCCTGGAACTCTCGCTGGTACGCCGCGATCTGCTCTTCGAGGCTCAGCAGCTCGTCCGGGTCGGGGGTCTCAGCCATGGTGCGCAGTATGACACGAAACTCATTGGCGCTGAAGTCCTTCCTTGTGTACTCTTAAGCATTGAAGTTTAGCTTCGAAGTCTTCAGGCTTCCATCGTCCGGGTCTCCATCGAGGCCCGGACGACCTACGCCTCCTTCTTCTCCGACCCTCTCGACCCTCTTCGACCTAGGTAGGTGAGTGTGACCACCGCGATGGGCGCAGCGCTGCGCCGGATCCAGCTGGGCAACGCGCTGAGCGCGTTCGGCAACGGCTTCACTGTTCCGTTCCTCTTCGTCTATGTGGCGCAGGTGCGGGACCTCGGCGCGAACACGGCGGGCATGGTGCTCGCGGTGTTCGCGGTGGCCGCGCTTGCCGTGCTGCCCTTCACCGGTCGGGTGATCGACCGGCGGGGGCCGCTGTCCGTAGCCGTCGCGGGTGCGGTCGCCGCCGCCGTCGGATCGTTGGGGCTCGGGCTGGCGGCGAGCGAGTCGCTTGTCCTGGCCTCGGCCGTCGTGCTCGGCGCGGGCATAGCGGTGATCCAGCCCGCGCTGGCCACGCTGATCGTGTGGTGCTCGACGCCGACCACCCGGTCGCGCGCCTTCGCCATGCAGTTCTTCGTGGGCAATCTCGGGCTGGGCATCGGCGGGCTGCTCGGCGGGCTGCTAGTGGACACCTCCGCGCCGTCGAGCTTCGTCCGGCTGTTCGCGATCGACGCGGCGATGTTCCTGGTGCTCGGTGCGGCGGTCGCGAGCGTACGGCTGCCGAAGGTTCCGGTGATCAGCGATGCGGTGCCGACCGATGACCGCGTCGGCACCAAGAGCGGTTGGCGGGCCCTGCTGAGCAACCGGGCCATGGTGCAGCTGTGCGTGCTGGGCTTCGTGGTGCATTTCGCGTGCTACGGGCAGTTCGAAGCCGGGCTGTCGGCGTTCGCGGTGAATGTCGCCCGTATCTCGCCCGCGATGCTCGGGATCGCGCTGGCCGCGAACACGGCGGTCATCGTGCTGGCGCAGTTCGTAGTGCTCAAGCTGGTCGAGCGGCGTCGGCGCAGCCGTGTGATCGCGCTGGTCGGGCTGGTCTGGACGGCGGCGTGGGTCGTCGCCGGGACCGCCGGGCTGGTGCCCGGGAGCCAGGCCATCGGCATCGTCGCGATCATCTCGGCGTACGCGCTCTTCGGGCTCGGCGAAGCGATGCTCTCGCCGACCATCGCCCCGTTGGTGGCCGATCTGGCGCCGCCGTCGCTGCTCGGGCAGTACAACTCCGCCTTCTCCCTGGTGAAGCAGTTGGCACTGGCGGTCGGCCCGGCTGTCGGGGGGCTGCTCGCGGGAGCCGGTCTGTTCGGGCTGTACATCTCGACGCTCATCGTCTGCTCGCTGGGCCTCACGGTGCTCGCCCTGCGGTTCGGCCGGCGGCTCACGGCCCAGCAGGACAATCCGCTGCGCGCCGTCGCGAGCCCCTCGCTGCCCGCGCCCCGGTCGGCCTCGGCGGATGAGGTCACGACCGCGGCCTGACCCGAGGCGGACCGGCCCTGCCCCGGCCGACCGCCCTGGTCCCGCCCTGGTCCCGCCCTGGTCCCGCCCTGGTCCCGCCCTGGTCCCGCCCTGGTCCCGCCCTGGTCCCGCCCTGGTCCCGCCCTGGTCCCGCCCTGGTACG
>NZ_JBEXHC010000034.1:2480-17866 GCF_040607655.1 Streptomyces sp. NPDC005266
AGGTACGGCGGAGCGCTTCGGCGCCGCCGTACCAGGGCGTCGGCGCTTTTCAGCCGGTGTCTCACAGTCGGCGTCTCTCAGGTCACCGGGAGGGCGAATTCGCACCACACCGCCTTGCCGCCGCCCAAGGTGCGGCGTGATCCCCAGGACGAGGCGATGGTCGCGACGATCGAGATGCCGCGCCCGGCCTCGTCCACCGGTTCGGCGCGGCGGCGGCGCGGCAGATGGTCATCGCCGTCCGTCACCTCGATGATCAGACGGCGGTCGGTGCGGCGCAGCCGCAGCCGCATCGGGGGCGTGCCGTGCTGGAGGGAATTGGCGACGAGCTCGCTGGCGGCGAGCACGCCCAGGTCGCGCAGCTCCATCGGGAAGCGCCAGCTGGCGAGGACGCCGGAGGCGAAGGCCCGCGCGCGGGGCGCCGCCTCCACCCCGCCGAGGAGCTCCAGGGCCGCGTTGTGGAAGAGCTCCGCGTCATGCCCCGTACGGGCGGGGTGCTGGAGGACCAGCACCGCCACATCGTCGTCGTGCTCCGCGGTGATGCCCAGCGCCCGGATGAGGCGGTCGCACATCACCTGCGGCGAGCCGGTCGCCCCCGCGAAGACGCGCTCGAGCGCGGCGACGCCGTCGTAGATGTCCTTGTCGCGCCGCTCCACCAGACCGTCGGTGTAGAGAACCGCGCTGGCGCCGGGGCCGAGCGGGACGGAGCCGGAGGTGTGCAGCCAGCCGCCGGTGCCGAGCGGCGGCCCGGTGGGCTCGGCGGCGCGGCGCACGGTGCCGTCCGGGTCGCGGACCAGGATCGGCAGATGGCCCGCGGAGGCGTAGACGAGGCGGCTCTCGTTGGGGTCGTGGACGGCGTAGACGCAGGTGGCGATCTGGTGGGGGTCGATCTCGGCGGCCAGGCCGTCGAGGAGCTGCAGGACCTCGTGCGGCGGCAGGTCGAGGCGGGCGTAGGCGCGGACGGCGGTGCGAAGCTGGCCCATGACGGCTGCGGCCCGGACCCCGCGTCCCATGACGTCCCCGATGACGAGGGCGGTGCGGCCGGCGCCCAGGGTGATGACGTCGTACCAGTCCCCGCCGACCGCGGCCTCGGTGCCGCCCGGCTGATACGTGGCGGCGACCCGCAGATCGTCGGGCTGCTCCAGCTCCTGCGGGAGAAGGCTGCGCTGGAGGGTGACGGCGGCCTCGCGTTGAAGCCGCTCGCTGGCGCGCAGCCGCTCGGCGGACTCGACCTGGTCGGTGACATCGGCGCCGAAGACGAGCACGCCGCGGACCGGCACGGCGGCTCGGGCGGGCGGCTCGCCCTCCATCGGCTCCTCCATCGGCTCGTCCGTGGCGGGCCTGTCCGTGGCGGGCCCGTCCGTGGCGGACCCGTCGGCGGTGGGCCCCTCGGCGGTAGCGGGGGCCGGCGGCGCGGCCATGTCGATCGGGGAGCAGGTGAAGGTGTAGTACCCGTGGCGCGAGCGGCCGGCGGCCGCCTGCCCGGGGCCGGAGTCGCCCGCGGTCACCCGCCGCGACTTCACCGTACGGGGCTTGCCGCTGCGCAGGACCTGGTCCATGAGCGGCAGCAACCCCAGCTCCCGCAGCTCGGGCAGGGCCTGACGGGCGGACGCACCGGGGGCGCGGAAGCCGAAGAGCTCCTGATAGGCGTCGTTCACGTAGGCGATGCGGTGCTCGGGGCCGTAGACGACCGCGACCAGGGCCGGGACCTGGCCCAGGAGGTCGTGGCCGGACAGCCCGTCGAGGCTCGGGACGGCGGCGGGTGCCGCGGTGTCGGGAGCGGCGGCCGCCGGCGGCTGGCCGCGGCCCGAGGGGTCGGCGCGCTCCCCCCGGGCCGCCGGGACGGAGCCACCGCCCGCCGGGGGCGCGGGCCGCCGCGCGCCGCGGTCGGCTCGCGCGGCGGTGCGGCGCTGTGTGCGGGGGAGCCGGGCGCTCCAGCGCGTGAAGTTCACTGCGGATTACCTCGCGGGGTGGTGGCTGAGCTGCGCGCCGGCACGGGATCGGGGAGATGGGTGCGGGTCCGGGGGACGGCCGTCAGGGGAATGCAGCAAACTTCCAAATCCTCGCGATTGTCACTCTTTGCAAATACGAGCCCACCCATGGTCACACGTCCAGTGTGACCGACCGGACTGACATCCGTGAGACGCCGATCGTTGGAGGGGAGTTCCCGGCTCCGCGCCGATGGGGTCAACTGGCCTCGGGATGGCGACCGGTATCCGCGGCGAGCTTGAACTCGGCGCGCGGGTTCTCCAGCGACCCGAGCGAGACGATCTCCCGTTTGAACAGCCCAGACAGGATCCACTCGGACAGCACACGCGCCTTACGGTTGAAGGTCGGCACCCGGCTGAGGTGATACGCGCGGTGCATGAACCAGGCCGGATAGCCCTTCAACTTGCGCCCGTAGACATGTGCGACCCCGCGGTGGAGGCCCAGGGAGGCCACAGAGCCGACGTACTTGTGCGCGTAGTCCTTGAGCGGCCGGCCGTTCAGCGCGGCGAGCACGTTCTCCGCGAGGACCCTCGCCTGGCGCACGGCGTGCTGCGCGTTGGGCGCGCACTTCGCGTCGGGCTGGTCCGACGTCAGGTCCGGGACGGCCGCGGCGTCCCCGGCGCTCCAGGCGTGCTCCGCGCCCTCCACCTGAAGCGCCGCGGTGCAGGCGAGGCGGCCGCGCCCGTTCACCGGCAGATCGGTGGAGGCGAGGATGGGATGCGGTTTGACGCCGGCGGTCCACACGAGCGTGCGGGTGGGGAAGCGCGAGCCGTCACTCAGTGCGGCGACTCTGTCCGCACAGGATTCGATGCGGGTCTCCAGCCGGACGTCGATATTGCGGCCGCGCAGCTCCCTGACCGCATAGGTGCCCATCTCCTCGCCGACCTCCGGGAGGATCCGGTCGGTGGCCTCGACGAGGATCCACTTCAGATCCCCGGGCGAGATGTTGTGGTAGTAGCGGACGGCGTACCGGGCCATGTCCTCCAGCTCGCCGAGCGCCTCGACGCCCGCGTAGCCGCCGCCGACGAAGACGAAGGTCAGCGCCGCGTCGCGGACGTCGGGGTCCCGGGTCGAGGAGGCGATGTCCAGCTGTTCGAGGACATGGTTGCGCAGGCCGATGGCCTCCTCGACCGTCTTGAAGCCGATGCCGAACTCGGCCAGGCCGGGGATCGGGAGGGTGCGCGAGACGGAGCCGGGGGCCAGCACCAGTTCGTCGTAGTGGATCTCGATCGCGCCCGTGCCCTCCTCCTCGGTGGCGAGGGTTCTGACGGTCGCGGTGCGTTTGCCGTGATGGATCGCGGTGGCCTCGCCGATGACGACCTTGCAGTCCGGCAGGACGCGGCGCAGCGGCACCACGACATGGCGAGGGGAGATCGACCCGGCCGCCGCCTCGGGCAGGAAGGGCTGATAGGTCATATACGGCTCGGGGTCGACCACGATGACCTGTACGGCGCCTTGCCTCAGTTCTCGCTTCAGCTTCCGCTGGAGGCGCAGCGCGGTGTACATCCCGACGTAGCCGCCGCCGACAACGAGAATGCGCGCAGGTTCCTTCACCCTCCCATGAGGCACGCACAGCCGCAGTTTGTCCACAGCCCCGACGAATTGTGTGACCGGAGGAAGCGGTGCCTCCGCCGCCCGGGATTCGGTACGGCGTACGAAAGGTACGCAGGTCAGCACCGGGGCGCGGGGTGGAGGGCGGGCGGGGAGCCAGAAATCGGCGGTCCGCTGCTCCGACCGGGGGGCGGTCTGTCCCGAGCTACCCCCTTCTTTCTTGACCTGTGCTCAACTATGTTCGTACTTCGTCGGGGTTGTGACAGCCTCGGCAGTCTGGGCGGGGAGTCTCCGGGGGGAGACGTCATTACCGGGGGATCACTTATGCACCTTCAGGGTTCGTCATGGTCCGCAGCCGTCGCGTCGTCGGACGCAAACGGCGGCCGGAACACTCCGCTGCGCGTCGACGCGCAGCGCAATCTGGAGCATGTCCTGCGGGCGGCGCGCGAAGTCTTCGGTGAGCTGGGGTACGGGGCTCCCATGGAGGATGTGGCGCGGCGGGCGCGGGTCGGGGTGGGCACCGTCTACCGGCGGTTCCCCAGCAAGGACGTACTGGTGCGACGCATAGCCGAGGAGGAGACGGCGCGCCTGACCGACCAGGCGCGGGCGGCCCTCGGCCAGGAGAACGAGCCGTGGTCCGCGCTCGCCCGGTTTCTGCGGACCTCGGTGGCGTCCGGCGCGGGCCGGCTGCTGCCGCCGCAGGTGCTGCGGTTCGGGGTCGATGTGGAGTCGGAGATCCGGGTGCCGCAGCAGCGGCAGGCGACCTTAACCGCTCCGCCCCAGCCGGAGCTGCGGCTGATCGAGCGGGCGGCCGCGCCGGAGGACGAGCCGGACGACACGGGCGCGGCGACGCTGTTGGAGGTCGTCGGGCAGCTGGTGGAGCGCGCGCGGGCGGCGGGTGAGCTGCGTCCGGATGTGACGGTCGCCGATGTGCTGCTGGTGATAGCCACGGCGGCGCCCTCGCTGCCGGACGCGGGGCAGCAGGCGGCGGCGTCGGCGCGGCTGCTGGACATCCTGCTGGACGGGCTGCGGTCGCGCCCCGCGGGGTGATGCCGGCCGGGTGGACGCAGGCCGCGTGATGCCGGTGCCTGAACGGTCCTGAGCGGTGGTGCGGGCAGTCGTGGTGGGTCGTCGTGTGTGTCGGACCGGCGGTCGGGGGCCCGCGCGGCTCATGCGTTCGCCGGTTCGTCGTGGGTTCGTGTGCCACATCTTCCCCGTATGCGCGGGGGTAAGCGCCCGATGAGGTGAACCTTGTGCTCCGGGTGCCCGCTTCAGTGGGCATGCGGAGCGCAGTCCCTGGCCGGCGCCGGCTCCCGACCGCCATCCGGACCTGCGGAGCCGTCGGGGTCGGCGGCGTCGTCGTCCCGGGTGGGCAGGATGTCGTCGAGCAGGGCACCGACCTGTTCGACGGTCAGGCCCGTGGATTCGGCCCGCAGTCGATCGACCGCGTCGCGGCCCAGCGCGTCGCTCACCCGTGCCATGACCCCACCGACCTCCTCGACCACCACCGGTGGGCGCGGCAGCCGGCCGCGCCAGCCGTCGGCCGCGCCCAGCAGCCGGGCGGCGAGCCGCTCCTGTCCCCACCCCGCGAGGATCTGCGCGGCGGACTCCACCTGCTGGGCCAGCAGCGTCTCCGTGCAGCTCTCCTCGCTGCCCCTGAGCAGGGTGTCGCGCAGCATGCGCAGCCCACCGGGCGCATCGCCGGCAGCAGCGGTGATCCGGCCGTCCAGGCCGTCGACCAAGACCCAGAATTGCGGCGGCGGGGTGCCGCGCAGCGCCCTGCTCCGGGCCTCGTCGCAGTACGACCGGGCCTCTTCCACATTGCCGCGCAGCAGCTCGACCACGCCGCGCAGTAGATGGTTGAAGGCCCGGACGTCCACGGCGCCGGTGCGCTCCGCCTCCTCCTCCGAGCGGTCCAGCAGCTTTATCGCGTCCTCGAGGTCCCCCTCGTGGACCGCGAGCTCGGCAAGACGGGTGAAGAGGAACGGCACCTCGGTGTGGGCGCCGATCTCCCGTGCGAGCCGCTGTGCCTCCTCGTAGGCGGCCCGCGCCTCGGCGAACCGGCCACGGCTGGTGGCGATCTCGCCGCCCGCGCCCTCCACCTGGGCAAGCATCCAGCGGTCGCCGACGCGGGCGCTCAGCTCGCGCAGCTCGGCCCAGTCGTCGTCGGCGTTCTCGATGCCGCCCGGCATGTCGATCGCGAGGTGGGTGCGGAACATCAGCGTCACGCCGAGGGCCCACTCGTCGCCGTTCACCCGGCAGTTGGCCACCGACTCGTCCATCAGGGGCAGCACACCCGCGTGGCCGTCGGCGAGGAATCCGGCGAACGGCCACAGCATCCCGGGAAAGCGTGCGCCGCGAGGTGTCGGGTGGGCGCGGTAGGCGTCGCGGATGCGCTCGGCACCGGCCCGGGTGGCGGGGTCGTCCGTATCGACCCCGTCCCCATCGACGAGCAGGAAGAAGAGCAGCAGCCGCAGATCCATGAACCGCCAGTAGCGGGTGACGGCGTCGTCCTCGGCCCCGTCCGGGACGTGGTCCGGAACGCGCCCCACTTCGCCGTACGGACCGTGCTCGCCCGCCGGCTGCGCCCCATCCGCAGGGTGTGGCGGGGCTTCGAGGGCCAGGAGCCGGCGGACCCAGGCGGCGCCCTCGTCCCGGTAGTTGCGCAGCCACCAGAACCAGCCCATGTCGAGGGCGATCGCGAAGGCGGTGTCCTCGTCGGAAGCGGTCAGGGAGCGCTGCAGAGCGGCCCGGATGTTATCGAGATCGGCCTCGACACGGCGCAGCCACGGCAGTTGTTCGGCAGAGCGCAGCCGTGGCTCGGCGGTGCGGACGAAGTCCCGGAAGAAGGCCACATGGCGGGCGACGGCGGCTTCGTGGTCGATCCGGGCCGCGGGGTCCTCGGTGGCGCGCTCGCCGACGTACTCGTGGATGGTCTCCAGCATGCGGTAGCGGGCTTCGCCCGCCGGGCCGGCGGGTGTCTCCGCGGCCTTGGTGTGGGAGGGGTGGTCGACGACGAGCAGCGACTTGTCGGCGAGTGCCCCGAGCAGTTCCAGTACGTCGGGGGGCGCGATATGGGCATGAGGGTGCGTGCGGGAGCGCGCGGAGGGATGCGAACCGGCGCGTGAATCCTGGTCGCCCGGCTGAGCCCGGTCGCCCGGCCGAGCCTTGTCGCCCGGCTGAGCCGCGTCGCCCGGCTCAGCCGCGTCGCCCGGCCGAGCCGCGTCCGTGGGCGCACCGGCATCCACGCCGGACGGCACATCCGCGCAGACGGCCTCCGCCGCGGCCAGGTTCCAGCCGCCCGCGAAGACCGAGGCCCGACGCAGTACGGTCCGCTCGCGCTCGTCCAGCAGATCCCAGGACCAGTCGACGACGGCCCGCAGGGTCTGCTGGCGCGGCAGTGCGGTTCTGCTGCCGCTGGTCAGCAGGCGGAAGCGGTCGTCGAGCCGGTCGGCGATCTGCCGCGGGGTCAGCAGCCGCAGCCGCGCCGCGGCCAGTTCGATCGCCAGCGGCAGCCCGTCCAGCCGGCGGCAGATCTCCGCGACCGCGGCCGCCGTGGCCGGGTTTGCCGCCGGGTCGAATCCGGGCCGTACGGTCGCGGCGCGCTCGGCGAACAGCTGGTGGGCGGGGACGGGCGGCAGCGGCTCCACGGGCCGTACGGTCTCGCCGGGCACGCCCAACGGCTCACGGCTGGTGGCCAGCACGGTCACCCCCGGGCAGTGCGCGAGCAGGGTCTCGGCGAGCCGCGCCGCGGTGTCGATGACATGCTCGCAGTTGTCGAGCAGAAGCAGCAGCCGGCGGTGGGCGCAGTACTCGACGAGGCGGCCGGTCGGGTCGGCGCCGTCGGCCCCGCTGGTACGGCCCTCCAGTCCGGAGGCGAGCAGGGTCGTCTCGCGGCGGCCGACGGCGCTGAGCACGGCGCCGGCGACGGCGGAAGGGTGATCGAGTGGGGCGAGTTCGGCGATCCAGACGCCGTCCGGGTAGCCGGCCGTCACAGTCGCGGCGATCTCCTCGGAGAGCCGGGTCTTGCCGGAGCCGCCGGGCCCGGTGAGGGTGACCAGCCGGGCGCGGCCCAGATCCCGGCGGATGGCGCTGGTCTCGGTCTGCCGGCCGACGAAGCTGGTGAGGCGGGCCCGAAGGTTGCCGTGCGGCAGGGGCGGCACGACGGGGAGCGGTTCCTCCTCCCGGCCGCCGGGCCGGGGCGGGGCGTCCGGCAAGGTGGAGACGCCGCCGCCCGCGCCGGCCGGCTCCCGCGCGGCCGGCGGCCCGTCCGTGAGCAGCAGCTGTCCATGGAGCTCCTTCAGCTCCGTGCCCGGGTCCGTGCCGAGGCGATCGGCGAGGATCCGGCGGACGTCCTCGTATGCGGCGAGGGCGTCGGCCCCGTGGCCGGCCGCGCGCAGCGCGCGGATCAGCTGGGCGTGGAACGTTTCGTCCAGCGGATGGTCCGCGACGAGCTCGCGCAATTCCGGTATGACGTCCGTACTACGGTCGAGCGCGAGGTCGGCGTCGATCCGGCGGTGCAGCGCGGTCAGCCGGAGGGCCTCGGGGCGGGCGGCGGCCGCGTCCCGGTGGGGCAGGTCGGCGAGGGCCGGGCCGCGCCACAGGGCGAGTGCCTGGCGGAGGGTCGCGGAGGCCCGGCCGGGGTCGCCGGCGTCCAGCGCGCGCACCCCGTCGTTCGTCAGCCGCTCGAAGCGCAGCAGGTCGACGTCGTCCTGAGGTACGGCGGTCGCGAGGCGGTAGCCGCCGGGCGCGGAGACCACGGCGTCCCTGCCGATGGTCCGGCGCAGCCGCCCGACGAGCGCTTGGAGCGCGGCGGGCGCGTCGTGCGGGGGGTCGTCGGACCACACCTCGTCGATGAGGACGTCGACGGGGGCCGGGGCGGGGCGTGCGGCGCGGACGGCGAGCGCGGCGAGCAGCGCGCGGATCCGCGGGCCGCCGAGGGGCAGGGGCTTCCCGTGGTCGTCGCGCGCTTCGGTGGTGCCGAGGATCAGATACCGCACCGGGCCATTCTCCTAGGTCGTCGTCATAGGGGGCGTCGGCCGCGAGTGGCGTCCGGTACGGGAGCACCTCCCAGCGGTGGCCGGTGGGCCGTTCCCAGCGGTGGCCGGTGGGCCGTCGCACGGCGGAGGCCGGCGGGCCGTCGCACGGCGGAGGCCGGCGGGCCGTCGCACGGCGGAGGCCGGCGGGCCGTCGCACGGCGGAGGCCGGCGGGCCGTCGCACGGCGGAGCGTCGCCCTCGTACGCCGCACCCCGGTGGGTGCGCCACCGTGCGGGGGCAGCCGCCCGGGGGCAGCCGCCCGGGGGCAGCCGCTCGGGAGGCAGCCGCTCGAGGGCCAGCCGATCGAGGGCCAGCCGCCCGGGGGCAGCCGCCCGGGAGCCAACCGCCCGGGAGCAACCGCCCGGGAGCCAACCGCCCGGGAGCAACCGGGCAGGCCGCTGCCGCCGTAGTACGGCGGCAACGGGCCGTAGGGCATCCGCAGCCGCAGCCCCGCCTGCCGGGCCCGTCCGCGCCACCAGCCCCGCCAGACCCCAGAGCCCCACCGCACCGCCGGGCCGGACGGCCGCCGAAGCCACCGTCACAGACTCGGCCGCGACACCACTCCGCCCGCCACCGCCCGCTGCCGGGGTGCCGCCGTGCCGGTCCAGCAGGTGCCGCGGCGGGCCAGCAGCCGCCGCAGCCACACCTCCGTGGAGACCAGTTCGGCCAGGCCGTCCAGGGGCAGCCGCTCGCCCTGGGCCGCCGCGCGCAGCGCCTTACGGACGACACGGGCCTCCACCAGGCCCGCGTCGGCCAGCAACGGCGCGTCGAAGAGGGACACCAGGTCGCCGACCCAGGTGCGCACGCCGGTCCGTACGGCGGCGGTGTGCGCGGCGTGGGAGGTGGCCCCCCAGCCGGGGGGAAGCTCCCGGATGCCGGCTCCGGCGAGGACCGCGCGCAGCACCGCGGCGCGCGCCCCCGGTTGCACTCGAAGCGCTTCGGGGAGCGCGCGGCAGGCCCGTACGACCTGGTTGTCGAGGAAGGGCGCGTGCAGGCGCTGGCTGCGGACCTCCGCCACCTGTTCGAGGATGCGGTGGTCCGCGGCGTAGCGGGCGAGGGCGGCACCGGCGCGGCGCTCCCCGGGACGGCGCAGTAGTACGGGGCGCATGGCCGCCTCTTCCAGCCGCACCGATACCTCCGCCAGGGCTTCGCCCGTGAGCCAGCGGGCGGCGGGCCCGGGGCGGCACCAGGCCAGGGCGGCGAGGGAGGCGGATACGGCGCCTGGGCCGCCCGTCACGCCGTCGTCGGCGAAGCGGCGCTCCAGAAGGCGTGCGGCGGCCTCTTCGACGCCGTCCCTATAGGGCGTACGGGCCAGCCGGCGCGCGGCCCGGTAGACCGTGAAGGGCACGAAGAAGGACTGCGCGGAGGGCCCGTCGGCCTTGGCGAGGGCGGTGGCGGGGCGCAGCAGGTGGCGTCTGCGGCGGTCGAGCAGCAGGTCGGCGAGGCGCGCGGGGTGGGCGTCGAGCACCTGGCGGGCGCCGTGGCCGACGAAGTGGTCCGCGCTGCCCGCGGCGAGCCGGCGCCGGTGGCGCTCGGCGACCACGAGGGACGGGCCGGGCTCGTCGGTGAGCGCGCCGGTGTCGAGGGCGGCGTACGGCAGGGCTTCCTCGCCCGCGGCGACGACCACATGGTGCAGCCGCGGGTTGGCGGCGATGGCGCCGGCCCGTTCCAGTTCGGCCTCCCGGGTGCGGGCGCCGCCGGCCGTGACGAGGTCGTTGAAGGTGACGGCGAGGAGCCGCTCGCCCGCCTCGGTGCCGTGCCCGAGGAGGGTGCCCGGCATTCCGGGGAGGCCGGCGGCGAGCAGGGCGAGCGTGGCGGATGCGCTGCCTCCGGACAGATCGGCGCCGATGCCGGGGGCCGGGGCGCCGCGCGCTGCCCGGCGTTCGGCGGGGCCCATGCCGGGGACCGGGCCGGGGTCGAGGCCGTCGGTCTCGGGGGCGTGGCGGGGGGCGGTGAGCCGGGCCCGTACGGCCTCCACGAGGGCGTCGCGTACGCCCTCCACGGCCTCGCCGTGCTCGAGTTGGGGTGCGGCGACGGCGAGCGACTCGGTGGGTTCGTAGCCGGTGACGTCGCGGGCGCCGTCACGCAGGATCAGCGCGTGCCCCGGAGGGACGCGTCTGACGCCCATATAGGGCGTGCCGGCGCCCATGGCCTCCGGAGAGTCCGGGCAGGCGAGGAGCGCGCCGAGGTGGCCGACGTCGAGTTGCGCCTCGATGAGGTCGGCGAGGGGCAGCGCGGCGGTGGCGTAGGCGGTGCCGCCGGCCCATTCGGTGTGGAATACGGGCCGGGCGCCCGCGAGATCACCGGCGATGGTGACGCGGCGGCCGACCTGGGCGACGGCTGTATAGCTGCCGGGCCAGGCGGTCAGGTGGCGCAGGGCGCCGCCGCGGGCCGCGAACAGGCCCACCCTCAGCTCCTCGTCGCTCGCGCCGCAGCAGCCGAAGACGGCGAGGCGGGTGAAGGGGTCGGCCTGGACGACACGCACCTCGTCGGGCCGCCAGTCGCCGACGGCCCACAGCGGATCGGGGTCGGACCACAGGAGCTGGGCGCCGACCGGCTGGATCGCACGGCCTTCCGGGGGGACCGGGCCGGATGCGGTACTGCTCCACCCCACCAACCACCGCATCGCCGCCTCCACAGGCTGTGGGCATCCAGGGCAACCAAGAAGTAGGTGCCATCATGCACAGCATGTTGACGGTTTCGGCATCGAACCGGACAACAACGTGGATCTCCTGGATGTCCCTTGACCACAGCTGACCGCAGGAATCGCAGGGTTGATCCGGTCGCCACACACCGTTCCGTCGTGGCCCATGCTGCCATGAGTGGGGCGCACAAGAGCGCAAGGACGCTGACGCGTGTGCGAAGAGGCGCCTGTGGGGGCGCATCCATACCCCGCACGTGGGCGTTCCCATGCCCGGCACGTGGGCGTGCCCATGCCCGGCACGTGGGCGTGCCCATGCCCGGCACGTGGGCGTGCCCATGCCCGGCACGTGGGCGTGCCCATGCCCGGCACGTGGGCGTGCCAACGCCCGTACCGGGAGCTACCCATGCCCATACGGGTGGGCCAACGCCCCTACGCCGCACACCATGCCCGTAACGACGCGCGCCAACACCCCTTACCGACAGACGGCTTGCCGCAGCGCGAGGTGGGGGCTCCCGCCTCGGGCCTCCCCCTCCCCGGCCCGATGCGGGAGCCCGGCCGTGGGGGCGTTATTCAGCCAATGTGCCGTGGCGCTCTCGATGGCCTTGCGGATGCCCTGTATGCGGTCATCTTCGGCCTCCCGTGCCTCCAACACGACAGTCCGGGAGGCGGCATTCGCCTCCCGGACCGTTCCGCCGCCCGCGGGGAATGAGGCGGCGGCGTCCCCCAGCCCACTGGATCCAGTACAGCGGGCCGACCCACGCAGGACCCATCGAAACGTTCTCGCCGTGACTGAGACAGAGCGCACACACGGGCGCACAGCCACACACACCGGGAGCACACATCCCACCCCGCACGCCCGTTCATACAAGAATCTCGCCATCCGGGACACCACCTCTTAACGGTCGGGATGCGGCGAACTACGCTGGGTTTACGAATGCCCCGCGCTTATGCCGGGGCGGCCGTCGGTGCTGTCGAGGGGTGCGCATGTCAAGGGAGCCACGCGGGCCGAACGAGAAGCTCGGCACCGTTCTCGCCCTCGCTGGGATCAGCAATGCCGGGCTCGCGCGCAGAGTCAACGACCTCGGCGCCCAGCGTGGCCTGACGCTTCGCTACGACAAGACGTCCGTCGCGCGGTGGGTGTCCAAGGGGATGGTCCCCCAGGGCGCCGCGCCTCACCTCATTGCGGCTGCGATCGGCAGCAAACTCGGCCGTCCGGTCCCGCTGCACGAGATCGGCCTGGCGGACGCCGATCCGGCCCCCGAGGTCGGGCTCACCTTCCCGCGCGACATCGGCCAGGCCGTCCGTTCCGCCACCGAGCTCTACCGGCTGGATCTCGCGGGTCGGCGCGGCGGCGTCGGCATTTGGCAGAGCCTGGCCGGATCTTTCGCAGTAAGCGCGTACGCCACGCCGGCGTCCCGCTGGCTCATATCCCCCGCGGACAGCTCGGTCGCGCGGGAGCCGAAGGCCACCGAGAGCGCCGCGGAGGGCGCGAGCGCGGCAGGCGGGGCGAGCCCCGAGGCCTTACCGCAGCGTGTCGGCCACAGTGACGTCACCAAGCTGCGCGAGGCCGCCGAGGACGCGCGCCGCTGGGACTCCAAGTACGGCGGTGGCGACTGGCGTTCGTCCATGGTGCCCGAGTGTCTGCGGGTGGACGCGGCGCCGCTGCTGCTCGGCTCCTACAGCGACGAGGTCGGCCGCTCGCTCTTCGGCGCCACCGCCGAACTGACCAGGCTCGCCGGATGGATGGCCTTCGACACCGGCCAACAGGAGGCCGCGCAGCGGTACTACATCCAGGCGCTGCGCCTCGCGCGCGCCGCGGCCGACGTCCCCCTCGGCGGCTATGTGCTGGCGTCCATGAGCCTGCAGGCCACCTACCGCGGCTTCGCCGACGAGGGCGTGGACCTGGCGCAGGCCGCCCTGGAGCGCAACCGCGGTCTGGCCACCGCCCGCACCATGAGCTTCTTCCGGCTCGTCGAGGCGCGCGCCCAGGCCAAGTCCGGGGACGGGCCCGCCTGCGGGGCGGCCCTGAAGTCCGCCGAGGGCTGGCTGGAGCGGGCGCGGGCGGGCGACCCGGACCCGCCCTGGCTGGACTTCTACAGCCAGGAGCGGTTCGCGGCCGACGCCGCCGAGTGCTATCGCGATCTGAGGCTGCCGCGCCAGGTGCGGCGCTTCACCGAGCAGGCGCTGGCCCGGCCGACGGAGGAGTTCGTACGGTCCCACGGGCTGCGGCTCGTCGTGTCGGCCGTCGCCGAACTGGAGTCCGGGAACCTGGACGCGGCCTGCGCGGCCGGCGCCCGGGCCGTGGAGGTCGCCAACCGGATCTCGTCCGCCCGTACGACGGAGTACGTGCGCGACCTGATGCACCGCCTCGAGGCGTACCGCGACGAGCCGCGCGTCGCCGAGCTGCGCGAGCGGGCGCGACCGCTGCTGGTGGCGCCGGCGTGAGAGCCGACGGGCGAGTCGGCGCGCGCGTCGGCGTGAGGCCCGGAGCGAGACCCGGCACCCGCTTCGTACACCAGCTCGAAACGGAAGCCCCGTCCGGGTTTCGGGTCGCTGTCGGTGGCGCAGGCCATGATAGGGATCGACGGGCGGGCGACTGGACGGTGTGGCGCGTGGGGAGGTGACATGGCGTGGCGGCGTTTGACTGCGACGTGCTGGTGATCGGGGGCGGGATCGTCGGCCTGTCGACGGCGTATGCGATCACGCGCGCCGCCCCCGGCACCCGAGTGACCGTGCTGGAGAAGGAAGCGGGGCCGGGCCGCCACCAGACCGGGCGGAACAGCGGGGTGATCCACAGCGGTATCTACTACCCCCCGGGCTCCCTGAAGGCACGGTTCGCGGTGCGGGGCGCGGCGGAGATGGTGAAGTTCTGCGCCGAGTACGGCATCGCCCATGAGGTGACCGGCAAGCTCATCGTCGCCACCGAGCGCTCCGAGCTGCCGCGGCTGCACGCCCTGGTCCAGCGCGGCAGGGAGAACGGGATCCCGGTCCGCGAGCTGGGCCCCGCCCAGCTCGCGGAGTATGAGCCATGGGTGCGCGGGCTGGCCGCGATCCACGTCGGCACGACGGGCGTGTGCGACTTCGGGGCGGTGGCGGCCCAGCTGGCCCGGCTGGCGCGCGACGCGGGAGCCTCGGTGCGGTACGGGGCGCGGGTCGACACCATCGGGCGGCGCCCGTCGGCGGTCGCGGTCCGTACGACGGACGGGACGGTGCTGCGGGCGCGGGCCCTCGTCAACTGCGCGGGGCTGCACTGCGACCGCGTCGCCCGGCTGGCGGGCGACGACCCGGGCATGCGGATCGTGCCCTTCCGCGGTGAGTACTACGAGCTGGTTCCCTCCCGCGCCTCGATGGTGAGCGGCCTGGTGTACCCGGTCCCCGACCCGGCGTTCCCCTTCCTCGGCGTCCATCTGACCCGCGGCATCGACGGCGGCGTCCACATCGGCCCCAACGCGGTGCCCGCGCTCGCCCGGGAGGGCTACGACTGGCATACGGTGCGCCCGCACGAGCTGGCCGGGACGCTGGCCTACCCGGGCGCATGGCGGATAGCCCGCCGCCACTGGCGGTACGGGGCGGGCGAGTTGCGGCGCTCCCTGTCCAAGCGCGCCTTCACCGACGCCGTCCGCCGACTGCTGCCGGATGTGACGGCCGACGACCTGACTCCCGCCCCTGCGGGCGTGCGCGCCCAGGCGGTGCTGCCCGACGGCACGCTCGCGGACGACTTCCTCATCTCGCAGACCCCCCGCATCGTCCATGTGCTCAACGCCCCCTCACCGGCCGCGACGGCCTCACTGCCGATCGGCCGGGAGGTGGCGCGGCGAGTGCTGGCCGCGCTGCGCGGGGAGTGACCGGTGTGAGCCCGGTCGCGTCCACGGGTGCCGGGCCCGTCCGGGCCCGCCGCGCGTACGGGCCGATGTGAGCAGGCGCACAGCAGGCCGGGGCCGTCCACCCGCACCGCGCCGGGCCGACGCGG
The DNA here is from genome assembly GCF_040607655.1 of Streptomyces sp. NPDC005266. Taxonomy (NCBI): domain Bacteria; kingdom Bacillati; phylum Actinomycetota; class Actinomycetes; order Kitasatosporales; family Streptomycetaceae; genus Streptomyces; species Streptomyces sp. NPDC005266. Next base: position 17,670 of record NZ_JBEXHC010000034.1, read on the forward strand.
TTGGCGGGCCGCGGGACCCCGCGGCCGGACAGGCAGGACCGACCCGGCGACCGGACAGGCAGGACCGACCCCGGCGACCGGACAAGCAGCACCGACCCCCGCGACCGGACAAGCAGCACCGACCCCCGCGACCGGACAAGCAGCACCGACCCCCGCGACCGGACAAGCAGCACCGACCCCCGCGACCGGACAAGCAG
>NZ_JBEXHC010000034.1:17963-30674 GCF_040607655.1 Streptomyces sp. NPDC005266
AGCAGCACCGACCCCCGCGACCGGACAAGCAGCACCGACCCCCGCGACCGGACAAGCAGCACCGACCCCCGCGACCGGACAAGCAGCACCGACCCCGCGACCGGACAAGCAGCACCGACCCGGCGACCGGACAAGCAGAGCCGACCTCCCGGCCGGACAGGCAGCACCGACCCCGCGACCGGACAAGCAGCACCGACCCCGCGACCGGACAGGCAGGACCGACCCGGCGACCGGACAAGCAGAGCCGACCCCGCGACCGGACAGGCAGAGCCGAGGATGGCCAGGACTCCGCGCCCCGGGCGCGCGCTCACGGCGCCGGACCTTGCGCGCACCTCCACGGCCCCGCCGACCGCAACCGGCCGCGTTCGCCCGCCGACGGTGGCGGCCGCCCGGGCCGTCACCGCGTCGGCCCCCGCTCCCCGGCCATCGGCCCCACCGACGGCCCCGCCGTGGGAGCCCGGCCCGCCCGTAGAATCGAAGCACTGTGTCCGAGAACCCCACCGCCCCCGATTCCCGCGCGGAGCGCACCGGCACCGGCACGCTGCCCGGCGCGGAGCGCACCCGCACCCTGCCCGCGTCCCGTGACCGCAGCGAGCCGATGTTCCCCGGCGGCCCCGCCGCCGACCCCGCGGGCTCGCACCACGAGCGCCGGATCCGCTCCTTCCGCCCGCGCCGCGGTCGGGTCACCCCCGGCCAGGGCGAGGCGCTGCGCCGACTGTGGCCGCAGTGGGGCCTGGACATCGACGGGCTGCGCCGCATCGACCTCGGCGAGCTGTTCGCCACCGAGGCCGGGCCGCGACCCGATCTCCCCGTCGTGCTGGAGATCGGCTTCGGCATGGGGGAGGCCACCGCGCAGATGGCGGCCGCCGACCCCGGCACCGGCATCCTCGCGGCTGATGTCCACACCCCCGGCCAGGGCAACCTGCTCGCGCTCGCGGAGCGGGAGGGCCTGACGAACATCCGGGTCGCGAACGGCGACGCGATCATCCTGCTGCGCGAGATGCTGGCGCCCGCCGCCCTCGCCGGGCTGCGCGTGTTCTTCCCCGACCCGTGGCCCAAAAAGCGGCACCACAAGCGCCGGCTCCTCCAGCCCGAGTTCGTCGAGCTGGCCGCCACCCGGCTGAAGCCCGGCGCGCTGGTGCACTGCGCGACCGACTGGGAGCCGTACGCGGAGCAGATGCTCGAGGTCCTGACCGCCTGCCCGGCCTTCGAGAACACCCAGGCCGACGGCGGTTACACCCCGCGGCCGGACTTCCGCCCGCTCACCAAGTTCGAGAGCCAGGGCCTGGACAAGGGGCATGTCGTCCATGACCTGATCTTCCGTCGCAAGGACACATAACGACCCCTAGGGGATGGGCATAATCCCTCAGTCCCCCACTCCCCCTTTCGTTAGGGTCGGTTGAGTGCACCAGTCCCCGCCCCCTCAGCAGCCGCCCGAGCCACCGGCGATACCGCCGTCCGGCACGCCGTACGACGCTTCGCACGAGGCGCCCTACGACGCTTCGCACGAGGCGCCCTACGAGGCTTCGCACGAGGCGCCGTACGGCCGGCAGCCGTGGTTCGACACCGCGTCCGCGCCGGCGGGCTGGCCGGCTCCGCCGTCCCAGGCGCTGTGGGGCAGGCACGGCCGCCTCAGCCGCCTGTGGGGCAACAAGGCGCTGCGCGCCACCGCGCTCATCAGCCTGCTCTCGCTCTCCGGCCTGATCATTCTGGCGCTGGTGCGCGAGCAGACCGGCACCAAGGGCTTCCTGGTGGGGCTCGGCCTCGCGGTGCTGCCCCTGCCGCTGATCGTCGCGGCGTTCCGCTGGATGGACCGCGTCGAGCCGAAACCCTGGCGGAACCTCCTCTTCGCCTTCGCCTGGGGTGCCTGTGCCGCGACGCTGGTCGCGCTGATCGCCAACGGCTTCGCGACCGAGTGGCTCATGACCACCGTCGACTCCTCGTCCCCCTCCGGTCAGGCGGACGCCGACGCCTGGGGGGCCACCTTCGTCGCGCCGTTCGTGGAGGAGAGCGCCAAGGCAGCCGCCGTACTACTGCTGTTTCTCTACCGGCGGCGCGACTTCAACGGCATCGTGGACGGTGTCGTCGTCGCCGGAATCACGGCCACCGGTTTCGCCTTCACCGAGAACATCCTCTACCTCGGCTCGGCCTTCGTCAGCGACCAGACCTTCGGCTACTCCGGCATCCGGTCCACCACCGCCGCGACGTTCTTCATCCGCGGCGTGATGTCCCCCTTCGCGCACCCCCTCTTCACCTCCATGACCGGCGTCGGCTTCGGCATAGCCGCCGCGGCGGCACGCCACCAGCGCTTCCGCCGCGTCCTCGTACCGATCGCGGCGCTGCTGACCGCGATGGTCCTGCACGGCGTCTGGAACGGCTCGGCGACCCTCGGCGGGTACGGCTTCCTCGCCGTGTACGCCCTGTTCATGGTTCCGCTCTTCGGGCTGCTGACCTGGCTGACGATCTGGTCCCGCAAGAACGAACTGCGCACCGTACGGATCCAGCTCTCCGTCTACCAGGCCGCCGGCTGGCTCACCCCACCCGAGCCGATCGCCCTGTCGTCCATGCGCGCCCGCGGGATCGCCCGCGATCTCGCGCGCCGCACCCAGGGTGCCGCCGCGGCCCGTACGGTCGGCGAGTACACGGCCTTCGCGACCTCGCTCGCCTTCCTGCGGCGGCGCGCGCACCGCGGCACGGCGGGGCCGGACTTCGCCGCCAAGGAGAGGGAGCTGCTGGACCGCCTGTGGGAACGGCGCGAGATCGCCCAACCCGCCCTGGCCCACGCGGCCCTCTCCGTCCCCATCCCGCGCCCCCGCCCGGTCCTCCGGCCGGTCCCGGGCACGGTGCCCCCGCCGTTCTGGCCGTCGGGTCAGGCGACGTACGGCGGCGGGTACGGGTACGGGTACGGGTACGGGGCGCAGCCGCCGTACGGCGCTCGGCCGGGGCCACAGCCGCCGTATGGGGCGCCCCCGGCCTACGGGACCCCGCCCTCGTACGCACCGCCGGGCACCCCTCCGTCGTACGCCCCCACCGAGCATCAGACCCCGCCCGTGCCGTACGGGCCCGCGGGGCCGCAAAGTCACCTGTAACCTTCCGCGCCTTTTGAGCGTGTTCCTTAGTAGAAGCGGGGAGCGCGGGGGCGCGGGGGATACATGTCAGCACGATCAACAGCATCGGAACCGTCCGGTTTCGACCAGTTCTGCACAGCTGCGGCGAAGCGGCTCGTGGCCGCGGTCCGTGCCGCACCCGGCGATCTCGCCAAGGCCGAAGCCGAGGCTGAGGACGCCGCGCGGGAGGCGTACGCCCGGGCGTGGCAGCGCCGAGACCGCCTGACCGCCGCCGACGATCCGACCCCATGGGCCCACACCGTCGCCCAACGCCTCGCCGTCAGCTCCTGGCGCCATGCCCGTAACCGCGTACGGGCCCACGTCCGGCACGGCCCGCCCGCCGATCTCCCGGGCCTCGCCCCTGACCGATTGCTGCGCCGTTCCACGGACCGCTACACCCACGCCGTATCAGCAGAACGCCGAGGAGGCGAAGCGGTGTTGCCGACGCGCCGCTCGCCCGACGGCTCCCATGACTCCGACGACTTCAGCAAGAGGTTTCCTGTGCGCTCCGTACGCTCTCTCAGCATCCTGGCCGTGCCATCCCTGGCCGTGGCCCTGCTCGCCGGCTGCCAGTCGGCATCGGACACCGCATCGGTGGATGCCAAGCCCGCCCGGATCACCGTCACCCCGAACGGTGACGCGGCCGCCGTAGCCCCCGACGCCACGGTCAAGGTGACCGCCGCCCATGGCACCCTCACCAAGGTCCGCATCACCCCCGACGGCGCGGGCACCCATGCCGTCACCGTGACCGGCTCGCTCTCCAAGGCCAAGAGCAGCTGGCACTCCACCCGGCCCATGACCCCGGGCACGACCTACGCCGTCGAGGCCACCGCCACCAACGCCGCCGGTAAGACCGCCACTCAGCACTCCACCTTCCGCACCCGCGCCGCCCAGCAGGTCAACGGCGTCACCGTCACCCCCTCCAGCAAGTCGGTCGTCGGCGTCGGCCAGCCGGTCTCCCTGGCCTTCGACCACCCGGTCACCGACAAGGCAGCGGTCGAGCGCCAGCTCTCCGTCTCCACCTCCCCCAGGACCGAAGGCTCCTGGGGCTGGGTCAAGGACCCCCTCACCGGCACCGAGCGCGCCGACTGGCGCCCCAAGACCTACTGGCACAAGGGCACCAAGGTCACCCTCCGCGCCCGCCTCAGCGGAGTGAACACCGGCGACTCCCGCTACCTGCGCCGCGATGTCTCCTCCACCTTCACCATCGGCACGGCCCGCGTCTCCAAGGTCGACCTCCAGCAGCACACGATGACCGTCTACGAGGACGGCCAGAAGCAGAAGACCATCCCCATCTCCGCCGGCCAGCCCTCCTACCCCACCTGGAACGGCACCATGGTCGTCCTCGACAAGGCCCCCATGGTCCACATGACCAGCGAATCCGTGGGCATAGCCGACCCCTACAGCAAGGACGTCCCCTGGGCCGTCCACCTCACCACCTCCGGCACCTACGCCCACGCCGCCCCCTGGAACGAGGGCCGCGGCTACTTCGGCCGCGTCAACATGAGCCACGGCTGCGTCGGCATGTCCTCCGCCGACGGCCAGTGGTTCTACCACCGCGCCACCCGAGGCGACGTCGTAGAGGTCACCGGCTCCACCCGCGCCACGGTCTCCACCGGCAACGGCTTCGGCGACTGGAACCTCTCGTACGGGGCCTGGCAAAAGCTCAGCGCCCTGCGCTGAGCCTCTATGACGATGCGGGCACCCGCGCCGGTAGGCGTGCGGTGCCCGCATGTGCGTAGAGCCACCCGTTAGTGGCGGACAAAGCGGAACGGCCCTATTGTCGAACCAACAAGGATTCCGGGATGCCCGACAGAATCGCGGGCTCTTGGGGACCGCAGTGAGCGAAGTGAAGATCCTCGCGGGCGCGAGTACACAGCACCAAAAAGCGAAGACGCGCGTCCACGCCGGTCGGGTCCTCTGTGTAGGCGTCCAGGTCCGGCACGAAGACGCTGTCGAACTCCAAGCCCTTCATGCTGGCCGTGCTCAGGATTTGGATCGGCCGCGCAGAGAAGTCGATGGTGTTCCGGTATCGATCGTCGTACGCATAGGCCTGGGTGTGCTTCGCAAGCCCGAGGCGTGTGAGTTCGCTCTGCACATCCCGCACCGTATGGCTCGACCTGCAGATGATTCCGATGCTTTGTTCCCGATGCGCGTTGAAGTACTGGGAAACACCGGCCAGAAGATGTTTCAGCGAGGAAACCTTTAAAACCGTGGGTGTGCGGCCGACACGTGTCGGTAAAACCATACTGTCCCCGGCCTCCTCGCGGAACTCGGATGCCAGCCTCGCGATCTCCCGAGTGTTCCGGCGGTTCTCGCGCAGCACGAGTGGATCAGCCTGAGTGGCGATGGACTGGCATATTTCGGACAGGGTGCTTTGGTCACCGCCGATCCGCTGGTTCTCGTCGGCGCATACGGTGACGCCCACGCCAAGGATTTGGCACAACTGATAGAAGCCGACGGGCAGCTTCTGGCCCTCGTCGATCACCAGATGCGCGGTCGAACCGACCCGATGCTGAATACAGTCCCGCTGCATCTCGATCCAGTCGTAGATCCAACCATCCTCATCGATCTGTGGAGGATCGGTCCGGAAAAGCCGGCGCCAGCAATCCCTGATCCACAGATGATAGGTGGTGACGTTGACCGCTTCCGTAAGGTCCGGAGCCAATTGAGCGAGGTACTGATGCAGCAGATTGGCGCGCGTGAAGAGGGCGACCTCGCGACCGGCGGTCGCCAGTGCCCAGGCGCGGTAGACGGCCATCACGGTCTTGCCGGTGCCGGGCGCCCCGGTGATGACGTGGCTTCCGCGGAACGGAAGGTCGACGACGGCCTGCTGCTCGGTCGCGAGGTCCAGGAGGGAAGGAATCTTCATGGCAGGTCGATGGCTCCGGCCGATTCCTCGAGCGCGGCCTGGACGACTCCCCGAAAGAATCCCGGGACCTCACCGTCACCGATCAACAGTGTCCTGTCCAGTAGGGAGTTGTCGATCTCACAGCAGGTTTCGGGCAGGAGCGTGCACGCATGGCAGGCGGCACGGTTGAGGTTGGCCAGAGACCGACCGGTCGAGTCGGCGCACAGAGGGTCCTGCGAGCACCACTGAGCCGATTCGAGTAGTCGGATCAGGGTCTCGGCGAGGTTCGGTGGTTGCCCTTGGCGGACGAGCCCCCCCAGCGTTCCTTCCGCGTCCCCGGCGGCCGTGTAGATGAACACGCCGGCTTGGGGTGGATGTTCGCTCCCCGGGGCGTGGCTGCGAGCGTAGACGCGTTCGCGTAGCGAGGCTGCGTTGTATCCGCTGTCATAGGATAGTTGGCGGATGAATTGATGGGCCAGGGTGTGCAGCATGACGAAGCGTGGAAGGAGTTCTGGACCCGACTTTGCCCTCAGGCGGTCGGCCTTGAACGAGGCACTCAGGTTGCCCTCGATGCGTCGTGTCCAGTCGCGTACTGATGGAATCCTCTCCCAGGCGCTCATACGTTCCTCGTCGACGGCGATGAAAATTCCTTCACCGTAGGTCTCTATGGCAGGCAGCCAAAGAGCTCGGGCCTGCGTGTTGACCGAGACGACGCGTCCGCCCTCGCCCTCCTCGCCGTCGCCGGAGTTCGGCTCGTACCGCGTGAACCCTTCCAGCGCACGCACCTCGCGTACTCGGTCCGCGACGACGACCGCAGCGATATCCGCAGCCAGCTCCTGCATGGATCGAGGGGCGTTGTGATCGACCCCGAGGCGCGTCCGGTGCACGGTGAACGTTTTCGAATCGGTGACGGATTCCGGGGCGGAGAAGGCTGCCCATTCGGCGATACTGAGGTCATCGTCCGCATCGGCTGCAGACGGCGTCGACGCGGCCTCGGCGGCATGGCGGCGCCGCACGGATTCCACAAATTCCTGGGATACCCCGCACTGGTGGGCGATCACCCCTCTATAGGAATCGGCAATCGGGCTGCCATCCTCACTGATGAAGCTAGGCCATAGATGGTGATTGACGACTCGCTGGCTCAACTCGTCGTCCTCGGGCAAACCCGTCGGCGCAGGGATGTCGAGGGCCGAGTGTGTGATGGGGAAGTACACGTTTGAGGCGCCGCGCTGCACCGCTTGCGGTGTTTCCTCGCAGGATTCTGCCTCATCGGTCTCTGATTGCCAGGGGTGAGTTCCGGGGCAGGCCAGGCCCATCTGCTTGAGGATGCTCTTCTGGCTGATTCCGGCCAAGTTGCGTCCGGCCTTGCAGACGGCACAGACGACGCGCAAGGCCTCCAGTCCGGAGGATTGGGGAGTGGCGACGAATCGAATCCGGCGAACCTGGCATTGACGCTGGGCATGCCCTTCGCCCCTGGAGTGAGCCCATCGCCGCCAGTCGATGTCGGCCATATGGCCTGCCTTGCACACCTGGATGAAGCGCATCGGGGCAAGTTGGGGCTTTCCTGCGCAACGCTCGCAAGTCGGTTGCTTGTCCCGTAGCTCACGTTCACGATCCAGGCGCCAGAACTTCATTTCCCTGCATTGAGGGCAGAACAGCCACTTGGGGAATCGTACGTAAGAAGGCCCGATACGAGTCGCGAAGGCAGCCTTCCCGGAGGGGATGACGGGGGCTGAGCGGAAGCCCTCAACCCCCAACTTTTTCGCGAGCCGTGGTGATTCAACTGGCTCGGCGTAGCGCGCCCAGCTTCGGACATCGGCGGCTACGAACGATTCGCCTCGAAGATCGAGGATCCCGCCGACACCGAAAGGGACGATGGTCTGTGCCCTGCGGACCTTGCGCCGAACATCCCTCACTGCTCTCACGCTCCTTTCACGGCGACGAGGCACTCGCGGTCGACGTTGCGCATCGACTGAGCCGTCTGCCACAGGCCGCCTTGCTTGCCGAAGTCGGTGAGGAGTGATTCGTACGACCGCCCCTGGGGCTGGTAGTAGAGACGGCTGCCATCGCCACGCGCGATCTCGGCTTGCTGCCACCATTCTCCGATGAGCGTGTCCAATTGTGTGGCCGCCGCATCGGCCTCGCCCGGATCGGCCCGCCGCACGTGATCCACGACAAGGTCACGGATCCGGGCTACTTCGGTTGTGTGATCGAGGATGTCCCCGGCCTTGTTCTCCGCGTCCAGACCGAGTCCGTGTCGCACCAGGATGGTGAGTACGGCGTGCAGGGCTCGGTTACGAGAAGGCAAGGACCACGGCGTGACGCTGGTCGGCTCGACGTGTCGATAGAGCGAGCGGTGGTAAACACCGAACGACTCGTAGTGGGACCGGTCCCGTGGTTTGGTCGAGCGGAAGAGCGTCACGATCAGACCCGGTACATGACGACGGCCGACGCGGCTCGTGGCCTGGATGTACTCCGAGGTCGTCTTGGGCTGCCCGTTCATGAGCATGAGGCCGAGCCGCGGAACGTCGACGCCCACGGAGAGCATGTTGGTCGTGGCGAGGAAGGAGACACTGCCGCGTTCCTTGAACCTCTTACCCAGGCGCTCGAGGAGTTGTGGCTGAGCGGCCCGCGGGATGTTGCTCGTGAGCTCCACCACCGAGTCGTCGTCCAGTTTGCGCCGTCGAGTGTCATCCCTCGTCAGATGCTCGAGACGCGCGGGGATGTCGTCCCTCGCGATCGTGACGGTTCGTCCTAGTTCCCGCAGGCTGTTGTGATAGGCGACCGTGGTCCAGTACGCGTCGCGAAGGGTGTCGTCGTCACAGATCTCCTTCGGGGCCTGCAACGCGGCGGCGCCCACGTGAACCGTCGAGGTCGAGGCGGTGTGTCCCTGTGCCATGACGCCCACGTACAGACGCCCCGGCTTGTTCTTGTCGGGCGAGGCGAAGTAGGAGCTCTGGGCTTCGATCCCCGCTGGGGGGAAGAGCTGCGCCGGGCGACCGTAGAGGCTGCGGATCTGGTCCTGCGAGCGTCGGATCGTCGCTGTCGACGCAATCACCTTCGGTACGGTGCCGCCCCAGGCGCACAGCTCGAGGATGGCCGATTCGTACAGACCGACCGTTGTTCCCAGAGGGCCCGCCAGCAGGTGCAACTCGTCTTGAATCACCAGTGAGGGGGCGCGCTTGCCGTCCCGGCCGAAGAGGTTCCCGGCCTCCCGCTCCCATGCCAGGCGGGCGAACTTGTCCACGGTGCCGAGCACGAACGTAGGAGGTTCTCTGTAGATCTGCTCGTCCACGACGGACACCGGGAGGTGCTCGTGGAAGACGCAGGCGTCGCGCGGGCAGAAGAACGAGGTGGTGACACCGTCCGCCCGGATACCGAAGTCCCGGCCCTGTCCCTGCCGTTCCGGGACGATTTCCGTGCCGCACCAAGGACAACGTTCCAGCAGGAAGCGATCATCAGGTTGGTTCATCTGTTTCAGGACACCGAGCTCCTCCTGCGCGACGGAGATCTTGTTTGGTGTCGTGTCCCTGCCCACCCACAGTCCGACAGAGATGGGCTCCTGCCCCAGATCACGGAGAAGCGGTCCGTCGTGTCCCTTCCTGATGTATTCAAGGGCACAGATGGCTGTTGCCGTGCGCTGGAACTGCTGTGTGGTGAGCAGACTCAACGTGTATCGGCTCAGAACGGCGGTTCCGCCCCCGGCGGCGCCGAACTGCAGCCGACGCCAGAGGATCTCGAAGCAGGCCGTGAGGAGATATGCCTCCGTCTTGCCTCCACCCGTGGGGAACCAGATCAGGTCAACCGTCCTACGGTCCTCGTGTTCCGGGTTCATCAGGCCCTCGACCACGAGCAGGAAGTAGGCGAGCTGGAACGGGTGCCACGCGTAGTCGCCGTCGGGCTCGGTCAGCTCGAGTACGTCGCTGTTCCTGCGGCGACGGCTGCCGGCCAGTTCCGGGCGGCTGTGGAGCATCTGGAGTGCCATGGCACGGTTGGCCAGACGGAAGGCTTCGCGTGCCTTGTCCCCCGAGGGGGTCGATGCGGTGAGGGCAACCACTCCCGACTCCATGCGATCGAGCGCGGTCTCGATGCGTTGAAGGATTCGTTTAGCGGGGGCAGCAGCCCATGGCTGCAAGTCCTCCGCCTGCGACCGCTGGGCGTCGAACCACGTACGATAGCCCAGGACGAAGGTTTGCAGCCCGTCCCGGAGGTCTTCGACCGCGAGATCGGTTCGGGATAGGTGCGCGAGGTTGAGCACCGGCAGGTCCTTCGGGCCATCGGGTTTGATGTGCTCGACCACCTGCTGAGGCATGACCTCCGCTCGCACGGTGGTGACCGGGTCGGAACCCGTGTCCCACTCGACGGCACATCCGTGCCCTATGGCCCTGGTCACGATGTTCCGATACTGGACGCGAAGCTCCTGCTCCTCTTCGTCACGGCTGTTAAGACGGGTGCTCGGATACTCGAGCACCTTCCCGCCGAGGGTCGTGGCCCGAAGTTCCGCCTGGAAGAGCATCAGGTCACGGTCCTTGTAAGTGCTCTCCTCCTCGGCGTGCGCGTTGGCCAGTACGCACGTGACGAGATGTCCGGCCGCAAAAGGGCGCCAACGGACATGGAGACGACCATGCCCCTCCAAAACGGGGACGGGGGTCGTCTGTTCCACGGCGACGGTCTCCGTTGTGGAGAGTCGTGGCTGTCGTCGCCAGCTGCGCCGACCGCCTTCGCGATGTGTCACATAGCGAGACGCTTCACACGTCACCTCGATGTGCCGGGCATTGGTGAAGAACGAGAAGCCGAGGGAAGACGGAAGCCATGCGTTCGCCTCAGCGACAGGGTCGTCGGCGAAGCTGTCCTCCTCGCCGTTTCCGGCCTCCGATTCGTTGAAGTTCTGCTCGCCGTCGTCCTGCGAGTGCTCCAGCAGGGAGGCTCCACGCGGATACAAGGTGCCCATCAGGTAGCGCCGGTCGGGCGGGTCGATCAGGGTCTCGTCCTCGGCGTCGGCAGGGCCAACCAACTGCCGGCGGAGATACGCCACGAAGCCGTCGCGGTGCTCGGAGAGCTGTGCTTGCGATTCGTTCACTTGAGACGTCCCTCCCGTGTCAGTACCGCGACGCCCAGGTCCGTCAGTATCGATCGGGTGCCCGGGCGGAGGGCGACCCAGAGCTGGGCGCGGGCCCTGGTGCAGGCGACGTAGAGCGCGTCGAGGCGGCCGTCGAGGTGCTCGGGTTCGAGGTCGATCAGACAGACGACATGGTTTTCGTGGCCTTTGAAGTCGGAGACGGACGACCAGGTGAGGCGATGTTTCGTGCGGTCGGTCCCGACCACATCGGTGAATCGCTCGACTTTGGAGGCTCGCTGGGACAGACGGACCGAGCTCGTTTCCCAATCCCCGGAGGCGGAGAGCAGCGTGATGTCCCGCAGTGAGACACCCTCGCCCACGAGTTCGTTCACATAGTCGTCGAGGAGGGCCGCCTCCCCCTCAGCGTCGTGCACGTCGGCGAAGCGGACCGGCTCCCCCTCACCCGCGGAGGCGACACCCAGGTCGGCACCCGTGTAGGAGCGCACCTGCTTGACGATCTGCACGGTGTTGCGGCAGTTGCGTTTCATGGGCCCGTACACGAGACCCAGCGAACGCACATACTCCCAGGCATCGGGATCGTAGGCGTCCGGGTTCAGCACCTGATTGTTCTGGTCCAGCATGAAGATCCACCGGCCCTCCGCGAGACCACCCGGGACCAGAGCCTCCAGGATGTCGAGACTCTCCACCGTCATCAGGTCCTGCGTCTCGTCCACGATCAGGTGGTCGAAGCCACGTCCCTTGACCTCGTCGAGGCGGTCGAAGGGCAGGACGGTGATCGCGTCGTCGGTGAGGATGCGACCCATGTGGGTCGCCAGCGTGATGCTCGCGCAGGTGAACAGGACGCTGCCGTGGGCGGACTTGCGACGGGCCGCCTCGGCGGCGAGGAACGTCTTTCCGGTGCCCGCGCCACCGGTCCAGATGAGGCGTGGATTGGATTCCAGCTCGTCGAGCCTGTCGAGCTGTTCGTTGGTGAGACGTTCGAAGGCAACGTCGAGATGCGTCAGCTTGGACTGCAGATTGGGTACGAGGTCGAAGTCCGGTCGGATGGCCTCGAGCATCTTCTTGCGCTGGGAGGCAGGGACGGGGGTGCGGGCCCACCTGTTCCGTGACAGCCAGAAACGAGTGGCTCGTTCGATGCCCTGTGCCAGACCGCGTCCGCCGTCGTACGCGGTGGCGCCGAGATACTGTTGGAATTCGAACTCCGTCGTACGTTGAAGGTCGACGTCCGGGGTGATCACCAGGTATCCGCTGGGGACACCGTCGTCCCTCAGGTTGCCGACCAGAGCGCCGATTTCCCGCTCGAACTCGTGCATGCCCCCGCTGGCCTGCGCAAAGGGGCTCTCCTTCGGGCCGTCCTCGCGACCGGGCGGACCGTAGTACCACTTGCCGTCGCGCTGGTGGACCCGACCGCCCTTGACCTCGATGAAGAGCAGGAGGTCGGGCATGATCACGACGAAGTCGATCTCGCCGACACGTTTCTTGTGGTGCCGTGGCAGATGAACCGTGTGCAGCGCGACGCTCTGGTCATCGGGAATCGCCTTGAGCGCCGCGAACACGCTGCGCTCGGCCCGGCTCCTGGTGTTGCTCGAGATCTCGCTCGGAATGATCCGCATCAACTCTCCCCATGGTCAAGCCAATACGTTCTCAAAGTATCGAGCGGCGGAACCCCTTGG
>NZ_JBEXHC010000035.1:0-1189 GCF_040607655.1 Streptomyces sp. NPDC005266
GGTTGATAGGCCAGATATGGAAGCCGGGTGACCGGTGGAGTTGACTGGTACTAATAGGCCGAGGGCTTGTCCTCAGTTGCTCGCGTCCACTGTGTGGTTCCCGGGTTGCGAACAGTCGCACCGGTGAATCAGTTCCACTTACTTAATTGAAGAGTGTGCTTGTTCGCTAGAACCCGATAGGGTTTCGGTGGTCATCGCGTCAGGGAAACGCCCGGTTACATTCCGAACCCGGAAGCTAAGCCTTTCAGCGCCGATGGTACTGCAGGGGGGACCCTGTGGGAGAGTAGGACGCCGCCGAACAATCTTTGGAGGACCCTTGGTCCCAGCGTGCATGCTGGGACCAGGGGTCCTTTTTGTTTTGCTGAGGCCGCATCGGTGCACCCGATGCGGGAGAATGACTGTAGTGCTTGAAGACAGGAGTCATGCCGATGTCCACCAACTCACCCGACGACCGGTCCGACCGCGAGCCGCGGCGCCGGGACGGCGGCGACCGGCGGGACGGCGGCGACCGGCGAGACTTCCGCGGCTCCGGACCGCGTCGCGACGGTGACCGTGGTGGTTTCCGCCGTGACGACCGCCGTGACGACCGCCGCGATGACCGGTCCCGTGGCCCGCGTCGTGACGATGACCGTGGTGGCCGCCCCGGTGGCTATGGGCGGTCGGACGATCGGCGTGATGACCGAGGCGGCCGGCCCGGCGGCGGCTACAGCCGGCCGGACGACCGGCCCCGTGGGCCGCGTCGCGACGACCGCGCCGGCGGCCCCCACCAGGGTGGGTTCCGTCGCGACGACCGCCGTGATGACCGTGGCGGTCTCCGCAGGGATGACGACCGCGGTGGTTTCCGCCGTGACGACCGTCGGGACGACCGTGGCGGTTTCCGGCGCGACGACCGTCGTGATGCCGGGCGTGGTGATCGTCGTGATGACCGTGGTGGTTTCCGGCGTGACGATCGGCGTGATGAGCGTCGTGACGACCGCGGTGGTCGTCCTGGTGGCGGTTACGAGCGTCGTGACGACCGGCCGTCGTACCGGCGCGATGACCACCGTGACGAACGGCGCGACGACCGTGGCGGTCTCCGCAGGGATGACGACCGCGGTGGTTTCCGTCGGGACGATCGCCGGGACGACCGTGGCGGTTTCCGGCGCGACGACCGTCGTGATGCCGGGCGTGGTGATCGTCGTGATGACCG
>NZ_JBEXHC010000035.1:1288-28642 GCF_040607655.1 Streptomyces sp. NPDC005266
GTGGTGGTTTCCGGCGTGACGATCGGCGTGATGAGCGTCGTGACGACCGCGGTGGCCGTCCTGGTGGCGGTTACCAGCGCCGTGACGACCGGCCGTCGTACCGGCGCGATGATCGCCGTGACGAACGTCGTGATGACCGTGGTGGTTTCCGGCGTGACGATCGGCGTGATGAGCGTCGTGACGACCGCGGTGGCCGTCCTGGTGGCGGTTACCAGCGCCGTGACGACCGGCCGGGTGGGCCGCGCCGCGATGACCGCCGTGACGAACGGCGTGACGACCGTGGCGGTTTCCGTCGGGATGATGACCGTGGCGGCTTCCGGCGTGAAGATCGGCGTGATGACCGCCGCGACGACCGGCCGGGTGGGCCGCGCCGCGATGACCGCGAGGGCGGCTTCCAGGGGCGGGACGACCGTGGGCCGCGTCGTCCGTATGGCCAGGGCCGTGGGCGCGATGACCGTGCCGGTGGGGGTTACGGCCGCCGCGACGACCGTTCCGGCGGCTATGGACGCGGCGATGACCGGGGCCGGGACCGCGACCGCGACCGCGAGCCGATCAAGCGGATGCCGATCCCCGAGGACGTGACCGGCGAGGAGATCGACAAGGACGTGCGGCAGGAGCTGATGAGCCTGCCGAAGACGCTCGCCGAGGACGTCGCCAAGAACCTCGTCATGGTCGCCAAGCTGCTGGACGACGAGCCGGAGCAGGCGTACCAGTACTCGCGCGTCGCCCTGCGGCTCGCCTCCCGCGTCGCCGCCGTGCGCGAGGCCGCCGGTTTCGCCTCGTACGCTGTCGCCAAGTATTCGGAGGCGCTCGCGGAGTTCCGCGCCGCGCGCCGGATGACCGGCAGCTCCGATCTGTGGCCGGTCATGGCCGACTGCGAGCGTGGCATGGGCCGTCCCGAACGGGCGCTGGCCATGGCCGGTGAGCCCGAGGTGCAGAAGCTGGACCGGGCCGGTCAGGTCGAGATGCGGCTGGTGGCGGCGGGTGCCCGGCGCGATATGGGTCAGGCCGACGCCGCCGTGGTCACGCTGCAGAGCCCGGAGCTGGCCTCGCACTCCGTCCAGCCGTGGACCGCCCGGCTGCGCTACGCCTACGCGGACGCGCTGCTCGCGGTCGGCCGTGAGGACGAGGCGCGCGAGTGGTTCGCCAAGGCGCTGGAGGCGGACCAGGGCGGGACCACGGACGCCTCGGACCGGCTCGCGGAGCTGGACGGCGTCGAGTTCGTGGACGCCCTGGACCCCGAGGTGGCCGTGGACGACGTCCCGGCGATCCCCGAGGCACCCGAGGCACCCGAGGCACCCGAGGCACCCGAGGCACCCGAGGCACCCGAGGCACCCGAGGCACCCGAGGCACCCGAGGCACCCGAGGCCCCTGAGGCGGCCGGCGAGGCGAAGACCGAAGAGGCCAAGCCCGAGCCGGAAACCGATCGCGAGCCTGAAGAGGCTGCGTCCGAAGAGGCTGCGTCTGAGGAGGCTGCGTCTGAGGAGGCTGCGTCCGAAGAGGACGAGAAGGACCGCGACGACAGCTGACGCTTGACGAGGGCGGAACCCCGAGCTGGGGTTCCGCCCTCGTCGCGTGGTGGGCCGTTCGACTCAGCCGAGCGTCAGACTCCGCAGCACCAGCCCGGTGGCCGGCTTCGGCCCGAACGACGTCGACTTGTGCGGCATGGCGACGCCCTGGAGCGCCAGCTCGTGCACGATCTCCTCGCACACCGGATGCATCAGCACCGCCGTACCGCCCAGTCGCTCCGCCTGCTCGACGACGGCCGCCGCGTCGTGGATGTAGCTGATGTGCTCGGGCGCTTCGGGCACGTTCCAGAGGTGCTCCAGCAGTACGGAGTGGAGGACCGTCGCGTCCAGCGTCCGCCAGGCTTCCGGCCGCCCCGCGGGGACCGTACGGGCCAGCAGCGCCGGATCCGGCCGGTCGAGGAGGTGGAAGCGTCCGTCCCCCGCGAGCAGGAAGGCGTTCCCGGCGCCGGGTGCCGCGGTGGCCTCGGCGAGCGCGTCCAGGGCCCGCGCGAGCGGGCCGTCGACCGCCCGGACCCGGAAGGCGTGGCCCGCGCTTGCCAGGGCGTCCACCGGCGGGAGTCGGCGCAGCAGCCGGTGGATGGCCCGGACCCGGAGGGGGTAGCGGGTGGTGTCGACGAGCAGGACGAGGCCGTAGTCCCAGGGGCCGGGGTCCCGCCGCTCCTCGCGCAGCCGGAGATAGGTGGCCCAGCGGTGGTGGCCGTCGGCGATGAGGGCCCGGTGGTGGCGGAGGTCGGCGGCGATCTCGACGAGGTCGGCGGGATCCGTCAGCCGCCAGAGATGGTGGTCGATGGCGTCCTCGGTGGTCGTGGACAGCAACGGCTCCTCCCGCACGGCGCGTTCGATGACGTGCGCGGCGCCGGTCACGTCGCCATTGCCTCGGTAGGCGAGCAGCAGCGGCTCCAGATTGGCGGCGGTGGCGCGCATCAGATCGGCGCGGTCCTCGACGACATGCGGCATGACGTCCTCGTGCGGGAGGACGACGCCCTCCTCGCGGGGGCTCAGCCGCAGGGCGCCGATGAGTCCGCGCTGGAGTGTGTGGGCGTCGCGCTGTTCGTAGACGTACAGTGCGGGCTCGGGGTCGGGGGCGAGCACTCCGTCGGCCTGCCAGCGGCGCAGTGTCTCGGCGGCCTGGCGGTGGCGGTCGGCCGGGGTGCCGGCCTGCGGCAGGATCAGCCGGACGATGTTGTAGGGGTCCGCCGTCTCGAGTTGGCGCAGGCCGTCGGGCCGTACGACCACGTCATAGGGCGGGGAGGTGACGGCAGCGAGGCTGCCGACCCGCTCCGCGACATAGCGCAGCCCCCGGAACGGGGTGAGCTGCAGACCGTGCCCGCCAGGCCCTGGAATGCTCATTAGGAAATGTTATGCCCCCCGCACGGATAGGCGATGATCGAGGGAGAAGCGCACAGATCTGCGAGGAGCGTGTCCCCCATGAACCAGACCGTCCGGACCCGGCCCGCGTCCATCGAGCGGTCGCTGAACGAGGCGTACGACACCGCCCTGCTGGACCTCGACGGGGTGGTGTACGCGGGCGGTGAGGCCATCGAGCACGCCGTGGAGTCGCTGATCACCGCGCGGGACGGCGGGATGCGGCTGGCGTACGTGACCAACAACGCGCTGCGCACGCCGCAGGCGGTCGCCGAGCATCTGACCCGGCTCGGGGTGCCGGCCGAGCCCGATGACGTGATCACCTCGGCGCAGGCGGTCGCCCGGATGATCTCCGAGCAGCTGCCGACCGGGGCCCGTGTGCTGGTCGTCGGCGGGGAAGGGTTGCGCGTCGCGCTGCGCGAGCGCGGCCTGACGCCGGTGGAGTCGGCGGACGACGATCCGGCGGCGGTGGCGCAGGGGTACGGGGGGCCGGATATGCCGTGGGCGCGGCTGATGGAGGCGGGGTACGCGGTGGTGCGCGGTGTGCCGTGGTTCGCCTCCAATACGGACATGACCATTCCGAGCGGACGGGGCATCGCACCGGGCAATGGCGCGGCGGTGGAGGTCGTACGGATCGTGACGGGCAAGTCCCCGCAGGTTGCGGGGAAGCCGCTGCCGCCGATGCACCGGGAGACGATTCTGCGGACCGGCGCCCAGCGGCCGTTGGTGGTCGGGGACCGGCTGGACACCGATATCGAGGGGGCGAACGCGGGCGAGGTGGACTCGCTGCTCGTCCTGACCGGGGTCACGGACGCCCCGCATCTGCTGGCCGCCGAGCCGATCCACCGGCCGGTGTACGTGGACCGGGACTTGCGGGGGCTGCTCGCCCCTCAGCCCGAGGTGCACGAGGAGAAGGCGTTCGGCGGCTTCCGGTGCGGCGGCTGGCTGGCGCGGGTCGAGGGCGGCGCGCTGGTGCTGGAGGGCGAGGGCGATGAGCCGATGGACGGGCTGCGGGCGCTGTGCGCGGCGGCGTGGAGCGCGGCGGGAGACGGTGTGAGCGGCGCGGACGCCGGGAAGGCGCTGGCGCGGCTGGGGTTGTGAGCGCGGGGGAGTTGTGAGCGCGAGGGTGGGTTGTGAGCGCGAGGGTGGTTGTGTGCGCGGCGGCGGGCCGGGGCCGGGGCCGGGCGCCGGTCCTCCGGCGGCCGGAACGGGCTCCGTCTCCCTGGGGTTGTGAGCGTTGTCTCGGGCCTCCCACCGCCCGCCCGGGCGTGATGATCAAGAGTTAGGATAACCTAACCTAAGTCTTGATCGGCCGTGCTGTGAGGTGGAGTTCCGCGTGACCCTGGTCAGTCCGGCGAAAGCCGGGACCGAGACAGCGACCGCGCCACCCCGGCGCCGCACCGCGCGCCGCGCGGCCGGGCTGGCCGTCTCTCTCGGCGTGCTGCTGATGCTCGTCGCGGCCAGTATCGCGATCGGCGCCAAATCGATTCCGCCGGGGGACGTCTGGCACGGGCTGTTCCACTACACCGGGCGCGACACCGATGTGGTGATCTGGGACGTACGGCTGCCGCGCACGATCCTCGGGCTGCTCGTCGGCATCGCGCTCGGGCTCTCCGGCGCGGTCATCCAGGCGCTCACCCGTAATCCGCTCGCCGACCCCGGGCTGCTGGGGCTGAACGCGGGAGCGGCCGCCTCCGTCGTCTCGGCCATCAGCTTCCTCGGCGTCAGCTCGCTCACCGGGTACGTGTGGTTCGCCTTCCTCGGCACCGCGGTCGCGTCCGTGCTGGTGTACGCGCTCGGCGGCAGCCGGGGCGCCACCCCGGTCCGGCTCGCGCTCGCCGGTACGGCCGTCTACGCCGCGCTCTACGGCTATATCAACGCCGTTGAGCTGCTGGACAGCGCGGCGCTGGACAAGATGCGCTTCTGGACGGTCGGTTCGCTCGCCTCCGCCAATATGACGGTGGTGCGTCAGGTCACCCCGTTCCTGCTGGTCGGCACGGTCCTCGCGCTGGCCCTCGGCCGCTCGCTGAACGCCGTGGCCCTCGGCGACGACACGGCCCGTGCGCTCGGCACCAACCTGGGTCGCACCCGCGTGCTTTCCATGGCCGCCGTCACCCTGCTGTGCGGGGCCGCCACCGCCGCCTGCGGGCCGATCGCCTTCGTCGGGCTGATGGTGCCGCATATGGTCCGCGCGCTCACCGGGCCCGATCTGCGCTGGATCCTGCCGTACGCCGCGGTGCTGTCGCCCGTACTGCTGCTGGGCGCCGATGTGATCGGGCGGGTCGTCACCCGGCCCGCCGAGCTCCAGGTCGGTGTCGTCACCACGTTGATCGGCGGGCCCGTCTTCATCTACCTCGTACGTCGGCGAAGGATGGCCCAACTGTGAACGCGAGCAAGGGCCGGGTGCCCAGGACGCGCGGAATCACCCTGCGTACCCGTGGCGGCCTCTCGATGCGCCTGGATCCGCGCGGGGTGGTCGTGGGGCTGCTGCTGATCGCCGTGGCGCTGGCGATGAGCGTGGTGCTGATCGGCACCGGCGACTTTCCGATCGCGCCTGCCGATGTCCTCCGCACGCTGTTCGGCGGCGGCACCGTGGCCCAGGACTTCATCGTCAACGACCTGCGGCTGCCGCGGGTGCTGGTGGGGCTGCTCGTCGGCGCGGCGCTCGGCCTGGCCGGTGCGCTCTTCCAGTCCATCTCCCGCAATCCGCTGGGCAGTCCGGATGTGTTGGGTTTCGGACAGGGGTCGGCGGCCGGGGCCCTGACGGTCATCGTGCTGTTCAACGGCGGTCCGAACGCGGTCGCGGCCGGAGCCGTCGCCGGCGGGGTGCTGACCGGGCTCGCCGTCTACGCCCTGTCGTGGCGGCAGGGCGTCCACGGCTATCGGCTGGTGCTGGTCGGCATCGGGGCCTCCGCGATGTTCAGCGCCGTCAACGGCTATCTGCTCACCAAGGCCGACCTCCCGGACGCGACGCGCGCGGTGGTGTGGTTGACGGGCTCGCTGAACGGACGGGACTGGGACCAGGTGTGGCCGCTGGCCTGTGTCTGTGCGGTGCTGGTGCCCGTGGTGCTCGGCCATGCACGGGGGCTGCGGATGCTGGAGATGGGCGACGACAGCGCCTACGCCCTGGGGGTGCGGGTCGAGCGGACCCGGCTGGTGCTGATGGCCTCGGCCGTACTCCTGACGGCCTCCGCCACGGCCGCCGCCGGGCCCGTCGCCTTCGTGGCGCTCGTCGCGCCGCAGCTGGCCCGCAGGCTCACGTGCTCGCCGGGCCCGAACCTGCTGCCGTCCGCCTCGATGGGCGCCGGGCTGCTGATCACCGCCGACTGGGCCGCGCAGCGCGCCTTCGGGGCCGACCAGCTGCCGGTGGGTGTGGTGACCGGGATGCTGGGCGGCGGCTATCTGCTGTGGCTGCTGGTGACCGAGCGTAAGGCGGGGCGGATATGACGAGTGCGGACACGACCCGGACGGAACACGACATGGACAAGGACACCCGGCAGACCGTGGCCACCAGCACCAGCACCAGCACCAGCACGAGCACCGGCACCGGCACGAGCACCGGCACGAGCACCGGGACCAGCACGAGCACCGGCACCGGGACCAGCACGAGCACCGGCACCGGGACCAGCACGAGCACCAGCAAGACCGGCACTGGCACGAGCACCGGCACTGGCACGAGCACCGGCACCGGGACCAGCACGAGCACCGGCACCGGCACGAGCACCGGCAAGACCGGCACCGGCACCGGCACCGGCACGAGCACCGGCAAGACCGGCGCCAGCACCAGCAAGACCGGTACCGGGACCGATCAGCGGCACCGGCTCACCGCCGAGGGGCTGACCCTCGCCTATGACCGGCGCACGGTCGCCGAGGGCCTGTCCGTGACGATTCCGGACCACTCATTCACCGTCATCGTCGGGCCGAACGCCTGCGGCAAGTCCACCCTCCTGCGCGCCCTGTCCCGAATGCTCAAGCCGGCGGCCGGATCGGTGCTGCTGGACGGCGAGGCGATCGGCTCGCTGCCAGCCAAGAAGGTCGCCCGCACCCTGGGGCTGCTGCCGCAGTCCTCGATCGCTCCGGACGGCATCACCGTCGCCGACCTTGTCGCCCGCGGCCGCTATCCGCATCAGGGACTGTTGCGGCAGTGGTCGGAGACGGATGAGCGGATCGTCCAGGAGTCGATGGCGGCGACGGGCGTGGCGGAGCTCGGGGATCGCTATGTCGATGAATTGTCCGGTGGTCAGCGGCAGCGGGTCTGGATCGCCATGGCCATCGCCCAGCAGACGCCGCTGCTGCTCCTGGACGAGCCGACGACCTACCTGGACATCCAGCACCAGATCGACGTCCTCGACCTGTGCGCCCAGCTCCATGAGGAGCAGGGCCGTACCCTCGTCGCGGTCCTCCACGATCTGAACCACGCCGCCCGCTACGCCACCCACCTGATCGCGATGCGCGGCGGCGAGGTCGTGGCCGAGGGCGCGCCGGGGGAGGTCGTCACCGCGGAGCTGGTGGAGCGGGTCTTCGGGCTGCGCTGCCAGGTGATCGACGACCCGGAGACGGGCACGCCGCTGGTCATTCCGGCCGCCCGCCGGTCCCGTACGGCGGCGGCCCCCGCGCCGCCTCGGCCGTGACGGCCGAGGCCTGAGAGGCCCGAGGCCCGAGGGGCGGACGGAGTCGGAGCCCGGGGCAGGCGTTGACGCTAGTGCCGCGTCAGGCAACGTTCGCCCTGTCGACGACCTCGCGTAGCTGTTCGCGGCGGCGTGCTTGTTTTCGCCAGATGATGTAGCGGCGGATCATGCTGCCCTGCTCCTTGTGGCTGGCGTGGTCGGTGCCGTCCAGGGCGAAGTAGCGCAGGGCGGTGAACTGGGCCTCGTATGACCTCGCCGTCGGCGATCGCGTAGAGGTGCTCGACGCGGGCCTTCTTGGCGGCGTACTCCGGGTCGCGGGAGGTCTTCCAGGTCTTTATGCGTTGAAACGACACGGCCTCCTCGCGGAGCAGGACCCGAAGGCCCTCGTGGCTGATGTCGTCGACCACCCCCTCAGCGACCAGGAAGTCGGCCAGCTTGGCCAGGCTCCAGGTCGAAAATGGCAGGCCATGCTCGGTCGGCCTGGACTTGATGATCTTCTTGATCTCCCGGCGCTCCGGGAGGCTGAAGGTTCTCGGTCGGCCGCCTTGTACTTCGGGTAGAGCGAGTCGAAGCCGTCGGCGTTGAAGTTGTGGATCACGTCCCGAACCCGGTCCGCGCTGGTGAACGTCACCTCGGCGATCTTCGCCACGGGCATGCCCTGCGCGGATAGCAGCACCATCTGTGCCCGCCGCCAGGTGACCACCGAACCGGTGCCTCTACGGATGATCCTCAGCAGGCGCTGCCCCTCGTCGCCATCGATCTCGCGAACGCGTACCCGCTCTGTCATCCGCACAGTCTCACGGGAACGGCGAGCGTCCGGGCTGAGAACGGGCGAGGTGTCTGCCGGCGCGGCGTCAGGCCAGGACCTCCCGCAGCCAAGACCGTTCCGCGTGGCTGGTAGCGCGGGCGATGATGAGCATGCCGCGGCGGTAGGGGTCGTCGGTGTCTTCGGCGCCCAGTGGGCCGTCACCGTCGTGGAAGAAGCTCGCGGGCTGTTCCAGGAATTTTAGCCGCCGACGCAGTACCGCGTGCTGGTCAGCGGTGTCGGGAAGCTGGGAAAGGAAGGCCAGGACCGTGAAATACCGGGTGCTGTCGCTGATGTCCAGGCCGTCGGCATCCCGCAGCCGCCGCAGCAGATCGCAGCGGCCGACGCCGGTCAAGCGCAGAGTGTGCCGTTGGGCAGCCGAGACGCCCGGTTCGGTCCGCCGCTCCAGCAGCCCAGCATTGACCAGCCGGTTGATCGCCGGATAGAGGCTGCCGTCACTGATCGGCCGCGCATGGCCCGACAAGTGCGCTATCCGGTGGCGAAGTTGATAGCCGTGCAGCGGCCCCTCGGCCAGGAATCCCAGGATCGCAAGTTCGAGCATGCTGCTACTCTCGCACATCGAAACGAGGTACCTCGAATCGATGCAGGAGGCGGGGATGACGTATACCGAGGAATGGGTGACTGCGCGGGCACGGGACGCCTACGAGCACGGCCGGGCATCGTTCGATGTACGACCTGAGCGGACGGCGCTGCTGGTCATCGATATGCAGGACGAATTCGTCCGGCCCGGATGGAGCCCCTACTGGGTGCCCGCGGCGACCCGGATGGCGCCCCAGTTGCGGCAGTTGGTCGAGGTATGCCGGGCCGCCTCCCTCCCGGTGATCTGGACCATTTTCGACGACACGCATCTCGGACTGGACCGGCCGCACGCCCTGCGGTTCCTCCCGCACGCCGACACCGACTGGCGCCGGCCAGGCCCCGCCGAGGTCTGGGCCCCGATGGGCCACCGCCCCGACGAGGCTCTGATCCGTAAGCCCTCCTACGGTGCGTTCTACGACACCCCGCTCGACACGATGCTGCGCAACCTCGCCCGCGACACGGTCATAGTCACCGGAACGCTCACCAACTACTGCTGCGGCACCACCGCCCGGCAGGCGTATGAACGCGGCTACAAGGTCGTCGTCGGATCCGACGTCACGGCCACTGACGACGAGTCCCGACAGGAACCAGAACTCGCCGTCCTACGCAAAGGATTCGCGCTCGTGCTGACCGCCGAAGAGATCACGAACCGACTGACCACAGCCAGAAACGCGCCAGATGATGAGGACCGGGCGAACGTTGCCTGATGCGGCACTAGAGCAGTTTGCGCAGCCGCAGCAGGTCGAGCAGTCCGGCCTCGAGCTTGACCCGTCCGCTGCCCCACGCGCGCGCGAAGTGCAGCTCGCCGTCGACCAGGGCGACCAGGTCGTCGCCGGACATCGACAGCCGGATCTGCGTGCGCTCGGGCGGCGCACCGGGCACGGTCGTCACATCCTCGATCCGGCTGTCCACGAGCCGGCCGAGGAAGGTCATGTCGAGATCGGTGATCCAGCAGCTCACGGAGCGATCGAGCGCGGCGGCGCTGCGGAGGTCCCCGTTCGCGCCCGCGAGGTTCTCCGCCAGCTTGTCGAGTGCGCTGCGGCACTGTTCCAAGGTCGCCATCGCCGACGACGGTACCCCAGAGTGATACGCGTCGGAGAACCCGCGGTTCGCGGTAGCGTCGGTGCCATGAGTCACCCCACGTCGGGCGAGTGGCCCGGGGCGCGGCCCCACGCGGAGACGGAGCGGGCCCCGGAGCCCGGGCCGGAATCACCCCAGGGACCCACGCCGGAATCACCCTCGGGGCCCCTGCGCGAGGCCGCGTCCCCACCCGAGCCGGATGCGGCCCCCGAGCCGGATGCGGCCCCCGGGGCCGAGGCGGCCCCCGGGGCCGAGGCGGCCCCCGGGGCCGAGGCGGCCCCCGAGCCCGTGCCGGAGCCGTCCGGCCCCGCGGATCCGGTCCCGCTGGGCGTCCCCCGTACGGCCACCGGCGTCCCCGAGGTCGACACCCGGCTCGACCGCCTGGCCGACGCGGACCACCTGGGGGTGAGCGGGCACCTGGAGGTGTACGAGGATGTGCACCAGGGCCTGCGCGACACGCTGACGGCACTCGACCGGCGGCCCGGACTTCCGGCCGCCCCGTCCCCGGCCCCTCCCGCCCCGTAAACGATCTCAGGAGCTGAACCACCCGTGGCAGTGACCCGTCCACGACGCGCCCGACTCGACGCGGAGCTGGTGCGCCGCAAGCTGGCCCGTTCGCGCGAGCATGCGAGCCAGCTGATCGCCGCGGGCCGGGTCACCGTCGGCGGGGCTGCCGCGACCAAGGCCGCGACCCAGGTGGAGACCAGTGCGGCCGTCGTCGTGCTCAAGGACGACAGCGATCCGGACTATGTCTCCCGCGGCGGGCACAAGCTGGCGGGCGCGCTGCTCGCCTTCAGCGAGGAGTACCGCCAAGGCGCGGGCGCGGGGACCGAGCCCCCGGCCATGATCGGCTCCGGGCTGAAGATCGCCGGGCGGCGTGCGCTGGACGCGGGCGCCTCGACCGGAGGCTTCACCGATGTGCTGCTCCGCGCGGGCGCGGCGCGGGTCCTCGCTGTCGATGTCGGTTACGGCCAGCTTGCGTGGTCTTTGCAGAACGATGAACGCGTCACCGTTTTCGACCGTACGAACGTACGCGAGCTGACGCTCGAGCAGATTGGGGGTGAGCCCGTGGACCTGGTGGTCGGCGATCTCTCCTTCATTCCGCTCGGGCTGGTACTGCCCGCCCTGGTGCGCTGCGCCGCGCCCGACGCCGATCTGGTGCTGATGGTCAAGCCACAGTTCGAGGTCGGCAAGGAGCGGCTGGGCAGCGGGGGAGTCGTCCGCAGCGCGGAGCTGCGGGCCGAGGCCGTGCGTACGGTGGCGGAGCGGGCGGCGGGCCTCGGACTGGGAGTGCTGGGCGTGACGGCCAGCCCTCTGCCTGGGCCGTCGGGCAATGTCGAGTACTTTTTGTGGATGCGCGCCGGGGCGCCGGCACTGGACCCGGCGGATGTTGACCGTGCAGTGGCGGAGGGGCCCAGTTGACCACTTCAAAAGCAGCGCCGGAGGCAGAGCCCGCGACAGCGGACGCACCGGCGACCCCGGCGGCGGAGCCGACGGCGGAGCGCACCGTCTTCCTACTCGCGCACACCGGCCGCCCCGCTGCCATCCGCAGCGCCGAGCTGGTCGTCCAGGGGCTGCTGCGCAGCGGCATCGGCGTGCGGGTGCTCGCCGCCGAGGCCGCGGACCTGCCGCTGCCGCCGGCGGTGGAGCGCGTCGACGCGGAGGGCCGTGACGTCCTCGAGGACTGCGAGCTGCTGGTGGTGCTCGGCGGGGACGGGACGCTGCTGCGCGGGGCGGAGTTCTCCCGTATCTCCGGCGTGCCGATGCTCGGCGTCAATCTCGGCCGGGTCGGCTTTCTCGCCGAGGCCGAGCGCGATGACCTCGACAAGGTCGTGGACCGGGTCGTGACGCGGCAGTACGAGGTCGAGGAGCGGATGACGATCGATGTGCTCGTCCGCACCGACGGGCACATCGTGCACACCGACTGGGCGCTGAACGAGGCGTCCGTCGAGAAGGCGGCGCGGGAGCGGCTGCTGGAGGTCGTCACCGAGGTCGACAACCGCCCGGTCTCCCGCTTCGGCGGCGACGGCGTCGTCTGTGCCACCCCGACCGGCTCGACGGCCTACGCCTTCTCGGCCGGCGGCCCGGTGGTGTGGCCCGAGGTCGAGGCCCTGCTGATGGTCCCCATCAGCGCCCACGCCCTCTTCGCCAAGCCCCTGGTGACCTCGCCGGATTCGGTGCTCGCGGTGGAGGTCCAGCCGCAGACCCCGCACGGGGTGCTGTGGTGCGACGGCCGGCGCACGGTGGAATTGCCCGCGGGCGCGCGGGTGGAGGTGCGGCGGGGGGCCGTGCCGGTGCGGCTGGCGCGGCTGCACCATGCGTCGTTCACGGACCGGCTGGTGGCCAAGTTCGCCCTCCCGGTCGCGGGCTGGCGCGGCGCGCCGCACTAAGCGGATGCGGTGAAGTTCGCCGCTGATCCCTCGCCGTTCGGCCTGGCCGAGGGCTTGGACGCGGAGAAGGATCAGCACTTGACTTCGCCGTAACCGCTTAGCCGGACCGGCCCCCGTGCCGTGGGCTCCGCCCCCGGCACGCCCTTGGCCGGTGGTCCGGGGCCAGCCTCCGGCCCAGCCGCGGCACGCCCTTGGCCGGTGGCTTGGGGCCGGCCCCCGGCCCAGCCTCGGGACGCCCTTGGCCGGTGGCCCGGGGCCGGCCTCCGGCCCAGCCCGGGGATGACCTCCGCACCTCTCGGGCAGGGCATCGTGCGGCGGACAGGTGGCGGGTCGGCGCGGGGGCGTCGCACCGGCCCGGGGCGTTTTCCGGGGGTCGGCCCCGGGTTTCGAGCTTGCCCTTGTGGCTCCGGGGGGCCTTGGTGCTCTCCTCTCAAGCCCCGGCTCCAGGGCGGGGACCTGGGCGGGGACCTGGGCAGGGACCTGGGCGGAGACCTGGGCAGGGACCTGGGCGGGGACCTGGGCGGGGACGGAGGCGCGCCGGTGGGGCCTCGGCCGGCGGGCCGTCCGCGGAGGCCGGTCATATGTGCGGGCGGGGCCCGGAAGGAAGGCCCCGTCGTCGCATCCCACCCGGCAAACCTCGTATGGTCTTGCACGTGCTGGAGGAGATGCGGATACGTGCGCTGGGCGTCATCGACGACGCGGTCGTCGAGCTGTCGCCCGGCTTCACCGCGGTGACCGGTGAGACCGGCGCGGGCAAGACCATGGTCGTCACCAGTCTGGGGCTGCTGCTCGGCGGGCGTGCCGATGCCGCACTGGTGCGGATCGGGGCCAAGGCGGCGGTCGTCGAGGGGCGGATCGCGGTGGACGCCCGCTCGGCGGCGGCCGTACGCGCCGAGGAGGCCGGTGCCGAACTCGACGACGGCGCGCTGCTGATCAGCCGTACGCTCTCCGCCGAGGGACGGTCGCGCGCGCATGTGGGCGGGCGGTCCGTGCCCGTCGGGCTGCTGGGTGAGCTGGCCGACGATCTCGTGGCCGTGCACGGCCAGACCGATCAGCAGGGCCTGCTGCGCCCGGCCCGGCAGCGTCAGGCGCTGGACCGGTACGCGGGGGCGGCCGTGGCCGGTCCGCTGGAGAAGTACGCGGGCGCCTACCGCCGGCTGCGCGCCGTCGCCAGCGAGCTGGACGAGCTGACCACGCAGGCGCGGGAGCGGGCGCAGGAGGCCGATCTGCTGCGCTTCGGGCTGGAGGAGGTCGCGGCCGCTGAGCCGCGCGCCGGTGAGGACACCGAGCTGGCGGCCGAGGCCGAACGGCTCGGCCACGCCGAGGCCCTCGCCTCCGCCGCCGACGTCGCGCACGCCGCCCTCGCCGGGAACCCGGAGGACCCGGAGGGCGTCGACGCCGCCACCCTCGTCGCGGGCGCCCACCGGGCCCTGGAGGCCGTACGCTCCCACGACCCCGACCTCGCCGCCCTCGCCGACCGGATCGGCGAGGTCGGCATTCTGCTGTCCGATGTGGCCGGGGAGCTGGCGGGGTACGCCGATGACCTGGACGCCGACCCGATCCGGCTGGCGGCCGTCGAGGAGCGCCGCGCGGCGCTGGCCCAGCTGACCCGTAAGTACGGCCAGGACATCGCGGACGTCCTGGCCTGGGCCGAGCAGGGCGCGGCCCGGCTCGGCGAGCTGGAGGGCGACGACGACCGCATCGGCGAGCTGACGGCCGAGCGTGACGCGCTCCGCGCCGAACTGGGCGAGCTGGCGCAGGCGCTCACCGACGCCCGTACGGAGGCCGCGACGCGCTTCGCCGAGGCGGTCACCGCCGAGCTGGCGTCCCTGGCCATGCCGCACGCCCGGGTGACCTTCGCGATCCGGCAGACCGAGGCCGCCGAGGAGGCGGCGGGCATCGAGGTGGGCGGCCGCGCGGTGCTCTTCGGCCCGCACGGCGCCGATGAGGTCGAGCTGCTGCTCGCCCCGCATCCGGGGGCCCCGCCCCGTCCGATCGGCAAGGGCGCCTCGGGCGGTGAGCTGTCGCGGGTGATGCTCGCGGTCGAGGTCGTCTTCGCGGGCTCCGACCCCGTACCGACCTACCTCTTCGACGAGGTCGACGCGGGCGTCGGCGGCAAGGCGGCGGTCGAGGTCGGGCGGCGGCTGGCCCGGCTGGCCCGCTCCGCCCAGGTCGTGGTCGTCACCCACCTTCCGCAGGTCGCCGCGTTCGCCGACCGGCATCTGGTGGTCGAGAAGACCAACGACGGGTCGGTGACGCGGAGCGGGGTGAAGGCCATGGAGGGCGAGGACCGCGTGCGGGAGCTGTCGCGGATGCTGGCCGGCCAGGAGGACTCGGAGCTGGCGCGGGCGCACGCGGAGGAGCTGCTGGAGGCGGCGCGCGCGGGCCGCTGAGATCCGGGGCCACCCGAACGGGTGGTGTCGCGGACGTACGGGCGAGCCCGGGGCAGACGTCACATGGGGCGTTGCGGCGAGGACACCGCGAGTGCTGGCATTCTTGAGCGCGACGCACCCGCACCGCCTCCCCTCAGCCGACACCGCCTCAGGAGCTCCGCCCGCGTGAGCAGTACCGTGAGCAGCACCCCGGTCCCGCCGCACGGGCAGCCGTCGCTGCACGCCGTCCAGGTGCTGGGCGGCGGGAGTTCGGGCAGCGGGGTGCATGTGCGGTCGCTGTCGGCCGGGTTGGTGGCGCGCGGGCTGCGGGTGACCGTCTGCGGACCCTGGCGCGCCGAGCACGGGTACGGCTTTACGCAGGCGGGGGCACGGTTTGCCGCGCTGGACGCCCTCACCGACGCCGGAAGCGCCGCCTCGCTGCGGATGGCCGCCGTCGGCGCGGGGCTGGTGCACGCGCACGGGCTGCGTTCCGGGCTGCTGGCCGCGACGGCGCTGCGCGGCCGCCGTATCCCGCTGATCGTCACCTGGCACACCCGGGTGGACGCCGAGGGGCCGCGGGCGCGCCTGGTGCGGATGATGGAGCGGCGGGTGGCGCGGACCGCGGCGATCGTGCTGGGGGCGTCCTCGGATCTGGTGGAGCGGGCCCGTGCGCGGGGCGCGCGCGATGCGCGGCTCGCGCCGGTCGCGGTGCCCGCGCCGCGCCGCCCGCCGCAGACGTGCGACGGGCGACGCCAGAAGGCACGGGCCGAACTGGGCGTGGTGGAGCGGCCGTTGCTGCTCGCGGTGGGCCGTCTGGAGGCGATGGCGGGGTGCGGTGCGCTGCTGGACGCCGCGCGCCGCTGGCGCTCACTGGCTCCGCAGCCGCTGCTGGTGGTGGCGGGGGAGGGGCCGGACCGGGCGCATTTGCAGTACCGGATCGACGCGGAGGGGCTGCCGGTACGGCTGTTGGGGCGCCGGGACGATGTGCCGGGGCTGCTCTCGGCCGCCGATGTCGCGGTGCTGTCCAGCCGGTGGGAGGCGCGGTCGGTGCTGGCCCAGGAGGCGCTGCACGCGGGGGTGCCGCTGGTCGCGACGGCGGTGGGCGGGGTGCCCGAACTGGTGGGGGACGCGGCCGAACTCGTGCCGTACGGCGACCCCGAGGCGCTGGCCGATGCCGTGGTCCGGCTGCTCGCCGACCCGGTGCGCCGGGTGGAGCTGGCCGCCTCCGGGCGGGCGCGGACGGCCGGTTGGCCGACGGAGGACGACACGGTCGCCCATGTCCTCAGCGTATACGACGAGTTGGTCCAGACGTTTATGTGTGAATGACTTGACGGGCCGGTCGTTGATCGGCAGGGTGCTGACACAGGGGTGAGAGAGCGCTCTCAATCGTGGCGCCTCGTCAGCCCCATGTCATGTCCCGGCAACCCCCACTACGCCGAGGAGCACCACCATCATGATCAGTCGCCGCAAACTGCTGGGCGGAATCGCGGCCTCCGCCGCTGCCGCGGGTACCGGCCTCGCCTTCGCGGGCAGTCGCGCCAGCGGAGCCGAGAGCGCCGCGCCGCGCGCCGCCGGCAGCACCATGCCGCTCACGATTGTCAACAAGACCGGTCAGTTCGCCAATTCGTCGATATGGGTCTACATCGTCGGCAATGAGGGCGGCCGCCAGGTCCGCGTCACCCCCGACGGGAAGCTCGCCCCCATCGCCCTCTCCGACAACGGCTCGGACGGCGTGACCGACTACGCGATTCCGCTGTCCGGAAGCGGCGACACCAAGCTGACACTGCCCCGGATGTCCGGCCGGATCTATGTCGCGCTCGGCTCGAAGCTCAAGTTCAAGGCGGTCGCCGACGGTGCGGGCAACGCCGCCCTGCAGTACCCGGCGGGCTGGGTGTCCGGCGACCCCAACTTCCAGATCATGCACGACTGCGCGGAGTTCACCTTCAACTCCTCCGGAATGTTCTGCAACACCACCATGGTGGACATGTTCAGCGTGCCGCTGGCCATCCGGCTCACCGGTGCCAAGGACCAGACGACCGGCACCCTCAAGGACGGCGGACGCGCCAGGATCTTCTCCGACCTCGCCGGGGTCGACGCCTTCAAGCGGCTGATCATCGGCGACAATCTGCGGGTCATCGCGCCGGGGCACGGCATGGGCGCGGGGCTGTTCGCACAGGACTACTTCGCGTCGTACATCGACCAGGTCTGGGACGTCTACGGATCGGAGGACCTCAAGGTCACCACCAACGCGGGCACCTTCACCGGCCGGGTGAGCGGTGGGAAGTTCTCCTTCACCGGCCCCGCCTCGGTCTCCTTCGACAAGCCGTCCACCAAGGACGTGTTGTTCTGCGACGGAGCTCTGGCCGCCCCCAACGACGGGACGACGGGCCCGGTCGCGGCCATCCTCGGCGCCGGCTTCAACCGCACCACCCTGCACAACTCCGCCGCCCAGCCCACCTCCAAGCCGGGCGCCTTCTACGGCGAGCAGGTCACCAACCACTACGCCAAGGCCCTGCACGCGGCGACCGTCGACGGCAAGGCGTACGGCTTCGCCTTCGACGACGTGGCCGACTTCGCGTCCTACATCCAGGACACCGACCCGAAGGCCATCACGCTCACCCTGACCCCGTTCTGACCCCCGCCTTCAGCGGCGGCGTCCGCCGGAGACGAGGCTCGCGGCAGGCGCCGCCCAGCCGGCAGCAGCCCAGCCGGCAGCCGCCACCGGCAGCGGCAGCCGGGGGCCCGGCGGGGACGCGGGCCAGGTCGGACCGCCGCCGCGTCAGCGCGCGGAAACCGCGTCGCCGCGTGGCGGGTCCGACGGGAAGCCGGCCGCATACGGCGGCCGGCCTGCGGCGAAGCACGTCAGCGCACATGGCGGCGGGCCTGGAGGGCCAGGCCCAGGGCGAGCACCGTCCGGGGGTCCTCCAGGTCGCTGCCGTCCGCCGGAGACGAGACTCGCGGTAGGCGCCGCCCAGCCGGCAGTCGGCACCGGGAGCCGGCACCGGCAGTCGGCAGCGGCAGCCGGGGGCCCGGCGGGGACGCGGGCCAGGTCGGACCGCCGCCGCGTCAGCGCGCGGAAACCGCGTCGCCGCGTGGCGGGTCCGACGGGAAGCCGGCCGCATACGGCGGCCGGCCTGCGGCGAAGCACGTCAGCGCACATGGCGGCGGGCCTGGAGGGCCAGGCCCAGGGCGAGCACCGTCCGGGGGTCCTCCAGGTCGCTGCCGAGCAGCCGGGCGATACGGGCCAGCCGGTCGTACAGCGTCTGGCGGTTGAGGTGCAGCGCGCGGGCCGTCTCCGCCTTGCGGCCCGCGTGCCGCAGATACGCCTCCAGGGTCGGCACCAGTGGCGGCCGGGCCGTGCGGTCGTGGGCGAGCAGCGGGCCGATCACCCTGTCGACAAAAGCGGCCAGGTCCCCGTGGGCACGCAGTCGCCACAGCAACAGGTCGACATCCAGACTCCGTACGTCGTACCAATCCCGCTCGGGCAGGCCCCGCGCCGCGTTCGCCGCCTCGGCCGCATGGCGCAGCTCACCGCCGACCGCGTTCCAGCCGGCCGCCAGCCCGGCGATCACCACCGGCGGCCGGGCCCCGGACCGGTCCGGCCAGGCCCGTTCCACCCCGGACCGCAGCGCCGCCGCGATCCGTTCGGCGACCGCCGCGCGCTCAGCCGCGCCGCGCAGCGAGGCCAGCAGCGGCACCCGGCCCTCCGGGAGCCGCACGCCCAGCAGCACCGGCACCCCGACCGCCGTCAGCTCCTCCTGCAGGGCGTGGGCCAGCGCCGCCCAGCTCTCGGCGCCGCCGCCGAGCACGGGCAGATCGTCCGCGAGCCGCATCACCACCGGCAGCAGCGGACCTTCGCCGCCCGGCCGGAAGCCCAGCACCCGGGCCTGGGCGGGCGCGTCGGAGGGCTCGATCCGGCCCTCCGAGAGATCGGTGAGGAAGTCACCACGTCCGCGCGCCGCCAACTCTTCCTCCTGGCGCGCCCGCAGCAGTACGACCGCCAGCAGATCCGCCGTCCGCTCGGCGGCGATGCGGTGCACCGCGGCGAGCGGCGCGGCCACCGGCAGGACGGTCAGCCGTGCCCGTACCGCACCCGGCCCGTGCCCGCCGCCCGGGATGTCCGCCATCACGCTGCCCGCGGGCGGCGGATGGCGCTCGGCCGCCCGCCGCGCGCGCAGCCCCTCCCACACCTGGAGCGGATCGGCGGTGCCCGGCCGGGCCGCCCCGCCCGGCCCCGCCGCGTAGAGCAGCTGCCCGTCGGGGGTCTCCAGAAAGACGGGATTGGCCGCGAAGGCGGCGAAGTGCCCCAGGATCTCCGGCACCCCGCCGCCGCGCAGCAGTACCTCGGTGGCCTGCCGGTGCACCACATCGGCCTGCCGCAGCAGCGCGTAGTGCTCATTGACGATCTCGGTGTGGATCTCCTCGGTGACCGCTACGAACGGCACTTCCCGGTGCAGCTGCACCAGTGGCAGCCCGCAGGAGCGCGCCGTGTCGATCACCGGCCCCGGCAGCGCCCGGAACCGGGCCCCCAGCTCGACCACCAGCGCCGCGATGCCCGCCTCGGCGAGCCGGCGGACGAAGGCCCGCTGCTCGGCGGCGCGCGGCCCGACTCCGAGTCCGGTGGTCAGCAGCAGCTCGCCGCCCTTGAGCAGCGCGGCGATGTTGGGCGCCTCGCCCGCGTGCACCCAGCGCACCGGGCGGTCCAGCAGCTCCTCCCCGGACACGACCTCGGGGAGCCCGCGCCGCAGCGCGGGAAGGGCGAGGGCCCGCGCCACGGTGATCGTCCCTTGGGGTCCTTGGGGTTCCATGGACCGGAACGTTACCCCGGCTGAGGCCGTATCTCCCCAGGTCAGGTCATACCGGGCGCAGGTGTGGGTTCCGCGTCGGGCTGTCCACTGGCATCGCTCTGACCAGCGACTTCCGTAGCCGGCCCACCAGGTGTCCACAGGACCTCGTCCCGCTGCTGTGTCCACTTCCTCGGCCCCTGCGCTGCGCCGCCCCGGGCTCGGGAGGCGGCCCTTCAGCTGCGGATTCCCATCCCCGTGTCCTATTGGCCACGCGGTGGCCATCGCGATGGAAAGTGGCCACGGGATCTGGAAACCTACAGCAGGAGGGGGAGTGTAGGTTCCCTTCGCGCATGGCCACCGCCCGCGCCCGTGACCTGCAGGTTCAGATGTGCGTCCCATCAGGCTGTCCACGGTTCTGTTCCATGATCGTGTCCATTTCCTCAGGGCTGTCCCCGTCTGTCGAGAGCATGTGCAGAGGTCTGGCGCAGATCCATGACTGGTGCGGCATAGGAGGCTCCTGTTTGAGGGGTCACAACCCTCTTTTCTCTTATTGAACTTCTGTGGATGTCCGTGGAGGAGGAGATCATCGGGTCCGTGCGCCGGATGCCTTCTGCGGCCGGGTGCGGCCGGCACCCGGCGGTTAGCCGCGCGCGACAGGGGATGGGAAGGGAGCGGGCCTGAAGGCCGAGATGGGCAACCCGGCCCGTGGCGCGGGCCGCACCGGTGCCTCCCACCCGATGGCCGTTAACGGCTCGGGCAAGGACTACGTCTTACTGTGATGCCTTCCACGCCGACGACCAGGTTCAGCGCACAGAGCTGCCAGGGGTGGAGCATCTGAAATTCACGCCCTGGCCTGGCTCATCATCATAGAATGGCTGAGCAGATGGACCTACCGCGGTTGCGTAGCCTGATCGAGGGCGTGCTCGTCACGCTGTATCAGCGCTACCGTCACCAGGATTTGCCGGAGCTGTGCGAGCGTCTGCGTCTCCCGCCGCCTGCTCCCAACGACGGTCCCACCAAGCATGAGCGCCTGACCGCGAGTCTGCGGGACTGCCCGGATAACCGCCTGGTACAGGTTGCGGAGGCCATCCTCGACAATGAGGCGCTCATCGCGCCCGAACGCAATGACCTCCAGGATGTCGTGTGGCTCGGACGCCACCACGTAGAGATTCCCGGCCGTACGAGGCGCGAGCTGGCCAAGGAGTTCGACCTTACTGATCACCTGATGTATCCGGACCGGTTTCTGGCTCTGCTCGGCCAGCTGTGGGACTTGGGCGAGGACGAATCCAACGTTTGGGGTCCCCACCTCGGCACCTTGCACGATGACATCCAACGCCATGTGGTCAGATTTCGGGATGACTGGTCGACCGAGTACCTGTTCGAGCAACTCGGAGCTTTCGAAGCCCCTCACCCTCGCTTCGGACGCTTCCTTGAGGGGCTTGCTGCCCCTGCTGTTCTACCCGACGAGCAGGCACAACGTGGCTTCGTAGAGCTGGCCAACCATCATCTGCGGCCCATTGGCGCGCAGCTCCGGCAGGAAGGGGAGGCTGACGGCTACCCCCTGTTCCACCTCGTCCAGCTTGGGCGAGGGACCACCCGCGGGCCGCGCAACCTCATCTTTGCCACCCTGGGAAAGCCAGATATCCGCTTCACCAGCGCCCTCGACAATGACATCGAGGTCGCCGAACGCGCTGACCAGGTCCTGGTCTACGACCACGCTGTAGGCAAGGACGGGCTGCTCTGGCGCGACCTGCTGACCTGGTGGCAGGACACCCGCAACATCACCGACCCTGCAGAAGCCAACTTGTCCCTGTACGGTCGCATGCAAGCGTCCCTGCCTCGCGAGTCCCCGGGGCAGAACAACCTGTTCTGGCTCTACCACAACATCTACAAGGACAACCTGGGCGACGTACCCGCTCTGCTGCCAGAGATATGGGTGCACTGGGACCCCAAGACTGTCCGCCAACGCGGCGCGCGTGCCCTACAGAACCTGCGTATGGACTTCCTCATGCTGCTACAGGGCAACCGCCGCGTGGTGCTGGAAGTCGATGGCATACAGCACTACACCCGAGACGGTGGGGCCGAACCCGACAGCGCGAAGTACGCCGCGACCATGGCTGGTGATCGAGACCTGAAGCTTCAGGGATACGAAGTCTTCCGCTTCGGCCATGACGAACTGCGAGACCGAGACCGCGCTCGGACCGTGCTCACCACCTTTTTCCGCGCACTTCTGAAACCACCGCACGCGTGAGTGGTCGCCGCGGCACGCTATGGGCGACAAACTGAGGCCCTGCCGACCTGAGCTACCGGGTCGCTGGGAGTCGTTGTCGATCAGGGACCGGCCGCTTCGAGCGTGAGGACTTCCACCCAACACGTCGCGGCCATGTCGTCGGCAAGGCGAACAAGGTGGAGTCGATCCGGGCGGCCTCATCCAGCGGCTGATGGCCGTGACGGTACCCTGCCAGCCAGTCCGATGGGGGGTCCATGACCCTCACCCGGTCGAAGCCGGGCCTGCGCACGGCGAGGGCATCCTGAATGCGTACCGGCACGGCGGGATCGGCCGATGCCGTGGCGGGCGGATACTGCGCTGGCACCGGCGTGCTCGGCCGCGTCGAAGTACCAACCATCCGGGCACGTCGCCAGGTCGTCCGCGACCAGTTCGTCTGTCCGGGGGAGTCGCACCTGCTGCGGAAATCCCCTGGGACGGTGGAGGTTGGCTCTCTACTCTCGATCCATGACCTGGAACGAGGACAGCGGCACAGTCAGCCGGGCGTTCGATGACTGGAAGTGGAACGATCGGGAGAACCGCGCCTTCCTTCGGCTATCCACCCAGTGGTCGGACAAGGCCTATCAGCAGACCTGGAACGAAGCCGAGGAGTCCTTCGCCGCACGCTTCGACCCAGACCGGCACTACGGAGACGAGCACCTTGACATCTTTGAGGACGCCGTCGACGGACTCTGGCCTCACTCCTACGCCTGGATTACCGAAGCATCGGTCGTCAAGAACGCGGTCACCGCGTTCGAGGTGTACCTGGAGAAGGCCCTACAGGAAGCCCTTGGCTCGGCCCTCATCCTCGACGGAAAGCAGCACACCATCAAACTGGCCACCCCACCGAAGTTCGAGTCGCCGGGATGGAAGACGCTGGTCACCTCACACAAGGTACTCGGAACTGAAGTCGAGACCGCCGAGGTGTCATGGGCCAGGGAGCTGCGGCACCTGCTGACCCACCAGAACGGCGTATTGCGCAGTGAGGAAGCGCTGACGCGGTTCCGGGACCAAGACACCGAGCGCGGCCAAGACGAGATTGATCGAGCGCACGTTGGGGGCAAGGTTCCCCTCGGTGTTCCGCGCGTATTGACGATCCTCGACTCTCTTGCCGCAGTGATCCGGACGGCCGACGCCCCAACATGGGCTTTGTGCTGGTCCCGCCCCCGTCGTGAACGATGGCAAGAAGTCATAATGAAGCTGTACGAGCAGAAGTGCATCGTCCTCATATCCGCCTGAGCGGCCCACTCGCGCAAGAGATGCCCACTCAGGCCTGGATCGCAATCCGCGTCCATCGCATGTCAACTTGGCAGCGGGTAGCGTCCCGGGTCATGCACATCGATCTCGACGCCGCTCAGGCATGGGAGCGGCTGAGGGCCAGCCGCTGGAGTCCACCGGGCAGGGCCGACACCGGCTCCCGCCAAAAGACCTACGCGGCTGCTCTCGAACAGTCGGAGCAGACGTTCCAGGCCGCCGCCGCAGTAGGAACTGCGACGCGTCCCATGCAGGTCTTCTACGGCCTCAGTCAGGCCGGACGCGCCATCGCGGCCGCCGCCTGGACCCTCAAGGGCGAGGACTGGAACCTCACCTCTCACGGGATCAAGACTACCGGGTTCCACCTGCTCTTCCCTGATATCCAGATCCGCACCGACCCGCCTGGCACCCAAGGCAGTTTCGTGAGGGTCAGCGAAGCCCTCGACTCACCGGTATGGGAGAAGCAACCGGTGCGCCTGGAAGACGTGTGGGACCTACTGCCCCCCAACATCCGCTACCCGCTTACCACCAGGGACCGGCTCATCCCGCTGCACGTGGACGAGGGCGGCATCGGCACGCACGAGCACTCTCTCCTGAGCGTCCCCGTGTGCAATATCCCCGCCCGGGTCGTCGATGCCGGCACCCGCGAGGCGCTAATCGACTTCCTGACCTCGTATCCGGCCGTCGCCCAGCACGACAGCTACGTGACCAGCCGCGCTCTCAGCCTCGGCTCGGAGGCGCCTCCGGACTACGGCACCTACAACCGGGACAGAGGCGAACTCACGATCAACTGGCAGATGCCTCTGGGGACAGGATTCGACGGAAATGCAACCGGAGCCGAACGATTGGCCCACCTGAGGGCCATGACCCGCAGTTACACCGGAGACCGGTACTTCCTGCCCGTGCTCCCGCCGATGAATAGGGAGATGCACCCGCTGATGGCCTGGTGGGCGGTCCTGTACGCGCTCTCCATGCTCTCCCGGTACCAACCCGCGACCTGGGGCGCGCTCATCAACGTCGACAACAGCCAGCATGCCGTCCCGATCGAGCGGCTTCTGGAACGCGCGATCAACCACTTGCCGGTTCTGATCGCGGACGCCATCACCGAGGTGAGCAGGTGATTGACTTTCCTCGACAATCCACAAGGAGGAGCAAAATTCCATCGACAGCGCTCCACTCAGCCAGCCACGCTTGATCCATGGCGGCATTCCTCTACGACCGGCTGGTCACGGATCACGAGTACGTACAGCGGGTCAGACAGCAGCGTCCCAGCGTCCTTCTGCCTGTCATCGCCGCTGCCTCAGCTCGCTGGCAGAGCGACACGTGGTGGAACAGCCCGTACCGCAAATACACGCCGTGGGCTCTCGCCGATGTCGCGCGCACCAGCCTCGCCTACGGGAACGAGTACCGCGGGGACGGCAACTGCACCGAGAACGATCTGATGGCTATGCTCGCCGCGTATGCGGCGTTGACCGATCCCATGATCCGTCAAAACGGCAGCGCAGAATCTGTCGCCAGCTGGCTGCTTCGTACCTCGGGCGAACAGTTCACCTACCAGGAGTCTGGCTTCAACGATCTCGCTCGCACAGCCGCCCTGTTCGGCCAGACGACGCCGGCCCACACCCCCACCTGCCTCGTGGACGGATGGACCGAACAACTTCTCGGCTGCTCCCTGTCCGACTACGTCGGCATCACCCAGCTTCTTCAAGTAGCCGCCCTGCGGAACGAAGGGCGCTTCGTTCCCAAGTGGCTGAGCCAGCCTCAGATGGAGCAGATCTGCTCCATCATTCCCGCGCGCACCATACGAGACGTAGCTGAGCGTCACTTCGTTGTCGACCTGGACACATTTAAGGCCGAAAACGAAAAGGGCCGATTGAGTCGGGACGCCCACCTGCGCCGCTTTGAGTACAACCCTTTGCGAGGTCGCCCCTTCTTGTCCGGCTTCGGCGCGGGCTACCTTGCCCCCTCATCCCACCTGATCATTCCCAAGGGCAGCCCTCTCGGTCTGTACTACATGGGCATCGCCCATTTCGGAGACGACTTCGCCAGAGAACTCGGGGACCTCTTCGAGCAGTACGTAGGACGCCAGCTTGGCCAACTTGCCGATGCTGAGGTCTACGCCGAGATCATCTACCGGGACGAGCGACGCAGCGTCGACTGGATCGTCGTCTTCGACGACCTGGTCCTGCTTGTAGAAGTGAAGTCCACGCGCCCTGCCCAACAGCTACGTCTTGGCGTGCTGGATCGTACCAGCGCAGCGCTGCGCCAGATCAAGCACGCCTATAAGCAGCTGGAAACTACAGCAGCATTGATCACCGACAGGAATCCGAGCTTCAGACACATCCCA
The DNA here is from genome assembly GCF_040607655.1 of Streptomyces sp. NPDC005266. Classification (NCBI taxonomy): domain Bacteria; kingdom Bacillati; phylum Actinomycetota; class Actinomycetes; order Kitasatosporales; family Streptomycetaceae; genus Streptomyces; species Streptomyces sp. NPDC005266. Next base: position 26,712 of record NZ_JBEXHC010000035.1, read on the forward strand.
GCAGACCGACCCGTGCACGGTCTCGTCGTGACCATGGAGCCCTTTCACACCGCCAACGCTCCCTTCCAGAAGGAGATGCAGCCGCACACGAACATACCCGTGACCGTCTGCAGTGCCACAGAACTGGAGCACCTTGTAACGCTGAGGGACATGTCGGTAAGCCAGCTCTTCCGTGAACGCCATGAAGACCCTTTGACGTCGACGTATTCCCTCACCACTGCTCTTGTCGGCAGGAACCTTGGACGTAATACGATCTTGGATGCGGGTTGGGACAGCTACCCGTGGAAGCGACACGCGGATCGTGAGGGCCAGGCCGATGTAGATCAGTAGTGCGGGGGAGGAGGAAGTGCGGTCCGCTGCAACGGCAGTCTCTGCACTCCCCGCGCTCCTCCTCCCCGAATGTGGCGGACTGCGTCCAGCGCATGCCGATGGCGGAGAGTCGCTGTCCAGGAGCGGCTCTTCTGGACAGCGGTCAGCAGTGGAGACGCCGACCGGGGAAGTCCTTCACACAAAGAGGGGAACTACTCGTCCGCGGAGCATTATTTCCATCCCCGTGTCCTATTGGCCATGAGGCCGCCGTTGGCCACTGGCGATGATGTGACCTGGGCGTTCCGCTGTAGATCCCAGTGCTATGTCCACGGTGCTGTTCCACGATCGTGTCCTTTTCCTCCGGGCTGTCCTGCTCATTTGGTCTCCGTGAACTGCGTGAGCGACGGTTGGAGGCGCTGTGCGAGAGGCGTCAGCGAGTAGTAGGTGCGGCCTCGGCCGCCCCTGGGGCGTTCGGCCGTGGTTTCGCGTCGTCCGTTGAGCCAGCCGGCTGCTTCGAGACGTTTGAGTTGCTTGAAGACCGTGGTCGTCGACATGCCGGTGGCTGAGTGGATCTGAGCCAGGCAGGTTTCCTGATCGCTTCGAGCGAAGAGATGCCTCAGAAGCGGCAGCAGCGGAGGAGGGATGTGGAGCTGGTCGGTGTGCTGGGAGGGGGCATGAAGATCGGTCAGCGCGCCGCGCTCACCGTCGGCTGCGGCGATTGCGGCACTGATGGCGTCTTGATCGGGGATCTCCTCGATTCTCGATCCGAGCGCGTCGTGCATGAGTTTCCGGACGTCATCGCGGTCGAGATCATGCAGGAGCCGGACTCCTCGTCTGGTGGGGCTTTGTGGTGCGTGTCGGACCGAGCGGCGGAATAGTTCCGCTCCAACAGCGCACTCCAGTTGGTCGAGCTGCATGGTGAGCGTTCCCGGCCGGAGGTCGAGGTAGTTGGCGCTGCTTGCGAGCGTCGGAAAATATATGCTGATCTGGAAGCGGCGTAGGCGACGCCAGCCATGCAGAGTCTCTTCCGCTACTGCTCGAATATCGGGTGGGATTGACGTGTCGAGCTTCGTCATGAGAGCGGGAATACTGCGGCCTGATGGCCTGCGCTGAACACCGAGTTGTTCGAGCCGACGGCCGACGGCCTCGCGGTGGGTGCCAACTTCCTCAGCAATATCACGGCCGGTCCGTTTGTGTGTGAGGTACTGCTCGCGGAGCCAGTCGTCGTTGAATACCGGCGGGCGGACCCCTCCTCGGTGAACGACGACGCCGAGGTTCTTGGCATGGCGGACCACGTGCGCGATGGGCACGCCTGCTTCTCTGGCAAGGGTGGCAAGGCTTTTCCCGCCTTCGGTGTATTCGCGCTGCAGGAATTCAGGCGTGACGATCCGGGTGCGGCGTTCATGGAAGCGCCAGCTGCCCAGTGGCGACTTTGACTTGGTGGCGTCAGTGAACGCGGCTTCCCAGGCGGAACGGCAAGCGGTGCTCATCTTCCGCAGGTCGGACGGCCGCAAGGATTCGGCGAGCGCGGCTAGTACTCCAGTGCGGTTTCGTGATCTATCCAGCAGGTTCGTCGGCGGATCGTCGTTGGTAGTGGCTGTGTCGGGCTGTCGCCTGGTGGC
>NZ_JBEXHC010000036.1:0-26285 GCF_040607655.1 Streptomyces sp. NPDC005266
TCAGTTGTATCCGCGTCACGTACGACGGTCTACCGGACCAGACCGTTCCACGAAGGCACATCCCGCAGATTGATCACGACTCGATACGTGCCCTAAGCGACCCGCGAGTTGACCGGCACAGCAGAACGCTCGACCTCACCACGCTCGCCACGAGCAGCCCGGTGGCCACCACAACCACCGGTGGCTGCGGCCCACCCCGTGCCTGAACCGCCGTCCTGCCGGAGCCGGTCCAGAATCGGGTTGACGAACGCCGCCACCGCCGGCTCCACACCCACCATCAGTCCGACCACCACGACCGTTTCTCCGCGCAGGACCTCCGGTTTCCCGCAGGATCAACGCTGCGGAGAACACCACCGGGCCGGGCGGTAATCCTCATATCTTCACTGAGCTGCGATTTCTAGCATGGTCAGGCGCCAGGTGCGGGAAGCGCCCCCGGCGCCTGACCGCCATGTTGGAGACCACGCATGCACTGGATGAACCTGGCTCTGCCCCAGGAACCCTCGGACGGCATCGCCGGCTGGGCCGCGGACCTCGTCGACGCGATGGGCGGGCCGGGAGCCGGTCTGGCCATCGCGCTGGAGAACCTTTTTCCGCCGCTGCCCAGCGAGGTGATCCTGCCTCTGACCGGGTTCGCGGCGGGGCAAGGCGTGATCAGCCTGGCCTCGGCGCTGCTTTGGACCACGCTCGGCTCGGTCGTGGGCGCGCTGGTCCTGTACTGGACAGGCATGCTCATCGGCCGCAGGCGCATGCACGCCATCTGGGCCAAGCTGCCGCTGGTGAAGACGTCCGACCTGGAGCGTACGGAGGAGTGGTTCGAGAAACACGGCACCAAGGCGGTCTTCCTCGGCCGCATGGTGCCCATCTTCCGCAGCCTCATCTCCGTTCCGGCCGGGGTCGAGCGCATGCCGCTGCCTGTCTTCGCCCTGCTGACCACGATGGGCAGCCTGATCTGGAACTCCGTGCTGGTGATGGCCGGTTATTGGCTGGGCGACCAGTGGGACGAGGTGGAGGCCTACGTCTCCATCCTGTCCAAGGCCGTTCTGGTCGTGGTCCTGGTGGCCATCGCGGTGTACGTGGTCGTGCGCTTCCGCGACCGCGACCGGGACCGGGACCGGGACCGGGGCAGGCGGCACCGGGCTTCATGAGTCAGGGTCTGCGCCCGGGCCCCTCCGGCCTGCTCCCCGCGCCACCATCCGGGCGATCTTGCTCCGGCCGGGCGGCCGGGCTACGCTTGGCGCCCGTGCAGGGGGATTTAAGCAATATCGCCACCGATGATCCGTTTCCCGGCCCGCCCGGCCTAAGCGCCGGCAAGAACGGCGTCACGATGGCGACGGCACCCTCGTTGCCGCGCAGGATTCCCGGAGCGCTCCTCGGCTGCTGCACGGCGATGCTCGGGTTGATGTACTTACTGATCGTCGGCACGGCCGTGGCGGCCTTCCTTCCGTGGCCGCGCACCCGGCCCCGCGCCCTGGCCGCACTCTTCGCCGGCGCCCGTCGGCTCACGGCGCTGGACCGGGTGCGCCGTTTCGTCTTCTTCGGCGACCGCTTCCCCGAGCACTACAAGGCGTCCGACCAGAAGATCCTGCGCTATCTGGCGGTCCGCAGCTACACGGGGGTGCTGTGCGGCGTTGTGATCGGTCTGTTGGGGGTCGGCGTCATCCTGGCCGTGGTGCTGGCCGTACGGCTGCTCCAGGGCCATCTCGACCTGCAGGAGCTCCTCAGCCAGGCGTTGCTCGGTGGCGTGCTGCTCTTCCTTGACGTGCAGGGCATCTACTCGCTGGCGGCACTGGACGCCCGGCTGGCGCGCGAGTGTTTCGGGCCTTCCGAGGGGGAGTTGCTGCGGCTGCGCATCGACGAACTGGCCACCAGCCGGGCCGCCGTGGTCGAGGCTGTCGACGCCGAGCGCCGGCGGATCGAGCGCGATCTCCACGACGGTGTCCAGCAGCGTCTGGTGGCGCTCGCCATGCTGCTCGGCCGGGCGCGCCGCAGCCGCAGCCGCAACCCCGAGCATGTGGACGCCTTGCTGCACCAGGCGCACCAGGAATCCCAAGAGGTCATCACCGAGTTGCGGGAGGCGGCCTGGCGGGTCTATCCCTCCGCCCTGGACAGCCTGGGGCTGAAGGAAGCACTGGGCGGGGTCTCCGAGCGATGCTCCATCCCCATCCGGATGGATTTCCAGGTCGACCGTACGCTGCCGCAAGCGGTGGATACCGCGGCGTACTTCGTGGTGTCGGAGAGCGTGACCAACGCTGCCAAGCACTCCGGCGCCACGGCCATCTCGGTACGACTCGCGCTACACGGCGCCGTGCTCGTGGTACGGATCCAGGACAATGGCACCGGCGGAGCGGAGCCGGCGGGCAGCGGACTGACCGGGCTGCGCAGCCGGGTGGGCGCGCTCGACGGTCTGCTGCACATCGACAGCCCCCTCGGGGGACCCACGACCATTACCGCGGAGCTTCCATGCGCGTGATCCTCGCGGAGGACTCGACCCTGCTACGGGAGGGATTGGTGCGTCTGCTCGTCGAAGAGGGACATGAGGTCGTCGCGGCGGTGGGCGACGCGGTGACCCTCATGAAGGAGGTCGAGGAACAGACGCCCGACATGGTCGTCGTCGACATCCGGATGCCGCCGACTCACACCGACGATGGGCTGCGGGCCGCGCTGGAGATCCGTAAGCGCTGGCCCGATATCGGCCTGCTCGTGCTGTCGCAGCACGTGGAGCGCAACTACGCGGCCCAGCTACTGGCCTCCAACGCGGAACGGATCGGGTATCTCCTGAAGGACCGCGTCGCCCAGATCGAGGAATTCCTGGACGCCCTGGAGCGGATTCACGCCGGTGGCGCGGCCATCGACCCGGAGGTCGTGCGTCAGTTGGTCATCCGTACCACGCACGGTGACCCGCTCGCCCGGCTCACCCCGCGCGAGCGCAGCGTCCTGGAGGCTCTGGCGCAGGGCCACACCAACACGGCGATCGCTCAGAAGCTGCATATCTCGCTGAGCTCGGTGGAGAAGAACCTCAACACGATCTTCGACAAGCTCGACCTGTCCCACACCACCGGCTACAGCCGGCGGATCCTGGCGGTCCTGCGGTATCTGGAGTCCTGACAGGTGGAGAGGTGCTCGACGACGTGGACCCGCGCCGCGTCGAGCACCTCTCGCCGTCATGCGAAGGAGTACGGATCGAGCGCGTCTTCCGGCAGGTGTTCCAGCCGCACTCGGTCGCCTATGCCGGCCGCCTCGGCGAGTTCGAGGAACACGTCGAAGGCCACGTGGTCCTCCAGCGCGAATCCGGTCGAGTCGAAGACAGACAGCTTCTCCCGCTGTGCCTCGGCGAGGGCCGGGTCGGCGCACAGCTCCGGCAGGTCGGGGCCGAGGTCGCTCTCGTCGAGCTGCTGGCACTCCCCCTCGCGCAGCGCCTGGCCCCGGTGGTCGGGGGTGACGAAGGCGGACTTCAGCACGGACCGCGGCAGCTCGTACTTGCCGATCAGGTCGGCGCCGATGGCGTTGATGTGGACGTGCGGGCGCAGCCGCTCGCCGTGGAGGACCGGGCCGTCCCCGACCCCGACCGAGGTGACGGTGCAGATGATGTCCGAGGCCGCCTCGATCTCCGTGACGGATGCCACTTCCACCTCGATGCCGAGGAATTCCGCGCGCTCGGCAAAGGACGTGGCATGGGCGGGCTCGATGTCGTGGACGAGAATCCGCTCCAGCGGGAAGATCCGGCTGAGCGCATGGGCCTGGGTCACCGCCTGCGCGCCGGCGCCCACCAGGCCGAGCACCCGGCTGTCGGGGCGGGCGAGCAGACGGCTCGCGATGGCGGAGGCGGCGCCGGTGCGGATGGCGGTGGGCAGGATGCCGTCACAGATGGCCAGCAGACGGCCGGTCACATCGTCGTAGCGGGCTATCGTGCCGACGATGGTGGGCAGTTGGTGGGTGGACGGATTCGTGGGCGTGTACGCCACGGTCTTGATGGTGATCGAGTCGCCGGGCTGGTGGTGCGGCATCCATTCGAGGACGGCCGTGTCCCCCGGACCGCGCAGGAATCCGTCGCGTGCCGGGGTGATGCCCCGTCGGTTTTCCTCTCTGAACGCCTCGTCGAGACGGTCGATCATCCGGTCCATAAAAAGGTCTAATCCCTTTTCCTGGACGATCTTGGCAACATGCTGCCGAGTAATGACCGCGGTTTCCATTGTTTCCCCTTGACTGAACTTCACGGTGTGGCAATTACCTGCCGATGGATTTTTGCTCCACCGGAAAGCATGGACCGAAATAGAAACTAATCTCCCCAGTTCCCCCGGTCAAGTTTTTTTCCTGGGCGAGTACGGGTTCCCGCAGCTGCCACACTGAGGTTTCCCACAGGCTGAGGGTTGCGGGAAACAATGGCTGCCGAGGCGGTTTACCTCGTATCCATGTCCGGGTCGCGGAACTAGCGTTTTGACGTCACAACCCCGGTAGCCGCCCCAGCGGTTCCGCAACACTGGAAGGACGCAGACGGTGCGAAAGAAACCGGCAACGCTACGGGTCGCGCGATGGAGCGCCACACATCCGTGGTCCGCGATAGGACTGTGGGTCGTGTTCGTGGCCCTGTGTCTCTTCCTGGGCGGCGCCGCCGGCACGAATAAACTCGATGCCGACGAGTCCGGGGTCCGGGAGTCGGGGCGAGCGGGCAAGATCGTCTCTTCGGGGGACTTCACCGAGAAGGCCGAGGAGAACGTGCTCATCACCGCCGACTCCGGCGGGAGGCTGGACGAGCGGACAGCGCAGCGGGCGGCGAAGGACGTCACCGACCGGATGAAGGCGCTTCCCGAGGTGGAGAGCGTCGGTGAGCCGGTCCCCGCGCCGAACGGCAAGGCCCTGCTGGTGCCGGTGACGATGAAGGGTGACAAGGACGACGCCGTCAACCGGGTGGTGCCGCTGCTCGACGCGAGCGCCGAGGCCGATCGTGAGCACGATGGGCTCAGGATCGAACAGGTGGGCACGGGCTCGACGGCGAAGGGCATGTCGGACACCATCGGCAAGGACTTCAGGAAGGCGGAGCTGATCAGCGTTCCGCTGACCCTGCTGATCCTGCTCGTGGTCTTCGGCGCGATCATCGCCGCCGGAGTGCCCGTGCTGCTCGCCCTGTCCTGTGTGGTCTGCGCGATGGGGCTGTCGTCGCTGGCCTCCCATGTACTGCCGGAGACCAGCGCGGTGAGCAATGTCATCCTGCTCATGGGCATGGCCGTCGGCGTCGACTACTCGCTCTTCTATCTCAAGCGGGAGCGAGAGGAGCGGCGTAAGGGCAAGTCCCATATCGACGCCATCGAGATCGCCGCGGAGACGTCGGGGCACACCGTCGTGGTGTCCGGCACCACCGTGATCGTGGCGATGGCCGGGCTCTATCTGGCCCAGGAGGCGACCTTCGCCTCCCTGGCCACCGGTTCGATCATCGTCGTGGCGGTCGCGGTCCTCGGCTCGGTGACCGTGCTGCCCGCCCTCCTCGCCAAGCTGGGCCGCTGGGTGGACCGTCCTCGGGTGCCGTTCCTGTGGCGGCTCACGATGCGCTCCGGCGAGTCGCGGATGTGGCCGGCGCTGCTGCGCCCGGCGCTGCTCAGGCCGGTTCTCACGCTCGTGGTGTCGGTCGGCGCGTTGCTGCTGCTCGCCCTGCCCGCCCTGGACATGAAGCTCAAGCAGCCCGGCCAGGACGACCTGTCACGGGACATCCCGGTGGTACAGGCGACGGACCGGCTCACCGACGCCTTCCCGAGCGAGGGAACCGTGCACAAGGTGGCGGTACGGGCTCCCGGCGACGAGGCCGACCGGGTCAAGGCCGCTCTGAAGGGGCTGATCGCCCGTACCGACGGCAACAGCCTGTTCGCGCACGACCAGGCTCCGGTGGTCCGCGAGTCCGAGGACCGCCGGGTGCACACCGTCGACGTGGGCACGCCGTACCCGCCGAAGAACCCCAAGGCCACCGAGTCGCTGGAGGTGCTGCGCGGGTGGGTGCCCCAGGCGCTGGACAAGGTTCCGGACGCCGAGAGCGCGGTCGGCGGCGCGGTGGCCCAGGGCGCCGACTTCACGGGCCACTTGGAGGAGCGGATGCCCTGGGTGGTGGGCTTCGTCCTGCTGCTGACCTTCGGCACCATGGCTGTGATCTTTCGCTCTCTGGCCGTGGCGGTGTCCGCGGTGCTGCTGAACCTGCTCTCCGCGGCTGCCTCGTTCGGTGTCCTGGTGGCGGTCTTCCAGCACACCTGGGCAGAGAGCCTGCTCGACTTCGACAGCTCGGGCACGGTCGTGTCGTGGCTTCCGCTGTTCCTGTTCGTGGTGCTGTTCGGACTGTCCATGGACTACCACGTGTTCGTGGTCAGCCGGATCCGGGAGTCGGCAGTGGACGGCGTCTCCGTGAAGGACTCCGTACGTGAGGGCATCACCCGCTCGGCGGGCGTCGTGACCAGTGCCGCGATCGTCATGGTGGCCGTGTTCGCGATCTTCGGCACGCTCAACGCGGTCGAGTTCAAGCAGCTGGGCGTGGGGCTCGCGGCGGCCATCCTGCTGGACGCCGTGGTCATCCGGATCTTCGTGCTGCCGGCGCTGATGACGGCACTCGGACCGTGGAACTGGTGGCCGGGCGGCACGTCCAGGGCCGGCCGGCAGCCGTCCGCCGTGTCGGGCCCGGCCGAGGACGGGGCCGGGGAGCCGACGGGCCGACGGACGCCGTACGCGCGGCCCGGCCCGGGGCAGTAGCGGCCGGCCCCTGAGCCAACCCCTGAGACGAGGGGGGAGGGTCGTCCGGTACCCCCGGCCGGACACCCTCCCCCCTCCCCTTCTTTTCCTCCGCGTCCCGGTTCTTGTCTGTCCTCAGGCGAGGAACCCCACCATCGTCTTGTTCACGGTCGCGGGGTCTTCCAGATAGCCGTAGTGGCCACAGCCCTCGATGAGTTCGTACTCCGCTCCGGGGATGGCGTCGGCGACCTCGCGCGCCAGATGCGGAGGAGTGACCAGGTCGTCCGCGAAGGCGATGACCTGGCAGGGGACCCGGATGCCGCGGTAGGCGGCAAGGCGGTGGTCCAGCTTGCTCACCTCCATCTGGGCTCGCTGCCCGGGCCCGGCCGCGGGCGACATCTCGAACAGATCCAGCCAGTCGGCCATCGCCTCACTGTCGTCGAGGGTCCGCGGGGACAGCGACTTCAGGGCGCGCGTGACGGCGGCGTACCGGACCGGGAGTTCCACCCCGGCGTCATACAGGTCGATCTCGGCACGGGTGATCGCGGCGCGCAGCGCGTCGGTGCGGCCCCGGGTGGCCATGAGGACGGCTTTGCGCACGAGTTCGGGCCGGGACAGGGCGAGTTCCTGTGCGATGAAGGCGCCCAAGGAGGTGCCGACGATCCGGCAGGGGCCGATACCGAGGTGCTCGATGAGTCCCGCCACGTCACCGACCATGTCCTGAAGGGTGAACCCCTCGGTCCACGCCGATGTCGGCGGTATGCCGCGGTTGTCGAAGGTGATCACGCGGAATCCGGCCGCTGTGAGGGCGGGCACCTGGTGCAGTTGCCACACGGTGCGGCCGCCGCCGGTCCCCTGGATCATCACGACCGGCTCGCCCGTGCCGGCGCCGGCGTCCTCATAGTGGAGCTGTATTCCGTTGACATGAACGAACGGCATCTCTGTCCTCTCAAGGCAAAGGTGTGGCCCGCCCTCTCCGGTACGACGCCTTTCAGGCGTCCCGGCGGGGCGGGCCACACGGCGGTCCGGCAGTACCGCGGCTCAGGCCGTGCCGGCGCTTTCCATGGCCTTGATCAGGCTCTTGGGGCGCATATCGGTCCAGTGGGTGTTGACGTATTCCAGCGCCGCGTCCCGGATGGCCTCGGCGAGGACGGTGCGCCATCCTTCCGGGACCTCGACGAACGCCGGCCACAAGGAGTGCTGTCCCTCGTCGTTGACGAGCACGAGATAGGTGCCCTCGGGGTCCTCGAAGGGGTTGGTACTCATGCGATTCGCTCCTTCTCGAAGGATTCGTAGTCTTCCGCTTGAGCTACGCTCACGGCTCACAGCCGGTCGGCGAGAAAGCGGCCGATGCGTGCCGCGTGGCGGGCGTCGGTCATCAGATCTCCGTGGTTCGAGTCTATGCGGCAGATCTCGATCGACCCGCCCACCAGGGGTTGCCACAAGTTGACATTCAGAAGGGTTTCCCGGTCGGCCTCCGGTTTCCGTTCCGCGGAGACGAAAAGCATGTCCCCGTCGAAGAACTCCGGCGTGAAGCGCCGCATGATGCGGACATTGTTGACATAGACGTCCTTGAGGGCCAGGACGTCCTGGACCTCAAGGTGATCGAGGTGGGCCATGGGGTGATTCCCGGCTTGCAGGAACTCCCGGAAACGCAGCAGAACCCCCTCCTGGTCTGCTAGGAGCTCGGCCATGTCGAAGGTGAATCCCATGGCCCGCAGATTGTTCGCGACGACTTCGTGCTCCACCGGCTCCGAGTGGTCACTGTGCTCCCCCGGCGGATAGGAGTCGAGCACGGCGAGCATCCCGACCTCCTCGCCCTCCGCGCGCAGCCGGACGGCCAGGGCCTGCGCGGTCAGCCCGCCGAAGGACCAGCCGGCGAGCCGGTAGGGGCCGTGCGGCTGCGCGGAGCGGATCCGGGCGAGATAGTCCTCGGTCATCTCGTCCATGGACGCCGGGAGCGGCCCGGCGCCGTCGAGGCCGCGGGCCTGGATGCCGTAGACCGGCACATCGGCGCCGAGGTGGCGGACGAGTCCCGAGTAGCACCAGCTGAAGCCGCCTCCCGGGTGCAGGAAGAACAGCGGCGCGGCCGTGCCGCGGGTGCGCAGGGGCAGCAGCACCCCGGTCGAGTCGCGGTCCGCGGCCTTGCCGTCCGCGCCGTACGCGGCCGCCTCGCCCGTCAGCAGGCGGGCCAGCGCGGCCGGTGACGGGGCGTCGAAGACCGCGCGTACGGGCAGCTCGCCGCCCATCTCGTCACGGATCCGGCCGACGAGCCGGGCGGCGAGGAAGGAGTGGCCGCCGAGGTCGAAGAACTCGTCGTCGGCGCCGACCTCCTCGACGCCCAGGACCTCGGAGAACAGGGCGCACAGAGCGCGCTCCTCGGGCGTCCTCGGGGGCCGCGACGCCGCGCCGGCCCGGTACTCGGGCGCCGGGAGGGCGGCCCGGTCGAGCTTGCCGTTGGGCGTCAGCGGCAACGTGTCCAGGGTGACGAACGCGGCGGGCACCATGTGGTCGGGCAGGTGCCGGGCGGCGTGCTCGCGCAAGCGGCCCGGCTCGGGCTCCTGACCGTGCGCCGCGACCACGTAGGCGGCCAGTCGCCGGTCCCCGGGCCGGTCCTCGCGTATGACCACGGCCGCCCGCGCCACCTGTGGGGCCGCGGTGAGGACCGCCTCGATCTCGCCCGGCTCGATGCGGAACCCGCGGATCTTGACCTGGGTGTCGGTGCGCCCCAGGTAGGTGAGGTGTCCGTCACGGGTGAGGCGGGCCAGGTCGCCGGTGCGGTACATCCGGGTGCCCGGCGGGCCGTAGGGGTCGGCGACGAACCGCTCCGCGGTGCGGTCGGGGCGGCCGATGTAGCCGCGGGCCAGGGCGGCTCCGGCGACGTACAGCTCCCCGGGGACCCCCGGCGGCACCGGGTTCAGCCAGGGGTCGAGCAGCCGCACGGCGGTGTTGTCGACGGGCCGTCCGATGGGGGGCGCGCCGGGCGTCCAGGCGTCGGTGTCCGCCGGGAGCCGGCCCGCCGTCACCACGTGGGTCTCGGCGGGCCCGTAGTGGTTGTGCAGCCGCACGGCGGGGCGGGCGGCGCAGAAGGTGCGGATGGCGCCGTGCGGGGTCAGTGCCTCACCGGCCTGCACCAGGTCGGTGAGGTGGGGCAGTTCGAGCCGCTGGGCGGTGGCGGCCTCGCACACGGCGTCGATGACCAGGTTGGGCGCGTACAGCTCCTGGACGGCCGTGTCGTGCAGCCACCGGGCCAGCCGGGCCGGGTCGCGGCGCACATCCTCGGGGCAGACCACCAGGGTCTTGCCGTGCAGCAGCGCGGAGAGGATTTCCTGGACGGAGACGTCGAAGCTGACCGCGGTGAACTGCGCCACCCGGGTGCCCGGCCCGCCCGGCAGCTGGGCCTGGTGCCAGTCCAGGAGGTTGGCGAGGGCCCCGGCGGGCATGGCCACGCCCTTGGGGCGCCCGGTCGAGCCCGAGGTGTAGATGACGTACGCCGGGTGCGCGGGGTCGAGCGGCCTGGCGCGCTCGGCCTCGGTGACGTCGGTGGCGGGGTGCGCGGCGAGCGCCGCGGCGGTCTCCCGTCCGTCGACCGCGATCGTCCGGCCGGCGACCGCTTCCGGGAGCGCCGCGGCGAGTTCGCGGGTGGTCAGCACGAGGGCGGGACGGGCGTCCTCGAGCATGTACGCGATACGGCCGGCCGGGTACTCCGGGTCGACGGGAAGGTACCCGGCACCGGCCTTGAGGACCGCGGTGAGGGCGGTGACCAGGTCGGCCGACCGGGGCAGGGCGACCGCCACGAGGTCCTCGGGCCCCACCCCGCGGTCGATGAGCAGTCGCGCGAGGCGGTTGGCGCGCGCGTTCAGCTCCGCGTAGCCGATCGCACCGGCCGCGGTTTCCACGGCGATACCGTGCGGGGTGCGGTCGACGGCCGTCTCGAACCGCTCGGACAGCGAGGCGGACCGCGCGGGGCGGGCGGCGCCCTGTACGCCGCTCAGCGCCCTGGCCCGTTCGCCGTCGTCGAGGAGCGGCACCTCGCCGAGCCTTGCCTGCGGCTGGGCCGTCATGGCCTCCAGCAGCCGCAGAAGCCGCGCGACGAGCTGATCCGCCGTATCCCGCTCGAACAGGTCGGTGCTGAATTCAACACCCGCGCTCAGCCCATCGGGGGTGCCGTCGGGGCCGTGCCGCTCGGCGAAGGAGAACAGCAGGTCGAACTTGGCCGTACCGGTGTCCGAGGCCACGCGCTCGACCTCAAGGCCCGGCGCCCCCACGCCGTCCTCGGGGGCCGCCGCGTCCGCCGGCGCCTGCCGCTGCCCCGTGTTGTTGAAGGTGAGCATGGTCTGGAACACCGGGTGCCGGGACTGCGAGCGCCTGGGGTTGAGCGCCTCCACCAGCCGCTCGAAGGGCAGGTCCTGATGGGCGTACGCCGCCAGGTCCGTGTCCCGGACGCGGGTGATCAGCTCACGGAAGGTGGGGTTGCCCGAGGTGTCGGTGCGCAGCACCAGCGTGTTGACGAAGAAGCCGACGAGGTCGTCCAGGGCGTCGTCGGTGCGGCCGGCCACCGGGGTGCCCAGCGGGATGTCGGTGCCCGCCCCGAGCCGGGTGAGCAGCGCGGCCACCGCGGCCTGGACCACCATGAAGGGGCTGGCCTTGGTGGCCCGGGCCAAGGAGCGGATCCGCTCGTACAGCGGTCCGGGCACCTCATAGGGGACGCGTTCGCCGCGATGGGCGGAGGTGGCGGGGCGCGGCCGGTCCACGGGCAGGGCGAGTTCGTCCGGCAGTCCGGCCAGGGTCTGCTTCCAGTAGGCGAGCTGGCGGGCGATCAGGCTGTTCTCGTCGTCCTCCGAGCCGAGCACCTCGTGCTGCCACAGGCTGTAGTCGGCGTACTGGACGGGCAGCGGCTGCCAGTCGGGGGCGGCGCCGGTGCGCCGCGCTGCGTAGGCGGAGACGATGTCGCGGGCGAGCAGCGGCACCGACCAGCCGTCACCCGCGATGTGGTGAACGAGGAGCAACAGCACGTGCTCCCGCTCCCCCGTCTCGAACAGCCAGGCACGCAAGGGGAGTTCACTGGACAGGTCGAAGGCGTACCCGGCGGCGGCGGCGATCTCCCGCTCCAGGCGGTCCGGCGGCACGTCGGGTACGACGGTCAGCGCGGGCCGGGCCTCCCGGCCGTGCAGGACGACCTGGTACGGGCCTTCGGCGTCCTCGGCGAAGACCGTGCGCAGCGACTCGTGGCGCTCCGCGACGTCGACGAGCGCGTCCCGCAGCGCCGTGCGGTCCAGCTCGCCGGTGAGCCTGAGCGCGAAGGGGATGTTGTACGTCGGGGAGGGTCCCTCGAAGCGGTGCAGGAACCACAGCCGGCGCTGGGCGAAGGAGGCGGGGACCCGGTCGGGGCGCGGTGTGATGGGCGCCAGCGCCGTACGGGCCGATCCGGCCGTGTCCAGGGCGCGGGCGAGCCCGGCCACGGTGGGCGTGTCGAACAACTGCCGCACGGCCAGCTCGGCTCCGAGCACCGAACGGATGCGCCCGGCGAGCCGGGTGGCGAGCAGCGAGTGTCCGCCGCGGTCGAAGAAGTCGTCGTCGATGCCGACCGACGGCAGGCCGAGGACCTCCGCGAAGAGGCCGCACAGGATGTCCTCCTGAGGGCTGCGCGGGGCGCGGCCCGGCCCGGTGGCGAGGGCCGATCCGGTGTCGGGCGCGGGCAGGGCCCTGCGGTCCACCTTGCCGTTGCCGGTCAGCGGCAGCGCGTCCAGGACGACGAACGCGGCGGGCACCATGTAGTCGGGGAGTTCGGCGGCGACATGCGCCCGTAAGTCCTCGGGAGCCGGGGCGGTGCCGTGCTCGGCGACGAGGTGGGCGACCAGGCGCCGGTCGCCGGGGCGCGGCTCATGGACGGTGACGACGGTCTGGGCGACGTCGGGGTGGCGGCCCAGCAGCGCCTCGATCTCGCCGAGTTCGATGCGGAACCCGCGCAGCTTCACCTGTTCGTCGGCGCGCCCGAGGTATTCGAGGACGCCGTCGGGGCTCCAGCGCACCAGGTCGCCGGTGCGGTACATCCGGGTGCCCGGTGGGCCGTACGGGTCGGCGACGAAGCGTTCCGCGGTGATGCCGGGGCGCCGCCAGTAGCCACGTGCCAGGCCCGCACCGGCGATGTGCAGCTCGCCCGCCGTGCCGGGCGGCACGAGGCGCAGCCCGGTGTCGAGGACCATCAGCCGGGTGTTGTCCAGGGGGCTGCCGATGGGGACGGCGGCCGGGACCTCCTGACCTCGGGGAAGCCGGTGGCGCACCGCGAACGTGGTCGTCTCGGTGGGCCCGTACACGTCGATGACGGTCGTGTCGGGGCAGGCCCGCATCACACGGCGGATCGACGCGGCGGGGACCGCCTCGCCACCGGTCCACACTTCCTCGAGGCCCGCGAAGTGTTCGGGCGCCTCGTCGGCGACGAGCTGGAAGAGCCCGGTGGTCAGGAACAGTCCGGTGATCTCGTGCTCCGCGAGCAGCTTGCCGAGCAGGCCGGCGTCGAGGTCGCCGGGTGGGGCGACGACGGCGGTGCCGCCGGTCAGCAGCGGCACCCACATCTCGTACGTGGAGGCGTCGAAGGCGTGCGGCGAGTGGACCAGGATCCGAGTGTGGGCGCTGCCGGCGAAGGAACGGTCGTGGACGAGTTCGAGCACATGGCGGTGGGTGGCGGCGACCCCCTTGGGCGTGCCGGTGGAGCCGGAGGTGTGGCTGATGTAGGCGATCTGGTCGGGCTGGACGCGCGTCCGCGGCTCCCACGTTTCCGCCGTCGGCTCGGGGTCCGCCGGGGCGCTGTCGTCCACGACGACCACGGTGAGCCCCAGATCCGCGGCGCGGTCGGCGTTCGCCCGGTCGGTCAGCACCAGGGAGACGGCCGCCAGGCCGGTGAGCTGGCGCAGCCGGTCGGCCGGGTCACGTTCCCGCAGCGGGACGTACGCGCCGCCCGCCTTGAGGATGCCCAGCGCGGACACGATGAGGTCCGCCGAGCGCTCCATGAGCAGCGCCACCGGGGTTTCGGAGCGCACTCCGAGCCGGGTCAGGCGGCGCGCCAGCGCGTCGGAGCGGGCGTCGAGTCCGGCGTAGTCGAGCGCGTCGCTGCCGGTGCGGACGGCGATTTCGTGCGGGGTGCGGGCGGCCTGGGCGCGGAAGGCGTCGGGCAGGCCGATGTCCGGGACGGGGGTGTGCGCGCCGCGGCCGAGCTCGAGGGCGGTGCGGTGTTCCTCGCCGGAGAGCAGGTCGAGCCGGCCGACGGGCCGCCGCGGGTCGGTGGCGACCGAGGTGAGGACGCGGACCACGCGGTCCAGGGCGGCGCGGGCCATGGCCTCGGAGATCAGATCGGGCTGGTGGTCCAGGCGCAGCCGCAGCCCGCCGCGACCGACCGCGACGAGCGCGAGCGGATAGTGCGCGGCGTCGCGGTTGCGGGCGCCGACGACGGACAGGCCGCTCGCTCCGCCGGGCTTGTCGTTCCCGGCCCCGAGCTCCACGGGGTAGTTCTCGAACACCATGGTGGTGTCGAAGAGTTCGCTGGCCCCGGCGAGCCGCCGCACCTCGGCGAGGTCGATCTGCTGGTGGGCCTGGAGCCGGGTCTGCTCGTCCTGGACCCGGCGGACCATGTCCACGAGCGGCTCGCCGGGCCGCAGCCGCACCCGGACGGGCAGGGTGTTGATGAACAGGCCCACCATGGTCTCGACCCCGGCGAGCTCCGGCGGCCGCCCGGAGACGGTGGCGCCGAACACCACGTCGTCGCGGCCGGTCAGCCCGCCGAGGACGACCGCCCAGGCGCCCTGCACCAGCGAGTTGAGGGTCAGCGCACGCTCCCGGGCCAGGGCCGCGAGCGCCTGGTACGTGCCGGGGTCGAGCTCGGTGTCCAGGCGTCCGGGCACGACCGCGGGCCGGTCGCCGGCCCGGGGCGCCACCAGGGTGGGGCCGTCGAGCCCGGCCAGCGCCTCGCGCCACGCGGCCACCGCGGCGTCCCGGTCCTGGTCGGCGAGCCACCGAAGATAGTCGCGGAAGGGCCGCACCCGGGGCAGGCCGCTGTCGTCGCCCCGGGCCGCGTACAGCGCGAGGAGTTCGCGCAGCAGCATGGGGCGCGACCATCCGTCCAGCAGGATGTGGTGGTTGGTCAGGATGAAGCGGTGCCGGCCGTCGCCGAGCCGCAGCAGGGTGAACCGCATCAGCGGCGGCTTGCCGAGGTCGAAACGGCGCCGCCGGTCCGCCTCCAGTACCCGGTCCGCGGCGGCGGTGCGCTCATCCTCGGTCAGCCCGGCGAGGTCGAGTTCTTCCCAGTCCAGGGTCACCTCGTGCGGAATGAACTGGACGGGCCGCCGCAGGCCCGCGTAACGGAAGCCCGCGCGCAGATTGGCGTGGCGCCGCAGCAGGGTGCGGCAGGCGGCACGCAGGGCCTCGGTGTCGAGGTCGCCCTCCAGGTCCATGGTGTCCTGCACGACGTAGACGTCCGGAGCCGCCTCGTCGTACACGCTGTGGAAGAGCAGTCCTTCCTGCAGCGGGGCCAGCGGCAGGATGTCCTGCAGTCCGGACTGCGTCGCCATCACAAGGTCCTCCACTCGTCTTCCAGCAATTCGATCTCGTCCTGGCTCAGCAGGCTCAGGGAAACGTCCGAGACGGTTAGTCCGCCCGCGTCGGGGCGTTCCGCGTGCTCGGTGAGGGCCGTCAGGGCCTGGAACCACAGGTCCGCCAGCGTGCCGACCTCGGTCCGGTCCAGGATGCCCTCCGCCCAGGTCCAGGTGGCGGTCAGTTCGGGTCCGCGCGGCCCGTCGTCGGTGCGGGCGTTGAGCTCCAGGGGGTGGGCGAGCGGAACCCGGGGGTCGGTGCCGCCGATGCCGGCGGCGCTGGCGAGCACGGTCCAGTCGGGGATCGTGGTGCTGCCCGCCTCCTCGACGTCCGCGACCGTGAAGCGCCCGAGGTAGTTGAACGCCACCTGCGGCTCGGGCAGGCCCGTGAACCCCGGTGCGGTGGCCGGGTTGAGATGCCGGGCCAGGCCGTAGCCGATGCCCTTGTCGGGCACGGCCCGCAACTGCTCCTTGATCCGCTTCACTGCCTCGCCCGCGGCCGGGCCACCCGCGAACGCGTCGGTGAGATTCACCGCTCCGGGGTCGAGCCGTACGGGATAGAGGCTGGTGAACCAGCCCACGGTGCGGGACAGATCCGCCGCGCCGGCGACGTCCTCCTCGCGGCCGTGGCCCTCCAGGTCCAGCAGCGTCCCCGCCACCCCGCCACCCGCGCTCCCGGCGCCCCGGCCGCCGCGCCGACGCGCCCACGCCAGGGCGAACGCCGCCAGCAGCACGTCGTTGACCTCGGCGGTGAACACCGACGGTACGCGGGTGAGCAGCTTCTCGGTGACCGCGACCGGCAGGGTGACCGTCAGATGCGCCGCGCTCCCGTACGTGTCCTGGGCCGGGTCCAGCGCCCGTCGGCCCAGACGCGGGTCCCCGGGCCGCAGCACCCCCTGCCACCAGGCGGCCTCCGCCGCCAGCGTGGGCCTGGCCGCCGCCTCCGTCAGCCGCTGCGCCCAGCGGCGCAGCGAGGTGCCCACGGGCTGGAGTTCCGGGTTTCGCCCGGCGCTCACGGCCCGGTACGCCTCCGCCAGGTCGGGTACGAGGATCCGCCAGGACACCCCGTCGACCACCAGGTGGTGGACGAGGAGGAGCAGCAGGCCCGGCGTGTCCGCGCCGCGGTCGAACCAGACCACCTCGACGAGCCGCCCCGCGTCCAGGTCCAGGCGCTCCCGGGCAGCCGCGGTCTCCCGCCGGACGAGATCCCGCTGTGCCCGCTCGTCGAGCCCGGCGGCCGCCACGCGGCGTACCAGGGACGCGGCGTCGACCGCGCCCGGTTCCCGTATCTCCAGCCGCCGTTCGGGGGCGGCGGTCAGCCGGGCCCGCAGGGCACCGTGGTGGTCGAGCACCGCCTGCACCGCCGACCGCAGGTGCTCGTGACGGAGGGACGCGGGCACCTGCACCAGCCGGGACTGGTTGAACTGGTCGGCGGGGCCGCCGCGTTCCAGGAACCAGCGCATGATCGGCGTCAGCGGTACGTCGCCGACGTCCGCTCCTGGCTCCTCCACGGCCACGCGGACGGTTTCGGTGGCGACGTCGGCGAGCGCGGCGACCGTGCGGTGCTCGAAGACGTCGCGCACCGCGAGTTCGAGTCCGGCCCGCCGGGCACGGCTCACGAGCTGGATCGACATGATGCTGTCGCCGCCGAGGTCGAAGAAGCCGTCGTCGATGCCGACCCCGTCCAGCCCCAGGACATCGGCGAACAGCCCGCACAGCGTCTTCTCCCGCTCGGTACGCGGCCCCCGCCGGTCCGCCTCCGGCGTCCCGCCGTACACGGGCGCGGGCAGCGCGCGCCGGTCGAGCTTCCCGTTCAGGGTGAGCGGCAGCGTGTCCAGGACGACCACGGCCGACGGCACCATGTGCTCGGGCAGGGCGGTGGCGAGGTGGGCGCGCAGCGCGTCGGGCTCGGGGGCGGAGCCGGCGCCCGCGGGCGGCACGGCGTAGGCCACGAGGCGTTTGTCACCGGGCCGGTCCTCGCGCAGGATCACCGCGGCCTGGGCGACCGCGGCGTGCGCGGCGAGCGCCGCCTCGATCTCACCGAGCTCGATACGGAAGCCGCGCAACTTGACCTGATCGTCCACGCGGCCGTGGTACTCCAGGCGTCCGTCGGCCAGCCGGCGTCCGGTGTCCCCGGTGCGGTACATGCGGCCCGCGCCGAACGGGTTGGCCACAAAGCGCTCGGCGGTGAGCCCGGGCCGGCCGAGATAGCCGCGGGCCAGACCGGCCCCGACGACGTACAACTCCCCGACGACGCCCCTCGGCACCGGCCGGAGCCGGTCGTCCAGCACATACACGGCCAGATCCGGGATCGGTTCACCGATCACCGAGCCGGGCGACGCGGCGGCGGTGGCCTCGTCCAGGGCGATGTGCGTGACATGCACGGTGGTCTCCGTGATGCCGTACATGTTCACGAGGGACGGGGCGTCATCGGCGTGCCGGGAGTACCAGTCGGCCAGCCGGCCCGGCTCAAGCGCCTCGCCGCCGAAGACGACGTGCCGCAGACGCAGGCGCCCGGCGGCCTCGGGGTTGTCCCGGTCGGCGGCCATGAGCTGGTAGAACGCCGACGGCGTCTGGTTCAGCACGGTGACCCGCTCGTCCCCCAGCAGCTTCAGGAACCGGTCCGGGGTCCGGCTGGTCTCGTACGAGACGACGACCAGGCGTCCGCCGTACAGCAGCGGGCCCCACAGTTCCCACACGGAGAAGTCGAAGGCGTAGGAGTGGAACAGCGTCCACACGTCGTCGGCGCCGAAGCCGAACCAGTGGTCGGTCGCGTCCATCAGCCGTATCGCGTTGCCGTGCGGCACCACGACGCCCTTGGGCCGGCCCGTGGATCCCGAGGTGTAGATGACGTACGCCGTGTCCAGGGGCGTAAGGGCCACGTTCGGGTTGGCCGCCTGGTGCCGCTCGGACTCGGCGAGCACGTCGGGTGTCACGGTGAGGATCGGCCGGGCGTCGGCGACCACGTACGCGATGCGGTCCGCCGGGTAGGCCGGGTCGATGGGCACGTACGCCGCGCCCGACTTGAGTACCCCGAGCACCGCGATCACCAGCTCCTCGGTGCGGGGCATGCTCAGCGCCACATACTGGCGCGGCCCGGCTCCCCGCTCGCGCAGCAGATGGGCCAGCCGGTTCGCCCGCGCGTTCACTTCGGCGTAGGTGAGGGACGTGGTGTCGTACGTCACCGCGATCGCGTCCGGAGTCGCGGCCGCCTGCCGTTCGAACCGGGACACGATCGTGTCGCCGGGGGCGGGCGTGCGGCGGGCGGCGGGCGTGTGGCGGGGCGCGGGCGTGTCGCCGGGGGCGGGCGTGCGGCGGGCGGCGGGCGTGCGGCCGGCAGCGGGCGTGCGGCCGGCAGCGGGCGTGCGGCCGGCAGCGGGCATGTGGCCGGCGGCGGGCGTGTGGCGCGGCGGCGCGGTGAGCTCGCGCCGCTCCACCGGGTCGAGGAGCTGGAGGTCCTGAATCCGGACCGCCGGATCGGCCGCCACCTGCTCCAGCACTCGGACGAAGCGGTCGGTGATGCTCTGCGCGGTGGCCCGGTCGAACAGGTCCGTGCTGAAGTCCAGCGCGCAGCCCAGCCCGGCCCCGGTGGCCCCGGCCGCCTCGGCGATCTCGAAGGAGAGGTCGAATTTCGCCGAGGGCGCCCCGAGCGGTCGCCCGGTGACCGTGAGCCCCGTCTGCGCGCCGATGGGCCGAGCGGCGTTGTTCAGGTTGAGGACGGTCTGGAAGAGCGGGTGCCGGGCCAGCGACCGTTCCGGGTTGACCACCTCGACCAGGCGCTCGAAGGGCAGATCCTGATGCGCGTACGCCTCCAGGTCCCGCGTCCGGACGCGTTCGACCAGCTCGGTGAAGGTGGGGTTGCCGGACGTGTCGGTGCGCAGCACCAGCGTATTGACGAAGAACCCGACGAGGTCGTCCAGCGCGTCATCGGTACGG
Organism: Streptomyces sp. NPDC005266; assembly: GCF_040607655.1. Taxonomy (NCBI): domain Bacteria; kingdom Bacillati; phylum Actinomycetota; class Actinomycetes; order Kitasatosporales; family Streptomycetaceae; genus Streptomyces; species Streptomyces sp. NPDC005266. The sequence goes on from NZ_JBEXHC010000036.1 coordinate 19,224, forward strand.
CCCGCGACCGGCGTGCCTATGGGGATGTCGGTGCCCGCCCCCAGCCGGGTCAGCAGGGTCACCAGGGCCGCCTGCAGGACCATGTACAGACTCGCGCGATGCTGACCGGCGACCCGCACCAGCCGCTCGTACAGGCCCGGCGGCAGCTCGAAGCCGACCCGATCGCCCCGGTAGGAGGCGGCTGCCGGCCGTGGCCGGTCGAAGGGCAGGGCCAGTTCCTCCGGAAGCCCTTCCAGCGCCCTGGTCCAGTAGTCGAGCTGGCGGGCGATCTCGCTGCCGGAGTCGGACTCGTCGCCGAGGAGGTCACGCTGCCAGAGGCTGTAGTCCGCGTACTGGACGGGCAACGGCTCCCAGGCGGGGGCGCGGCCGGTCGTCACGCGGGCCGCGTACGCCGCCGTCAGGTCACGGACCAGGACGCCGCGCGACCAGGCGTCGCCGGCGATGTGGTGCGTCAGCAGGAGCAGCGCGCTGCGGTCGGGCCCTCCGTCGCCGGACACGTCGACGGGCAGGCGGAACAGCGAGGCGCGGATCGGGATCTCGGCGGTGAGGTCGAAGGCGTACGCGGCGGCGTGGCGCATCAGCCGGTCGACGGACGCCTCGTCGGCCACCTCCGCCACGGTCAGCGGCACTTGTGCCTGCCCCGGTGCCAGGACCACCTGATAGGCGCCACCACTCGCGTCGTCGGCGAAGACCGTGCGCAGGCTCTCATGACGTACGACCACGTCGGCCAGGGCCTGACGCAGCGCCTCCTCGTCCAGCGCGCCTGCCAGGTCGAGGGAGATGACCATGTTGTAGGCGTCGCTGGGCCCCTCCAAGTGCTGGAGGAACCACAGGCGTTGCTGCGCATGGGACAGCGGCACCCTGGCAGGTCGGTTCGTGCGTACCACCCGGCCTCGCACGGTGGCGGAGTCGTCGAGCGCGGCCGCGAGTTCGGCGACCGTCGGCGCCTCAAAGACGCGGCGTACGGCCAGTTCGGCGTCCAGGACGGTACGGATCCGGCTGACCAGCTTGGTCGCGAGCAGGGAGTGGCCGCCGAGGTGGAAGAAGTCGTCATCGATGGTGACCGACTTCAGGCCGAGGACCTCGGCGAACAGACCGCACAGGATCTCCTCGCGCGGCGAGCGCGGAGCGCGGCCCGTGGCGGTGTCGGGCCCGTAGTCGGGCGCGGGCAGCGCACGCCGATTCAGCTTGCCGTTCGCGGTCAGTGGGAAGGCGTCCAGGGTGACGAACGCGGACGGCACCATGTAGGCGGGCAGCTGCGCCGCCACGTGCTCACGCAGGTTCTCGCGCGTAGGTGCCGACTTCCGGGTCGGGATGACGTAGGCGACGAGGCGCTTGTCACCGGGCCGGTCCTCGCGGACGAGGACAGCGGCCTGGGCCACTCGGTCGTGCCCCGCCAGGACCGTTTCGATCTCGCCCAGCTCGATCCGGAAACCGCGCAGCTTGACCTGGTCATCGACCCGCGACAGATACTCCAGCTCACCATCGGCGGTCCACCGCACCAAGTCGCCCGTGCGATACATCCGCCCGCCCGCCGTCCCCCCGAACGGGTCGGCTACGAAGCGTTCGGAGGTAAGGGCGGGACGCCCGTGATAGCCACGTACGACTCCCGCTCCGGCGACGTACAGCTCGCCGGACACACCGGCGGGGACCGGCCGCAGCCCCGCATCCAGCACATACACCCGGGTGTTGGCGATCGGCCGCCCAATACGCGGACCACTCGCCCCTTCCGGGGTGACCGGCCACGCCGTCGACCAGATCGTGGTCTCCGTCGGGCCGTACAGATTCGTCACCGACTCGGCCCGGCCGGCCAGCGCCACCGCCAGATCGGCAGGCAGAGCCTCACCACCCACCAGCACCCGCACACCACCCAGCACCGAAGCGTCCTCGGCCAGGACGGCGCGCCACAGGCTCGGCGTGGCTTGCATCACCGAGATCCGCTGCCCCGACACCAGCGCACACAGCGCCGCCGGATCCCGGACCGCATCCCGTTCCGCCACGACCACCGCCGCGCCACTGAGCAACGGTAGGAACAGCTCCAGCCCGGCGATGTCGAATCCGACGGTGGTGACCGCCAGCAAACGATCGTCGCCCGTGAGCTGGAACCGGTCCACCATCGCCACCAGGAAGTTCACCAACGACGCCTGCGGCACCACCACACCCTTCGGCCGCCCCGTCGACCCCGACGTGTAGATCACGTAAGCGGAGGTGTCGGGGGCCGTGGCCTCCCGTACCGCCTCGGCCCCGGACGGGTCGTCAAGCACGGCCTCCACAGCCGGGTCGTCCAAGAGCAGACGCGGAATCGGCGTGGTGTCGGGAAGGTGGCCGGCGGACTCCGTCGTGGTCACAACCAGTGCCGGTGCGGCGTCCTGAAGCATGTAGGCAAGCCGGTCGGCCGGATACTCCGTATCCAACGGAAGATACGCCGCACCCGCCTTCCACACCGCAAGCAACGCCACCACCAGATCCACCGACCTCGGCAACGCCACCGCCACAAAGTGCTCAGGCCCCGCACCACGGTCGGCCAGCAGCCCCGCCAGACGCCCAGACCGCGCCTCCAACTCCCGGTACGACAACGACACCGGACCCGCGACCACCGCCACCGCATCCGGCGTGCGGGCCACCCGCTCCTCGAAGAGCGCCACCGCGGAACGGCCCGGCACCTCACACGCCGTGTCATTCCACTCGCTCAGGATCGACCGGGCCTCGGCCTCGTCCAACAGATCGATCCGGTCGAGCGGGGCGTCGGGGGCGTCGACCATGCCTTGCAGCACACGCAGGTACCTTCTGCCGACGGCTGCCACAGTGTTCCGGTCGAACAGGTCGGTGCTGTACTCCAGCACGCCCCGCAGTCCGTCGGCCCCGTGCGGCTGCTCGGTGAAGGCGAAGGACAGGTCGAACTTGCCCACGCCGGTGTCGGCCGCCACCGGCGATACAGTGAGGCCAGGAATGTCGGCCACGGCCTGGTCGGCGGCCGCTGTGTCCGTGTTGTTGAACGCCAGGAGCACCTGGAAGAGCGGGTGGCGGGCGAGCGAGCGCTCCGGGTTGAGCACCTCGACCAGCCGCTCGAAGGGCAGGTCCTGATGGGCGTAGGCGGCCAGGTTCTGTGTACGGACGCGCTCGATGAGCGCGCGGGCCGTGGGACGTCCGGATGTGTCGGCGCGCAGCACCAGCGTGTTGATGAAGACGCCGACCAGATCGTCGAGTGAGGTGTCGGTACGGCCGGCGATCGGCGTGCCGATGGGGATGTCCGTACCCGCACCGAGCCGGGTCAGCAGCGCCGCGAGCCCCGCTTGGACCACCATGAACGGGCTCGACTGCGTGGCCCGTGCGAGCTCGACCACCTTGTCGTGCAGCCCAGCCGGAATCTCGAACGGGATGCGGTCGCCACGGTAGGAGGCGACGGACGGCCTCGGCCGGTCGTACGGCAGCTCCAGCTGATCCGGAAGGCCCGCCAGCGCGGTGGTCCAGTAGCCGAGCTGACGCGAGATCTCGCTCTCGGGGTCGGACTCGTCGCCCAGGACCTCGCGCTGCCAGACGCTGTAGTCCGCGTACTGGACGGGAAGCCGCTCGCATACGGGTGCCTCACCGGTGGTGACGCGGGCCGCGTACGCCGCCGTCAGGTCCCGCGCCAGCGGGACACGGGACCACGCGTCGCTCACGATGTGGTGCAGGACCAACAGGAGAATGTGTTCGTCGCCGCCATCGAGGGCGAACAGCGTTGCCCTCAACGGCAGTTCTCCCGAATCTTCGGACAGGTCGAAGCCGCGGCGCGCGGCCTCACGCAGCCGGCTTTCGATGTCGGCCCGGCCCGTCTCCACCAATGTCAGCTCGGGCCTCGCCTCGTCCAGGCCGCGAACGACCTGGTAGGCGCCGTCGGCGTCCTCGGTGAAGACGGTGCGCAGGCTTTCGTGGCGTGCGACCACATCGCCCAGGGCCAGGCGCAGCGCGTCAGGGTCCAGGCGGCCGGTCAGTTGGAGCGCGATCGGGACGTTGTAGGTGGCGCTGGGGCCCTCGAACTGGTTGAGGAACCACAGGCGCTGCTGGGCATACGACAGCGGAATGCGGTCCGGGCGCGGGTCGGCCGCGGTCACACGGCGGCGCACGGCATCGGTCGCCAGCGCGCTGGAGACACCGGCGACGGTGGGGGTCTCGAAGAGCTGCCGGATGGGCAGTTCCGCATCCAGGACGCTGCGGATCCGGCTCACGAGCCGGGTGGCGAGGAGCGAATGCCCGCCAAGGCGGAAGAAGTCGTCGTCGACGGTGACCGACTCGACGCCCAGCACCTCGGCGAACAGACCGCACAGGATCTCCTCACGCGGCGACCGCGGAGCGCGGCCCGTGGTGGTGTCGGGGCCGTAGTCGGGCGCGGGCAGGGCACGCCGGTCCAGCTTGCCGTTCGGCGTCAGCGGAAGTGCCTCCAGGGTGACGAACGCCGAGGGCACCATGTAATCCGGCAACAGGCCGGCAGCGTGCTCCCGCAGAGCCGCTTCGGAAACCTTGTTGTGATCCGCCACCGCATAGGCGACCAGACGCTGATCCCCGGGCCGGTCCTCGCGCAGGATCACCGCGGTCTGTGCCACGTCAGGGTGACCGCTGATGACGGCCTGGATCTCTCCCAGCTCAATGCGGAAACCACGCACCTTGACCTGGTCATCGACCCGGCCCACATACACCAGCTGCCCATCGGCGTTCCAGCGCGCCAGATCCCCGGTGCGATACATCCGCGCCCCCGCCGGACCAAAGGGGTCAGCGGTAAACCGCTCCGCCGTTAGATCCGGACGGTCCCAGTAACCCCGCGCCAGGACCACGCCGGCCACATACAACTCACCGGCCACCCCCGGCGGCACCGGCCGCAACGAGGCATCCAGCACATACGCCCGGGTGTTCCAGAACGGCCGCCCGATCGGCACCGGGCCCGCCCCCACCACAGCACCAGGCTCGAGCCGGTAGTCGGTGCAGTTGACCGTCGCCTCCGTCGGACCATACGCGTTCACGACCGTCACGCCCGGATGCGCATCCCGCCAGGAGGACAGGGCCTCCCCCACCAGCGCCTCACCACCGGTGATCAACGTCCCCGACGGCGACACACCCTCCGGCAGCGCCTCCAACAAACCCAGGTGCGAGGGAGTGACCTTCATGAACGACGGCCGACCAGCACGGGCCGCGTGCTCATCGAGTTCGCCGAGGACCACCCGGCCACCACTGACCAGCGGGGTGTACAACGCGGTCACCGTCAGGTCGAACGCCACAGAGGAGTGCAGCAGCGCCGTGCCCGAGGCATCCGGATACACCTCCCGCGCCCGCTCCAGATACGCCCCCACCGATCCGTGCTCAACCACGACACCCTTGGGACGACCCGTCGAACCCGACGTGTAGATCACATAGGCCGGAAGCGACAGCTCCGGGACGTCTTCAACCGGCGTATCCGCACATTCATCAGCCGCTGGGAGAGCCGCCACGTCATCGATGACAAGCACCGGCCGCGCATCAGCCAGGATGTGTGCTCTCCGCTCCGCCGGATACTCCGGATCCACCGGAACATACGCCCCACCCGCCTTGAGCACACCCAGCAGCACCACCACCAACTCCACCGACCGGGGCAGGACCACCCCCACAAAACGCTCAGGCCCAACCCCCTGCCCCATCAGCCACCGAGCCACCCGGTCCGACCACGCGTCCAACTCCCTGTACGACAGGCCACGGTCCCCGGCGACAACAGCCGCCACCTCGGGCGTCCGCTCCACCTGCTCCCGGAAGAGCACAGGCAATGACACACCCCGCACACCCCGCGACTCACCGTTCCACTCGACCAGCACCCGCCCCCGCTCCACCGCAGACAGCAACTCCACGTCACCGATGTGGCCGTTGGGATCCTCCGCGAGCGCGGTCAGGACACGGACGAATCGCTCGGCGATGCTCTGCGCGGTGGCCCGGTCGAACAGGTCCGTGCTGAAGTCCAACGCCCCCTCCAGCACCACACCCCCGTCAACCTCACCGCGACGCTCCGCAAGCCGGAACGACAGATCGAACTTCGCCGCCCCCGCAGCCACCGGCTCACCGGACACCGTCAGGCCCGGCAATGAAGCGACAGCCGACGCCGCGCCCTGCTCCGTGTTGTTCAACGTCAACATCGTCTGGAACAGCGGATGCCGGGAGAGCGACCGCTCCGGGTTGACTACCTCCACCAACCGCTCGAACGGCAGATCCTGAGAGGCGTACGCCTCCAGATCCTTACTGCGGACGCGCTCGAGCAGTTCGGCGAATGTGGGGTCGCCAGACGTGTCCGTTCGCAGCACCAGCGTATTCACGAAGAACCCGACCAGATCGTCCAGCGCGTCATCCGTACGCCCAGCGATGGCCGTGCCCAGCGGGATATCCGTCCCCGCGCCCAGCCGCGTCAGCAGTGTCGACAGCGCAGTCTGCACCACCATGAACAGGCTGGCCCGACTTTCGCGGGCAATCCGCGTCAGCTCTCCGTAAAGGCCGGAGGATAGCTCGAAGGTGATCCGGTCACCTTCGTAGGAGGGTATCGCCGGCCGCGGCCGGTCGAAGGGCAGTGACAACTCCTCCGGAAGGTCCGCCAACGCCTCCTTCCAGTAGGCCAGCTGGCGGGTGATCTCGCTGTCGGCGTCGTCCTCCGCACCCAGCATCTCGCGCTGCCAGATGCTGTAGTCCGCGTACTGGGCGGAAAGCGGCTCCCATCCGGGAGCGTCACCCGTGGTGACACGGGCTGCGTACGCCGCCGTCAGGTCACGGGCCAGCGGACGCATCGACCACGCATCGCTCGCGATGTGATGCGCGACCACCAGCAACACGTGCTCGTCAGCACCCAGCTCGAACAACCACGCCCGCAGTGGCACTTCGTCCGTGAGGTCGAACGGAGTGCGTATCGCACGGTGCAGTTCGTCATGGATGGAGTCCCTGTCGGTCGCGACCACCGCCAGTGCCGCTTCAGCGGCGTCGAGGACCACCTGGTACGGGCCGTCGGCGTCCTCCGCGAACAGCGTGCGCAGGCTCTCATGCCGGGCCACCACATCACCCAGCGCCTGCCGCAACGCG
>NZ_JBEXHC010000037.1:0-23692 GCF_040607655.1 Streptomyces sp. NPDC005266
TGGGAAGACCAGTGGATACCCCATGCCCGCACCCCAGCCGACAGCCCAGAACCCGCCCAGAGAGCACTTCGAAACCACGTCGGTGGATCGAGGCTAAGCGCGCGTGCGCAGGCCGCGATGAGCGATGGCGAGGCAGGCCTTTGGCCGCATTCGACCTTGGAAAGAAGGGACTTCGAGACGTTGGCGCGCATCGCCAGACCCTGCTGGGTCAGGCCGCGCTCGCGGCGGGTGCGAGCGATCCGTGCGCCGGTGTGTTCCTCATTGCTCTGTGGCATGCTGAACTCCGTTCTGACCTCGACACTCAGAACGGTACCCCCGGCTAGCTGGTGGGTACGGTCGACTGGCCCCCATTCCGGTGGGGGCCGTCGCGTCGCCCGGCCCGCAGGCCAGACGAGGGGGCGCCTTTCAAAGCGTCAGACGAAGGCGCGCTCGAGCACCTCAGCGTGTTCCCCGCGCAGGCGGGGGTGGTCCGGCGATCGCGCCGGGTTCCGGTCATGTTGGCCGGTTCGCGCCCTCCCGCAGCCCCGCTGCTGCCGTCACCCTGTTGCCCTGCTCTGACCAGAGGGGGGATCGGGAATGGCTCACGCGTGCCCGGGGTGCCAGAAGTCCAGCCAGGTGGTGAACCTGGCCGACTTCTGGAGGTCGCTGTCGCAGGATGCGGAGCTGAAAGCGTCGCTGGCGCAGCCGCCGCCCTATGAGGCCCGGTGGGTTGTGCCGCTGGTGCTGGGTGCCGCGGCGCTGCTGTGCTTCGCGATGGGCTCTGCCGCGGGGATCCTGCTCGGCCTCGTGCTGTTGTTGGCGGCCGGCGGGTCGGTGGCCTGGTTCTTGCGGGAGTCGGCGGCCCGAGAGGCTGCCCGGGCGGCCTGGCTGCAACTGCTGTACTGCAGGCGGTGCCCGCGCCAGTTCCCCCCGGACAAGGGTCTGATCACGTAGGCACAACAGAAAGCCCCCAGTTGCGGCTGGGAGCTTCAGTGTCTGCTCGGATTAGAGAGCAGTGATCGTGAGGGGTGTGATGCGCTCTTTCTCCGGGTTGATGATCAGAGTGATGATCCCTTGCGGGAAGGCGGCCTCGTAGTTGACGCCGTCGGGTATGCCGACCGGCTGCGCAATCGCGTAGGGGTCGTCTTCGAGGCGGCGGAAGAGCGAGAAGACGGCACTGCGGGTGTCTGGCGTGAGGCCGACGAGCATGTCGTAAACGTGCTCGGTGATGTGTACGTGCCAGGTCACGCCGCTCCTTGTTGCTGCTGGCCCTTCCACTGCTGGTATAGGGCTGCACCGTCGGCCGACTCGGTTTCGTACTCGGCCGGTAGCTGTCCGTGCTCGCGATAGTAGTCCCGTACTGCCTCGACTCGTGGCCGTTCCGCCTCGAAGCGCTCGATGAAGTCGACCCACTTAGCGAGGATTCCGGGGAGCTTGGTGACGTCGGTGAATGACGTCTCCTGCATGAACGCGGCCCGCAGCTCGGGGTGCGGAAGTGCGTGGGCGATGCTGTCGATCGTCCAGTTCTCGCTGCTCATAGCCTCGACCTCGACCCCCGAAATCACGAATCCCATAACCAGTGCGACTCTGAGGGTAGCGCCCGGCAGGGCGGGCGGGCGGCCGGGCGAAGAGATCCGACTAATCGGGTCGACAGCGCTAGTGTTCCCCGCGCAGGCGGGGGTGGTCCGATTGCGATGGGCATCATCGGCATGGTGTGCGCCCCGCGCAGGCGGGACGCACGGGGCGTGAACGTCCGAGCGGCTGCGGTCGGCGGCTTGGTCCAGGGGCCGGATTCTGATCCGAGTGGTCAGCCTACCGACCGCGAACGCGGGTGCGGTCATCCATTCGAGCGATGCGGCACGTGGAGGGCGACGGCACGGACAGTGTCGGTGCGATGTGATTTCTCCGGCGGGCTCCAGCGGCGCGCCGGCTCCACCCGGTCAGCGGGATTCTGCCGGCTCCGCCCGGTCGGCGGGATTCTGTAGGAACCCGACAGCGTGTCCGAGACGTCCCTGTGCGGGCTCGATTCCTCTCCGGGACCCTTGGGCCGATAGTTTGCCTAGGTAGGGGTCGGCACACACCGTGACGTCCAGCACGCATCAACTAGAGAAGGTGGTCCCTTGAGCCGCTCGGTTCTCGTCACCGGAGGCAACCGCGGCATCGGCCTCGCCATCGCCCGTGCCTTCGCCGACGCAGGCGACAAGGTCGCCATCACCTACCGGTCCGGTGAGCCGCCGGCCGGCTTCCTCGCGGTGAAGTGCGACATCACCGAGCCCGAGCAGGTGGAGCAGGCGTACAAGGAGATCGAGGAGAAGCACGGCACGGTCGAGGTTCTGGTGGCCAACGCCGGGGTCACCCGTGACCAGCTGCTGATGCGGATGTCGGAGGAGGACTTCGCGACCGTCCTCGACACCAACCTCACCGGTACGTTCCGCATGGTCAAGCGGGCCAATCGGGGGATGCTGCGGGCCCGTAAGGGGCGTGTGGTGCTGATCTCGTCCGTCGTCGGGCTCATGGGTTCCGCCGGTCAGGCGAACTATGCCGCGTCCAAGGCGGGCCTGGTGGGCTTCGCCCGGTCCCTCGCCCGGGAGCTGGGTTCGCGCAACATCACCGTCAATGTGGTCGCGCCCGGATTCGTGGACACGGACATGACGCGCGCGCTCAGCGACGAGCAGCGCGAGAACATCGTGAAGCAGGTACCGCTCGCGCGTTACGCGCAGCCCGAGGAGATCGCCGCCTCGGTCCGCTTCCTGGCCTCCGACGAGGCCGCGTACATCACTGGAGCCGTCATCCCTGTCGACGGCGGATTGGGCATGGGTCACTGAACGTCATGAGTGGAATTCTCGCCGGTAAGCGCATCCTGGTCACGGGCGTCATCACCGAGTCGTCCATCGCCTTCCACGCCGCCAGGCTCGCCCAGGAAGAGGGCGCCGAGGTCATCCTCACCGGCTTCGGCCGGGTTTCCCTGGTCGAGCGGATCGCCAAGCGGCTGCCCAAGCCCGCGCCGGTGATCGAGCTGGACGTGCAGAACCAGGAGCAGCTGGACGGGCTGGCCGACAAGGTGCGCGAGCACCTGGGGGAGGGGGTCGACCTCGACGGTGTCGTGCACTCCATCGCCTTCGGCCCGCAGGGCGCGTTCAACTTCCTGGAGGGCAGCTGGGAGGACGTCGCCACGGCCGTGCATGTCTCGGCGTACTCCCTCAAGGCGCTCACCATGGCCTGTCTGCCGGTCATGCCGCGGGGCGGCTCGATCGTCGGGCTGACCTTCGATGCGCAGTTCGCCTGGCCGAAGTACGACTGGATGGGTGTCGCCAAGGCCGCGCTGGAGTCGACCAACCGCTACCTCGCCCGTGACCTCGGCGAGAAGAACGTGCGCTGCAACCTGGTGTCGGCCGGGCCGATCAAGTCCATGGCCGCCAAGTCCATCCCGGGCTTCGAGGAGCTGGCGGACGTGTGGAACCACCGCGCCCCGATCGGCTGGGACCTGACCGACCCGGAGCCGGCCGGCCGTGGCGTCGTCGCCCTGCTGTCCGACTGGTTCCCGCGCACCACCGGCGAGATCGTGCATGTCGACGGCGGCGTGCACATGATGGGCGCCTGAGCCCACACCCGTAAGGCGTGAGGTGCGCCCATCCTGATGAGCCCGTTCGGGTCAACAGGACGGGCGCACGGGTGGCGCGGCACGCAGTGTGGAGTACGTACGACGAACCGACTCGCGGAGCGACAGCAACGGCCGAGGAGGTCCCGCCATGCGTACGACCCGGTGCGTCGCGGCCGCAGTACTGATCGTCGCCATGGTCAGCCCCGTCATCGCCGCCTCCCACTCCGCCGCTCAGGAGCGCCCCCGGGACCGCGAGGCGGCCTGCAGCACCCGGGTGAGCGGCTCGCACGCGACCGCCAGCTGCTTCAATCCTTACCCTCGCGCCGACCGGGTGCAGCTGCATGTCGAATGCGCACACTGGTGGGACCCGGACATGGACGTCCGCCCGGTCGAGGTCGGTCCCGCGCAGCATGTCCAGCTCGCCGAGCGGTGCTGGAAGGAAATACGCAAGGCCTGGGTGAGCCACCGCTGAGCGTGCGCCCGTGCGGACGTACCCGAGTATCAGCGGACGTACCCGAGTATCAGCAGTATCAGCGGTCGGCGAAGCGGCAGCCGAAGGGGTGGGTGCTCGCCTCGGCCGCGGCCCGCTCCCCGTCGCCCTCCCGGATCGCCTCCACCAGCCGGGCGTGGTCCACATGGGTCTCGGGCCGCATCTCACCGGAGACGTCCGCGCGCAGGAAGTCCCGTACGACCCCGCCCAGATCCGCGTACAGCTCCGCCAGCACCTCGTTGTGGGAGGCGGCGACGACCGCCATGTGCAGCGTGGCGTCCGCCTCGACGAAGGCCTCCCGGTCGCCGGACTCCCAGGCCCGTTCGCGCCGGTCGAGCTGGGCGTCGAGCTGCTTGAGGTCCTGTTCGGTACGGCGCTCCGCGGCGAGCTGGGCCGCCTTCGTCTCCAGGGCGCTGCGCAGCTCGGCCACGTGGCGCGGGTCGGCGTCGGCGAAGCGGCGGTGCATCACCCCGGCCAGCTCGCTGGTGGCCCGCACATAGGTGCCCGAGCCCTGCCGGATGTCCAGCAGGCCGTTGTGCGCGAGCGCGCGCACCGCCTCGCGCACGGTGTTGCGCGCCACTCCCAGCTGCTCGACCAACTCGGGCTCGGTCGGAATCCGTGAGCCCACCGGCCACTCGCCCGAGGTGATCTGGGCTCGCAGCTGGGCGATCACCTGGTCGGCGAGGGCGGATCGCTGGGGTGAGGTCAGCGGCATGACTCTCCTGTGCCTGGGCCGGGAAAACCGGGCCGGGAAGACCGGGCCGGGGAAACGGGGGCTTCCATGATGCCGTCCGCCTGTCATCGGGCGGATACGAACGCTTGAACAAAGCATTCATCCCATCATTCTATGATGGTCGCCATGCCATCACACGACGAGCTCGCGAAGCTTGACGCCGCGGCCCCCTCGACCCGGGAACCCGAAGCGCGCCGCACCACCGCCTCGTCATGGCGCGGCCGTCTGATGGCGGCCGGCCTGCTGCTCGCCGCGCTCAACCTGCGCCCCGCCGTCACGAGCCTCGGCCCGCTGCTGGAGGAGGTCCGCGAGGACCTCGGCATGAGCGGCACCGTCGCCGGGCTGCTCACCTCGATGCCCGCCGCCTGCTTCTCGCTCTTCGGGTTCGCCGCGCCCCGGCTGGCCCGCCGCTGGGGGCTCGGCGCCGTCGTCTGCGCCGGTCTCACCGCCATCGCGGCGGGCCTGGCCCTGCGCCCCCTGACCGGCGGCACCGTGGCCTTCCTGACCGCCAGCGCGCTCGCGCTGGCCGGGATCGCGGTGAGCAACGTCCTGATGCCGGTGATCGTCAAGCGCTGGTTCCCCGACCGGGTGGGCTCGATGACCGGCCTGTACTCGATGGGCCTGGCACTGGGCACCGCGTCCGCCGCCGCGGCCACCGTGCCGGTCACCGCCGCGCTGGGCGGCAGCTGGCGGGCCGGACTCGGGGTGTGGGCGCTGCTCGCCGCCGTCGCCGCGCTGCCGTGGCTGTTCCTCGCCCGGGGCCGTGCGAACCGCCCGGAGCCGACCGTTCCCGCCCCCGCCGGTACGGCCGCCCCCGCCGATACGGCCGAGCCCACCCCGGAGACCGGGCCCGGCGGCCGGGCGACCCGGATCACCCGCTCTCCCACCGCCTGGGCCATGGCCGTCTTCTTCGGCCTCCAGGCCACCGCCGCGTACATCACCATGGGCTGGATGCCGCAGATCTTCCGCGACGCGGGGGTCTCCGCCTCCACCGCCGGTGTGCTGCTCGCGATCACGATGGCTATGGGCGTGCCGCTGGCCTTCGTCCTGCCCCGGGTCGCCGCCAGGCTGCGCAACCAGGGCGTGCTGGCGGTGATCCTCGGCGTCTGCGGGCTCACCGGCTACGCCGGGTTGTGGCTGGCCCCGGCCGCCGGCTCCTGGGCCTGGGCCCTGCTCCTCGGCGTCGCCAACTGCGCCTTTCCACTTGCCCTCACGATGATCGGCATGCGGGCGAGGACCGGCGCGGGCGTGGTGCGGCTGTCCGCCTTCGCGCAGAGCACCGGCTATCTGCTGTCCATACCGGGCCCGCTCCTGGTCGGCATCCTCTACGAGCACAGCGGCGGCTGGGGCGCGCCGCTCGCGCTGATGGCCGGGCTCATGGTGCCGCAGATCGTGGCGGGCGTCCTGGCCGGGCGCGACCGCACCGTCGAGAACGAGATGTGACCCGGGCGGACAGCCCGGATCCGACCCGGGTGGACAGCCCGGATCCGACCCGTGCCGACACCCCCGCCCCGGGGCGGGGGAGCCGTCGGGGGGTGGGACACTGGTGCCATGCCCGTGCTTGATGAGAACCCCCCGAACGGCCAGAAGAAGCTGCTCATCATCTTCGGCGTGATGATCGGCATCACCGCGGTGATCGCCGTGATCGCCACCCTCGCCTCGCCCTGACGACCAGGGCCGATGACCGCGGGGGTGGGGCTGGCACCACCGTCCCCTAGGGGGCCAGGCTCAGGGGGAACTGGGTGGGTCACCGGATGGGAGCGCCCCTGCCCGCTCCGTAGGGTCGAAACATCCGACATACGGCGACCCCGGAGGCGATTCCCATGCCCGCCGCTCCCCACACCCGGCCCGCCCACGCGGCGGACACCAGCATGGAGATCAGGCTGCCGTGGTGGGCCATCGCGCTGCCGGCCATCGCCTTCGCGGCGCTGCTGCTCCTGCTTGCCGGGCCCACCGAGGCCCATGCCGCGAGCGACTCCGGGGCGCTCCCGCACTTCCTGGGGCTGGTGCGTCAGGCCCTCGGCCACGCGGCGCCCTGACCCGTCGCGGCGGTGACCTGCGGCCCTGTGCGCCACACGTCGGGGTGCGCACCTTTGGCAAGGTCGTTCCACACCCTGCGCCTCGCCCACTGATTCATGCGAAGCTGGGACGCATGAGCGTCGATGTGCCCCGCAGGATTGTCCTCCTTCGACACGCCAAGGCCGACTGGCCTCAGGTGCCAGACCATGAGCGCCCGCTCGCGGAGCGCGGCCGCAAGGAGGCCCCGCTCGCCGGGCGCCGGCTCGCGGATGCCGGTCTCACCCCCGAACTCACCCTCTGCTCCACGTCCGTGCGCACCCGCGAGACCTGGAAGCTCGTGGTGCACGAGCTGCCGCACCGGCCGAAGACCGTCTACGAGGAGCGGCTGTACAACGCCTCGCTCGGCGAGCTGCTCGCGGTGCTGAACGAGACCTCGGACGACATCACCGATCTGCTGCTCGTCGGCCACAACCCCGGGGTGCACGCCCTCGCCGACGCCCTCGCGGGCGAGGCCGAGGAGGGCACCCGCGAGCGGATGAACCGCGGCGGCTTCCCGACCGCCGGATTCGCCGTCGTGACCTTCAGCGGCTCCTGGAAGTCGGTCGAGCACGGGGTCGGACGCCTCACCGACTTCTGGGCGCCCCACGAGTGATCCCGGCGCACCGGCCCCCGCCCCGTGGCCGTGGCCCGGGCGCGCGGGCCGGTGCACCCGGGCCCGTGCGGGTCAGTCCTCGTGGGCGTCCGCCGCTTCGACCTCTTCGCGGGTCACGCCCAGCAGATACAGCACCGTGTCGAGGAAGGGCACGTTCACCGCGGTGTGAGCCGCCTCCCGCACCACCGGCTTGGCGTTGAAGGCGACCCCGAGCCCGGCCGCGTTCAGCATGTCCAGGTCGTTCGCACCGTCGCCGATCGCGACGGTCTGCATCAGCGGCACCCCCGCCTCGGCCGCGAAGCGCCGCAGCAGCCGCGCCTTGCCCGCCCGGTCCACCACCTCGCCGACCACGCGCCCGGTCAGCTTGCCGTCGACGATCTCCAGGGTGTTGGCGGAGGCGAAGTCCAGCCCGAGCCGCTCCTGGAGGTCGTCGGTGACCTGGGTGAAGCCGCCTGAGACCACGCCCACCTGGTAGCCCAGCCGCTTCAGGGTGCGGATCAGCGTACGGGCGCCGGGCGTGAGCCGTACTTCGGCGCGCACCTTGTCCACCACGGACTCGTCGATCCCCGCCAGCAGCGCGACCCGCGCGTGCAGCGACTGCTCGAAGTCCAGCTCACCGCGCATCGCCCGGGCCGTGACCTCGGCGACCTCGGCCTCACACCCCGCATGTGCGGCGAAGAGCTCGATCACCTCGTCCTGGATCAGGGTGGAGTCCACATCCATGACCACCAGCCGCTGCGATCGGCGCTGCAACCCCGACGCCACCACGGCCACATCGACGCCGATATCGGCGGCCTCGGTGGCGAGCGCGGTGCGCAGCGGCTCCGTCGCGGCGCCCGACACCTCGAATTCCACGGCCGTCACCGGGTACTTCGCGAGCCGGAAGATCCGGTCGATATTGCCGCCGGTGCCCGTGATCCGCGACGCGATGGCGGCCGCCGCCTCGGCGGTCAGCGGATTGCCCAGCACGGTGACATGGGACCGGCCCGTACCGCGCGGCCGGTTGTCGCCATGGCCGGAGATGATCTCGGCCTGGAGCCGCATCGATTCTGCCCAGCTGTGCACGGTGGCCCTCAGGTCGCCCTCGACGCCGTCGGCCCTGGGGGCCGTCACCAGCACGCACAGCACGATGCGGCCGCGGGTGACGACTTGCTCTATGTCGACTATGTCCACGCCGTAGGCGGCGAGGGTGTCGCAGAGCCCGGCGGTGATACCGGGGCGGTCCTTGCCGAAGATCTTGACAAGGAGAGTGGGTACATCGTCGTCCAGGACGGTGGCAGGAGGGATCTGCGAGGTGCTCATGGTCCTCCCACCGTATCCGGACGCCCGCGCGGCGCGCGCGGCAGCCCGCTCCGTGGACGGCGCGATGAAGCGGAACGTTCATTTCCGGTTCGCCGTCGCGTCATCGTGACGACCACCCTCACCGCCTCGCCCCCGGTCCCCGTGGGCCAGGGGCGGGGCCGTCCCGGTGGGCCAGGGGCGCGGCCCGTCGGCCCGCGGTCCCCGTGGCCCACGCCGTCAGCGCCCCCACGGCGCCCGCCGCCGCTCCCCACACCGTGCCCAGCGCCGCCGCCCAGGCCACGCTGCCGTGCAGATCGAGCCCGGCGCCGAAGGCGTCGAAGCCGAGGACCGACAGGCTCGCGCCCGCCGACACCCGGGTCAGCCACACCAGCAGCGGCAGCGCGAGCGCGGTCACGACCCCGAGCCGCAGCGCGCACCGCCCCGCGCGGCCGAGTGGCCGGCCGGCCCCCACGGGCGTACGGACCGCGGTGAGCATCCCGGCGGCGAGCATCATCAGCACGCTCGCGACCACCAGCAGCCATACCCGGCTGTCGAGTTCGGCCAGCCGCCCGACCGTGACCGCCGTGCCGGCCGGTCCGGAGAGCAGCTCGTCGACGGGATCGGGCAGCACCCGGACCAGCGCGCCACTCGCGGCCCCGTGCCACGGCACGAACAGTCCGAGCGCCGTGCCCATCCACACCCCGTTCGGCGCGCCGAGCAGCGCCGCGCCGAGCACCAGCCCCGGATGGTCGTCGCCGGCCGCCGCGTACACCGCCGCCACCAGCCCGGCACCGACCGCGAGCACCAGCACCCCGCACAGCGCCGAGACGGACGGCCGGACGGTGCGGTGCAGCGCCTCCCCGCCGGGCGGCAGCGGCGTACGGCGCGAGGCGAGCATGGCGAGCAGCAGGACGGCGACGACCCAGACCGCGCCGGCCACCAGCGAGCGGCCCGCCACGACGGTGAATCCCACGGACGCCTTGGCATCGGCGAGCTCGGCCAGCCGGTCCGGCAGCAGCCCGCCGCCGATGTCCGCGATATCGCCGAGCTGATCCGGGAGCCGGTTCAGCAGCCCGCCCTCACCGCGGGGCTCGAGGAGGCCGAGCGTGGCGCCGTCGATCGTGACCGTATCGTTGCCCACCCAGGCGAGCCCGGCGAGCAGCAGCAGAAAGAGGACGGCCACCGCGCCCGCGCGCGCCGCGAGTTCGGCCCAGCCGACCACCGCTCCGGACGCCCGCAGCGACCGTGCGAACACCCATCCGAGCAGCAGTGCACCGACCAGGCTCACCCCAAGTGGCGTGATATCGATGGCGGCATGGGCCTCGGCGCCAGTCAGCCCGAACGTCTCGAGAGCTCCTGACGGAGTGACGGAGCCGCCCACCGCGAGCACCACCGCGGCGGCGGTCATCGGGCCGAGCGCACCGGCCCCGTCGGCGCCGATCAGATGCAGCCCGAGCGCGGCGATGCCCGCCATGGCCACAAAGGACCAGCTCACCGCGGCGACGGCGGTGAGCAGCGCATGACTCCAGGGCACTCGCCCGTCGCCGCTGGTGCCCATGCCGCCGATCCCTCGATCGAAGCGAGTTGCCCGGATAAACCATGTTCCGCACTATCCGTCAGCGCTTACCACTTTCCGAGGGCCTTTCGGATGACTGGGCGGTGTCCGTGATGTGGTCTTGTCAAAACCCGACTTTCGGTTAAGGGACTGAGCCTGAAATAGTTCCTCACGATGTTCGCCATCCCTAGACTCCCTGTGCAGGGGGTAGCTCGGGGGACAACTAGTGGGGCATGGAGTGCCGGAACTCGTACTGGAATTGAACGGACGGACCTGGACACTTGATCCTTCCAGGTCGTACAGCCTTGGCCGGGACCCGCAGGGTGACATGGTCCTGGATGACGCCAGGGTCTCCTGGCGGCACGCCACGGTGCGCTGGGCGGGGCGCAGTTGGATCATTGAGGATCATGGTTCCACCAACGGCACCTATGTGCAGGGGCAGCGCGTCCAGCAGATGGAAATCGGCCCTGGTGCGGCCGTCCATCTGGGGAACGCGACGGACGGCCCCCGGCTGAGCCTGTCCGGGGCGGGGGCGGGAGCCGCCTACAGCCAGCAGCCGGCGATGGGCACGCCCCAGCAGGCACAGCAGCCTCCGGCGCAGCAGCAGCCCGGCGCCGGCTGGCCGCAGCAGGGCCAGCAGCAGCCCCAGGGCTGGCAGCATCAGCCGCCGCAGGCCCAGCCGCATCAGCCGCCGCAGGCCCAGCCGCACCAGCCGCAGGCCCCGCAACAGCAGCAGCCATTCATCCCGCAGCAGCAGGCGGCCCCGCAGCAGGCCCCGCAGCACCCGGCGCCTACGCAGACCCCGGGGGAGAACCTCGCGCAGAATGCCCCCGGTGCCGGCCCCGCGCCCGCCCAGGGCGACCGCAGCCCGACCACCTTCCACCAGGTGGCCGTCGGCCGGGTGATGCGGATCGGCCGTGCGCTGGAGAACGAGCTGGTCGTCTCCGACCTTCAGGTCTCCCGCCACCACGCGGAGTTCCGGGCGCTGCCCGACGGCCGCTTCGAGATACGCGACCTCGGCAGCCACAACGGCACCTATGTCAACGGTCAGCCGGTCCGGCAGCAGATCATCGGCCCGGCCGACATCGTCGGCGTCGGCCACTCCACCTTCCGGCTCGTCGGCGACCGCCTCGAGGAGTTCGTCGACACCGGTGAGGTCTCCTTCTCGGCCCGCCATCTGACGGTGACGGTCGACGGCGGCAAGCAGATCCTCAAGGACGTCTCCTTCGGTGTCCCCGAGAAGTCCCTCGTCGCGGTCATCGGCCCGTCCGGCTCCGGTAAGTCCACCTTGCTGAAGGCGCTCACCGGCTACCGCCCGGCCAACCAGGGCGATGTCCTCTACGACAACCGAAACCTCTACAAGCAGTTCGCCGAGCTGCGCCAGCGCATCGGTCTGGTCCCGCAGGACGACATCCTGCACAAGGAGCTGACCGTCCAGAAGGCCCTGCGGTACGCCGCCAAGCTCCGCTTCCCCGGTGACACCGCGGAGGCAGAGCGCGAGGCCCGGATCGACGAGGTGCTGCGCGAGCTCAAGCTCGACATCCACCGGGACAAGAGGGTCACCGCCCTCTCCGGCGGTCAGCGCAAGCGCGTCTCGGTCGCACTGGAGCTGCTCACCAAGCCGTCGCTGATCTTCCTGGACGAGCCGACCTCAGGGCTCGACCCGGGCATGGACCGTGATGTCATGCAGCTGCTGCGCGGCCTCGCCGACGACGGCCGTACCGTTCTGGTGGTCACCCACTCGGTCGCCGAGCTGGCGCTGTGCGACAAGCTGCTGGTCATGGCGCCGGGCGGCTCGGTGGCCTACTTCGGCCCGCCGGACGAGGCGCTCAACTTCTTCGGCTACGACACCTGGGCCGATGTCTTCTCGGCGTTCGAGAACTACCGCGACTACGACTGGGCGGGTCGCTGGCGCGGTTCGCAGCACTACCAGATGTATGCCGCGGACCTCGACTCCGTCGCCCCGCAGTCCGTCCATGTCCAGGCTCCGCCGGCGCGGATGCAGAAGCCGCAGAGCTGGGGATCCCAGCTGTGGACGCTGATGCGCCGCTATCTGTCGGTGATCGGCTCCGACAAGGGCTTCATGGGGCTGATGGTGATCCTGCCCGCCGTGCTCGGTGCGGTGAGCGTCGTCATCCCCGCGAAGTTCGGCCTCCAGATGGCGCCGAAGGGCTCGTTCAACCAGGCCGCGGGGACGGTACTGCTGATCCTGATGGTCGGCATGTGCTTCACGGGCGCGGCCAACTCCGTACGAGAACTGATCAAGGAACGGGTGATCTACGAACGGGAACGGGCCGTCGGCCTGTCCCGCTCCGCGTATCTGATGTCCAAGGTGATCGTCCTCGGCGTGATCACCGCTCTGCAGGGCGTCATCATCTGCGCCATCGGCCTCTCGACGCGCAAGCTGCCCGAAGAAGCCCTGCTGATGCCGCCGGCCGCCGAGATCTGCCTGGCCGTCATCGCGATCGGCTTCACCTCGATGATGATCGGACTGGTCATCTCCTCGCTGGTGAAGACCGCCGAGAAGACCATGCCGCTGCTGGTCATGTTCGCGATCGTCCAGGTCGTCTTCACCGGTGTGCTGTTCAAGATCTTCGATTCGCCGGGCGTCGAGCAGTTCGCCTGGCTGATGCCGTCCCGCTGGGCGATCGCCGCCGCCGGGACCACGCTGGACCTCGGTCCCGGAGCCGGCCACATGATGGCGCCGTGGGACAGCAAGAAGCCCTTGGACACCGACCCGCTGTGGGAACACACCGCGTCCCAGTGGGGCATCGACATGGCCGTGCTGATCATCCTCGGCATCGCCTGCGGCTTCGTGGTCGCACGGCTGCTGCGCCGCCATGAGCCGGAGGTCATGCGCAAGTAGCGGCGGTCCGGAACAGCTGAAGGGCGGCGGTACCCCTCGCACACAGGGGGGCCGCCGCCCTTCGGCATTCGGGCCTGGTGTTCAGGCGTCCGGCTCAGTACGGGCCGTTGACGTTGTCCATCGAGCCGTAGCGGTCGGCCGCGTAGTTGCAGGCCGCGGTGATGTTCGCGACCGGGTCGTACGGGTCCCAGGAGGTGCCCTCGACGTGGTACGCCTGGAAGGTCGGGGCGATCACCTGGAGCAGGCCCTTGGAGGGCACACCGTTCTGGGCGTTGATGTCCCAGTTGTTGATGGCCTTCGGGTCGCCGCCGGACTCACGGATGATGTTCCGGTGGATGCCCTCGTAGGAGCCGGGGATGCCCTTTTCCTTCATGATGTCCAGGGACTCACGGATCCAGCCGTCAAGGTTGTCCGGGTAGGTCTTCTTGGCCGGAGCGGCAGGCTTGGCCGGGGCGGCCGGCTTGGCCGGGGCGGCCGGCTTCGCGGGGGCGGCAGGCTTCGCGGGGGCGGCAGGCTTGGCGTCGGCGACCTGCTCGATGCGGGTGGTGGAGCGGCTCGCGGCCTGCTTGACCTCGCGCTCCTTGGCGGCCTTCGCTTCGGCGGCCTTCTTGGCGGCCTCCTCCTCGGCCTTCTTCTTCGCGGCCTCGTCCTTCGCCTGCTTGCTGGCGAGGGCGGACGGCTTGGCCAGGCCCTCGTCCTGGGTCTTGTTCTCGACCTGCTGGGAGACCGGCTTGCTCGGCAGCTCCTGGGCCGTGGTCTTCGCGTCGGCATTGCCGCCGGGGACGACGGCGAAGGCGAGGGCGGCGGCACCGGCGGCGGCGATGCCGGCGACGGAGTACTTATGCGTCTTGGTCAGACGGTTGTAGCCGGGGATGCTGGGGAGGGGCATGGCGGAGTAGACCTCTTCCAATCGCTTTGAGTCGCAGGCCAAATCGGCGGCAGGCACGCCGTCTCCTCTGGATCTACGGCGCCGTGCGACTGGGAAATTCTTAGCTGCCGCAAAAAGTTGTCGCAAAGGTGTGACATACGATGCTGCTTAGTGGATAAGGAGGCCGCGGTGACCTGTGCGAGTGGTCGTAACCCCCGCTCATACCGGGTTGAGATATCCACTAAGCTCGTTCGTAAGCGATGTGCGCCCTGTGTCCGGGCTCACATTGCAAAACCTTGGGAATTGCTTAATGTGCTCACGCAAATGCGCTGAGTGGTCAATTTTCCGGCGCCGGCGCAGCCTCTTCGGTTGCCTCGTCCGGACCGTTCGGCCTAGGTCTCTGGCCTTTATGCATGGCCTTCTATCGGCCGATATGGCCCCCGGTGGCCCGCCGGTACGGTGAGCGCATGACCAAAGGACCGGGTGGTGGGGCCGGGGCGGGGCTGGCCTGGGTGAGCGGCGCCCTTCTCGCCATGAGCAGGCACCTGGAAGTCCGGGATGTCCTAAAGACGATCGTTGTGTCCGCCCGGGAGTTGCTCGACGCCGAGTACGCGGCACTGGGGGTCCCGGATGACCACGGGGGTTTTGCCCAGTTCGTAGTAGACGGGGTGAGCGAGGAGCAGTGGAAGGCCATCGGGCCGCTGCCCCGCCAGCACGGAATCCTCGCCGCGATGCTCAAGGACGCCACTCCGCAGCGACTGGCCGATGTGCGCCAGGATCCGCGTTTCGAGGGCTGGCCGACGGCTCATCCTGAAATGTCCGATTTTATTGGACTCCCTATCGCCGACGGCGATGACGTCCTCGGCGCCCTTTTCCTCGCCAATAAGCGATGCCCCAAGCCGGACGGCGGCTGCGGCTTCACCGCCGAGGACGAGGAGCTGCTGTCCATCCTGGCGCAGCACGCCGCCATCGCCCTCACCAACGCACGGCTCTACGAGCGAAGCCGCGAGCTCACCATCGCGGGGGAGCGGGCCAGGCTCGCCCATGAGCTGCACGACGCGGTCTCCCAGAAGCTCTTCTCGCTGCGGCTGACCGCCCAGGCCGCCGCGGCCCTCGTGGACCGCGACCCGGTCCGCGCCAAGGACGAGCTGCACCAGATAGCGGTCCTCGCCGCCGAGGCGGCCGACGAGCTGCGCTCCGCCGTCGTGGAGCTGCGCCCGGCCGCCCTCGACGAGGACGGCCTCGTGGCGACCCTGCGCACCCAGGTGCAGGTCCTCGACCGCGCTCACTCCGCCCGCGTCACCTTCGCCTCCCACGGCGTCCGGGCGCTGCCCGCGGCCCAGGAGGAGGCGCTGCTGCGAGTGGCCCAGGAGGCGCTGCACAACGCGCTGCGCCACGCCGACGCGGCACAGGTCGACGTCACCCTCGGCCGGCATGGCCAGGGCGCCCGGCTCCGCGTGGCCGACGACGGCAGGGGATTCGACCCCTTGGCCGTACGCCGCGCCGGACGCCACCTCGGGCTGGTGTCGATGCGCGACCGGGCGAGTGGCGTCGGCGGCGGCCTGAGCGTGGAGTCTGCGCCCGGAAAGGGCACCGTGATCGAGATGGAGGTGCCCGGTGGCTGAGCCGGACCGCATCCGGGTGCTGCTCGTCGACGACCACCAGGTGGTACTGCGCGGACTGCGCACCTTCCTCGAGGTGCAGGACGACATAGATGTGGTTGGCGAGGCACAGGACGGCGAGGAGGGCATCGCCCGAGCCGAGGAGCTGCGCCCCGACGTCGTCCTCATGGATGTGAAGATGCCCGGCGTCGACGGCATCGAGGCGCTGCGGAAGCTGCGCGACCTCGACAACCCCGCCCGGGTGCTGGTCGTCACCAGCTTCACCGAGAAGCGCACCGTCGTCCCGGCCCTGCGCGCGGGCGCCGCCGGCTATGTCTACAAGGACGTGGACCCCGATGCCCTCGCGGCCGCCATCCGGTCCGTCCACGCCGGCCATGTGCTGCTGCAGCCCGAGGTGGCCCTCGCGCTGCTCTCCCAGGAGGAGCCCGGTGGCGGCCAGGGGCGCGGCGGCTCCCTCACCGAGCGGGAGCGCGAGGTGCTCGCACTGATCGCGGACGGCCGCTCCAACCGGGAGATCGCCCGCGCGCTCGTGCTGTCCGAGAAGACCGTGAAGACCCATGTCTCCAACATCCTCATGAAACTGGACCTCGCCGACCGCACCCAGGCCGCGCTCTGGGCGGTACGGCACGGCATCGGGGAATGACCAGCCTTTCTGCTGGAAATCACACCAACGTGTGCCGGTCACTCGAACAGCGCAACCCAGCCCGGGGCTGGCCGTTCTTCACGGCGTACCGCGGCGGGACCGCCGCGGCGACGGGTTATGAAGGGGTTTGACAACGTGAAGAACATCAAGAAGCTCGCGGCCATCACGATCGCGGCCGGCGGTCTCACCGTCGCCGGTGCCGGAGTTGCCTCGGCCGAGTCCGGGGCCGTCGGTGGCGCCATGATGTCCCCCGGGATCGTGTCGGGCAACAACGTCCAGGCGCCGATCCATGTGCCGGTGAACGTCTGCAACAACACCATTACCGTCATCGGGTTCATGAACCCCGCCCTCGGCACCCCCTGCGGCTGACCGTCCCCCTCGGGCGGATGCGTGATTCCTCTCACCGGCCGGCCCCGGAGGCATCGCCTCCGGGGCCGGCCCCATGACACTCCGCGGCGCTCAGGACCCGCCCCGCTCCCACTCCTCCACGTAGGCGTTGTACGCCGCCACCTGAGCCCGCCGCGAGGTGCGCTCCACCGGCCGCAGCGCCTCGGCCCGCGCCGCCATCTCCGAGGCGCTCACCGCCCCGCCGTGCTCCTGGCCGTCCCCGCCCGCCGCATACGCGATGCCGATCAGCGCACCCACCCGCTGCGCCAGCTCCAGCACCCGGAGGGCCCGTGGCGGATAGCCCGGCGCGAGCACCTCCCGCCCCCGCTCGGCCCGCGCCCGGTACGCCTCCAGCGCGGCCTGCGCGACCGGGCCCGCCCCCGCCACATTCAGCCGGGAGAGCACCTCGGTGGCCTCCCGCAACGCCTCGGCCAGCTCCCGCTCCGCCTCGCTCAGCGACGGCACATCGGCCGGCGGCGCCTCCCGGACCGCCAGGCAGTGCCAGACCACCTCGATGTGCTGATCGCCCTCCGGCCCCACCGCACACACCTCGGGCACCAGGCCGAGCGCGACCCCCGTCCCGATCACCGCCTCGCCCGCCTCCAGCGCCTGCGCGTTGAACTCCGGGGGGCCGCTCAGCCCCAGCGGATGCCCCGCTATCGGCAGCGCCACCCGCAGCCCCTTGGCCCCGAGCGCCCGCAGCCGCCCGAGCGCCAGCGTGAGACCGACCGGCCCGGACTCCCCCGGAAGCCCGGCCACCCGGTGCGAGGCGTCCTCGCCCGCGATACGCAGCGCGGCCTCATCCGGTGAGACAAGTCCGGCAATTAGGGCATTTCCCCATGCTGTGAGGCGCCCTGAACGTGGTTCATCGAGCATGCCACCAGCCTAAGGACTGCCGCCGACAACGCGTGGCGTAGGTTTTCCTCTGGGGGCTGCGCCCACCGGCGCACGCGACACTCGAGACTGCAATGGGAGACAACGCGCTCATGAGCGAGGTTCTGGAGCTGGTGGACGTATCCGTGGTCCGCGACGGTCGGGCTCTGGTGGACGAGGTCTCCTGGTCGATCAAGGAGGGGGAGCGCTGGGTGATCCTGGGCCCCAACGGCGCCGGCAAGACCACCCTCCTCAACCTCGCCTCCAGCTATCTCTTCCCGAGCACCGGAACGGCCACCGTCCTCGGCGAGCGGCTCGGCTCCGTCGACGTCTTCGAACTGCGCCCGCGCATCGGCATGGCCGGCATCGCCATGGCCGAGAAGCTGCCGCGCGCCCAGACCGTCCTGGAGACGGTCCTCACCGCCGCGTACGGCATGACCGCGCACTGGCAGGAGAACTACGACTCGGTCGACGAGAACCGCGCCCGCGCCTTCCTCGACCGTCTCGGCATGACCGAGTATCTCCACCGCAAGTTCGGCACCCTCTCCGAGGGCGAGCGCAAGCGCACCCTGATCGCCCGGGCGATGATGACCGACCCCGAACTGCTGCTGCTCGACGAGCCCGCGGCCGGACTCGACCTCGGCGGCCGGGAGGACCTCGTACGCCGCCTCGGACGGCTCGCCCGTGACCCGTACGCGCCCTCGATGATCATGGTGACACATCATGTCGAGGAAATCCCCCCGGGCTTCACCCACGTGCTGATGATCCGCCAGGGCAAGGTGCTCACCGCGGGCCCCGTCGAGACCGAGCTGACCTCCCGTAACCTCTCCCGCTGCTTCGGGCTCCCGCTGATCGTCGAGCGCAACGGCGACCGCTGGACCGCCCAGGGCCTGCCGCTGAGCTGACGTCCGCCCCCTGCGCCGGTCGTGCCACCGGCAATTGATCTGTGCTCTGTCCCCGGGGACCGGGGACAACTACCATGAACGTGTGGATCCGTGGGTGTGGTGGCTCATCGCCGCCGTAGGACTGGGCATCCCGCTGGTGCTGACCGCGATGCCCGAATTCGGCATGGTCGCGGTCGGCGCGGTCGCCGGTGCCATCACCGACGCGCTCGGCGGCGGCGTCGTGCTCCAGGTCGTCGTCTTCTGCGCGGTCTCGGTCGCCCTGGTCGCCGTGGTCCGGCCGATGGCGGTCCGCAGCCGCCGTCAGCAGCCCGGACATCGCAGCGGCGTCGACGCCCTGAAAGGCCGCCAGGCGGTCGTGCTCGAGCGCGTCGACCACGGCGGCGGGGGCCGGATCAAGCTCGCCGGCGAGGTCTGGTCGGCCCGCTCGCTCGACCCGGACCAGGTCTACGAGGCGGGGCAGCAGGTCGACGTGGTGGAAATTGACGGTGCGACAGCCGTCGTCATGTAGACGTCGTACCAGGAGCTGAGCAGGCCCGGTTGAGCTGCGGACTCGACCGCGCGTCTGACAGACTCCACCCTCGGGAACCGCCAGACCTGATCATCCCGACCATCCAGAATCGCCGCATGAAGGGCACGGGGAGCCGCTGTGGAACCGATCATCATCGTCCTGATCATCCTGGTGGTGCTCGTCTTCATCGCACTCATCAAGACGATTCAGGTCATCCCCCAGGCCAGTGCCGCCATCGTCGAGCGCTTCGGACGCTATACGCGCACCCTCAACGCGGGCCTCAACATCGTCGTCCCGTTCATCGACTCGATCCGCAACCGAGTCGACCTCCGCGAGCAGGTCGTACCCTTCCCGCCGCAGCCGGTGATCACCCAGGACAACCTGGTCGTGAACATCGACACCGTCATCTACTACCAGGTGACCGACGCCCGCGCCGCCACCTATGAAGTCGCCAGCTACATCCAGGCGATCGAGCAGCTCACCGTCACCACGCTGCGGAACATCATCGGTGGCATGGACCTCGAGCGCACCCTGACCTCCCGCGAGGAGATCAACGCGGCGCTGCGCGGCGTCCTCGACGAGGCCACCGGCAAGTGGGGCATCCGCGTCAACCGCGTCGAGCTCAAGGCCATCGAGCCGCCGACCTCCATCCAGGACTCGATGGAGAAGCAGATGCGCGCCGACCGTGACAAGCGCGCCGCGATCCTCCAGGCCGAGGGCGTCCGGCAGTCCGAGATCCTGCGCGCCGAAGGTGAGAAGCAGTCCTCCATCCTGAGGGCCGAGGGTGACGCCAAGGCCGCCGCGCTGCGAGCCGAGGGTGAGGCCCAGGCGATCCGTACGGTCTTCGAGTCCATCCACGCCGGAGACCCGGACCAGAAGCTGCTCTCGTACCAGTACCTGCAGATGCTGCCGAAGATCGCCGAGGGCGACGCCAACAAGCTCTGGATCGTGCCCAGCGAGATCGGCGACGCCCTCAAGGGCCTCGGCGGGGCCATCGGCAACTTCGGCCCGATGACGGGTGGCAACGGCGGTGGCACCCCGGCCGCCACCGGCAAGGAGCCCGCCCCGCGCCGCGAGCAGCCCAGGATCGACTGATCGACAGCTGCGGGGCGGTACGTCAGGCGGGCAGCGCCAGCCACTCCGGCAGCGCGTCCCGCTCCGCGGCCCCCAGCGCCAGCAGCAGCGCATCCGAAGGCGTCGGCTCGAACGGCGCCTTGAGCAGCCGCATCCCGGCCTGCTCCGGAGTCCGGTCCGCCTTGCGGTGGTTGTCCTCGGCGCACGAGGCGACCGTGTTCAGCCAGGTGTCCCCGCCCCCGCGCGACCGTGGCACCACATGGTCCACGGTCGTCGCCCGGCGTCCGCAGTACGCGCACCGGTGCTGGTCCCGGACCAGCACCCCGCGCCGCGACCACGGCGCACGTTGTCGGAACGGCACCCGTACGTAACGGCGGAGCCGGATCACCCGGGGCACCGGCAGATCGATATCGGCGGCCCGCACCCGCAGTCCGGGATGGGCGTGTTCGACGACGGCCTTCTCCTGGAGGACCAGCACCACGGCTCGCCGCAGCGTCACCGTCGCCAGCGGCTCGAAGCTCGCGTTCAGAACCAGCGTCTCGCGCATCCCGACCACCCCCGCATCCCGTGTCCCGGCCCGCCCCGGAAGCGGGCGGGCCGGGATCAACTCTGGCCGGGAGCACGGTCGGGGACAACGCAATTTCGCGGCGTGAGCGCCGGCAGGCAGGCGTACTCAGCCTGCGGCGGGCACCTCGTACTCGCCGATCAGCTGGGCGCGCCCCAGCGTGTGGAAGCGCAGATTGAAGCCGACCACCGCGGGCGAGACCTCGGCGTCCGGGCCCAGCTTCTCCGAGTCCACCGCGTACACCGTGAACACATAGCGGTGCGGACCGTCCCCGGGCGGCGGAGCGGCCCCGCCGAAGTCACGGGTGCCGTAGTCGTTGCGTACGTGCACGGCGCCGTTGGGAAGCCCCGCGAAGTCGCCGTTGCCCGCACCGGCCGGCAGCTCGGTGACCGACGCCGGAATGTCGAACAGCACCCAGTGCCAGAACCCGCTGCCGGTCGGCGCGTCCGGGTCGAAGCAGGTGACGGCGAAGCTCTTCGTCTCATCGGGGAAGCCCTCCCAGCGCAGATGCGGCGAGGTGTTGCCCGCCGACTTCACCTGAGCGGGCCCCAGAGTGGCACCCGGCTCCACTTCGTCGCTCACCACCGTGAAGGACGGCACCGGCGGATGGAAGTCATGGGGCAGCGGGCGCCGGTTCTGCTCGGACACGTCGAAAACCTCCTGCATGGTCGCGGTGGATCAGCTGCCCGGCCAGCCTAACGAGACCGGCGCCGGACGGACTGGCACCATGGCGCCCATGACCGGCCCGAACCCCGCCACCCCGTCCGGCCCCGACTGGCACGTCATCTCACTCAACCTCGACGGAGTGTCGGACCGGGCCGGCTTCCTTCACCGCTGCGCCCGGGATCTGGAGCTGCCCGACTGGTTCGGCCACAACTGGGACGCGCTCGCCGACTGCCTGATCGATCTGTCCTGGTGGGGCGAGTCCGGCGGCTATCTGCTGCACATCCGCGGCTGGGAGGCGTTCCGCGCGGCGGCGCCCGACGACGCCGCGATCGTCGAGGACATCCTGGCCGACGCCGTCGCGTACTGGTCCGCGCGCGGTACGCCGCTGACGGTCCACTACGACGAGGACGACGCATGACGACGCGTGGGGCGGGTGCCGAAGGTCTCGGCACCCGCCCCACGCGGGTTGCGGCGCTGTCGCGGAACCGTCAGAACCAGTTGCGCTTGCCGCCGACCTCGGCGAGCCACTGGTTCAAGTACGCGACCCAGTCGGTGTCCTGGTAGGACGTCAGGTTCACGGTGAAGGAGCGGTAGGTGTCGCTGCCCTCGGTGAACAGACCCGGCTTCTTGTCCATCTCCAGGACGACATCCATCTCGCGGTCATCCGCGACGAAGGACAGCTCCACCTGGTTGAGACCGCGGTACTGCTGCGGCGCGTGGAACTCGATCTCCTGGTAGAAGGGCAGCCGCTGCCGGGTCCCGCGGATGTGCCCGCGCTCCAGATCGGCGCTCTTGAACCGGAAGCCGAGGGAGCCGAAGGCGTCCAGAATCGCCTGCTGGGCGGGGAGCGGATGCACATTGACCGGGTCCAGATCGCCAGAGTCCACCGCGCGCGCGATCGCCAGCTCCGTGGTCACCCCCACATTCATCCCGGTCAGATGGCGCCCCAGGAACATGGTGACCGGGGTCTCCCACGGGATCTCCAGGCCGAACGGCACCGCGTGCACGGCACCCGGCTGCACCTCGAACGCACTGCCCAGCCGCTGCTTGGTGAACTCGATGTCCTGCTTGTACTCCTGGTCGTTGCCCTCCACCTCGACCCGCGCCTGCAGGCCGACGGAGAGCCCCTCGATCTGCTGTGCGACCGAGCCGCCCTGGATCCGGACCTCACCCTGCACAATGCCGCCGGGGACGACGTTCTCCTCCGTCAGCACCGTCTCAACCGAAGCGCCACCGGCACCCAGACTCGCGAGCAGCTTCTTGAAGCCCATGTTCTCCCTCTCAAGGACGCGACTGCGTCTTGACTTGATCGCGTGTGATCACTGTTGCCACCTAGAAACGCAAAACCGCCGTGGGCGGTTCCGCCGCTCATACCCTCGCAGCGGACCGGTCCCACTCCAACCACCGGTCGATATCTGTTCCACTACGCTCGGGCCGCGTGACAGCAGCACCTGACCGCACACAGCTGGACCGCGCGTTCTTCGACCGCCCCGTCCTCGAAGTCGCGCCCGACCTCCTCGGCCGCATCCTGGTCCGCCGCACCCCGGACGGACCGATCGAATTGCGCCTGACCGAGGTCGAGGCATACGCCGGCCCGGCCGACCCCGGCTCGCACGCCTACCGGGGCCGCACGGAGCGCAACGCCGTGATGTTCGGCCCCCCGGGTCATGCGTATGTCTACTTCACCTACGGCATGTGGCACTGCCTGAACCTGGTCTGCGGGCCGGAGGGCCACCCCAGCGGGGTACTGCTGCGCGCGGGTGAGGTGCGGCACGGACATGAGTGGGCCCAGCAGCGCCGGCCGAAGGCCCGTAACGACCTGGAACTGGCCAAGGGCCCGGCCCGGCTGGCCACGGCCCTCAGTGTGGACCGACGGCTGGACGGCACCGACGTCTGCGCGGGCCCGGAAGCCCCGCTCTCCATACTCACCGGCCACCCCGCCCGGCCCGACCAGGTGCTGAGCGGTCCGCGCACGGGCGTTGGCGGCGAGGGCGCAACCCACCCCTGGCGCTTCTGGATCGACGGCGAACCCTCGGTGAGCCCCTACCGGCCCCACACCCCCCGGCGCCGGAATGCGACGAGTCGTCAGGTCGGAACTTGACTCCCGATGAACAGACGCCTAACGTAGCCCGAGCCGCTTGAGACGGGCAGCGCTGTCGGCAGGGACCCCACGGTCGCGTCGCAGCCGCCCCAGGCGGCCAACCACTACTCACGACTCCCGAACAGGGCCATATTTCGCTGCGCGAAATCACGACCCGGGGCTCCGATTAGGAACTCGGCGGGAAATTCGCTAAAGTAGTGGACACGCCGGAAGGCGCGAAAGACCCCGCTCCAACAGGGGGCCGGAAACGGAATTCGGACCGGAAACGGAACGGAAAACGGATCTGGTAAGGTTGGAAACACGA
>NZ_JBEXHC010000038.1:0-23375 GCF_040607655.1 Streptomyces sp. NPDC005266
TGGACGATCCTCAACGCAGCCGGCATCGACCCCGCGCCACGTCGCTCAGGCCCCACCTGGGCGCCAGTTCCTGACCGCGCAAGCCGAGGGGATCACCGCGGCAGACTTCTTCACATCGACACCGCCCTCGGCAAGCGTCTGTACGCATTGGCCTTCCTCGGCACGGCACCCGGCGGCTGCGCATCACCGGGGTCACCGCCCGCCCGACCCGGGACTGGGCAGTGCAGCAGGCCAGGAACCTCACCGCCGATTCGGGCATACGCATTGAGACCCTGCGCTTCTTGCTGCGCGACCGCGATGGCAAGTACGGCAAGGCATTCGACGCCGTCTTCCAGGCCGAGGAGATGGAGATCATCAAAAGTGCACCACAAGCTCCCCGCATGAACGCGCACTGCGAACGCATATCGGCAGCATCCGACGCGAAGCCCTCGACCACGTCCTGATCATGACCGAGGCCGACGCCCGCCACGTCCTCGCGGCCTACGAGCGGCACTACAACGAGCACCGACCCCATCAGGCCCGCAGCCAACTACCACCCGACGCTCACGAACCACCCGCCGCGACGCATGACCTCCACATCCAAAAAGTCCTGCGCACCCGGATCCTCGGCGGCCTCATCAACGAATACAGACATGCAGCACGACGTGCAACGATGACTTTTGGAGCGGCACGGGTGGCTCGTCACTGGCTCGCCGAGAACATGCCACTGGGGCGTGCTGGAGGTGCGTGTCAGTGACGCGACGCCTTCGGCACCCAGACCCTGGCCCTCTCGGACGGTTTGCAGCAAATGAGCATCGGGGCGACGGCGCGGACGCCGTACGCTGATGCGCAACCCAGTGGCTGAGGCGAGCGTCCGCCGACGCTTTGGCGGCGGCTGTAACGGTGGCGGTGAGAGCGAGAACGAGCCGGGGCTGCTCTCGAACGGGCGGGTCATCGCGTCGTACCGTGGGCCGTCAGCGAGACGAGCGATGGCGGCATGATGTACCGACGCGTCACGAGACCTACCGCAGCCAGGGGTAGGCGTGCCAGGCATGGCTCACGCGGCCATCTCCTCTCGGATGCGGTCCAGAGCCTCTTCGGCTTCGCTTCGGACGTCGGGAAGTCGGCGTCCCGCTGTACGGATGACGCGCTGGAGCTGATGCGGCAGGCGTTGGCGAGCCGACTCCTGGGTTGCGGCGCTCAGCGACTGCGCTGCTCCATTGTGGTCGCCGGCAAGCAGCTGCACGCGTCCCACCGTCACTGCTTCGATCACGCGCCACTGCGGGGCCATGGTGGTCGTGGGCACCGGGCTGGCCTCCACCAGGTGTATGGCGACTTCGGCTCGGCCGGTGGCCAGAAGGCCGCGCAGGCGGATCTCGTACAAGGCGAACGGATTGAACAACGAGGTGTGCTCGGCCTGCTCCAGGAGCGTGTCGGTCTCCCGCATCACGGAGTCGAACAGGGCGGTGTCGCCCAGTTCGCCCGCAGCACGAGCGAGCAGGGGCAGCACGGCCGCGCGTGCTGCTCTGTCGGATGCGAGCACCGCTGCGTGGCGCAGCCGATATACGGCGGCGCCGAGCAGATTGGCCTTGCGCAGCTCGTTGCCGTGCATACGCAGGACATACGAGGCGAAGCCGGTGTCGTCGAAGTGCCGGGCGATGTCCAGACTCTTGGCCGTCCAGCGAGCGGCGGTGTGCAGCCGTTCCTCCGGCAGGACGTTTCCGAGCGCCACGCCCAGGCCAACGCGCGCTCGGGCGAGCAGGTGCAGGACCTCGCGCTCGGTGTGTCCGTCCTCGAGGCGGGCTTCGAGCCGGGCCACCAGAGGCCACAGTTCGGCGACGGCTTCGGAGGCGTGTCCGGACTGGCGGGCGATCTCGGCGAGCCGGACCGTGGACTCGCCGAACTGCAACATCGCCCGGTGGTCGGTGTCAGCCGGATCGGTGACACCCAGGACGTGCGGTGGGAGCCGGAGCTGGTCGGCGACGTGGCGCCGCGATGCGATGTCGTCGAGTCGTCGCTTGTTCCGCTCGAACAGCGAGATGTACGTCTTGTCGTAACCGAGCAGCTCGCCGAGTTGCGTCTGGTTGAGGCCGTGAACCGCTCGGTAGAAGCGCAGGATGGCGCCGAGATTGCGAGTGGCGAGCACGGCCTCGGCTTGAGGCGTGGCCCATCTCCACAGGGCGTGCTGAGGTGCCGGCCGCAGCAGGCCGGTTCGCCTGTCCTCGCTGGCCATGGCCGGTTACGGCTCCTCGTGATCCCAAGCCGTGTCGAGCTGCGCGTACCAGGCCGCGATGGACTGCTTGTATCCGTCGGGCATCGTGAGGCCGGGCACCTCGGCTACGGTGAAAAGGCCAACCTGCTTGTGCTCGTGGCTCACGATTGGTTCGCGTTCGGGCGTCAGCACGGCGCAGCCGTAGGTCACGATCAGTACACGTCGGCCCGGGATGGGCTGGTACACCCACGTGTCCAGCAGGGAGTCGGCCTTGACCTCCCAGCCGGTCTCCTCCCGGATCTCCCGCACCACTGCCGCCTCGCAGCTGGGGTCGGGGGTCTGCCCCGTCGAGGTGTTGCCGATTTCCAGGCGTCCGCCTGGCAGTTCCCACTCCTGCCGTTCGTTCTTCAGCAGCAGCACACGCCCGTGTGCGTCGATGGCGACGCCCTTGACCGAGACCGGCCAGAGCGGCGGCGAGTACGGCATCCCGCTCCTCGTTGTGCAGGGGGCAGCTCAGGTATCCGGAACGTAGCACGCGCTCGCCAAACCCGTCGCGTGTCCGGGGGCTTTGGCGGAGTCGACAATCTGTCGCTTTACCAAGCCGCCCTCGCCTCCGAACAGTGGATACGCCACGCCGTCCCGAAGGAGTCCCGTGATGCGCCGTACCTCGACTCAGCCGTTCGCGCGTCATCTCGTCGACATCACGTCCCCCACTGCGCAGAGCGAGATCGCGCGGCGGCTCGCCCACAGCGGACTCGTCACGGTTGCCGGGCTGACCTCGCGCACCGCGGTGCTGTCCTTCGCGTCGCGGATCATGACCGTGATCCCGCACCGTGACAGCGAGGCGGACGGGCTGACCACCATCTGCAACACCGGGCGGCACGCCGTGGAGCCCGGTTTCGCGGGGTTCGCGTCCGGTGAGCTGGCCCCGCACACCGAACGATCCGGAGTCCCAGCGCCACCCCGCCTGATGCTCCTGGTCTGCGCGCGACCAGCCGAGACGGGAGGCGAGTGCCTGCTGTCGGACGGCCGACGAGTGTACGACGAGATGCTCCGCTGCCAGCACGATGGCGTTCGGGCGCTGTCCAGGCCGCGCACCGCGTACTTCGGCTCCGGCGACGGCCACGCGGCCGAGGTGTTCACCGTGTACGACGACGCCACCGTGTCCGTCCGACTGCGGCTCGACGGACTGGCTCGGTTCAGTCCCATCGTGCAGCCTTACCTGCCCCGACTACGGTCTGCTATCGAACGCGACCAGCTCCGGCTCCCGCTGCTGGCTGGCCAGGGATACCTGTTGGACAACAGGCGGTGGCTGCATGCCCGCACCGGCTTCACAGGCGACCGAGTGTGCTGGCGTGCCCTCGGCGAGCCCCTCTTTGGCCTCCCGCGTGGATTCACTCCCGAGACCGAATCGACCAGAGCTTTGTCCGCCCCAGCTTCCGTGATGACTTGTGTCAGGTCCGGTGAAGTGTGATCTCCCTCCGGATCCTGCGCCTCTCGAAGCTCCTTCACCCACGCGCTGGGGGCCACGTCGCAGGGCCTGTTCTCGGTCTGCTCCACGCGATCACAGCAGCCCCGGAGGACGACGCCACGGTCGGCCCAACCAAACGCCCTGTCCTCTCCAACCTCGTGAAAGGAGCGCGGTATGAGCAGCGCGCTCTCCTCCATTCGCCTTCCCGAGGGCACTACAACCATCGGTAAGACCTTCGGCTTCGAGGCTGGCCACCGGCTGCCCGGCCTGCCGCCCCGGCACAAGTGCTCCCACCAGCACGGTCACAGCTACGAAGTCGAGCTCATCCTCACCGCGGCCATGCTCGAAGGCCCTGGTTTCGTCACCGACTTCGCAGACCTCGCCCCATTCAAGAAGTTCCTCGACTCCGAGTTCGACCACCACAACCTGCACGAGATTCTTCCCTTCGAGCCAACCTCGGAGCGCCTGGCCCAGTTCCTGGCCGGCTGGTTCATCCAGAACATCCAGCCGACGATCCCCGGCCGCCTGGTCGCCGTCCGCGTCAGCGAGACCGGCCGCAGCTGGGCACGGTTCGACGTGGAGGGGCAGTGACCGCGCCGGGGCCCGTACCCGTGGCCCGGGCGACGGCCGACGCCCAGTTCTGGCTGATCGTGGCGGAGCGCTTCGGTGTCGAGACGCCAACGTTTCAGGGTGAGGGGCCGAGTTGTGGGCACCCGGCTCTGTTCATTCGCCTATCCCGGTGCAACCTCCCCTGCGACGGGTGCGACACGAAGCACTCCTGGGACTGGAGCCAGTTCGATCCGCGCAAGGAGTCGACGAAGAGGTCCGTAGCGGACCTCTTGGAGTGGGCCGTCTCCTCGCCCGTCGAGCTGGTGGTGATTACCGGCGGCGAGCCGCTGGTCCAGCAGCGCAAGCTGATTCCCCTCGTCCAGGGGCTGTTGGTCGCTGGGAAGCGAATCGAGTTCGAGACGAACGGCACCCTGGTGCCCGACCCGGCGCTCCTGGTCGACGGCGTCCGGTTCAACGTCTCGCCCAAGCTCGCCAGCTTCGGGATGGACGAGGTCAAGAGCATCGTGCCCGCCGCCCTGGAGGCCTTCGCTGCGTCCGGGCGGACCGTATTCAAGTTCGTCGTCTCCTCTCTGCCCGACCTCGACCGGATCGCCGAGCTGGCCGACGCCCACGGGCTCGCGCCGGTGTGGGTCATGCCAGAAGGCACCACGGCGGAGGCGATCATCGCGAGGACCCGCCTGCTCGCCGATGCGGTCGCGGCCCGGCACTGGCACTTCACCACCCGGCTGCACGTCCTGGCCTTCGGCGACGTTCGAGGCCGCTGACCGCTCCACCGCCCGCTCGTTCCGCTTCATCCCCCGTCACCGGAAGCGAGAAGACGCGCATGACCAACGCTGTCGCCAGCCCCATCACCGGCCTGGGCGCCGCTGTAGCGCCGCCGGCCCTGCCAGCGACGCGCATCGACACCGGCCGGGTCTCCGACCTGATAGCCCAGCTCCTGGTCGAGCTGGGCGAGGACCCCGCCCGCGAGGGCCTGGCCGGCACCCCGGAGCGGGTCGCGGCCTGGTGGAAGACATTCCTGTCCACGAACGACTCAGCGCCAGCGACCTGCTTCGTCGAATCCCACCTGAGCGACCAGCTGGTCGTGGTGGGAGGCATGAGCGTGTGGAGCCTGTGCGAGCACCACTTGCTTCCCATGAACCTGCACGTCACGGCCGGGTACGTGCCGGACGGAGAGGTTGTGGGCCTGTCGAAGTTCGGCCGTATCGCGCAGCGGCACGCCGGACAGCTCCAGGTCCAAGAGCGCTTCACCCGACAGGTGGCCAAGGAACTCACAGGCGTGATCGGACGCGAGGACATCGCCGTTACCGTCCGCGGCGCCCACCTGTGCATGAGCATGCGCGGAGTGCGGATGGAGGACGCCCGGACCATCACGGTGCACGCCGGAGGACGCTTCGGGACCGACCCGGTCCTGTCCCAGCAGTTCCTCACCATCGCCGCTGGGCAGTGGGGAGCGATGTGATGGCCAAGAGTATCGACTTCTCCGTCATCGCGCCGCCCGCCTACCTGCAGGAGTTCGTCGCCCAGGACCCGGCCCGCGTCCACCATGTGGCCGCCCAATGGGTCCTGTCGGACGCCACCTACCGTGCCTTCTTCGCCCGCGAGGCGACACGCGGCGCCGAGATCATCGTCGACAACGGCGTCTTCGACCTCGGGTACGCCCTACCCGCCGCCGAGCTGGTCGAAGCCGGGCGCGCGGTCGGGGCGAAGGAGATCATCCTGCCGGACGTCATGCGTGATGGCGCGGCGACCATGAGGGCGAGCGAGCAGGCCGCCAAGGAGATCCGAAACCTGGCCGGCGACGCCTTCCGGCTGTGCGCGGTCCTGCACGCCGCGGACGACGAGGACTGGCTGCGCACCTACCACGCCATCGTCTTGAGCGACTGGGCCGGGGCAATCGCCCTGCCGGCCTCACGCCGACCGGACCCCAACGGGCAGCTGAGCCGCACCCGCTGGACGGCCACCGCCTACCTGGAAGAGCGCGGCCTGGTCGAGGAGCGCATCGTCTACCGGCTGCTCGGTCTGGGCCGAACCGGCCATCTGGAGCTGGTCGAGCAACGCGAGCACGAGTGGATCACCTCCGTGGACGGCGCGGCCCCGGTCATCCTCGGCGCCATGGGGGTCGCCCTGCTGCCCGAGGGGCGCTACGAAAAGCCCTCCACCCCCCGGATAGAGAAGCTCGGCCCGATCGCCGAGGACCGCTTCGACCTGATCCGGCAGAACATCGCCATCGTCCGCGCGGCGGCCGGCAGCAACGTCAAGATCGCCGAGGAGAACCGATGACCTACCTGCTCGCGAAGCCCATCCCCGGGCTGCTGCGCGCAGCCCCGATCCCCGCCGACGGGCACACCATGGGCCCCGACAGCCTGCTGCGCTACCTCACGATCAAGGTCCACCACCTCATCCAGGACCGGGACTGGGACAGCATCCGCGTCATCGGCGGCTACGACCGCACAGCGGTGGTCTCCCGCTCCGAGAAGACCGGGAAACTCTTCAACATCGAGCGGCCCACCGCCGAGATCCACGGCCGCCACCTGGTCATCAAGGCGTTCCCCGGCGCCGACTATGTCCAGCACTACGCACTGATCATCGCCACCTATCTGGCCATGACCGGCCGCCGCGCCGATGCGGTCACCTACCAGCCGCCCGGGCAGGAAGAGTGCCGCGCAGCCGTCGACGAGCTCGACCTCGACCTGGACGGCCACCTCGTGATCGTCGGCTGGGGCCTTCAGCACCTCGCCCCCGAGACCAGCGTGTGGACCCGTGGGCCCGGCTGCGCCTGGCAGCACACCGAGATCGCCGGCCGCCGCGTGGTGTACCTGGGGTTCCTCCACAGCATCTGGGGCGACGTCGCCGGACAGGTCGTCGCCCGCCTGGCCGCGCTCGGCGCCCACGACGTCGTCTACGTCGGCAAAGTCGGGGCCCTGAGCCCCCGCACTGAACCGAACATGTGGCTCGCCACCGGCAACACGAGCCTCGTGGGCGGCGCGCTGGTCACCTGGGACGACTTCTTCGGCGACTTCGCCGCCGCCCAGGCAGGTGTACAGACCGGGCTGCACGTCACCTCGCCATCGATCCTGCTAGAAAACGGCGACTGGCTGGCCAAGCACGCCGAGTACGCCTTCGTCGACCCGGAGATCGGCCCTATGGGGGCGGCTGCGTGCCAGGCGGGAATCAGATTCGGCTATCTCCACGTCATCTCCAACAACCTGGCCCGGCACTACCCCGCCGACCTGTCCAATGAGCGTCACCTCGACGTCCTGCGCCGACGCGCCGTTCTGGTCGACCGGATCCGCAGCATCATCACCGGCCGCCTGGCCGGCCGCCCGACCCACACCCCTGGAGGAGCCCGATGACGGCCCCATCACACGCCGCCCCCACGCGCGGGCGGGAGATCACGGTCACCGGTATCGACGGCGCGGGCAAGTCCACCCTGGCTGCCCGCCTGCACCAGGCCCTGAACGACGCAGGCCACAAGGCGATCCTCGTCGGCAAGGACAGCACCGACGTCCCTATGGACACCGAACTGTCGGCGTACGTCGACCGCCTCAACAAGCTGGTCTACCGACGCGACGCCCGCGTCGCCCAGGCGTGCGGCGACCACTACTGGCTGCTGGCCCTGGCCTCCTGGTACACCCTCCAGGACCAGCTCGTCATCCGGCCCGCGCTCGCCGCCGGCACCCACGTGATCCTCGACAACGCGCACCACAAGATCCTCGCCCGGTACGCGGTCAACCCCGACGTCTCCACCCGCCTCGCCGAACAGGTCTTCGCCCACCTCACCGAAGCCGACCTGGTGATCTTCCTTCGGATCGGCGCGAGCGAAGCCCTCGCCCGCAAGGGCTCGTTCACCTCCCTGGAGACCGGCCACTCCGGCAGCGATAACGACGACTTCGTCCGCTACCAGGACACCGTCCTGGCCCAGTTGCGCGAACAGGAACGGCGCGGTGGATGGCTGTCGCTGGACGTCACCCACATGGACCGCGACCAGGTGTTCAAAAGCGCCGCCGACGCCCTGGCCGACCGCCTGCACCTTCACCTCTGACCCGCCCGCCCCCAACGAGGAACGCACCATGCCACAGGCCCTGCCCACCAGTGGAACGTATGTGTGCCACGGCATCACCTGGGCGACGGGAGACCCACGTCTCCTACTCGCCCCGCTGCCCGGCGGGCCACTGGCCTACGCCGAGATCATGAACCACCACCTCGGCTACCAGGTGAGCGGTACCGGCCGGTGGTGCACCGGCCGGTACCGCTTCGCCGACCGCGTTCGTGTGGAAGCCGTTGCCTGCCCCGGCCGGGCGCCGGCCGAGACCAGCGGCCAGTGCGCCGCCTGTGCCGGCCAGGACGACTTCCGCTTCGCCCACCAGTTCCACCAAGGCGGCCACGCCCCCGAGGACCTCGTTGCCTACATGCGCCAGCCGCACTGGCTGTACCTGGCGACGTTCGCCGACGGAACGACAAAGGTCGGCACCGCGGCCGAGCCGCGCAAGCGCTCCCGCCTCGACGAGCAGGGCGCCGTGGTGGCCACCTTCCTCGCCAAGAGCCCCGACGGCCGGGCGGTGCGGTTCCTGGAGGATGCCCTCACCCGCCGCCTCGGCCTGAACCAGACCGTCCGGTCCGCGACCAAGCTGACGGCCATGGCAGAGCTGCGCGACCTTGCGCCGGCCAGCGACGCCCACGAGCAGCACCTCGCCCGCGCGGCCGAGGCTCTAGCGGACATGAACATCCCCGCGGTCCTGGAGCCGTGGACGCCACCCGACGAAGGGAACCTGCTGCGCGCCGCCGGCGCCGAGCGGGCGCTGTACCCGCACGATCCCCGTGAGGGCGAGCACGGTCTCACGCCCATCTCCTGCGTCGGCTCCCAGGTCCTAGCCGTCCTCGACGGCGACGACGATCTGTGTTATCTGCTCGACCTCGGCGTCCTCAAGGGCCGCCGCATCACCCTCGGTGAGTTCTCCTCCCCCGGCATCGCCGTGCAGTCCGCGCTCTTCTGACCCCTGCCCGAAAAGCCCGGCCCGCTGCGGTCGGGTCCTGTTCCGTGAAGCGAGGCACCCACCATGGCACCCCAGGACGCCATCCTCGGCTGGGACGAGGACACCACTGCCGAGGCGTACGCCGCCTTCACCCGCGCTTTTCCCATGTACGACGCCACCAGCCGCGACCTGGCCCACCGGGCCGACCTGACCGTCGCCGGCCTGGTGGTCGACCTGTGCGGTGGCGGTGGCGCGACCGCCCGCGCGATCCTCGACCTGGTCCCGAACGAGGCGAAAGTTGTCTCCTTGGACAGCGCCGCCGCAATGCAGCGCGTCGGCCGCCGCACCCTCACCGACCCCCGCCTGTCCTGGATCACCGCTCCGGCCGAGCAGCTGGCCGACCATGTCCCGGCCGGCACCGCGGACGCAGTGGTCTGCAACTCGGCGATCTGGAAGACCGACACCCCCACCGTGTTCGCAGCCGTCGCCCACATCCTGCGGCCGGGCGCGCGGTTCGTCTTCAACATCGGCGGCGGCTTCGCCGGTGTCCGTCACCCCGACGAAGAGGCCGCCCGAACGGGGCCGCCGTTGAACGCCCTCATCCGCCAGATCGCCGCCCGCGATCACGGGTACACCCCACAACCCGCCACAGCGGACGCGTCGCCGAAGCTGCCGTTGGACGCGGTCACCGAGCAGCTGGCTGATGCCGGACTGACCGTCCTGGACACAGAGGTCACCGCCCAACACAGCACCATGGCGGAGAAGAAGGCGTGGCTGTCCATCCCCGTCTTCGCCCGACCCGAGGGTGACTTCACCCACGCCCAGCGAATGGCGATCCTCGACGCCGCCTACGCCCTGACCGACCCCGACGCCCCGAACGTGACGAGCTGGCTCGTCATGGTCGCCCAGCGCCCGGGTGGCACACGGTGACCGCCCCGGCCACGTCTCCCAGCGGGAAGCTCTGCGACCACGCCAGCATCGGGGTACTCATCTCCTGCCCGGACGGGCTCCTGGTGTTCGAGCGGGCAACGCTGCCGACGGGGATCGCCCCGGTCGCCGGCCATCTCGACCAGCACGGCAGCCCCGAACAGGCCGCCTGCGACGAGGTCGCCGAAGAAGTCGGCCTCGCCGTCACCCACCTGCACCCCCTGCTGGAGCAGTGGCGGCCCAACCGCTGCCGCCGCACCCCCACCGGGCCGGTGGGCCACCGGTGGTGGATCTTCCAGGCCCAGGTCTCCGGAACCGTCCGACCCTCCCTCCGCGAGGTTCGCGCCCCCCGGTGGATGCACCCCGACCAGCTCCAGCATTACGCGCTGCGCACCGCCGCCTACGCCGAAGGGAGCCTGGACAAAGCGGAGTTCGAGCAAGATCCCGGCCTGGAGCCGGTGTGGGTCCGCTTCCTGCACGATCTCCAGCTGATCACCCTGCCCCCGACCGTCCTCGACCGGATCGACGGTGTCCTGTGACCGGCGGCCCGACGCGCCTGTCAGCGGGCACCGACCGCCCGGTCGGCCGCCAGGCGCCGTGCGTGCGCGCGGATGCGGTCTCTGTCCTCGGGGAAGACGCTCTCCCACTCCTCCTCCAGGCCGAACCACGCCGCAGGCTGGCCCTTCTCACCCCCGAGCGGCAGTGCACTGTCGACGATCGCGGCGTAGGAAAGCCCCAATGTCGCAGACCAGTCGGCCCGGTAGGACCGCACCGCCACGGCCGCGGGTTCGGCCAGCAACTCCGCCCGCAGGCCGGTCTCCTCCAGCAGTTCACGAGCCGCCGCCGCACGCGGCGTCTCGTCCGGCTCCACCTTGCCACCGGGCGGGACCCATCCACGCACCCGGTGCTTGACCAGAAGAACGTGCCCGATGCCGGGGTCAGTTACCCACACCTCGGCCGCGAGAGGCTCCATCGGATGCCGCCGAGCCTCATCCAGCCAGGCCCGGGCCCCGTCGAACTCCAGCGCCGCAAGGCGGGCATCCAAGGCAACCTCACCCAAGATCATGTTCCCAAGTTCACGATGGCTCACGCGCCACACCCTAGGCCGACACGGCACCGGCGCACCTCACAGACAGCCCACGAGGCCATCCGGCCGTGCCCGGTCGGCCACCACGGCCACACGGAGGCCCAGCGAGGGGAGGCGGTCGGCAGTGAGATGCCACCGTGGCTGCTGCTTCAAGAAAGGAACCCGGTCATGAGCGCTGACGACAAGACGCAGCGAAACTCCTGGGTGGTGCTGGGCGGAATCCACCTCCTGAACCGGACCGCTCCACGACAGCCGGACGAGCCGATCGCGCTCGTCCGGGTGGCTCCTCAAGCGCTCTGTCCGCCGAGCACCACCGTGGTCATCCGGTGGGGCACGCTCGGGGCCTGTCCAGTCGACGCCCTGAGCACG
The DNA here is from genome assembly GCF_040607655.1 of Streptomyces sp. NPDC005266. Classification (NCBI taxonomy): domain Bacteria; kingdom Bacillati; phylum Actinomycetota; class Actinomycetes; order Kitasatosporales; family Streptomycetaceae; genus Streptomyces; species Streptomyces sp. NPDC005266. Next base: position 11,592 of record NZ_JBEXHC010000038.1, read on the forward strand.
GGCGGAATCCGGCTCGGCGCGACCCGGATCGACCGCGGCGAGCTCTTCCCCGACGCTATCGCCGGCGCCACCCTGCGTGGCCTTGTCGGAAAGGAAAGGGCCCCGGGGCTCCTGCGTGGTCGTCGCAACACCCCCAGGAGTGAGCGTCGAAGGTATTTTCTGGATATAGCAGACTTAACCAGGACACAGGATGTGTGTAGAAAGCTCCCTCTTGACCATCGCGCAAGCCGTGCGGTCCCCAACTGGTCCCCACTCGCGGTCATAGCTCTGCCGCCAGACGGCGACATCTTCGCTCTGGGGCACACTCGTCGGCTACGACTTCACGGCAAGGGCCGAAGGTCGAACCCGGGCACCCCGATTGGGCCGGTGCGGAGGTTGAAAGGTCAGGAATTCTGGTGTCGAAGACGACCGCCTCTCGACGAGTGATCCGCGGTGCAGCGTTCGCCTGGAGACCAATTGACTCAGCGACGGCATGACAGCGGCATGCAACGACGTCGTACGCACCCCAGGTGTCAACTGGAGATGCGGGCAACATCCGATCAATCCGTGGCTGCCGTAGCCCGGTCGGTGTCCGGTCCCTCGCACCTGGGTCCGCCCGACCCCGAACACGAGGGCGGCTTGGGCCGGTCGACCCAGTGCGTGGTGCGTTACCAGAAACCCCGGTATGGGCCTGATACCCAAACTCGGTCGCCATGGTGATGGATCGACAGGTAGCCGCGCAGGCACGGCTCCCGGTGATCATGGAGTGTCGAATTCACTGACCACCGCAACGGAAGACCGTGCCTGCCGGGCTGGGCCAACTCGCCGGATCTGCTCTGGACGAGGGCGGTAACCAACCCCTGGCTCAGTGGTTCTCTGCCCCTGTTTTCTTGTCGACCTGTTGCTTCTCGGCGGTGACATGGCTGTTACGGCCTGTGAAGCCGCCCTGGCGGACGGCGCCTCCGCCCGAGGTCGGCGAGCCCCGACGGCCGGCTGTGGTGGGCGCCGCGGCGCGTAGCCTCGGGGCCAGTACCGCGCGCAGCGCCGGGGTCAGGCTGTGACGGATCTCGGACGGCGTGAGGGCGGCGGGCGTGGGGAGGGGGTTGAGGTAGCGGGTGTAGATGAGGCCGCCGAGGATCGTCACTACGGCCGTGGCGCGGGCGGTCGCGTCCCGGCCGCCGAGAAATTCAACAAGCCGGGCCAGCAGCTCGCGTTCCAGGTATTCGCGGATCACCTCGGCGGCTTCGTCGCCCTGGATGGTGAGCTGCTGGAAGTCGGCGTCCTCCCACAGGTCGGTCACCGCGTCGATCAGGCGGTCGGGGAGGGTGGCCGGATCGCCGCCGAGGACGTCGTCCACCGCCAGCGCATTGGCGCACTGGAACTGCATCACGTCCGCGAACAGGCCCTTTTTCGAGCCGAAGTGGTACGCGATCAGCGCCGGGTCGACTCCGACGGCCCCCGCCACCGCGCGCAGGGTGGTGCTCCGGTAGCCGTGCTCCAGGAACAGCGAACGGGCCGCCGAGACGATCGACTCACGGGTCGGCGGGTTGCCGCGGGGGCGGCCTCGGGTGCGGGCGGGGGCAGGGACGGCGTTATTCATCAGCGTTGAGCCTGCGTTGAGTGAGCAGCACAGTCAAGGGCGTTCCCGCTACCACACGAAGGGATGACCCGACACCATGCGTATCGCAGTCTTCGGCGCCAACGGACCGACCGGCCGCCGCCTCACCGAGCAGGCCCTGGCCGCCGGCCACGAAGTCGTCGCCGTGACCCGCAGACCCGGCTCCCTGTCCGCGCGGCCCGGCCTTGCCGTGGCTGTCGCCGACGCCACCGACCCGGCGGCTGTCGACGCCGCGATCGACGGCACGGACGCCGTCCTCTCCGCGCTGGGCGCGCGCTTCAGCAAGGGGACCATCACCACGTACTCCGTGAGCGCCACCGTCATCACCGGGGCCATGGCCCGCCACGGCATCAAGCGGCTGCTCGCCGTCAGCTCCAGCATCGCCGACCCGAACTGGCGCCCTACCGGCGCGCATTTCTTCAACCATGTGCTCGACCCGCTGGTGAACCGACGTCTCGGCCGTACCCTCCACGAGGACATGCGCCGTATGGAGGCCGTGATCCGTCAGACGGGCCTCGACTGGACCTTCGTCCGGCCTTCGGGCCTGTTCGAGCACCCCGTCGTCACGGACTACCACACTGCCGAGACCAGCGCCGACGGCGTCTTCACCGCCCGTGCCGACCTCGCCGCGAGCATGCTGCGCGAAACGACGGAGCGGCGGTACGTCCGTACGGCCATGGGCGTCATCACCACGGCCGTGAAGCCGAACATCGCCAAGCTGATCTGGAACGAGGGCGTGAAGAAGAAGTGAGCCGCCCCACCTTCCAACTTTCGTCCGTCGCACGAGCGTTCCTCACTCTCCCGCACACGGCCACCCTCACCACCCTCCGTCCCGACGGCACTCCGCACGTCACCCCCGTCCGCTTCACCTTCGACGCGGCCACCGGCCTGGTCCGGGTGACCACCCGGGCGGGGGCCCGCAAGGCCCGGAACGTGAAGGCGGCCGGCCCGGCGGCCCGTGTAGCGCTCTGTCAGGCGGACGGCTTCCGCTGGATCACACTCGAAGGCCGGGCCGCCGTCACCGATGCCCCCGCTCACCTGGCCGAGGCGGTCCGCCGCTATACCGTCCGCTACCGCGCGGACCCGCCCACCCCGCTGGACCTGGTCGTCGTCGAGATCGCCGTCGACCGCGTCCTGAACCTCAACCTCTGAATCCCCCGTATCGAAAGCGAAGTGACACCGCCATGCCCACCCTCCCCGTCCTCGATTCCACCCTCTACTACCGCGAGTCCGGCGACCCCGACGGGCTGCCCTTCGTCTTCCTTCACGGCAACCCCACCTCCTCCCACCTGTGGCGGAACGTCCTGCCGGGGGTGGCCGCGCCCGGCCGCCGCCTTCTGGCCCCCGACCTCATCGGCATGGGTGACTCCGGCAAGCCCGACCTCGCCTACTCCTTCGACGACCACGCCCGCTACCTCGACGCGTGGTTCGACGCCCTCGGCCTTACCGACGCCGTCCTCGTCGGCCATGACTGGGGCGGCGCGCTCGCTTTCGACCGCGCCGCCCGCCTCCCGGGCACCGTCCGCGGCCTCGCCTTCACGGAGACCATCATCAAGCCGCTGGTCGGCGACGAATTCCCGGAAGCCGGGCGGAAGTTGTTCGCTCTCCTACGCACCCCCGGGGTAGGCGAGGAGATGATCCTGGAGAAGTCGCTGTTCATCGAGGGGCTCCCGGACACACTCGCCACCCCGCTCGACCCTGCCGACCTGGAGGTCTACCGCCACCCCTTCCCGACCCCGCACAGCCGCCGCCCGGTACTGGCGTGGACGCGCATGATGCCGCTGGACGCCGAGCCCGCCGACGTCGTGGCCCGCATCGAGCGGTACGACGCCTGGCTGGCCGCCAGCCCCGAAGTCCCCAAACTGCTCGCCGCGTTCGAGCCGGGACCGGGCTCGATGACCGACCAGGGGACCGTGGCCTGGTGCGAGGAGAACATCGCGTGCCTGGAGGTCTCCCGCCACGGCCTGGCCGGCCACCACTCCCCGGAGGACCGCCCCGAGGAGCTGGCCTCGGCGATCAACGACTGGGCCGACCGTCACGGGCTGGCACGCCCGTAGGCGTCCTCGATCACGGCGGTGCCGATCCGCGCCGCCCGCGACCTCCTGCCCGACCCCGGCAACCCTCTACAACCACATCCCATCCCGGACCTGCGCGAACTACGCGCCGGCGTCGTCCTCCACCAGTTCGAAGCCTCCACGCAGCGCACCTTGACCGGGTCAAGGTGCGCCACAGCCCCTTCAAAATGCACTGGTCCCCAAGCGGTCCCCAAGAATGATCAAGGGGTCGCTTCAGATCTCCTCTGAAACGGCCCCTGACCTGCGCCTTCGAAAAGTCGGGACGACAGGATTTGAACCTGCGACCCCTTGACCCCCAGGAGTGAGGGTCGAAGGTATTTTCTGGATATAACAGACTTAATCAGGGCGCACGATGTGCACAGGAGGCTCTCTCGTGCACCATCGCGCACACCGCGTGGTCCCCAACTGGTCCCCACCCCGCGGTCATAGCTCTGCCATCAGACGCTCCGTGAGACGTGTCGACGCCATGAGGCTGGACAGCCCCGGACAGCGCCGCACAGGTACCGTTGTCCCGACGGTGGCCAGGCTGATCGCGGCCACGACCATCAGGCCGAGCCCCACAGGGCGACCACCACGCCGAGCTGCGCGGCCCATCCCCAGCGTGGTCGAGGTTGCGATCCTCGGTCGCCCTGGAGGGTGACCGCCACACCGGTTGATCAGCCCAGACAGCCTATCTGCACTCTGGCCGCAGGCACATCAGTCGAGCATTTTCTTCGGCGCGATCCGCGTGTCGTACGTGCACTAGAGGGCCCGAGGAACTGCCTTCGACGTGGACAGTGACAGCGTAACCACAGACTGCGCAGCGAGGGTCGCCTTCTTGATGACGAGGTCCGCGACCGTGCCCTCATTGATGCGCAGACTTATCGGCACCGTGAGCGCATCGCCGACCGGCTCACCACGGTCGTTCAACACCGGACTGCTGCCCGCCGCTCTGCACGAGACGGCCATTGAGGCTAGTCGCGGTCGAGCCTGCCCCTCGACCATCCGGGTGAGGCCGCAAGCCGAGCCAGCGTGTGAGCCAAGGCGGCGCGGTACGACACCAGCATGGCCACTCACCCCGACCCCCAGCCGAACACGGAGACCGCCAGCCGCGCCTCCCTGGCGGACCGCAAGGGCTACAACGAGCGCTTCCTGGGCCCGTCCCTGCCGCTGCCCCTGCCAGCCACCTCCGGCACCGAAACGGTCGTCCTCCCCTACACCAACTTCAGCGTCGTCTTCCGCCCCGATAGACGGTTGGCCGTGGCAACAGCCGTCACGATCGACGGCGCCCACCTCATCGACGTGCCGCGCGAGGACGAGTGGCGCTTCGACCCCCGCCTCCCCGAAGCCCAGCAGGCCGGCCACCCCATCTACAAGGACAACCCGCTGGACAAGGGACACCTGGTCCGCCGACTCGACCCCGTATGGGGGCCCGACGCGCCCAAGGCGAACGACGACACATTCCACTACACCAACGCTGCGCCCCAGATGAACCTCTTCAACCAGGGCAAACAGCTCTGGCAGGGCCTGGAGAACCTCCTTCTTGACCACGCCGAACAGTTCGACCGCAAACTGACGGTGTTCACCGGGCCAGTGCTGAAGGACTCCGATCCCCCGTACCGGGGCATCCAGGTACCGCTGCGCTTCTGGAAGGTCGCCGCCTTCATGCAGGACGAGGATCTCGCGGCCACCGCCTACGTGCTCGACCAGAGCCCCGACCTCACCAAAGACGCCGCCGCCCAAGCCATCGCCAAAGCCACGCGAGCCGGAGACCCTCCCCCCGCTGGGCCCCTTCCGCACCTTCCAAGTGCCTGTGGCTGACATCGCCCACCTCACCAGCCTGAACCTAGGACCGCTACCGTCCGCTGACCGCCTGCCGATGGGGGTGCGCACCGCACGCCAATGGACACTCCTGGAGTCCTACGACGACATCACCGTGCACGCCTCATGAGCCGGACAAGCGACTCCGCATAAGGCACCCGTCTCGGACAGCGTTGCCAGCATCTACCGCGCACTCGGCCGCACTCCTGGCCGTAGGACCGCCAGCCTTCCCCGTCAGGCCGAACGTCACTGGTCGCCGGAGCGGCGCGGTGCTGTCATGGGTAGGGAAGACGGCGTGGACGAGCCAGCAGGGCCACGGAGGCCGGCGCGCCGCGCGTGGTCCGCCCGGGCGGACCGACCGCGGCCGCCCCGTCGCGAAGCGGAGGAGGCCGATGCCATGCTGCGCCGCCGCACGGTCGGTGACGTGATGACCGAGGAGGTCGTCACCCTCCGCCCCAACACACCATTCCAGGAAGTCGCCGCCCTGCTGGACGCGAACGACATTGCCGCGGCCCCGGTCATCGACGACAACGGCGCCCCCGTCGGCGTGGTGTCCGCGTCCGACGTGCTGCGGCACGAGACCGGCATGCCCGATCCGCAGGGGCAGGAGGGCAACGACGAGCGCGCCTGGGGCAAGGCCCGGGCCCGGGTCGCGGGCGCGCTCATGAGCAGCCCCGTCTTCACCGCCCGCGCCGACTGGACGATCCCCCGGGCCGCGCGGGAACTCCGCAGGCGGCACGTCAAGCAGCTGCCGGTGATCGGTGACGACGGGCTCCTCACCGGCATCGTCAGCCGCAGCGACCTGCTCGACGCCTTCATCCGCTCCGACGTCGAGATCCGCGGCGAGGTCGAGCAGGACGTCCTGGGACGCATCCTCGGCATGGACGAGGGCACCGTCGCGGTCGAGGTCCGTGACGGGGACGTCACCCTTCGGGGCCACGTCCCGGAACCGCGTCTCATCCCGGTGGTCGTGGGCCTCTGCCAGGGCGTCGACGGTGTCGTCGCCGTGGACGCCCACCTCTCCGCCGCGGGCTAGGGTGTTCTGCCCCGGGAGTCCGGCCGCAGCAGCGGCAGGCCAGCCACCAGGTGCAGCCGAGCAGATCCCGGCACGCCGGCGCAGATCGGTGGCGCCCTCAAGCGCCCATCTCAGTCCCCTCTGATGCGTGCCCCGGCTCCCGGACCAGAGCGACTGGATAGAAAGTGGCCTTCCAGGCCAACGTGGCCTTGGGTAGTTCCTCCCAGAACTCAGTGGGAACCTTCTTGCAGTCCCCCGCCGGCAATGGAACCTCGTTGACCATGGCGCGGATCAGATGGATGAGCTTCACCTTGCCTGCGGTTAGCAGCTGAATTTGAACGCCGTCCTGAGTGTCTACTCGAACTGAGTACCCATTCTGCTTAAACCGAATACCGATGATCACTCCCTTAATCTTCGTAGGGGGTTCATCGCAACCTCTTCTGACCTCCTTGCCGCTGGGAGTGCAGATGATTTCCCAGCAGCGTCCCTGGGCATCCGTGTATTCGGACGGCATGCAGGGCTCTGGAGGCTCCGGCGGCTCTGGAGGTTCTACTTCGTCGGTGATGCAGCTGTCCCACCATTCGAACCAGCCCTCGGGGTCGTCGTACGAGCTGGGCGCATTCCACCCGCCACACGCCGGGTCACGTCTGTTCCAGGCCACGGCTTCTGCCTTCTCTTTGAGACGTCTTTGGCTTCCAGGGGACACTCCCAAGGTGCACTCGGCAACTCCTACTACTCCGGCTAAGAGAGTTCTGTACAGCAACAGGTGTGATGGAAGGGCACTTGCCATTCCCCGAGTGGTGGCGCCCGGCCAGCCGCGTCACGGCGCTGCCAGACGAGGTCTTTGCTAGAGCTCTTGAGCTAGGGGACGTACCCGAGCGGTACGCGTCGGTCACAGGGGCGGGAGAGAGAACGTACTTCTGTGGCGTTGCAGGTTGTCGTTCCGACACTGAAAAGGCCAGCTTCCGACCCGAGGCCCAGAGCAAGCGCTGTTCTACTGCGACCTGGCCTCAGCGGCAGGTGCCGGAAAGGCGGGGGCATCCCATGGTGATGGTGACCAGGCCGGTGCGGTCGGGGACGGAAAGCGGGTGGCCGACCGGGGGCCTGTAGGTGCATGCTGGCCCGTTTCCCATCGTGAGGAGAAGTTCATGGAGATCCGGTCGCTTGAGGAGTTGCGCGCTGCGGATGATCTGTCGCTGGCGTTCAATCCCTACGGACTCGGCGGGCGTATGAAGCCCGAGGACGCTGCGGAGTTCCAGCAGCGTCAGATCGCCGACTGCGACCTGACGGCGGGTGTCGCGGCTGGAACACGCGACTCCTTCGAGCGGCTACGCACCGTCTTCGGCTACGGCGTGCTGTGTTACGACGTGTACACCATCGTCGGCGACCAGGCGCTCCTCATCTACGAGCAGGCGTTGCGAGACCGTTTCTTGGAGTGGTGCGCCGGCACCATCACCTTCCGCGTCCCCCAGGCCCCGGACGTCTCCTACACCGTCACGTCGTATGACGACGTCAAGAAGCGTGCAGACAGGATGACGTGACAACGCGCGAAGCTGGTCGTCGCCACACAGGCCATTGAGTTCAACGGGATGCTGCACGGGCTCCACCTGTGGGCGCGTACGGCGGGTCTGCTCCGCGGGCGGCGCAGCCGCGCGGTCGAGGAGGCGCTGGCCAGGCTGCGTAACTACGTTGCTCATCCCTCCGGCCACCATATCGACACCCCCGTCGAGGCGGCCCGAACTGTGCGGGATCTGGCGGAACTGATCAACCAGCTGTGGGGGCACGCCACTCCCGGTGGGCGCCTGTACCCGGCACCTCTGCGCCGGGAGATCGCCGTGCTGAGCTGGAACGGTTCCGGGCGGGCTCGGATGGAGCCTGCCAACGCTCTCACCGTCCCCGGCCCCATGGAAGATCAGGAGGACGACGAGTACCAGCACGTCGTGGTACGCGCCATCCCCTTCGTACCGGGCAGTCGCTGGGATGACGCTCACTGGGCGGAGTTCGACACCCGCTACGAGACCACACGGTTCCCGACGGATTACCTGTGGGGGCCGGGCATCCGAGAGGATGCCCGGGCGTGGCTGGAGCAGGAGCGCCCCGAGGGGGACAGCGTCGACTTCACCGACCGGGTGTTCCTCGTCCAGGACCACGAACGCCTGCTGCCGCCGATGCGGCCGGCGGTAGCGGCTGGGCTGCCCGACGACGAACGCGTCGGGGTCTGGCATGCCGTGCGGGCCGACTTTCCCGACGACGCCTTCGCGCACGTCCGAGGCTCCGGGGATCGCAGCGCCGGTCGTGCCCGCCGCCCCGGTGACTGTTCTGCCTGTTCTGCTGAGGTCCTTGGCTTCGGCTCCTACGACGAAGCCCTTCGCGCTGCAGCAGCCGCTCTCGGACCGATCCAGGCGGTACAGCTGCCCTCCGTCCGGCTCCCTTTGTCGACCTTCTGGCCCGACCGACCGTGAGCAGTACAACGCAAGGAGGCGGGTGGCAGGCCAACAACACCGGTCGCCATCGGACATGGCCGCGACTGCGCCATGACGACGGGAGTCAAGCAGATCGGCGGCCCGCTGCCCGGCGTCCGGAAGGAGCCAGACCCGTGCCAGAGTGATCCTCATGATCCCCGCACACATCGTCGACGAGCCGCCGCTCACCTAGAGGTTGTCCCGTATGGGGTGGGAGTTATCCAGTGAGGGCCAGGTTGTGCAGCCGGGCGATGCCGAGCATGGCCTGGTGAACTCCGTCGCCCTTGAGCCGGCAGTCCCGCAGGATCTTCCAGTTCTTCAACCGCGACAGGGCGTGTTCCACGCGTGCTCGTGCCCGGCGATGGACGGCGTTCTCTGCCTCCTGTGATGGGCTTAGGTGGCTCTGGCCTCGTCGTTTGCGGTGCGGGATGAGGAGGCCGGTGCCTTGGTAGCCGCCGTCGGCGATGGTCGGGGCTCCACGGCAGGCCCGGTCGATGCCGGACTCCGTGAAGGCCCGGCAGTCGTTGCGGCTGCCGGGCAATGGCAGGCCGATGGCCACGACCAGGCGGCTGTTGGCGTCGATGACGACCTGCAGGTTGGTCGAGTACCGGTAGTTCTTGCTGGATGCGGCGACGCTGCGGTCGCGAGTGGGCACCAGCGTGCCGTCGACGATGTAGACGGTGTCCTTGCGAGGCCGGCGCGCGGGCGAGATGGCCAGCAGCGGTGCGAGATGGTCCAAGATGCGGTCGGCCGCGGACTTCGAGACCCCGAACAACGGCGCCACCTGCCGCAACGTGAGGTTCGTGCGCCAGTACGTCGCCACCAGCAACACCCGGTCCTCGAGCGACAGCCGCCAAGGCCGGCCACGCTGAACGTCGCCACCCCGACGCCGCACCAGTGCCACCAGCCTCGCGAACTGCACCTCGCTCAGACCCGCAAACGGCTCGATCCACTTCGGATCATCTGCTGAGATTACCCCACCCATGCCCGACCAACGCACCAGCCGCACCACTGGTTACGGGACAACCTCTACGCTGACAGCTTCGACGTACCGGTCCTGTTCCGTAACGGGCCCGCGAACAAGCCCAAGGGGCAGTGGCGCACGGCGAAGCATGAGGCGTGGAGCGCGTCGGACGGGTTCCCGGCAACCGACGGCTGGTACGCCCCGACCACCACGTGGCGGGAGATCATCAAGGCCGCCACCGAGGTCGGCCGCGACGTCACCCCGCACCTGCAGAACCTGCCCCGGTACGCGCACGGGGAACTCGTCGCCCGGGTCTCCCCGCTGTACGCCTACCTCGGCGCCCACCCCGTCACGCCCCGGCACCCCGTACCGGGCGCAAAGGGCCACCGCCTGACCCTGAACCCGGTGTACGAGCACGGCACCGAGCGCACCGCACAGAACGCCGCCGCCTACCGGCTGGGCATGACGATGACCGAGTGGGCCTGCCGCTCCCTGCTGAGCCTCGGACAGACCCACCACCTCGAACTCGGCGGCCCCATCCCCGCCCTGAGCGACACGTTCAAGGACCCGAAGAGGACGCTGCCCGACCTGTGGGGACGGCACGAGGCGGAAGAGATGTACTGGCTGATCGAGGCCAAGGGCGGCAGCGTCGGCGTCGGCACGCTCCGCAAAGGGTGGGCACAACTGGAGGCCGGCAGCAAGATCCTCGGCTCATACAAGCACCGCATCGTCCTGGTCGGAGCGTCCGTGCGGCCCGGAGACGACCTCTTCCTCACGATCGACCATGACCTGCACTCCGGCGAGCCGCCCCTCCCCCCGGCCGGATCCGGCGCTGACGATGCAGCGGTCGGCCCCGGCAACCTCGAAGACCACCTCGGGGACAGCGACGACGCGCTCATCGGCGCGGCCCGTGCCCAGATGCTCGCTTACCTGGCGCTGCGCTCTGCTCCCGCCTCTCAGTTGCGCACAGTGCCGGTGCCGGCCGACCGCACTTCCCGCCACCGGCGTTCCGGGCTGACCACCCCCTTGGAAAACGACGACCTCACCCTCGCCATGCGGGCGGATGCCCGCGGAGCGGCGCTCCACATCGAGTCGCACACCCTGCGCGCCGAGATCCGCTCCTGGGGGCTCGACGACTTCCTCACCTGCCGCATCCCTGGAACCGAGGTCCACCTCGGCATGTCCAGAAAGCTGTTCGCCGCCTGCGCACGCCTCCACGAAGAAGATCTGGCCATCGCCCAGCGCACCCCGGGACTGCGCGCCGAGGATCAGCCGGCCCTCGCCCAGGAGCTCAGCGACGAAGCCCAGGAAGCACAACGGCTCACCCAGCGACGGATTTTCCGTGAGCAGCAGGAGGAAGCCCGCCCACGGCTGCGCCCCTTGCTCCGCGACGCCTACGAGCGGGGAGCGACGAGCGACTGGGGCGACCTGCTGCGCCGTCACCAGGAGCCGAAGCTCGACCTGGAGGGCGACGAGGGTCTCCTTGAAGCGGCCACGCCGGAAACGTACCTGGCCGTCAGCCGCTACGACCTGCCTCCCACACGCGCCTAGTCCGGCCCGGGCGGCGTCCGGGGTGAGTGCCAGGCCACGAAAATTTGACTGAGCGCTTCAGTTGGCGAGTGAGCGTGCGAGTTGGCGACTTGCGCGGGCAGCGTCGACGGCTCGGGTGAGCTGTGACTGAGCACCCTAGTTGGCAGGTTGAGCACTTCAGGCGGGACCAGATGGGCACCGTGGTGTAGCGGCCCTCGGCGGTGCGGGGCCCCACCGGACCCCCTTAGCCTGAATCCACCGGGCAACAGCCGGTTCATGGCTTGGACATGAAGACGCGGATGCCCTCTGAATTGGGATAATGGGACTTCCTAGGGTTCCAT
>NZ_JBEXHC010000039.1:0-21970 GCF_040607655.1 Streptomyces sp. NPDC005266
ACCCTGCGCTTCTTGCTGCGCGACCGCGATGGCAAGTACGGCAAGGCATTCGACGCCGTCTTCCAGGCCGAGGAGATGGAGATCATCAAAAGTGCGCCACAAGCTCCCCGCATGAACGCGCACTGCGAACGCATATCGGCAGCATCCGACGCGAAGCCCTCGACCACGTCCTGATCATGACCGAGGCCCACGCCCGCCACGTCCTCGCCGCCTACGAGCGGCACTACAACGAGCACCGACCCCATCAAGCCCGCAGCCAACTACCACCCGACGCTCACGAACCACCCGCCGCGACGTATGACCTCCACATCCAAAAAGTCCTGCGCACCCGGATCCTCGGCGGCCTCATCAACGAATACAGACATGCAGCATGACGTGCAACGATGACTTTTCGAGCGGCACAGCCGACACGATCGCCTCGGCGGCATCCTCCACGAGTACCGACATGCAGCGTGACCTGCACGGATGAAGTTTCCGGCAAGGGCAAGGTCCGCGCCTCCCGGCAATTGGCCTCCGAGGTCACGATGCCTCCCAATTAGCGCTGCCAGCCCGAACGCCGCCAGCCACTCCAGGGTTGTGACGTCGGTGGACCGGAAGCCGACAGCCACAGCGTCGGCGCCGATGAGAACCACGCTCCTGCGTCCGGTGGACTACCGCGTCATCCGGTCGATCAGGCGGGCGAGTTCGGTGACGTACGGTGGCTCGAACAGGGTTAGGTGGTCTCCTTCCAGGACGTGGTGGGTCAGCCGGGCGGGGGCGCAGACACAGGACCAGGAGCGGATCGCGGTGTGCCGGAAGTCCACATCCTGTTTGTCGGCCTGGACGAGTGCGACCGGGCCGGCGTACCGCGACGGGCGGTAGGCCCGGGCGGCCCGCAGATGGGCGCGGTTGGTGCGCCGCCGGAGGTCCAGCCGGAGCAGCTCGGCGGCGCTCACATCTTCCTCCGCCGCTACGGAGCCCGGCTTCTCCCGGTCGTCGTCCTCGTCGAACTCCGGGCGCTGTGCGGAGAGATAGCTCTCGACGAGGAAGACCATCTCCGCCCGCTCACCCCGCAGTTCGAGCATTCGGGCCATTTCGAAGGCCACCAGCCCACCCATGGACCAGCCGAGCAGCAGATACGGGCCGGTCGGCGCCACCGCGCGTACGGCCGCCAAATAGCGGGCGGCCAGCGCCTCGACGCTCCGGTCCTCGCGGTCGGCACCGTCCGCCGATGTCTGGAGGGCGTACAGCGGGCCGCGCAGCTCGGGGCAGGCGGCGAGATGGCGGAAGCCGATGGCCTCGCCGCCTGCCGGGTGGACGCAGAACAGCGGGGTGCCCTCGCCCCGGGGCCTCAGTGCCACGATGTCGTCCGGAAGGGCGTGCGGGACGGCGTTGCGCGCCTTGAGCAGCCGGGCCAGGTGCTTCGGCGTGGCCGCCCTCTCGGGCCGCCCCACTTCATGATGCGGCCCCGGCCCCGCCTCCGGTTCTGAGAAGAGCACGGGGACCGGGAGTTCGGCGTGGAACTCCCCGTTGAGCCGTGCGATCAGCCGTACGGCCAGCAGGGAGTGGCCGCCGAGTGTGAAGAAGTCGTCGTCCGCGCCGACTGGGGCGACGCCGAGCAGTTCCTCGAACACCCGGGCCACGGCGGCCTCCACCGGGTCGGCCGGCGGTGTGCCGGCCCCGCCAGCCGACGAGACTGGGGACCCGGTGCCGCCGGCCTGGACGAGGGATCGCACCGCGGCTTGGTCCACCTTGCCGTTCGATGTGAGGGGTATCGCCTCGGTCCTGGCATAGGTGGTCGGCACCAGTTGGGCCGGCAGCCGCTCGGCCAGGTGGGCACGCAGGGCCTGCGTCGTCGTGGTGTGGACGTCATCGGCGACGACACAGGCGGCCAGGTGGTCGCCGCATTCCTCGTCCGCGATCAGGACGACGGCGGCGTCCCGCACACCGAGGTGCCGCAGCAGCGCGGCCCGGATCTCCTCGGGCTCCGCCCGTACCCCGTTGACCTTGATCTGGTCGTCCACCCGCCTCAGGTACCGGATCAGGCCGTCCGGGCCGACGTAGGCGAGGTCGCCCGAGCGGTAGAGACGGCGGCCGGGTTCCGGTGAGAAGGGGTGTGGTACGAATCGTTCGGCGGTGGCGGCCGGGGCGCCCAGATAGCCGCGGGCGAGGCTTGTTCCTCCGATGTAGATTTCACCCGGCACGCCCACCGGCACGGGGGTGAGGTCCTCGTCCAGGACGAGGACCTCGGCGTGGTCCATGGGCCGGCCGATGGGGACGGGGCCGGGGCCGTCGTGGGCGCCCACCTCGTGCACGCACACGCCGACGGCGGTCTCGGTCGGCCCGTACTCGTTGAAGATCCTCGTCCCCGGGGCGTGTGTCGTCCAGGTGTCGACCGCACTCCTGTCGAGGGCCTCACCGCCGAGGACGAGGGAGCCGGTGGTGCCGGCGAGGTCCCGTGGTTCCACGGACTGGTTGACGACATTCAGGTGCGACGGGGTCAGCTTGAGCAGGTCCAGGCCGGTCCGGTCGGCCAGGTCCGCGGAGAGGGCGAGAGCGTCCCGCCAGGCGGGGTCGAGGAGGATGGGACGACCTGTGATCAGCGGCAGGAACAGACTCGTCACGGTGAGGTCGAAGCCGATCGAGGAGTGCGCCATCGCTCCGCCCCCGCCGCCCAGGCCGTCCGCGCCGTCGCCTTGGTTGTCGTCCTCGTCGCCGTCGCGAACGGCGCCTGCAGCGACGTACGTTCGAGCGCTCCACAGCAGGTAGTCACACACAGCCCGGTGCGGCAGCATCACCCCCTTCGGTGTCCCGGAGGAGCCGGAAGTGAACATGATGTACGCGAGGTGGTCCGGGCCTGCCTCGCACGGCCGTCCGGGTTCGGCTTCCGCGCCCGTACCGGCGGGTGGCAGATTGCGCAGGTCGACGCACGCGACGCCCTCGGCCGCCACCGCCTCGTCCGGGCGGTCGGTGAGCAGCGTGCGGCATCCGGCCCGCTCCAGCAATTCCCGGGTCCGCAGGGGCGGGAGCAGCGGATCGAGCGGCACATACGTCCCTCCGGCCTTGAGCACGGCCAGCAGGGCGACGACCAGCGCGGCCGAGGGGGCCGCCCGCACTGCCACCGGGGTTTCGACGCGGACGCCCCGAGCGCGCAGCACGCCGCTCCACCGGTCCGCCCACGTGTCGAGTTCCCGGAAGGTCAGCCGATCGGTTCCGGCCACGACGGCGAGGGCGTCCGGGGACCGTCGGGCCTGCCGCTCGACAAGGCCGTGCAGACACCAGCCGTCCGCCGGCTCCCGGAGGCGGGCCCGCAGCCGGGCGGCGCCAGCCGCGGGAGGCAGACTCGCCTCCCGCACGGGGGTGGCGGGCGCGGCCAGCAGCTCGGCGACGAGTGTGGCGTACTGGTCGGCGAGCACCCGGACATAGGCGTCGTCGAACTGCCGGCCGTCGTAGTGCCAGGTCGTGCGGCCTTCCGTCGCGCCCAGGGCGCAAGTCAGCCGTAGGGCGTGGGACTCGGTCTCGACGTCGTCCCAGGCCACGGCGAAGGTGACGCCGCCGACGCACCGTGGTGCCGGGGTGTCCGCGCAGAGGAAGCCGATGTCGCGCCCCGCCTGCTCCGCGGCACCAAAGGCCCAGCAGGACGGGGCGTCCTGCTGGGCCTCCTCGGCGTCGGACAGGGCGCGTTCCGCGCGGGCGGCGAGGGCGTCGAGGACCAGACCGGGGTCGATCCGCGCGGTGATCTCCGCCCACTGGGCGAAGTGGCCAAGGACGGTGGCCGTCTCCTCGAACTCCCGGCCGCTGAGCAGCGCGTCGACGGTGATGTCGCGCTGTCCGCCGATCCTGGCCAACAGCGTCTGCCAGCAGGCGAGCAGCACAGCCCCCGGCCCCACGCGCCGCCGCCGCGCGTAGTCGTGGACGGCCGTCGTGACGGCGTCCGGCAGGGGCGCGGTGACGGTACGGCGCTCCGGCCGACCGGAGCCGGGAGGCCGACGCAACGGCAAGGACAGCCGTGAGGTGGGTCCGCCCAGTGCCGGGTGCGGTGGTTCCTCGCTGAATTCCTGGTGCTGCCACTCGGCGAACTGGCTGTGCTGCAGCACTGCGTCGGTGGGCGGTGTGCCCGCGTACCGCTCGGCCAGCTCGTCGACGAGCAGCCGCAGCGTGTGACCGTCTGCGGCCAGGGCGGTGGTGGTGAGCAGCAGCGCGTGCCGGCGGGGCCCGAGGGCGAAGAGAGCGGCCCGCAGCACCGGGTCGTCCGGCCCGCCGTGCGGCTGCTTCCGCCGGGCGCGGACCTCCTCGTCGATCCTGCGGCGGCGCGCCGTCTCGTCCAGGTGGCCCAGCTCTGCGTGGGACCAGCGTGGGCCCAGGCGGTCCGCGTCGTGGACGACGAGCAGCGCGGTGCGGGCGCCCGGCACCCGCCGGTAGACCGAGCGGAGAATCTCGTGCCGGGCCACCGTGTCGTGCAGCGCGGCCGTGAGCCGGTCCGTGTCCAGCTCGCCGTCGACGGTGACGAGGACCTGCGCCCAGGACGGCACGCCGAGTTCGGCGAGCTCCCACAGCCGCTGTTGCCGGAACGACAGCCGGAACCCCTCCACCTGCCGCGCCTGCTCCGCCTCCGCCGTCACTGGTACGTCACCATGTCGCCCATGGCGACGAGGAGTTCGCGCTCGCCGCGGAAGGGGTTGCGGGCGTGGGCCGTGAGGATGTTGTCCAGCAGCATCACGTCACCGCGCTCCCAAGGGAAGGAGACCTCCAGCTCCTGGTAGACCCGCAGGATCTCGTGCATCGCCTCGTCGGGTATCTCGGTGCCGTCGCCGAACAGGCAGCTGCGCGGGAGTTCCTCCGGGGCCATGGTGGACAGCAGCGACTCCCGTACCTCCGTGGAGAGGCAGGCGGTGTGCCAGTGCTGTGCTTGGTTGAACCAGGACCACTCGCCAGTGCGCGGATGGCGCAGCACGGCGGGCCGTACGGCGGTAGTGCGCAACCGGTCGCCGTGCCACTCGTAGCGCAGTCCCTGTCGGGCACAGCGGGCCCCGGCCTCGGTCCGGTCCGCGGTCCGGAAGACGTCCCGCCAGTCGAGGCCGAATCCGGTGCCGTAGTTGCGGACGTACATGACCCCCTTGGCGGTGAACTCCTCGCGCACCGCCGGGTCCAGCCTTCGGTGGACAGCGCGGCTGTCGACCAGGGGTGTCTCGCCGCCGGAGTCGGCCGGGCGGGCGCAGCAGAACCAGATGCGGGTCGGGCCCTCGTCGTTGAAGGAGTTCTCGTTGTGCCAGAGGAGCTTCTCCTCCGGCGGAAAGAACACCGGCGTGTAGACGTTGCCGCCGAGTGCGGCGCGCGGGTGCTCGCCGTTCTCGCCGAAGAGGTCGTCGACGAACACGGAGGCGAAGCGTTCCAGGGCGTCCGGGTCGGTGACGGCGAAGCCCCGGAACAGCAGGGCACCGTGCCGTTCCAGATCGGTGTCGAGCCGAGTGCGGTGCGTGCGGGCCCAGGCCACCAGGTCGACGTCGGCGCGGGCCGGCCGCAGCACGAGCGGCAGGTCCGCGCCGTCCCGCAGCGGCTCCCGTACGACCACGTCGTCCGAGGCCACGGCGACCTTGGTGGGCTTGATCCCACGCAGGGCCCCGGGGCCTCGCCGCCCGGCCCGCCCAGGCGCGGAGCGGCTTGTGGGAGCCGCCGTGGGCAGGCGTGCTTCGGCGATCGAGGCGTCCGGTCGGGCGGCCATGTCCGCGATCAGCGCGACGTACTGCTCGCGCAGTTCCTCCATGGTCGACGCGTCGAAGAGGTCGGGGTCGTAGTTGAGGAACCCGGCGACCCCGTCGTCGTCCTCTTCCAGGACGAGGGTGACGTCGAAGCGGCTGGTGTCGATGAGGTCCACCGTGAACGGGCTCAGCCGCAGGCCGGCCATGGCGTCGGCGGCCCGCCGGTTGCTGTTGAGCACCAGCTTGATCTGGAACAGCGGGCTCTGGTTGCGGGTGCGGGGCGGGCTGAGGGCTTTGACGACCTCCTCGAACGGCAGGTCCTGGTGCGCATAGGCGTCCAGCGCCACTTCCTTGGTACGGCCCAGCAGTTCGCGCCAGGTCGGGGCGCCGGTGAGGTCGGCGCGCAGCACGATCTGGTTGACGAAGAAGCCGATCAGCGGTTCGGTCCTGCTGTCGGAGCGGCCGGCGACGTCCGAGCCCACCACGAGATCGGTCTCCCCGGTCCGCCGGTTCACCACCGCGTACAGGGCGGCGAGCAGCGCCATGAACAGGGTGCTGTCCTCCTCCCGGCACAGTGCGCGCATCGCGTCCGCGGCCGCGGCCGGAATCCGGAAGCGCAGGCTCTCGCCCCGATGTTCGGGGTGCGCCGGGCGCGGCCGGTCCAGGGGCAGCCCCGGCAGGTCGAGGATGCCCCTCAGGCGTGCCGTCCAGTGCTCGACCAGACGGTCGAAGTGACCGGCCTCGGCGAGCCGGTGCTGCCAGACCGCGTAGTCCGCGTACTGCACGGGCAGTTCGGCCAGTCGGGGCGGGCGCTGTTCGCGGCCCGCTGCGTACAGCTCGGCCAGTTCTTCCAGCAGAACGGCGGCCGACCAGCCGTCCACCGTCACATGATGGGCCGTCAGCAGCAGAACGTGGTCCGCCGGGCCGAGTCGGAGCAGCCCGGCCCGCAGTACGGGTCCGGTGGCCAGGTCGAAGGGCTCGGCGTACTGCTCCCTGGCCAGCCGCCGCGCCTCCGGCTCCCTTCCCTCCGGCGGGTACGACGTCAGGTCGGTGAGGGGCAGCGCGGGCGGCTCGGCGGGCAGTACGGTCTGGAACGGCTGCCCGTCACGGGCGGTGATCACGGTCCTGAGCACCTCGTGCCTCCGTACGATCTCCGCCACCGCCCGGCGCAGCAGGCCGACGTCGAGTTCACCCGTCAGCCGGACGAAGACCGGGAAGTTGTACTGGGCGGTGTCCGGGTCCATCTGGTGGAGGAACCACAGGCGTTCCTGGGCGAAGGACGTCGGCACGGTCCCGTCCCGTTCGGCGGGGGCCAGCGCGGGCAGCACAGGCCGGTTCTTCTCGGCGACCAGGCCGTCGACGAGGGCCGCCTGTGCGCCGAGTGTCGAGGCGTCGAACGGCCCGCGGATCGGCACCTCCACCTCGAACTCCTCGCGCAGCCGGAACACGAGCCGGAAGGTGAGCAGGGAGTGCCCGCCGAGGTCGAAGAAGTCGTCCTCGGCACGGATACCGTCGCGATTGAGCAGTTCGCTCCAGATGGCGGCCATCCGCCGTTGCGTGGACGTGAGTTCGGCCTCCGGCCGCGCCACCACGTCCCCGGCGTCGTCCTCGGTGGCCGGCAGCAGGGCGGTGAGCGCGGCGCGATCGACCTTGCCGTTGGCGTTGAGCGGGATCCGGCGCAGCACGACGTACCGGGCGGGGAGCAGGGGCCCGGGCAGCCGTTCGCCGAGCCGGGACTCGATCCCGGGCAGTGCGGCGAGCGCCGCGGGGCGCCACAGCGGTGCGGTTGCGAGCCGGTGCGGTTCCGTGGCGGTGACGACCGGCGGCAGCGCCGTCTGGGGCATTCCCCGGCGCTGCAGCAGCAGGTCGTAGGAGCCGTCGGACCGTCCTTCGGCCCAGCTCGGTTCGGCGTTGTACCCGCGATGCCCGGCCAGGCGGCACAGCTCCTCCGGGTCGACGCCCGGCCGTACGGCGTCCGGCGCCGCGCCGGAGATCCGGGCCAGCAACCGCAGGTCCCCCGCCAGCCGGGCATTGGGGATGCCGCGCAGCACCAGCCGGTCGGGCTGCTCAGCACCGAGCAGCGCGTCCAGCCCGTCCGCGTCCAGGCCCTCCGCCTGCCAGTCCCGCTCCGGTGGTGACCCGGCCGGTCCGACACCTGCACCGTCGTCCGGCCCGGGCTCGCCGGCGACGGTGAGGACGACGTCGTAGCGGTACCGGGTCAGTTCGTTGTCGGCCGTTCCCCGCTTCGGCAGGACCCTTACCGAGCCGACCCGCGGCCACCGTACAGTCAGTCCGCCGAAGAACCGGGGGTCGAGGCAGAGTTCGTTCTCGGTCTCCACTCGCCAGGTGGTCTCGGCGCGCAGGACGGCGTCGGGCGTGCCCGGCTTCGCCCGGTGGGCGGCGACGGAGGCATGGAAGGCATCCAGGAGGGCGAGGTTGCGCAGGTCGCCGAGGAACACCTGGCCGCCGGCCGGCAGCGCGTCGATCGCGCGCTCCAGGACTGCCAACAGGTAGTCCACGGACGGGAAGTACTGGACGACGGAGTTAAGGATCACGGTGTCGTACGTCTCGCCCGGACGGATCGCGAGATGGGCGGGGCCGGCCCGTAGCCCGATCCGCTCGGGGGCTTCGGTGGTGCCGATCGCACGCCGCAGCCGTTCGACGACCTGCTCGGACAGGTCGACGCCCTGGTAGAAGTCGCAGTGGGGGGCGACCCGGGCGAGGATCAGGCCGGTGCCGCAGCCGATCTCCAGGGCCCGGCGCGGCCGCAGCGCGCGTATGCGGTCGACCGTGGCGTCGAGCCACTCGCGCATCGCGTCGGCCTCGATCGGGTCGCCGGTGTAGCTGCTGTTCCAGCCGGCCAGGTCGAACGACGGGTCGGCGGGGCGCTCCGCACGGCCGTAGGTGTCCTCGTACAGCGTCTGCCAGCGGCTCACCCAGTCCGTCTCGGCCGCCGCGTCCCACGGGACGACGGCGTTGGTCTCGGGGCTGACGAAGGCGACCAACTGCCGGGACTCGGGGGTGGGGTCGTGCGTGATCACGGCGGCCTCGCGAACCGCCGGATCCCGGACCAGCTCGGCGGCGACCTCCTGCGGCTCGACCCGGTGACCGCGGATCTTCACCTGGTCGTCGAGGCGGCCGAGGTACTCGAGGTTTCCGTCGGCCGTCCGGCGCACCCGGTCACCGGTCCGGTACAGACGTCCGCCCGGTTCAGCGCCGAAGGGGTCGGGGACGAAGCGCTCCGCCGTCAGGCCGGGGCGGTTCCAGTAGCCGTGGCAGACGCCCGCCCCGCCGACGTACAGCTCTCCGGGGGCGCCCGGTGGCACCGGGTTCATCGCGTCGTCGAGCACGTATAGCCGCGCGTGGTGCACTGGCCTGCCGATCGGCACGCGGCCGAAGCCGCCAGCCGGGTGCGCGCTGTCGTACGCAGCGCAGGCCACGGCGGTCTCCGTCGGGCCGTACTCGTTGACGATCCGGGGCGCTCCGGCAGCCGTGCGCCAGGCCGCGAGCCGCTCCTCGTGCAGCTCCTCGCCACCAAGGACCAGAGTGCGGGCCCACGCCCCGGCACGCGCCGGGGCCGTGGAGCCCTCCAGCATCTTCAGGTGCGAGGGGGTGAGCTTGACGAAGGCGAGGCCGGTGTCCGCCTCGGCCGAGGCGCGCAGGGCCTCGCCGGGTGTGCCGGAGTCGTCGGCGAGCAGCAGGCGCCGGCCGGCCAGCAACGGGGCGAAGAGGCTCGTCACGGTCAGGTCGAAGGAGAGCGAGGAGTGCACGGGGACAGCACCGTCCGCCCCGGGCGGCAGGTACGTCTCCACCGCCCACAGCAGGTAGTTGGCGACCTGACGGTGGGAGAGCATGGCGCCCTTGGGCCCGCCGGTCGAGCCAGATGTGTACATCAGGTACATCAGGTCGTCGGGCCCGCCGTCACCTTCCGGCGGGGCCCCGATCGCCTCTTCGGCCACCCGGTCCGGGTCCACCACGACGGTCGGGATGCCCGGGACCGCCGAGTCCCCCGGTCGTGCGTCGGTGACCAGCAGCACGGCCCCGCTGTCGTGCAGCATGTGATCGCGCCGGGCCTTCGGATAGGCCAGGTCGAGCGCCACGTACGCGGCGCCACTCTTCAGCACGGCGAGCAGCACGACCAGCGCCTCGGGCGTGCGGGGCAGCAGCACCGCGACCACGCGGCCAGGACCGGCGCCAAGGCCACGCAGCCGGTGGGCGAGGCCGTTGGCGCGGCGGTCGAGGTCTCGGAAGGTCAGGTCGGTGCGGCCCGGCGCCGACACGGCCACCGCGTCGGGGGCGGTGCGCGCCCGCTCGGCGAAGAGCCGGTCCACGCGCGCGTCCTCAGGGCGGTCGGCAGTTGCGCCGTGGCCCTCGCGCAGGACCTGCTCGCTCTCCAGGGCCGTCAGCAGCGGCAGTTCATCGATCCGTGTGTCGGGGGTGGCGGTCACGGCGTCAAGCAGGACACCCAGCGATCGGGTGAGCCGCTCACCGGTCGCCGTGTCGAACAGGTCCGTGGCGTGGATGAGCCGACCCTGCAGTCCGGCGTCGGTCTCCCAGATGTTCAGGTCAAGGTCGAAGCGGGCGGCGTCGTGGTCCAGGTGGTCCAGTGGAATGAGACCGATCCCGCCTGGCAGGGTACGAACTGGACGCGGCGGCGTGTTGTGCAGGGTGAAGTTGACCTGGTAGATCGGGTTCCGGCCGGGGCTGCGCTCCGGGTGCAGCCGCCGGGCGATCAGGTCGAGGGGCACGTCCTGGTTCTCGTACGCCTCCAGGCACGTCGTGCGGACTTCGGCCAGGAAGTCCTCGAAGGACGCCTCCGGTGCGACCCGCGAGCGCAGCGGGACCGAGTTGGCGAAGAAGCCGACCAGATCGTGGAAGCCGCGGTAGCGCCGGTTGGCGACGGGGGTGCCGACCACTACGTCGTCGTGGCCGCCGTACCGGGCGAGCACGATCTGGAACGCCGCGAGCAGCACCATGAAGAGGGTGCTGCCGGTGCGCGCGGAGATCTTCCGCAACTCGTCGGTCACGGGCGCGGGAACGGTGAACACCGTGGACTCGGCGCGCCCCTGGGGGCGCTCGGGCCGGGGACGGTCGGCGGGCAGCGGCATCGGGTCCGGGGCACCGGCCAGCCGACGTTCCCAGTAGGCCAACTGGCTGGCGGCCTCGGCGCCTTCGGCCCACTCGTGCTGCCAGCGGGCGTACTCGGCGTACTGCACCGTGTGGGCGGGCGGTTCGGGCGTCTGCCCGTCCAGGCGCGCCCCGTACGCGGTGCCCAGATCGCTCAGGAGGACGCCCAGCGACCAGCCGTCGACGACCGCGTGGTGGAAGGTGAGTACCAGGACCGCGTTGTCGACGGTGAGGCGGAGCAGCCGGAACCGCATCAACGGTCCCTCGGCCAGGTCGAACCGCTGCTCAGCGTCCGCCCGCGCGAGTCGCTCGGCCTCCGCCTGCCGGTCGTGCCCGGGCAGCGCGGACAGGTCGACGACGGGCAGCGCACGATGCCGGTGCGGCAGGACCCGCTGCACGGTACGGCCGTCCCGGACCGGAAGGACGGTGCGCAGGACGGCATGGCGGCGCAGCAGGTCGTTGAGGGCGGCTTCGAGGGCGGTGTCGTCCAGTGGTCCGGTGAGGCGGTGCACGACGGGGCTGTGGTAGGCCGGACTGTCCGGATCCAGCCCGGACAGGAACGCCATCCGTCGCTGGGTGAAGGACGCGGGGGCCTCCCCATCGTCGTCCAGGGCGGGCAGCCCGGTCGGGGCGCCCTTCTCCCACAGACGCTGTCGCAGCAGGGCCCGCTGCCCGGCAGGGAGACGTTCGATCCTCCCCCGCAGATCCGCGTCGATCGCGTCGGCCGTCTTCGTGGTGCGCGTCATGCGGCTCCCCCCGCTGGTCCCTCGGCGCGCCGGGACTCGGCGAGCCGCTCCAGTTCGGCCACCAGGCCCTCGAGTTGTTCCGAGTCGTCGTCCGCTCGCGCGGACGCTGGTGCGACCGCCGCCTCGTCGGCGGCCCGCTCGACCTCGACGGCGAGGCCGGCCAGAGTCGGCACGTCGAACAGGGTGCGCAACGGCAGGGCCACCCCGAGTTGTTCGCGAACCGAGGCGCGCACCACCGAGGCCAGCAGCGAGTGACCGCCGACGAGGAAGAAACTGTCGTGCACCCCGAAGGACCGCACGCGCAGGGCATCCGCCCAGATCTCCCACAGAGCGCGCTCCGTCGCCGTCCTCGGCGGCACGGTGTCGGCGTCCGGAGCACCAGCCGCGCCCTCGGCGATGCCGGGCAGCGCCCGTCCGTCGATCTTCCCGCTGGGCGTCGTGGGCAACTCGTCGAGCATGACGACATGGCCAGGCACCATGTGCGACGGCAGCCGGTCCCGCAGCCCGCCCAGCAGCTCCGGCGGGGACGGCCGGCGCCCCGGCCCGGGGACGACGTAGGCGACGAGCCGCCGGTCCCCGGCGACATCGACCGCCCGCACGACGCATTCGCGCACGTCGTCGCTGGCCAGCAGCGCCGTCTCGACCTCCCCCGGCTCGATGCGGTAGCCACGGATCTTCACCTGCTGGTCGGCCCGGCCGAGGAAGTCCAACGCCCCGTCCGGGAGCCTTCGCACCAGGTCTCCGGTGCGGTACATCAGCGCCCCCGGCCCGGAGGCGAACGGATCCGGCAGGAAGCGCTCCGCAGTGTGGCCCGGGCGGCCCAGATAACCCCGGGCGACCCCCAGCCCACCGACGTACAACTCGCCGGTCACCCCGATCGGCACGGGGCCCAGCTCCTGGTCCAGCACGTGCAGCGTGGTGTTGGTTAGGGCGGAGCCGATGGGCACGCTCGGGGTGTCCTCGGACAGCCGGTCCACCAGGTGGGTCGTGGAGAACGTCGCGTTCTCGCTCGGGCCGTACCCGTTGTGCAGGTGCTCGGGCGGCGCGCCGCCGCGCAGCACCGCGCGCGTGCGACGAGGGTCCATCACCTCTCCGACGACGAAGAGATGGCGCAGTCCGCCGAAGGCCCTCGGGTCGATGTCGGCCACCCGGTTGAAGAGGGTGCCGGTGAGGGCGACGATCGTCGGCCGCAGCTCACGCAGCGCGGCCATCACCTCGGCCGGCCCGAGGGGTTCGTCGCCGGGCAGCACGTCCACCCGGGCACCGTTGCACAGCGCCCCCCACACCTCGAAGGCGGTGATGTCGAAGGCCGGGTCGCCGAGGTGCAGCAGGACGTCGCCGGGGCCGATGGACACGTAGTCGGTCGCGGTGATCAGCCGCACGACGGCCCGATGGGGTATCCCGACAGCCTTGGGCCGCCCGGTCGACCCGGAGGTGTGCACCACGGCGGCCAGCCCGACGGGGTGCGAGCGAGCGTGCGTCAGGCCGGCTACCGGGAGCCCCTGCCGGACCTGGCCGCTTGCAGCGACCTGGACGGTTGGGGTGACCTGGACGGTTGGGGTGACCTGGACGGTTGGGGTGACCTGGACGGTTGGGGAGTCTGCCGCAGGCGTGTCATGTTCCCCGTCGGGTCTCGCAGGTGTCTGTCGCTCTGGGGCGACCGGCTCGGCGCTGTCGTGTTCTGCGTCGGTAAGACGCAGTACGGGTACGCCCAGGCCGTGCAGCCAGGCGGGGGGTTCGGCGCGGCTGAGGACGGCCGAGATCTCGGCGTCGTCGGCCATGAACCGCAGTCGTTCCTCGGGGTGGCCGGGGTCGAGGACGAGGGGGGCGCCGCCGGTCAGGAGGACACCGAGCATGCCCGTGACCAGGTCGGCGGAGCGTTGCATGTGCAGGGCGACGACGGAGTCCTGGGTGACGCCGGTCGCGATCAGGGTCCGTCCGACTCGGTCGGCCCGCTCCCGCAACTGCGCGTACGTCCAGGTTCCGGTGCGGTCGGTGAGGGCGAGGGTTTGTGGGGTGCGGTCCGCCCACGCGCGGAACAGGCCGTCCACGGTGGCCGGTTCGGGCAGTGGACGGTCGGTTGCGTTCCAAGCGTCGATCCGGGCCCGGTCTTCGGGCGACAGCACCGGAATGTCCCCGATCCGCCGGTCGGGGTTCTCGGCGAGGGCCGTGAGCAGCGTGTGGAAGGCGGTCGCCATGCGGTCGGCCGACTCGGGCAGCCAGAGGTCGGACGCGAGGCGCAACTCGGCCCCGAGGTCGCCCCGCCCGTCGTCCTCGGCCTCGGTCACCGTGCACTGCAAAACGCCGCGTAATGGGAGGCCAGTTCACGCTCCAGCACAGTGAGCGAGGCCCGGTCGGCGACGATGCGGTGCGCTGTGAGCAGCAGCACGTGCCGCTCCTCGCCGGTGCGCACCAGGGTGGCACGCAACGCGGGCCCGCGGTCGAGGACGAAGGGCCGGGCGCTCTCCTCGGCGAGCGCACCGCGCAGCTCCGCCTCGGGCACGGATCCGCCCCGGGCGTCCGTCCCCGGCGCGGATCCTCCCTCGAGGTCCAGTCGCCGCAGCGGCACCTCGGCCGTCGCACGGACGGTACGGCGCGGCCCGTCCCCGCGATCGTCGAAGGTACTGCGGAGCAGCTCGTGGCGGGAGACACAGCCCCGCAGCGCGGACGCGAGCCGGCCGGCGTCCAGTGGGCCCTCGACGAGGGTGGCGGCGGACACGTGGTGGACAGGGGCACCGACGGCGATCTGCTCCAGGTACCAGAGTCTTTCCTGGCCGTGGGAGAGCGGCAGCCGGGGCGCCTTCGCCGAGCGGGCCGTCGGTCGTGTTTCCAGGTCGTCGTGCACGATGGCCTTCCCTGGTTCGCGGTACGGCGGGTGCGGTGACGGACCGGGAGTCAGCCCGCCCGGTCGGTGCCCTCCGCCAACGGTCCGTCCTGTCCGTCCTGGTCGCTCGCCCGCAGGCGACGGCGCAGGCTCAGCGGACGCATGTCGGTCCACACGTCCTCGATATGAGCGAGGCAGTCGGCCTTCGGGCCTGTCCTGCCCGCGTCCGACCACCCTGCCGGGTTGTCCCGGTCCGCGGGCCAGACGGAGTACTGCTCCTCGTGGTTGACCACGACCTTGTACAGCAGGTCGTCATCTTCGGGCTTCGGTGTCATCCCCGTGACTCTCCTCTCGTGCTTGCGGCGCATCGGTGGGCCGTGTCTGCAGGGGCTGTACGTCGGTCTCTTCCGGGTGGCGCTGCCGGATGGGAGTGAAGGCGGCGGCCACGACCACGGCAAGGAAGACGACGGCCACCGCGGTCAGGGGCCCGCGTGCCCCCAGCCGACCGACCAGGGCGGTGAGCAGAGCCGCGCCGAGGGGCGCGAGGCTGCCGTGGATCGTCCAGAACGCGGAGGTGACCCGGCCGAGCAGATGGTCCGGCGTGACCTGCTGCCGCAGGGACATCGAGCAGACGCCCGCCAGTGCCATGCCGAAGGAGTACAGACAGATCGTCACGGCCGCCACGGACACCTGCCCGGTGCCGCCCAGCACCAGCACCGACACCGAGCACAGACTCATCGCGCCGAGCCAGCAGCGGCCGAACCCCCAGGAGCGGCGCAGCCCGGCAGTTACGGCGGCAGCCACGCAGGTGCCGAGCCCGGCCAGCGCGAGGACGTAGCCCACCGTGCGTTCGTCCTGCCCCAGGCCGTGCCGCAGGTGGTAGATGAACACGTCGGTCATGCCCAGGCTGAGGAAGGTGGTGACGGTCAGCAGCACGGTGAGCGCCCGCAGCACCGGCGTACGCCACAGGAACGTGGCTCCGACCCGGAAGCCGGAGCGCAGGTCCTCTGCCCGGGCCGCCTTGCTCTCGGCCTCGTCGGCCGACGACCGCGGCGCGGTGGGCCTGAGCCTGATGAACGCCAGGCCCACGAGAGAGATCCCGAAGCTGCCCGCGTTGATGGCGACGGCGGCCGTCGCCCCGAAGAACCCGGCCACCACACCGGCCAGGGCCGGGCCGGCGATGTAGGCGATCGCGTTCGTCGCCTCCAGCCGGCCGTTCGCCGCGACGATCTGCTCCTTGTCGACGAGGTTCACCACGGCGGTGACATATGTGATCTTGAACAGCATCTCGAAGACCGAGGCCAGCGCCATGACCACGTACAGCAGCCAGATCTGCGGGTTCAGAGCCCAGCAGACCGGGATCGCACCGTACAGCACCAGCCGGGCGGCATCGCACAGCATCAGCAGACGCCGCCGGTCGAAGCGGTCGGCCCAGGAGCCGCCCACCAGACCGGTGATGAGCGAGGCGGCGCCCGCGACGGCCGTGAGCAACCCCATCTGCGCCGCCGACCCGGTGGTGTGCAGCACCAGCAATGGAAGCGCCACCAGTGAGAAGGCGTTGCCGACCTCGGACAGCGCCTGGACCGCCCAGAAGACGGAGAAATCCCGGTTGGACCGGAGCGAATGCGCGAACATGCGAGGGTCTTCCGTCCTGGGGCTAGCGGTCGGGGGTGTACGGCTCCGCCATGGCGACCGCGATCCGGCGGGGCCCCGTGAACGGCTCGCGGCCGTGTGAGACCAACATGTTGTCGATCACCAGGACGTCGTCCGCACGGTAGTCGAAGCGGGTCGCCGCGGCTCGGTAGCAGGCCCGCAGATGCTCCATGACGTCGTCCGGGATCGGTTCGCCGTCGCCGTAGTAGGTCTGGCTGGGGAGGTTCTCCTCGCCCAGCATCTCCAGCAGCCCGAACCGGACCGACTCCGGCAGCGTTGTGACGTGGAAGACCGTCGCATGGTTGAACCACACCGGCTCTCCGGTCATCGGATGCCGATGCACGACCTCCCGCACCGCCCGGGTGCGCAGCCCGCCGCCGGGCAGCCACTGTGCCTCGATGCCCCGCTCCCGGCAGTACCGCTCGACCTCCGCGCGGTCCGCGGTGGCGAACGCCTCCTGCCATGGCAGGCCGACCAGGTCGCCGTAGTTGCGTACGACCGTCCAGCCGCGCCGGGCGAACTCCCGGCGCACCTCGTCGTCGACGGCGGCCAGCACCCGGCGGGTGTCGGCCAGCGGGGTGGCGCCCCGGGTGAGAGGCGGGCGCACACAGTGGAAGTACAGCGTCAGCGGCCAACTCGCCTGGTACGAGTTCTCGTTGTGCAGGAAGATCTCTTCTCCGGGCGGGTAGTCGGTGGACGTGTAGACGTTCCCCTTGATCACGCTCCGCGGGGAGGAACGCTCGGTGTACGGCAGCGGCTCACCGGAGAGCGCGCGGACGATGTCCGCGAAGCCGTCGGCGCCCCCCACGTCGAAGCCGCGCAGCAGCAGCGCACCGCGTTCGCGCAGCGCGGCCCGGAGTTCTTCCCGCCGGGCGCGCAGTCGTTCGACGGCCGACTCGCCGTGCCCCTCGACGACCAGCGGGAGCATCGGGGTGGTCTCGACCGTCATCGCGGTGCTTCCGACAACAGCGGCAGCAGCCGCCGGGCGCCGACCGTGGCGGGCTCTTCCCGGGCGGGTTCCTCGATCTCGCCGTCCGCTCCGGTCAACACCAGGCTCATCACCCGGCCGTTCTCCGCGAAGAGGAACCGCTGTTCGGTGAGCGTGTCCAGGCGTTGCCGCAGGTCGTCCGGCCCCTCCGGCCAGTCCCGGGCCAGCTGCTCGGGCTTGGCCGGCGAGGACAGCCGGCGCAGCAGCCGGCCGGTCACCGCGTCGACCGGGTGCGTCCGGAGAGCCCCGGAACGGGAGTCACGGACCGTGAGCCGGCCGTCGTCATCGGCGACCAGTCGCAGCTCGCGACGGGCCGCTCCGTCCTCCCCGTACCAGGCTGCACGCCACTGGGTGACCAGCCCGCTCAACTCGTCGTGCCACTCGACCGCGTCGAGCATGTACGGCGCCAGGTTCTGGTCGGCGAAAAAGTACGCGAGATCGGCCAGCGCAGACTCGTCGAAGGGATACGTGAGGGAGTAGTAGTCCACTGGCCTCAAGACGAGCCCGTACTCGTCGCTCCGCTTGAAGTAAGGGCTGAAGCGGTCGAAGCGCACCATGTACACGCCGTGCGGCGGCACCAGGTGAACGAAGTCGCGCAGTTCCTCGGCGTACTTGCGGTAGACCGTCGGGTCCTCGCCGGGGAAGCCGATCAGCAGGTTCCACTCGGGCTTGATCCCGAACTCCTCGCAGTTCTTGAGGAACTGCAGGTTCTGGAACGCGGTCGTGCCCTTGCCCATCAGTTTGAGCGTCGAGGAGGACAGCGCCTCGATGCCGGGCTGGACGACGGTGACGCCCGCGTCCGTCATGGCGCGCAGGTCCTGACGGCTCAGTGGAAGCTTGACCTCGTAGAAGATCTCGGCCCCCGGCGGCGGGTCGAGTCGAGGGAAGACCTCGCGCGAGTAATTGCGTGGCATGACATTGTCCGTACAGAAGAGCGAGGTGTAGGTGGGCGCGAAGCCGAATAGCCACTCGAACTGCCGGACGGCCAGGTCCGGAGCCATGGCCCGAAAGGCCATGCTTTCGCCGTTCAGCCCGCAGAAGGTGCAGTGCGAACGCTGTCCCCACCAGCAGCCGCGGGACGTCTCGAAGAACAGCATAGGTTTGCTGGTCCCTGTGCGCCGCAGTTCCGGATGGCCCTCCAGCGCCTCGAAGAAACTGTCGTAGTCAGGCAGGAAGAAGTCGTCGATATCGCGTTCCGCACCGATGGCCTTGCGGAAGCGCGGGTCTCGGCAGTTCCGCTCGGAAAGGATTCCCGGAACGGCATCGGCGCGCTCCAGGTCCTCGTCGAGGACACACCGCAGGAACTCACCGAAGGTGTTCAGCGCGGGCCCGGAGAACACGAAGTCAACGGCCGGCACATGTTCGGCGACCACCGAGCCCATAGGCGCCTCGCAGTTCGCCCCACCCAGCACGATGAGCGTCCGCGGGCTGCGCTCCTTGATCAGCCGCGCCAGGGCGATACTCGGCACATGCTGGGCGAACATCGAGCTGAACCCCACGATGTCGGCCTCGTCAAGCCGATAACGGCCAATCAGTTCCTCGCAGAACGCCCGCAGTCCGTCCCGCGCCGACAAGATCTGCTCACGGAAGTCGTCCCACCGCGCACCCCGGTAGTAGCGCTGAAAGTACTCGGTGGCAGTGTCGACTTCGCCGGGAAAGGCGATGTGCCGAAACAGCCAGTCCCCGATCCCTGTGTCCACATGATCGTGACTCACGGAGAGGGCCTCGTACAGACGTGTCCCGAAGAACTCGGCCATGTCCTGGTTGAGATAGCACACTTGCGCTCGCGCCCGGTCGTCGAACTCACGGTGAACGAGAGTCGACAACTGTCCCAGGGCGAATGACGGACGATTCCAGTCGGCGAATGGCATGTTCACTAAAGCGACATGCAACAACTGCGGCCTCCCCGTGATCATTCGTTCTGAAGTCTAGTGCGCCATGGCTTCAGTCGGCAGAGATGTTCAGGCCAACGGGGATTCCGACGGGCGCGGGGTGAGGTCCGGATGGACTCGGGTTCTTTTCCTGCTGCCGCACAGGTACGTTCGCAGTGGTCCGACGTGTGTTCGCCGAAGATTCCGCGGGCGTGGCGGCCGGTCCTCACGCGGGACGACGCGGTCGGGCGGGGGGATGATCCGGCCAAGTGCAACAAGCGCTTGCGCCAGCGGACTGCTGGAACGGCTCGGCGAGACCGAGGAGGTCTCGCGTGACGCCCTCGGATACTTACTCGGTCCGCCCAGGGACCGAGGTGTGTTCCGGACATGGACCGAGCCGCACCCGTCCCTCTGACCAACGGCGTCAGAGACTGATGCGCCCGGCCGCTTCTCCGAGAAGCGACGCCAGGTATTCAGCCACTGCAAGCAAGGTTCGGTCCGAATACACCGGTCCCACGAGCTGCATGCCGATCGGGAGCCCCTCCGCGTTCCGCGCAACGGGTACGACCACGCTGGGCAGACTGACGTGGCTGGTCAGGTTGGCCCAGCCGGTCTGATCGAAGAAGCTCCGCTCGACGCCGTCGACCGTGAGAGAGCGGGTGTCGGCCGGGATCGCCGCAGTGGGAGCGGCCGGGGTGATGAGGACATCGTGCTCGGCGTCGGCGAAGAAGCGGTGCCACATCTCCCGAAGCCGGTGGCGTTCCTCGTTGGCGCGGAGCCATGTGCGGTGTGTCTGCGTTCGGTGGCGGAGGAAGGTGGCCCGTGGGCTCGCGTCATCCTCGTGCAGGTCATGCGCTGCTGCGAGTTCGGCCGCGCCGGCTTCGTCGTCGGTGGCGGCCGTCGCGGTGGCATGGAGGAGCTGCTCGAACAGGCGGAGAGAGTGGGTGAAGCTGACCGGTCCCGTGGTGCGGCGGACGTTTGTGCCAGCGGAGGCCAGTGCCTGCTCGACGGTGGCGAGAGTATCGCCCGTTTCGCGGCCAATGGGGCAGCTGGTGTCCGCGGCCCACACCGCCACGCGTAGCTGGCCGCCTCCACGGCGCGCCTCGGGCAGCTTGGCGAGCCAGGGGCTGTTCTCGGCGGGTGACGGTCTCGTCAGCGCGTCGAGGAGC
This sequence comes from Streptomyces sp. NPDC005266, assembly GCF_040607655.1. Taxonomy (NCBI): domain Bacteria; kingdom Bacillati; phylum Actinomycetota; class Actinomycetes; order Kitasatosporales; family Streptomycetaceae; genus Streptomyces; species Streptomyces sp. NPDC005266. The sequence goes on from NZ_JBEXHC010000039.1 coordinate 20,057, forward strand.
AGGTCGAGGTCGCGGGGGTGGCGTGCCAGGGGGCCCGGGGTGACCATGTCGCTGCTGGTGATCCATTCCGGCGGGCAAGGGATGTGGCCGCGAGCCGGGACAAGTCCATGCGTGGGGCGCAGGCCGTAGACGCCGCAGTAGTGAGCCGGGAGCCGAAGTGAGCCGGCGAGGTCGCTGCCGAGGTCGGCGGGGGTCAGGTGGGCGGCGACTGCGGCGGCGGGGCCGCCGGAGGAGCCGCCGGCGGTGCGCTTGGGATCATGCGCGCACTGCCATCCGTCGCTGTGGGATCTCAAGTTCGGCTGCACAATCTCACCGCCCGCTTCATATCGACTGCACTCTCGACTGGCCGACGAACCCCGCCGCCGCACCTCCCACCTTGTCTGGGGTCACGCCTCCCTACCCGTCTCATTCTCCGCGCGCGGACCATGGGTGAGCTAACCTGCCCGCATGCGCGGACAGTTCACCGGCTGGCCGGAGCAGGCCATGGACGTGTTGTGGCAGCTCCAGGGCGAACCGACCCACGCGACCCGCGAGCGCTATCGCGCGGACCGTGAACACCTGGTCCGGCAGCCGATGATCGCCCTGCTCAACGAGGTCGCGGACACCGACCCCCGATACGAGGACTTCTCCGTCTGGCACTACCGCACCGACTCCTGGTGGTGGCAGCACCAGAGCGCGGTGATCCGACTCGGCCGCAAGATCGAGATCGGTCTCCGGTTCGACCTGGACGGCCTGCGGATCCAGGGCGCCTGGTGGTACCCCGATCCCGGCCAGGTGGACATGTTCCGCAAAGCCGTGGCCTCCGAGGGGAGCGGCCGCGAACTGTCCGCCATCGTCGAGGACGTGCGGAAGAAGGGTTACGACATCTCCGGGGACGTGATGAAACGCTCCCCACGCGGCTACCCGACGAACCACTCCCGTACGAACCTGCTGCGCCACCGTTCGCTGATCGCCGCCCGTCCCCTCGGCTGCGAGGAGTGGCTGCACACCCCCGAGGCAGTCGACCGGGTCCTCTCGGCCGCCGCCGACCTGGACGCCCTGCTGATGTGGCTGGTCCGCCAGGTGAAGCGCGCCGCCTGACGTCACGAGGGTGCCGCGCGGCACGGGAAGAACCACACCCGTGTCGCCAAACCTGGCGGGGATGCACCGCGAGCCGAGACAACCGCAGATAAAGCAGCGTGAGGCACCGCGAGAAGTCGCAGGTCACAGCCTTGGTGTATGCAGCGAAGCCCGAGACCCTACAGTCGAACCTGCTGGCTCCGTGCATCTATCCGGGTCGGCGGTAGGGGTACAACTCGGGAGATTGAGAGAGTGCCCGACGTCGCGTCCATACCATCCACCGGGAGCGAAGAACTGCCCCTGGCCGCCTCGACGAGACCTCCAGCCTCCACGTCGAGCCGACACGGCATCCTGGTCCGGAGGTGCCTGCGGCGGTGAGCCATCAGGAGGTCGCGGTCATCCAGGATGCCCCGAGTTCCGCGAGCCTGTGCCGCTCGAAAAGTCATCGCCACAGCTGAGCGGGGTGTGGACGGCCCGCTGGGATCATGCCCCACGTGATCGTGTCCTTGCTGTACAAGGTGACCCGGAAGCTGCTGACGGTACCAACGGTGCTCCTCCGTCGCGAGACGGCGAAGGACGCGGAACTGCTGGTACTGCGGCACGAGAACGCGGTCCTGCGCCGCCAGTTGACCGGGCCGGTGCGCTATGAGCCCGCCGACCGGTTCTGGTACGCAGCCCCGTCCGGGCTGACACCCCGACACCACTGGCTCAAGACCTTCCCGATCACCCCCGGCACCCTGCTCGCCTGGCACCGCAGGTGCATCGCCGCGAAGTGGGACTACACCGCGCGCCGACGCACCGGACGCCCACCCACTACGGCAGCGATCACACTCGTACTGCAGCCGGCCCGGGAGA
>NZ_JBEXHC010000040.1:0-19982 GCF_040607655.1 Streptomyces sp. NPDC005266
CGCCGCCACACCCCGCGCCGACAGCACCCACGGCACCAGCCCACCGGACACCGGCTCCCCGGCCGGCACCTCCTCCTCCGCAACCCCCTCCAGGACCACATGCGCGTTCGTGCCACCGATGCCGAAGGACGACACCGCAGAACGACGGGGGCGCTCGTTGTCGGGCCACGGCATGTTGTCCGTGAGGATCTTGACGTCCCCCGCGGTCCAATCGACGTGATGTGAGGGCTCGTCCGCGTGCAGGGTGCGCGGCAGGACACCGTGCCGCATCGCCTCGACCATCTTGATCACACCCGCGACACCTGCCGCGGCCTGCGTGTGACCGATGTTCGACTTGACCGAGCCCAGCCACAACGGCCGCTCCGCCGACCGGCCCTGGCCATACGTGGCCAGCAGCGCCTGCGCCTCGATCGGATCACCCAGCGCGGTCCCCGTACCGTGCGCCTCGACCGCGTCCACATCCGCCGGTGACAGTCGGGCAGCGGCCAGCGCGGCCCGGATCACCCGCTGCTGCGACGGACCATTGGGCGCGGTCAGCCCGTTGCTGCCGCCGTCCTGGTTCACCGCGGAGCCCCGCACCACGGCCAGCACCCGGTGCCCATTGCGCCGCGCGTCCGACAGCCGCTCGACCACCAGCAGACCCACACCCTCGGCCCATCCCGTGCCGTCGGCGTCGTCGGAGAACGGCTTGCAGCGGCCGTCGGGGGCGAGGCCGCGCTGGCGGGAGAACTCGACGAACATTCCGGGGGTGGACAGCACGGTCACGCCGCCGGCCAGGGCGAGGGAGCACTCCCTGTTGCGCAGTGCCTGGACCGCCAGGTGCAGGGCCACCAGGGACGACGAGCACGCCGTGTCGACGGTCATCGCGGGGCCTTCGAGGCCCAGCGAGTAGGAGATGCGGCCCGAGGCGACGCTGGTGGTGTTTCCGGTGAGGCGGAAGCCCTCGGTGCCGTCGAGCGGGGCGTGCAGGCGGGGGCCGTACTCCATGTTCATGGCGCCGACGAAGACGCCGGTGCGGCTGCCGCGCAGCGCGGACGGGTCGATGGCGGCCCGCTCCAGCGCCTCCCACGCGGTCTCCAGCAGCAGACGCTGCTGCGGGTCCATCGCCACCGCCTCACGCGGACTGATCCCGAAGAACTCGGCGTCGAAGTCACCGGCCCCGGCCAGGAAGCCGCCCCGGCGGGCGTAGCTGGTGCCGGGGTGGCCGGGGTCGGGGTCGTAGAGGCCGGCGAGGTCCCAGCCGCGGTCGGTGGGGAACTCGGAGATGGCGTCCCGCTCGCCGATCACGGCCTGCCACAGCTGCTGCGGCGAGTCGATGCCGCCCGGCAGCCGGCAGGCCATGCCGACGATGACGATCGGGTCGTCGTCGGGGGCGGTCGCGGCCGGTGCGCCGGTGGTGCGGGTCTCGTCCGTGGTCCCGGCCGGGTCCAGGACGCCGACGATCTGCTGGTGCAGGTGGGCGGCGAGGGCCTGGGGGGTGGGATGGTCGAAGAGCACGCTGGTGGGCAGGCGCAGTCCGGTGGCGGAGACGAGCCGGTTGCGCAGCTGCACGGACAGGACGGAGTCGAAGCCGAGGTCGCGGAAGGTGGCGTCGGGGTCCGCGGGGGCGGTGCCGATGGTGTCGGCCAGGTGGCCGGCCAGCCAGCGGGTGAGGAAGCCCTCCGGTTCGGTGCGGATGCGCTCGCGCAGGGCGAGGGTCGCCGAGCTGAGGTGCTGCTCGGCGGCGGTCGCGGCGGGGCGTTCATCGAGCCAGTAGCGCTCGCTCTGGAAGGCGTACGTGGGCAGGTCGACGAGGTGGGCCTCGCCGACGGTCGCGGCCCAGTCGACGTGCGCGCCGGCGGCCCAGGCTTCGGCGAGTCCGCCCAGCAGCGCCTGCGGTTCGGGGGTGTCGCGGTGCTGGAGGGCCACCGCGATCTCGGTGTCGGTGGGGTGGACGAGCGGGGTGAGGACGGAGTCGGGGGCGAGTTCGACGAACCGGGTCACGCCCTGCTCACGGCAGGCGACGATCGCGTCGTGGAAGCGGACGGTGGCGCCGACGTGTTCGATCCAGTACTCCTCCGTCATGGCGGTGCCGGTGTGCCCGGTGACGGTGGAGACGATCGGGATGCGCGGCTCGGTGACGGTAAGGCCCCCGATCCTGCGGGCGAACTCGTCGAGCATGGGTGCCGTGAGCGGCGAGTGGGCGGCGTTCTGCACGCGCAGCCGGGTGGTGCGCCGGCGGCGGTCCCGGAACTCCTCGGCGATGCGGGTCACGCTGTCCTCGGCGCCGGAGAGCACGACGGCACGGGGTGCGTTGATGACGCCGATCGACACGTCGTCGACGTCCTTCAGCGCCGCGTCGGCCTCCTCCTCGGTGGCCTCCACGGCGATCATGGCGCCGCCGGGCGGCAGGGCCTCCATCAGTTCGCCGCGCGCAGCGGCGAGGGCGGCGGCGTCGGCGAGGGAGAGGGAGCCGGACACGTGCGCGGCGACGATCTCGCCGAAGGAGTGGCCGACGAGCAGGTCGGGTTCGACGCCCCAGGAGGTGACGAGGCGGTACAGGGCGACCTGGAAGGCGAACAGGGCGGGCTGCATGCAGCGCATGCCGTCGAGGGCCGCCGCGGCGCCCTCGCGCTCGCCGAACAGCACCTCGCGCAGGCCGAGTGCGGGGTCGAAGTGGCCGAGTACCTCGTCGAGGGCCTCGGCGAACGCGGGATGGGCCGCGTACAGCTCGCGTCCCATGCCGATGTGGTGGGCGCCGCCGCCGGCGAACAGGAAGGCGGTCCGGCCCTGTGAGGTGGCGACGCCGGTGACGGCCTCCTCGTGCAGGCGGCGCAGGCGTGCGGTGAGGTCGGCGCGGTCGGTGCCGATGACGACGGCCCGGTGTTCGAACGCGGACCGGGTGACGGCCAGGGAGCGTGCGATGTCGGCGGCGTCGCCCTCCTGGTGCCGCTGGAGGTGGTCGGCCAGGCGGTCTGCCTGGGCGTCCAGGGCGCGGCCGGTGCGGGCGGACAGCACCCAGGGCAGGGGGCGGGGGGTGGCGGGCCGGGCCACCGGGCGCCGGGGCCTTCCGGAGTACGGGCCTTCGGTGAGGACGACGTGGCAGTTGGTGCCGCCGATGCCGAAGGAGCTGACGCCCGCGACGAGGGGGCCGTCGGGTTCGGGCCAGGCGCCGAGTTCGGTCTGCACCCGCAGGTTCAGTTCGTCGAGCGGGATCGCTGGGTTGGGGGTGCGGAAGTGGAGGGTCGGCGGCAGTTGACGGTGGCGTACTGCGAGCGCGGCCTTGAGCAGGCCCACGATGCCGGCGGCGGCCTCCAGGTGGCCGATGTTGGTCTTGACGGAGCCGACCCGCAGCGGGGCGCGCCGCATGCCGCGTCCGATGACGGCGGAGACGGCGGCGGCCTCGACGGGGTCGCCGACGGGCGTGCCGGTGCCGTGGAGTTCGACGTACTGCACGGCTTCCGGGCGGATCCGGGCGGCGGCGTAGGCGCGGCGCAGGACGTCGCGCTGGCCGTCGGTGTCGGGGTCGGTGAGGCGCTCGCCGCCGCCGTCGTTGTTGACGGCGCTGCCCTGGATGACGCAGTGGACGGGGTCGCCGTCGGCGATAGCCCGGGCGAGCGGCTTGAGCAGGACGACGCCGCCGCCCTCGCCGCGTACGAACCCGTCGGCGCTCGCGTCGAAGACGGCGCAGCGGCCGCGCACGGACAGGGCGCCCAGTCCGGCGGTGGCCGCCATGCTGTCCGGCGCGAGGATCAGGTTGACGCCGCCGGCGAAGGCGAGGTCGGACTCGCCGCGGCGGATGCTCTCGCAGGCCAGGTGGACGGCGACCAGCGACGAGGCCTGCGCCGCGTCGACGGCGAGGCTGGGGCCCTGCAGGCCGAGGGTCCAGGAGACCCGGTTGGCGATGATGGCGCGGTGCCGCCCGGTGAAGTCGTGGAGTTCGCCGCGGCCGGCTCGTTCACTGCGCGAGGTGAGGGTGGCGTAGTCGTCGGAGGAGACGCCGACGAACACGCCCGTGCGCGAGCCCCGGAGCCGGTCGTCGCGCAGTCCGGCGTCCTCCATCGCCTCCCAGACGAGTTCCAGCGCGAGGCGTTGCTGGGGGTCCATGGCGGCGGCCTCGTCCGGCTCCACGCCGAAGAACGCGGCGTCGAACCTGGACACGTCGTCGAGGAAGCCGCCGCGCCAGGCCGCCCCGCCGGGGCCGCGGTCGTGCGGCCACGGTGAGACGGCGTCGGTTCCTTCCGCCAGCAGGCGCCAGAACTCGGCCGGATTCGACGCCGAGGGGACTCGGCAGGAGATGCCGATCACTGCGATGGCGTTGTCACGGGAGCCGTCAATCACCTGGTCACCAGACATGGAAGGCTGCATAACGGGAGTATCGGAGCTCTGGGCGAACGCGACTTCGGCCAGAGGAAGGGCTCGGCTACGGGCCTTCGGTAGAGGTCTTCGGGGCGGGGTCTGGACTTTGGTCCAGGTGACATGTCGCCCCAACCGCCCTCAGAATCACACTGGTTGGCCATGAGCCGGCCGGGATCGCCGGCGGGGGCCCGCCCGCGGTTCCGATCCGCGTACGGGCCCCCGTGCCGGCTCGCCCGAAGGGGCCGGGAGCGTCGGTGCCCCCACCGGGGCGGGGCACATGCCCGCGGCCGAGGCGATGAGTTGGGCCCGGGACGCCATGTGCGCCTTGGCGAGCAGGTTGGACACATGGAACTTGATGGTCTTCTCGCTCAGTCCCAGCCGGCGGGCGATCTCCTTGTTGGCCATGCCCCGCCGCACCAGGTCCAGCACCTCGGACTCGCGTGAGGTCAGGGGCGTGTGGGTGGGCACGACCGACAGACGCCGCGGCAGGGTGGCGCGTACCCATCCGAGCAGCGAGCCGCTGAGGCCGGGCGAGACGTATCCGGTGCCGTCGCCGGCCCGGCGGACCGCCGTGACCAGCTCCTCCTCGGGGTCATCGGAGTCGACGACGGCCCGTACGTCCGCCCGGGTGCAGCGGACCCAGTCGGCGGCGGCGTCCGCGTCCGTCACCACGACCACCATGGCCGCGTCGACATGGACCAGCTCGTCCTCGTCGACGTACGAGTGCGAGGGTGCGTCGACCAGCACCACTACGTCGGGTTCGCACAGCGCGACGACCGAGATAAGCTCGACGACGTCGGCCGCCTCACCCACCACGGTCAGTGCGGGATCCTGTTCCAGCGCTCCCCGAATACCGAGACGCGCGTACGGGTGTCGATCACATATAACAATGTGGGATCGAGGCCGAATTTCCAAGTTTTCCATCTCCTGCTTGACGTGGAATTCAGGCAGGGTTGAGAAGCATTGCCGGTAAGCAGGCACGCCAAAGGCGCGGACCGGAAAAACGGTGTGCCGATCCGTTCCGGCGTGCGACAAAACCGTGTCCGTCCGCTTCCCGCCGGATTTCTCCGGCGGTCAGACGGAATTCACCGGGCCGAAACCGGACGGTATTCGGCACACGACGTACTCAATCCCCGTTCTACGACTTCGTCAGCGCGTCGCGGCCTGACGGGTGACGCTGATCGCGCCCACCGGGCACAGCTGTGCGGCCAGCTCGACCGGCTCGTGAAAATGCTCGGGCGGCTCTTGGAGCCGCAGTGTCACCAGTCCGTCCGTGTCGTCCTGGTCGAAGACCTCGGGCGCGTTCACCACGCAGTTGCCGGAGCCGCAGCAGCGCTCTCTGTCCACCGTGATCCGCATGCTCACCACGTCACCGGAACCTCGGCCACCCCGAAGGTGACGGCCGTGTGGCGCTTGGGGATGTCCGCGAGGGTCGTCAGCGAGCGCAGACCCGGGAAGCGGCGGGCGAGTTCCACCAGGGCGATGCGCAGTTCGGCCCGGGCCAGCGGCTGGCCGATGCACTGGTGCAGGCCGAAGCCGAACGCCATGTGCCGGTGCGCCTCGCGCCGGGCGGGGTCGAAGGCCTCGGGATCCTGGAAGACGGAGGCGTCGCGGTTGGCCATGGACAGCATGGCCACGACGCCCTCGCCGGCCCGGATGGTCCGGCCGCCGATCTCGGCGTCCTCCATCGCCAGCCGAGGCAGGCCGGTGCGCACGACGGTGACGTACCGCAGGAGTTCCTCGACCACGCCGGGCGCCAAGTCCGGGTCGGCACGCAGGGCGTCCAGGGTCTCGGGGTGCTCCAGCAGGGCCAGAGCGGACAGCCCGATCATGTTCGCGGTGGTCTCGTGGCCTGCGACGAGCAGCAGCTGCGCCATGCTCAGCAGCTCGTCCTCGCGCAGTTCGCCGGGCACGACCCGTTCGGCGACCAGCCTGCTGAGCAGGTCCTCGCCGGGCGAGGTGCGCTTGAACTTGATCAGCTCACCGAGGAAGCCGCTCAGGGCGCCGAGGGCGGCCTCCACGTCCTCGGGCCCGGAGTTGCGGTCCATGATGGCGCGGCTGTGGAGCTGGAAGAAGTCGTGGTCGGAGTAGGGAACGCCGAGCAGGTGGCAGATCGTCATGGACGGGACGGGCAGCGCGAACTCGTTCATCAGGTCCGCGGGCGGCCCGACGGCGCGCATCCGCTCCAGCGCGTCGACGACCGTCTCCTCGATCAGCGGCTCGATCCGCCGGATGTTCTTGATCATGAACTCGGCGGTGAGCATGCGCCGGAAGCGGCTGTGCGCCTCGCCGTCCATGAAGATGAACAGGCCGGAGGCGTCCTCCTGCTTGGGCGGGAGCGGGTTCAGCACCGGGAAACCGGGCCGGTACTGGTCGGAGCTGAACCCCGGATGGCGCAGCAGCTGCCGGACGTGCTCGTGGTGGGTGACCAGCCAGGCCCAGCCCCCGAACGGGAGCCGGACCTTGCCTATCGGTTCGTCCAGTCGCGCCAGATCGGCATCTTGGACGGGAATGAATGGATTGCTGTCTGGACCGATGAACGGGAACGCCGGAAGACTCGCGACGTCAACGTCAGGCAATTCCGTCAATTTAGACCCCCGTACAGCTCTGCTTCCAATTGACGGCCCCAGCCTAACAAATTGGATCGAAAACGAACCAGAATGTGAGGTGGCTCACAATGACGGGAATGCCCCTGACGCTATTCGTCAACCACTGACGATGCCCTCGCTGTGTCGAATGGCTGAAATCTGACCCAGGATGTCGGTCGCGACGAATTCCATTCGGTCCGCCAGATAGAAATGCCCTCCCGGGTACATACGCAGGTCGAAACCGCCCTCGGTGTGCTCCTCCCAGGCGCGCACGGCGTCCAGGGGTGCGTGGGGATCATCGGCGCCGACCAGGGCGCGCAGCGGCGCGGCAAGGCGGAAGCCCGGGGCGGAGCGATAAGTTTCAGCCGCCCGGTAGTCGTTGCGCAGCGCGGGCAGCACCATGCGCCGAAGACCCTCGTCCTCGAAGACCCGCGGGTCGGTGCCGCCGAGCGAGAGGATCTCGGCCACCAGGCCCGCGTCGTCGCGCAGGTGCACGGTGCTCCCGCGCGGCCGGGAGGGGGCGGTCCGTCCGGAGACGAACACCACGGGCGGCGGGTGCCCCAACCATTCCATGCGCAGGGCGAGTTCGAACGCGACCGAGGCACCCATGCTGTGCCCGAAGAGGGCGAGCGGCCGGTCGGTCCACGGCACCACCTCGCCGACCAGTGCGTCGGCCAGCCCGGCAACGGAGTCGATACACGCCTCCCGCTGCCGGTCCTGCCGGCCGGGGTACTGCACGGAGAGGACGTCGACGTCCGGCGCGAGCGACCGGGTCAAGGGCAGGTAGAACGGCGCGGCCCCGCCGGCGTAGGGCAGGCACAGCAGTCTGACGCGGGCGTCCGGGGACGGACAAAAGCGTCGTATCCACAGGCCAGCCTCGGGTTCGGTGCTCACCCTGTCGTGACCCCTTCGTGGTTCAGGCGACGGCCGGGAGCGCGAAGCGCACGCCGGTCAGCCGCTCGGACAGCTCCCACAGCCGCGCGGCGGCCTCCGGGTCGGAGGCCCGCGGGGCCAGCTGCACCTGCTTGGGCGCGCCGCGCAGTTCGGCCATGCCGTCCGGCCCGTACAGCTCGCCGCTTCGCGCATCGGGCGCGGTCGCCGCGTACAGCTGGGGCAGGGCGCCCTGGTCCGGGGACTGGGCGAGCGGCAGCAGGATGCGGCCGAAGAGCAGCTTCACCATGCCGACGGGGGCGCTCGTCTGGAGGTTGGTGGAGGTGTAACCGGGGTGGGCCAGCACGCTGCGGACCCGGCTGCCGGCCGCGGCCAGCCGCCGGTGCAGCTCCCATCCGAAGACGGCGTTGGCGAGCTTGGACTGGTTGTAGTAGGCCATCGGCGAATACTTGCGCTCGCCGGTCAGGTCGTCGAAGAAGATCTGCGCCTGCCGGTGGTTGGTTGACGTCACCGTGACCACGCGGGGGTCGTCGCCGCCCGCCATGAGTTCGAGCAGCAGACCGGTGACGGCGAAGTGGCCGAGGTGGTTGGCGGCGAACTGCACCTCCACGCCCTCGGTGGTGAGCGTGCGGGGCGGCGCCATCAGGCCGGCGTTGTTGACGAGCACGTCGGGGCGGACACCGTCGGACTTGAGCCGGTCGGCGAACGCGCGGATCGACTCCACGTCGGTCAGATCCAGTCGGCGCGCCTCGACGCGGGCGTCCGGTCGCTCGTCCGTCAGCTCGGCGACCGCACGGCGGCCCTTCTCCTCGTCGCGTACGGCCAGGACCACCTGGGCGCCCTTGCGGACGAGGGCCCGGGTGGTCGCCAGGCCGAGGCCGCTGTTGGCTCCGGTGACGACGAACACCCGACCGTTCTGGTCCGGGATCTGATCGGCGCTCCAGCGCTTCTTACTCGTCATATGGCTTATCGTGTCGGCAGTGACACCAAGTGTCAAGCACGGCACTCCGGGCCCGAAACGGCACGCCACTTACGATGGGTGCATGACTTCCCGCCCTGGTGGAACCCTGGCCCAGCGCAAGCGTCAGCTCGTCGCGGACGAGTTGACGCAGGCTGCCCTGAACCTGCTGGCACGCGAGGGCTTCGACGCGGTCACGGTGGACGAGATCACCGCCGCCGCGGGCGTGTCCAAGCGGACGTTCTTCCGGTACTTCTCGTCCAAGGAGGACGTGGTCGTCCAGTTCCTGGCCGAGATGGGCACCGGTATGCGGGACGAGCTGGCCGGCCGCCCGGCACAGGAGCCGCCGTCGGCCGCCCTGCGGCACACGGTCTGGCGCACGGTCGACGCCTGCGCGGGGCACGCGGACCGGGCCCTGAGCGTCGTCCAGCTGATCCTGGGGACACCCGCCCTGCTCGCCCGCTTCCTGGAGCGCCAGGCGCAATGGCGGGACGCGCTGGCGGCCGAGATGGCCCACCGGGTCGGCATGGACCCCGCGGCGGAGCTGTATCCGCAGCTGGCCGCGGGGATGGCGCTGACAGCCTTTCACGCCGTGCTGCAGCGCTGGAGCGACAGCGACGGAGCCGAGGACCCCGCCGCGCTGACCGACCGGGCCTTCGCCGTCATCGCGCCAGCGCTGGACGCGCTGGTGACGGACGCGGCATCCTGACGGTTCATCAGGAGATGGCGGAAGCCGCGGCCGCGACGCCCCGACGGCCCGTCAGCGTGGCGGACGCCGTCCCCTGACGACCCGCCAGGGGACGGCGGCAGTCGCGGCGGACGCGGCTGTCCTGACGCTCAGTCAGGATACGGCGTCGGTGGCGGCCGCCTCCTGGGGCACCGCGGGGGCGGACACCTCGACCGTGCGGACGAGAGCCCCGCGGCGGCCGGCCAGCCGGCATCCGAGGCAGTGCGGGTGGCCCTGGCGCGCGGTGAGGTCTCGCATCCGCATGCTCCGCCGGTCGGCGCGCCGCGGCCCCGGCGGCTTGCCCCAGCCCGCCAGGTGCAGGAACCAGGTGGCCAGTACGGCCACCGCCACCAGGCCGATCCCCAGCCAGATCGCGGGTCGCCAGGCGATGACCCCCACCCCGGCCACCGTGGCCCCTGTCGTCGCGAGGAAGAAGCCCGTCCATCCCGCCACGGTGTGTCCCTCGTCGTGCATGTTCCCGCTCACGCGTCTGACCCTCCACAGCCGCCTGGCCGGACTCCCGTGCCGCCATGGCCCGTCGGCGGCGCTCGACCTATGATGCCTTAGCGAGTAAGGAGTTTATCTTGGACACTAAGGGAATGGCAACGCAGGACAGCCAGCGGACGGCCACCGCGTCGGACGCCCTTGAGGCGCTGGACGAGCTCGTAGCGACGAGCATCCTGGGACAGCAGGAGTTCGCCCGCAATCTGGGACTGAGCACCACCGACCTCATCTGCTTCGCCCATGTCCTGGCCTCCCGGGACGCCGCGGTGACCGCCGGTGACCTCGCCGCTCGCGCGCATGTCACGACCGGCGCCGTGACCGGCATCCTCAACCGGCTGGAGCGCGGCGGATTCGTCACCCGGGAGCCCGACCCCGCCGACCGGCGGCGCGTGCGGGTCGTTCCCGTCCCGGCCGCAGCCGAGCGGGTGCGGGCGGTCTACGGCCCCTACCACGCGCTTCTTGCCCAGTCGTTCTCGCGGTACACGCCCGAGGAGACTGCCGTCATCGCCGACTGGCTCGCCCGCGCGGCCACGCTGGCCCGCACCTACCTCGACGAGTCCTGCGCGACTTGAGCACAGGGTCCCCTGGCGACCGGCAGCGGTACGGAGCCGGGTCAGGCGACGGCGCGCCGGGAGCGGGCCATGGCCAGCCCGCCGAGCGCGGCACCGGCCAGCCCCGCGATCATGGCAACGAAGGCACCGCCCGTGCCGGAGCCGCTGCCCACACCACCGTCGGCGACCGCCAGGGCCACGCCGCCGAGGACCACGCCGAGCAGTCACACGGCCAAGCCCGCGACGGCGCCGCCGCGCAGAGTTGGCGGCGCCACGGCCGGCGGCACGCAGCGCCCGCACCCCGAGCGCCACGCGGGTCGCTGAGCTGTCCGGGAAACTGGAGCTGGCCCGGGACGGACTGGAACGTCTGCGGATCGCGCGGGAAACGGTCGCCGAAGTACTCGCGGAGTTGACTTCCTCCCCCGCCTAAAGGCGGGGCATTCCAGCGGTCGCCCGCTGGGGTTCCTGCTTCACCGACGACCGCCCCGTCCGAGCGGGCGGCGACCGCGTATGCGGGGGCCGAGCGGCAAGTCATCGGGGTGCTGACCCGTGCTGAACTGGCAGCCCGGCATGACGTCGGACGAGCTGCCGTCGGTCTACCGTGACATCGTCCCATCACTGTCTTGTCCGTCTGCCCGACCAGCTCGCGCCCTCCCACCGGTGAGCATTGGAAGGGCAGCACACAACAGCATGGCAGACGAGATAGCGGTGGTCGGGGGGATCGACACCCACACCGACCTCCACCAGGCCGCGGTCATCGACAGCATCGGCCGGCACCTGGCCACCGAGCAGTTCGAGACCACCCCGCAGGGCTACCAGCGGCTGCTGGACTGGCTCCAGTCCCACGGCGAGGTCCTCGCGGTCGGGGTCGAGGGAACCGGGGCCTACGGCGCTGAGATCGCCCGCTTCCTCACCGCGAACGACGTCACGGTGGTCGAGGTGGACCGGCCCGACCGCAAGGCGAGGCGGGACAACGGCAAGTCCGACCCCAACGACGCCTACGGGGCCGCGACCGCGGTTCTGTCCGGCCGAGCGGGCGGAACACCCAAGACCCGCAACGGGATCGTGGAGGCGATCCGGGCACTGCGGGTGGTCCGCAAGAGCGCGGTCAAGGCACGCACCCAGACCATCAACCAGATCCGAACCCTCATCGTCACCGCGCCGTCCACGGTCCGCGACAGCCTGCGCGGCCTGCCCACACGGGGGCTGGTCGACACGGCCCGCTCCCGTCCCACCGGCGAACTCGACGACCCCGCCCGCGCGGTGAAGACCGCACTGCGACGGCTCGCCCGCCGCTACCAGTCCCTCGACGAGGCAGCCAGGAGGGGGCGGCGGCGCCCGTGGGACCTCTCTGGGACGTCGCAGGCCTCGGCCCTGCCGTGCGGTCCGTCCGCGTCGGGCGGTTACGCCTGGGCGGAGAACTCCTCCATCCGCTGCTGCAGCCGCCGCACGCCCCCAAGCCAGCGGTCGGTGTCGGTGGCACGCAGCGCGTAGTGATCGCGCACCTCGGGGTGGGGGAGGATGAGGAACCGCCCGTCAGCCAGCGCCTCGGCCACGGTGTCGGCGACCTCCTCGGGGGTGAGGACCGACCCGGCCAGGGCCTTCGCGGCGGGGTCGCTGCGCTCGTACATCTCGGTGCGCACCCCCATCGGGCACAGCGCCTGAACGGTGATGCCCCGGTGGCCGTAGGTGGCCGCGAGCCACTCGGCGAGGGCGAGCGCACCGTGCTTGCTCACCGCGTACGGCGCGCCGGCGGGGTGGGTGAGGAGGCCCGCGGAGGAGACCGTCGCCAGGAAGTGGCCCCGCCCGCGTTCGAGCCACGGCCCGAGCAGCTGCCGGACCACCCGGACATGGCTCATCACGTTCACCTGCCAGACGCGCTCCCAGACTTCCTCCGGCGCGTCGGCCCCACCGCCGGGTTCGATACCGGCGTTGGCGCAGAACAGGTCGATCTCGCCGAGGTGCGTGCGGGCGGCGGCCACCAGGGCGGCCACGTCCTGCTCATCGGAGGCGTCGCCGGGGACGGCGAGGCCGCCGATCTCCTCGGCCACGCGGACCGCCGCGGCCGCGTCCAGGTCGTTCACGACCAGACGGGCGCCCGCGGCGGCGAACCGGCGGGCGAGGGCGGCACCGATGCCCGAACCCGCTCCGGTGACGACGACGGCTGCGTCCTTCAGCTCCATGGCGGTGTCTCTCCGGTGGTCGGTGCGGGTGCGGGCGGCCTGGTGCCCGCCGGCAGGGCCGGACGGAGCCCGGAACGGACAACCCGCGGAAGTCTGTTGAGTGAGTGGGTGGCCCTCACTCGTCCGCCACCTTGAGAACGAGCTTTCCTGTGTTCTCGCCCTTGAACAGCCGCAGCAGGGTGTCAGGGAACGCCTTGACGCCGCCGTCCACCACGTCCTCCAGCGACCGCAGCTTCCCGGCCGACAGCCACTCGGCCAGCTCGGCGGTGGCCTCGGGGTACCGGTCGGCGTAGTCGAAGACCACCATCCCGGTCATGGATGCGCGGTTGACCAGCAGCGACATGTAGTTGGCCGGGCCCTTGACCTGGTCGGTCGCGTTGTACTGCGAGATGGCGCCGCAGATGACGATACGGGCGCCCCGCGCCAGACGGGTCAGCACGGCGTCGAGGACCTCGCCGCCGACGTTGTCGAAGTAGACGTCCACCCCCTCGGGCGCCACCTCGCGCAGGGCCTTGCGCACGTCCTCGGACTTGTAGTCGACGCAGGCGTCGAAGCCGAACTCGTCCACGACCAGCCGGCACTTGCGCTCACCACCGGCGATGCCGATGACCCGGCATCCCTTGAGCTTGGCGATCTGGCCCACCACGCTGCCGACCGCCCCGGCCGCGCCGGAGACCACAACCGTCTGTCCGGGCTCGGGCCGTCCGATGTCGAGCAGGCCGAAGTAGGCGGTCATGCCCGGCATGCCCAGGAGACCCAGGTGCACCGGCAGTGGGGCCAGTGCCGGATCGACCTTGGTCAGGCCGCGGCCGTCCGACCGGCAGTACTCCTGCACGCCGAGCGTGCCCGACACGTAGTCGCCCACGGCGAACCTCGGATTGCGGGAGGCGATCACGCGGCCCACACCGCCCGCGCGCATGACCTCCCCGATCTCCACGGGGCGGATGTAGGACCTGCCCTCGTTCATCCATCCGCGCATGGCCGGGTCCAGCGAGAGGTGGACCACCTTGATCAGCAGTTCGCCCTCGCCCGGCTCGGCGGCCGGCTCCTCGACGTACTCCCAGTCGGTGGGCTTCGGCAGCCCGACCGGTCGCGC
This sequence comes from Streptomyces sp. NPDC005266, assembly GCF_040607655.1. Classification (NCBI taxonomy): domain Bacteria; kingdom Bacillati; phylum Actinomycetota; class Actinomycetes; order Kitasatosporales; family Streptomycetaceae; genus Streptomyces; species Streptomyces sp. NPDC005266. The sequence continues at coordinate 13,837 of NZ_JBEXHC010000040.1, forward strand.
GGCCAGCCGGTACTGGTGATTGGTGCGGCTCATCTGACGACTCCTCAGCTGTCGGCGCGCCGACCCGTGCGGGGGACGGTCCCGTACGTGCGGCGGCGTGTCGCGGGGCCGCCCTGCCCGTGACAGCACGGTTGACCTCCTCCACCGGCACACCGACTGGTCGGTATGGGCAACGTGAGATTAGCCCCAGGGGGCCGCACCGGGCAAGGGTCAGGCCCGGTCACCCTCCGGGGCCGCAGACCCCGGCGTACGGCCCCTGGGGCGGAAGACCGGTGTTCAGGCCGTGTCGAGTGCGCCGAGCAGGGAGAAGGTGAGCGCGTCGACCGGGCGGGGCTCGGTGGCGGTCTCCTCGCTGGAGGTGTTCACCATCGTCACCACCGCAGTCATGCTCTCCCGGCTGAAGGCCGCGCAGGTGCTGAAGCCGCCGGTGCCGCCGTTGTGCCAGGTGGCGGTGCGGCCGCTGGGGAGGGGGCTGAGATGCCAGCCGAGGCCCAGCCGCAGACTCCCCTCGGCGGTGAAATGGGGACGCTGGGTGAGTTCGATCGCCTTCCGCAACGGGGTGCGCTCCGGGCGCAGCTGTGCCGCCAGGTAGCGCACCATGTCGTCGGCGGTGCTGTAGATGGAGGTGCCCGCGGCGCTGAACACATGGTCGCGCCAGTCGGGAACGGGCTGCCCGGCGTGGTGCCCGACGGCCTCGCGGGAGGCCATGTCCGGACGCAGGGTCGTCGTCGTGTCCGGCAGGCGGAGCGGCGAGGTCACCTGGCTGCGCAGCATCGCGTCCACGTCGTCGAAAGCCAGCGCCTGGCCGAGCAGACCGAATCCGAGGTTCGAGTAGGCGTATGCGCGGCCCGGCTCGGAGTTCAGGGTCGTCTCGCGCAGGCCGACGGCCAGGTCGTCCAGCGTGTAGTGGGCGTACGGATTCTGCGGGTCCGCCTCGTTGAGGAGATTGGGCGGCAGTTGGGGCAGGCCCGAGGTGTGGGTGGCCAGGTCGGCCAGGGTGATCCGCCGAGGGCCCTTGTGCGGGATGGGGAACCGGGCGGGCAGGACGAGCGGCGCGTCGAGGCGGGTCGTCCCCGCGCACACGGCGCGCGCGAGGGCGGTGGCGGTGAGGGTCTTGCCGATCGAGCCGAGTTGGAACACCGTCCGGCCGTCCGGCGCCGACGCGTCCGGGCCCCGGCCCGTGCGCGTGCCCGCCCCCGCGACGTAAACGCGTCCCCCGTGGATGACGCCGCAGACCGCGCCCGGGCTGCCGGCGGCGAGCACCCGGTCCAGGTGACGCCGCACCAGCGCGGGCAGGCCATCGGCAGCGGCGGCGGTGCCGGGTAACAGCGCAACGCCCGCCGTCGCCGTCGCCGCCACGGTCAGGAAATTCCGTCGGTCCATGAACCGCTCCCCCGTCGTCGGGTCCCCTGTCGGCCCACGCCGGTGAAGATCCGCGTGAGCCGCTGACGCAGCTCAGCATTACGGCAGCACCGCGATCCCGTCCAGTTCCACCGTCGCCGCCTCGTCCCACAGCCGCACCACGCCGATGACCGCCATCGCCGGATACTCGCGTCCCGCCGACTCGCGCCAGATGCCCCCGAGTTCGGGGGCGCAGGCGCGGTAGGCGGCGACATCGGTGGTGTGGACGGTCAGCCGGGCGAGGTCGGCGGGGGCGCCGCCGGCCGCCCGCAGCGCGGTGAGGAGATTGGCGAGCGCCCTCCGGAACTGGATGGGGAGGGTGTCGCCGACGATCTTCCCGTCCGCGTCCAGCGCGGTCTGACCCGCCAGGAACACCAGCCGCCCACCGGTCGCGGTGACGGCATGGCTGAAGCCGGTGGGCGGGGAGAGCTCGACGGGGTTGAGGCGCCGCAGGGCCCGGGCCGGTTCGGCCGGTTCCGTCATCGGTACAGCTCCTTCGCGATGATGGTGCGCTGGACCTCGCTCGCGCCCTCGTAGATCCGGGGCGCCCGCACTTCCCGGTAGAGGTGTTCGAGCGGATGGCCGTGTCGCAGCGCCCGCGCGCCATGGATCTGGACGGCCGCGTCCACGACGTACTGCGCGGTCTCGGTGGCCTGCAGTTTGGCCATCGCCGCGCGCCGGACGATGTCGGGGGCGCTGTCGTCGTAGGCACTGGCCGCCGCGTAGACAAGGAGGCGGGCGGCCTCGGTGCGGGTGGCCATCTCGGCGAGTTGATGCGCGACGGACTGAAGGTCCTTCAGGGTGCCGCCGAAGGCGGTGCGGCGCTCGGCGTGCGCCAGGGCCGCGTCCAGCGCCGCCTGCGCCATGCCGACGGCGAACGCGCCCACGCTGGGCCGCAGCAGATTGAGCGTGCGCATGGCGACGCGGAACCCCGCGTCCGGTACTCCCAGCACGTCCTCGTCGGTGACCGGGACGCCGTCGAAGACGAGACGGCCGATGGGGTGCGGGCTGAGCATCTCCAGGGGCTCGCCGCTGAGTCCCGGGCGGTCGGCGGGCACCAGGAAGGCGGTGACGCCGCGGGAGCCCGCGCCCGCCGTCGTCCGGGCGAAGACCGTGGTGACATCGGCCTCGGGGGCGTTGGAGATCCAGCACTTCTCGCCGGTGAGCCGCCAGCCCCCGGCCCCGTCCCGGTCGGCCCGCAGGGCGAGCGCGGCCGCGTCCGACCCGGCCTCCTCCTCGCTGAGCGCGAAGGCGGCGACCGCTCGGCCCGCCCGGACGGCGGGCATCCAGCGCGCGTACAGCTTCTCGCTGCCGGACAGCACGATCGGATAGGCGCCGAGCCCCTGGAGGGCGAGCGCGGTCTCGGCCTCCGTGCACTCCATGGCCAGCGACTCCCGTAACAGGCACAGCTCCAGGGCGCGGACCGGCTCGCCGTCGGGGAACAGCCGCTCCAACAGGCCGAGTTCGCCGAGGGCGGCGACCAGCGGCCGGTTGACCCGCCCGGGTGTGCCGGCCTCCGCGAGCGGACGCAGCCTCTCGCGGGCCAGTGCGCGCAGCCAGGCGCACCACCGCCGTTGCTCCGGATCCAGTGCGAATGACGGCACCGGGGCAGCCTCCCTCGCCTCAAGCCCACTCATATCGCGGACTGTTGACTGTCGTCACCATCACGTTACGCTGACAAAGCGACTTCACACAGCCATTCGGCCGACATATCGGGCAGGCAGAGGGGGCGCATCCGCGATGGAGCTCAGGCCGTCCGCGCACATCGACACCTTCGCCCGCGACCATCTGCCGCCCGCCGACCAGTGGCCCGGCCTCCTCCTCGACCTGCCGGGACCGCGCCACCCGGACCGCCTCAACTGCGGGGCCGAGCTGCTGGACCACGGCCTCGAACGGTACGGGGCGGACCGGCCCGCCGTGCGCGACGCCGACGGTGCGGTGTGGACGTACGGCGAGCTGCGCGGCCACGTCGACCGGATCGCCCACACGCTCACCACCGCGCTCGGTGTCGTCCCCGGCAACCGGGTGCTGCTGCGCGGCCCCACCACGCCCTGGCTGGCCGCCTGTTGGCTCGCGGTGATGAAGGCCGGCGCCGTCGCCGTGACCGTCCTGGCCGCCCAGCGGTCCCGGGAGCTGGCGACGATCTGCGAGATCGCGCGGATACGGCACGCACTGTGCGACCTCCGGTGCACCGAGGATCTGGACCGGGCCGGGGTGCCGGGGCTGCGCATTACGACGTACGGCGGGGCCTCCCCCGATGACCTGCTGCGGTTGGCGGGCGAGGCGCCCACGTCGTACGAGGCGGTGGCGACCTCCGCCGACGATGTCGCGCTGATCGCCTTCACCTCGGGGACGACCGGGCGGCCCAAAGGCTGTATGCACTTCCACCGCGATGTGCTGGCCATCGCCGACACCTTCTCGGCGCGGGTGCTGCGCCCGACCGCGGACGACATCTTCGCGGGCAGCCCGCCGCTCGGCTTCACCTTCGGCCTCGGCGGCCTCGTCGTCTTCCCGCTGCGCGCCGGGGCGTCCACGCTGCTCGCGGACCGCGGCGGGCCCGAGCGGCTGCTGGGGGACATCGGGCGCCACCGGGTCTCGGTGCTGTTCACCGCCCCGACCGCGTACCGGGCGATGCTGGGGCTGCTCCGCGACGCCCCCGGGCGGTACGACCTCTCCTCCCTGCGCCGCTGCGTCTCCGCCGGGGAGCATCTGCCCGCCGCCACCTGGCACGACTGGCACCGGGCCACCGGTCTGCGCATCATCAACGGCATCGGGGCCACCGAGCTGCTGCATATCTTCCTCTCCGCCGCCGACGACGCGATCCGGCCCGGCACGACGGGCGCTCCGGTCCCCGGCTACGAGGCGCGGGTGGTCGACGCCGATCTGCGCCCGGTACCCGACGGGGTGCCGGGGCTGCTCGCCGTGCGGGGCCCCACGGGCTGCCGCTATCTGGCGGACGAGCGGCAGCGGGTGTACGTACGCGACGGCTGGAACCTCACCGGGGACACGTATATCCGCGACGCGGACGGCTACTTCCGCTATGTGGCACGCGCCGACGACATGATCATCTCGGCGGGGTACAACATCGCGGGCCCGGAGGTCGAGGAGACACTGCTGCGCCACCCCGATGTGGCCGAGGCCGCCGTCACCGGACGGCCGGACGAGAAGCGCGGCACCATCGTCGCCGCCCACGTGGTGCTGCGGCCCGGCGTCCCGCGGTCGGAGGAGACCGTCACCGCCCTCAAGGAGTTCACCACCGCCGAACTCACCCCCTACAAATGCCCGCGCGTCTTCGTCTTCCTGGACGAACTCCCGCGCACCGCCACCGGCAAGCTCCAGCGCTTCCGGCTCCGCGACAGCGCTCACGGCGCTCGCGCCGCTCTACAGTGACCCCGTGAACGGCCAGCACACTCCCCGCTCCCTGATCGTCACGTATTACGGCGCCTATGGGCGCGGCAGCGCCGACCGCCCGGCCGGACCCGTGCCGATCGCCGCGCTGATCCGGCTGCTGGGAGCGGTGGGCGTCGACCCGCCCTCGGTGCGCTCGGCCGTCTCCCGCCTCAAGCGCAGGGGCCTGCTGATCGCGGACCGCACCGCCGCCGGAGCGGCCGGCTACTCCCTGTCCGACGACGCCCGCCAGCTCCTCGACGACGGCGACCTCCGCATCTACCCCCGCCCGGCCGCGGAAACCGCCCGCGGCGGCTGGCTGCTCGCCGTCTTCTCGGTCCCCGAACAGGAACGCCACAAGCGCCATCTGCTCCGCTCCCGCCTGTCCCGCCTCGGCTTCGGCACCGCGGCACCGGGCGTGTGGATCGCCCCCGACCACCTCTACGAGGAGACCCGCCACACCCTCGAACGCCTCGGCCTCTCCTCCTATGTCGACCTCTTCCGCGGCGACCACGCGGGCTTCACCCCCACGGCCGAGGCGGTCCGCCGCTGGTGGGACCTGCCCGAACTGGCCGCCCTCCACCGTGCGTTCCTCACCGCCCATGAACCGGTCCTCACCCACTGGACCGGCCGCGTTGAGTCCGGTCCCGAGGCCGCCTACCGGGACTACCTCCTGGCCCTCGACTCCTGGCGCCACCTCCCCTACGCCGACCCGGGCCTGCCGCCCGCCCTGCTCCCCGGCGACTGGCCCGGCGCCCGCGCGGCCGAGGTCTTCGCGGCCCTGCACGACCGCCTGCGCGACACCGGCGCCGCCTACGCCGAGGCGGCGCTCAAAAGCTGACGGGCCGCCCACTCACCGGGCGCCGAGGGCCAGGCGCGGCTTAGGGGCATCCGTACGGCCCGTCGGGGGCTCACGGCTGCCCGCCTGGTACGGAAGCGGCCAGGAGGCGCCGGGCCCGGTGTAGTTCTGGGCGGCCGCGGCGTGCAGGGTCCAGGGGGGTCGTAGCCTGCCGCCCGCCCTGCTCCCCGACGACTGGCCCGGCGCCCGCGCGGCCGAGGTCTTCACGGCCCTGCACAACCGCCTGCGCGACACGGGCGCCGCCTACGCCGAGGCGGCGCTCAAAAGCTGACGGGCCGCCCACTCACCGGGCGCCGAGGGCCAGGCGCGGCTTAGCCTCGATCCACCGACGTGGTTTCGAAGTGCTCTCTGGGCGGGTTCTGGGCTGTCGGCTGGGGTGCGGGCATGGGGTATCCACTGGTCTGCCCAGTTTTTCCACGATTTCAGCTCCGGTCGGGCCCTGGCGGGCGGGGGCAGGGACGTCAGGCCAGTTCAGGCGGGCGGTGGACGGTGTCGAACA
>NZ_JBEXHC010000041.1:0-16230 GCF_040607655.1 Streptomyces sp. NPDC005266
GAGACCGGCTGTCGCATGCACATTGGTCACACCATGCTCGGCGATCAAACGACCACGCGCAGCCGCGTCCTTCTCACCATGCGGCAAGATCACCAGTTGCCCGCCTCGCGTCAGCGGCACCCACAGCTCATACGTCGAAGCGTCAAAGGCATGGTTGGCCTGCACCAGCACCCGCTCCACGACATCGTCCCGCCAAGCACGGTCCGCAACGAAAGCCGCGACGTTCCCATGAGTGACCGCCACACCCTTCGGCACACCCGTCGAGCCCGACGTATACATCACATACGCCAGGCTCTCGGGCGACACCGCCACCGCAACTCGCCCGCCCACCGCCGCGAGTTCACCGGCCACCACAGGATCATCCCAGTGCACCGTCCCGGCCACCCGCCCCGCATACGCGACAGTGGTCAGCACCAGCGAAGGGGCGGCATCGGACAGGATGAAACCAATACGCTCAGCCGGATAGCCCGGATCCACCGGCACATAAGCCGCCCCCGCCTTCACCACACCCAGCAGAACCACCACCAGCTCCGCCGAGCGGTCCATCACCACACCCACCCGGCTCCCCGCACCCACCCCACGACCCACCAACCACCGCGCCACGCCATCCGCCCGCGCGTTCAACTCCCCATACGTCAGCGTCGCATCGGAACCGGCCACCGCCACCGCCTCCGGCGTACGGACCACCTGCGCCGCGAACAACTCCGGAAGCGTACGGACCGGCAGCGGCCAGGCGGTGTCATTCCACCCCTCCACCACCCGCCGCACCTCGGCAGGCTCCAGAACCTCCAGCCGACTGACCGCCACCCCCGGATCAGCCGCCACCTGCCGCAGCACCCGCACCAGCCGGTCCGCCAGTGTCCGGGCGGTGGAGCCCTCGAACAGGTCGGTCGCATACTGGATACCGCCACCGAGACCGGCCGGCTCGCCCTGGTCGTCGCGGACTTCGGTGAGGTTGATGGACAGGTCGAAGCGGGAGGGGAGGGCTGCGTCCGGGAGGGTCTCGGAAGCCTGCTGGTGCATGGTGAGGCCGGGCAGGTCCCATTCCGCGGCCGGGATGTTCTGGAGGACGAGCATGATCTGGAAGAGTGGGTGCCGGGCCAGTGAGCGCTCGGGGCTGAGGTCGTCGACCAGCCGCTCGAACGGCACATCCTGATGGGCGTAGGCCGCCAGGTCGGTCTCCCGCACCCGGCCCAGCAGCTCCCCGAACGTCGGGTCACCGCTCACATCGGTGCGCAGCACCAGCGTGTTCACGAAGAAACCGACCAGGTCCTCCAGGGCCGAGTCACCGCGGCCCGCTGTCGCCGTGCCGAGGGGGATGTCGGTGCCCGCGCCGAGCCGGGTCAGCAGCATCGCCAGCGCCGCCTGTACCACCATGAACAGGGTGGCCGAGCCGTGACGGGCCACCTCCAGCAGCGCCGCGTGCGTATCCGGATCCACCTCCAGCGGCACCGAGCCACCCTCGAAGGAGGCGATCGCGGGCCGGGCCCGGTCCACCGGAAGCGTCAGCTCCTCGGGCACCCCGCCCAATGCCTCGCGCCAGTAGGTGAGTTGGGCGCTGACGAGGCTGTCCGGGTCGTCCAGGTCACCGAGCACCTCCCGCTGCCAGATCGCGTAGTCGGCGTACTGCACCGGCAGCGGAGCCCAGACCGGCGCGGAGCCGGCCTTGCGGGCGCCGTAGGCGTGCTGGAGATCGCCGGCGAGGATGCCCATCGACCAGCCGTCGACGGCGATGTGATGGGCGACCAACATCAGCACGTACTCGCTCGCGGTGGTCCCGGAGAGCACCAGCAGCTCGGTGCGCCATGGGAGATCCCGCGCCAGGTCGAAGCCCTGGGACGCGGCCTCGGCCATGGCGTCCTCCAGGTCGGCGTGGGCGATTTCGCGGACCCGGAGCGGCGGCGGAGTCTCGAGGAGCCGCTGCCGGGGGCTGCCGCCGACGGAGGGGTAGACGGTGCGGAGCATCTCGTGCCGTTCCGCCACGTCGCCGAGGGCGGCTTCCAGGGCCGCGATGTCCAGCTCGCCGGAGAGCCGGAGCGCCAGTGGCACGTTGTAGGCGGCCACGTCCGAGTCGGTCTCGTCGAGCTGGTTGAGGAACCACATCCGCTGCTGGCCGAATGACAGCGGCGGCGCCTCGGTCCGCTCCCGCGCGACGAGGCCGACGCGGACGTCGTCCTGGTGGCTCTCCATCAGCCGGGCCAGGGCGGCGACGGTCGGCGCGCCGAACAGCTCCCGGACGTTGATCTCGGCGTCGAGGACCGACCGCACCCGGACGATCAGACGCATCGCGAGCAGGGAGTCACCGCCGAGGTCGAAGAACGACTCCTCGGCGCCGACCCGTTCCAGGCCCAAGACCTCCGCGAACAGGCCGCACAGCACCTCTTCGGCCGGAGTAGCGGGGCCGCGGCCGGCCGAGCCGCCGAACTCGGGGGACGGGAGCGCGGCCCGGTCCAGCTTGCCGTTCACCGTCACCGGCAGCGCGTCCAGCGGCACCACGGCGGCGGGGACCATGTAGTCCGGCAAGGCACGGGCCGCGAACGCGCGCAGCGCGTCGGCGTCGGCGTCGGCGTCCGCGCCCGGTCCGGCCGGGATGACATAGGCGACCAGGCGCTTCACGCCCGGCTGGTCCTCCCGGGCCACCACCGCCACCTGGCCGACGCTCTCGTGCGCCGCCAGCACCGTCTCGACCTCACCCAGCTCGATGCGGAAACCACGGACCTTCACCTGGTCGTCGGCCCGGCCGACGTAGAGCAGGGTGCCGTCCGGCGTCCACCGCACCGCGTCACCGCTCCGGTACATCCGCGAGCCGGCGGCGCCGAACGGGTCCGCGACGAACCGCTCCGCCGTCAGGCCGGACCGGCGGGCATACCCGCGGGCGAGCCCGGTGCCCGCGATGTACAGCTCACCGGTGACGCCCGCAGGCACGGGGCGCAGCGCTTCATCGAGCACGTACACCCGCGTGTTGGCCATCGGCCGGCCGATCGGCACGGAGTCCGGCACGTCCCGCGCCGAGCGCAGCGGGAAGGCGGTGGCGAAGGTCGTGGTCTCCGTGGGGCCGTAGCCGTCGACGACCTGGGTCCGCGGGCAGGCTTCCAGCACCCGCCGTACGGCCGTGGCGGGTACGGCCTCGCCTCCCGTCCACACCTCGCGCACCCCGGCGAAGCTCGCCGGGGACTCCTCGGCGAAGAGCCGGAAGAGGCCTGCCGTCAGCCACAGTGCCGTGACGCCCTGCCCGGCGATCGCCCGCTCCAGAGCGCGTACGTCCAGGTCGTCCGGCGCCACGGCCACGGTGCCGCCGGACAACAGCGGCACCCACAGCTCGTAGGTCGAGGCGTCGAAGGTGTGCGGCGAGTGCAGCAGCACCCGCTCGTGGCCGCCGGTGCCCGCCCAGCGGGGGTCGAGGGCCAGGGCCGCCACGGCGCGCTGGGTGACCGCGACGCCCTTGGGCAGGCCCGTCGAGCCGGACGTGAACATCACGTAGGCGAGCTGGTCGGGATGGCCGGGGACGCGGGGGTCGCTGGCCGGCTCGTCGGCGAGGGAGGCGTCGGCATCGACCACGACGACCGCCACGGCCTCGTCCGCCGGGGCCGCACCGCGCAGTGCGCTGTCGGTCAGCAGCACCGACGAGGCCGTGTCCCGCAGGGTCCAGCGCAGCCGGTCCTGGGGGGCGTCGGCGTCGAGCGGCACATAGGCGCCGCCGGCCTTGAGCACGGCCAGGATCGACACCACCAGTTCGAGGGACCGGCGTTGCAGCACGGCGACCGCCTGCTCCGGCCGCACGCCCAGCGCCAGGAGTCGGTGCGCCAGCCGGTTGGCCCGCCCGTCCAGCTCGGCATACGTCATCCCGGTGTCGTCGAGGACGACGGCGACGGCGTCCGGGGTGCGGCGCGCCTGGACCTGGAACAGCTCGGGGAGGGTGGCGTGCGGGAGGGGCGCCGTGGTGTCGTTCCACTCGTCGACCAGGCGGGTGCGCTCCGTGTGGTCGAGGACGTCCAGCCGGCCGACCCTGGTCCGCGGGTCATCGGCTATCCGGGCCAGGATCCGTTGGACCCGCTCCAGCAGGGTGCGGGCGGCGTCCTCGTCGAACAGATCGGGCCGGTAGTCGAGCCGCAGTTCGAGCTCGTCGGCGGGAGAGGCGAGCAGGGTGAGCGGATAGTGCGTCGCCTCCTCGCCGCCGCCTCCGGCGATGGGCAGTCCGCCGGGCTGCCCGGTGGCGTCGGGGTCGTGCGGATAGTTCTCGTAGACGACGAGGGTGTCGAAGGTGGCGCCCGGTCCTGCCAGGCGCTGGATCTCCGTCAGCCCCAGGTGCTGGTGGGCGATGAGTCCGGCCTGCTGGGCCTGGAGGTCCGTCAGCAGGTCGGTGAAGCGCTGTCCGGGGTGGAGACCCACCCGCACCGGGAGAGTGTTGATGAACAGACCCAGCATCCGCTCGACGCCCGGCAGATCGGCCGGACGGCCGGCGACCGTCGTGCCGAAGACCACGTCCGTCCGCCCCGACACCATGCCGACCAGGACCGCCCAGACACCCTGGACAACGGTGTTCAGCGTCAGACCGTGCTCCCGCGCCGTCTCCCGCAGCGCGAGGGTGAGCGGTGCGTCGAGCCGTACGATCACGTGGCGCGGCTGGACCGGCTCGGCGTCCCCGTCAAGCGGGGCGACGAGGGTCGGCTCGGAGGTGCCCGCGAGCACCGACCGCCATGCCTCCGCGGCGGCCTCACCGTCCTGGCGGTTCAGCCAGGCCAGGTAGTCCCGGTAGGGGGGCACCGGTGGCAGAGCGCTCGCGTCGCCGCCCGCCGCGTAGATCTTCGACAGTTCGCCGTACAGGATGGGCAGCGACCAGCCGTCCGTGAGGATGTGGTGCATGGTCACCACGAGGCGGTACCGGTCCGCGCCCCGCTTCAGCAGCAGCAGTCGCAGCGCCGGCGGCACCGCGAGGTCGAACGGCGCCAGGTCCTCCTCGGCGAGCCGGTCCGCCTCGGCCTCCGCCTCCGCCGCGGGCAGACCGGACAGGTCCGCCTCACGCCAGGGAACATCGACATCCCGCACCACCACCTGCACCGGGTTCTCCGTCCCGGGCGGTTGGCAAAACGCCGTCCGCAGACTCGCGTGCCGGTTCAGCAGCGCCTGCCACGACGACCGCAACACACCCGCGTCCACTGCGCCCTCGAGATCCAGGTACCGCCGGCCCACATACACATCGCGGGCACCCTCGTCATAGCGCGCGTGGAACAGCAGCCCTTCCTGCAACGGCGACAGCGGCCACACGTCGATCAGGCCCGGGACCGCCGCCTCCAGCTCCTCCACCTCCGCCTGGGCGAGCCCGACCAGCGGGAAGTCCGAGGGAGTGTGACCACCGGTGCCGGTCCCACCGGCGTGGGTGGCGAGTCCGGTGAGCATGGCGACCCAGGCGGAGGCGAGCTCGCGCAGCGTCTCCTCGTCGAAGAGACCGACCGGGCCGCCCAGGGTGACGGTCAGCTCGGACCCTTCGGGGAGGTCGCGGACCAGGCCGCCCGCCTCCAGCGCGTGCAACAGTGCCATCCGGACGTCAGAGGAGCCGCCGAGGACCGTGTCGGCGTCTGGCTGCCAGCTGCCGCCCGCTGTGCGGTCGGCGGGGGTGAAGCGGCCCAGGTAGTTGAAGCCGACCTGCGCCGTGGGCAGTTCGGCGAACTCCGGGGCGGTCTCCGGGTTGAGATACCGCAGCATGCCGTAACCCAGCCCGTCCCCCGGAACCGCCCGCGCCTGCTCCTTGACCCGCTTCAGCAACCGGCCGGCCTCCACGCCACCGGCCCGGATCCGCCCGTGATCCATACCGGAGGCGTCCAACCGCATCGGATACGAGCTGGTGAACCAGCCCACCGTGCGGCTGAGGTCCATGTCATCGGCCACAGGCTGCCGCCCATGACCCTCCACATCCACCAGCACCCCGCCGGGCAGACCACCCCGCTCGTCCAGCGCCGCCACCAGACCCGCCAGCAGCACATCATCGACACCGGCATGGAAGGCAGCCGGCACCCGCGTCAGCAACTCCGCCGTCACCCCCACCGGCACCCGCACCTCAACACGGCGCGTACCACCCGCCACCGTGTCCACCACCGGATCCAACGCCCGCCGCCCCAACACCGGATCCGCACCCTCAAGCACCTCAAGCCACTGCGGCAGCTCCGCCACCCGCTCAGGGCATGCCGCCTCAGCAGCCAGCGCCCGCGCCCACCCCCGGAACGACGTACCCACCGCATCCAGCACCACCCCGGCACCCGACACATACGCCGCCGCCACGTCCGGCACCAGGACCCTCCACGACACACCATCCACCACCAGGTGGTGGGCCACCAGCAGCAGCCGGCCCGGCCGCTCGGCCCCCGCGTCGAGCCAGACGGCCTCGATCATCCGGCCGGCGACCGGGTCGAGCCGTTCCACGGCGCCGCGCTCGGCCTCACGCACCAGCTCGGCCGGATCGGCGGTGGTGGCGGTAGTGATGTCCACCCGCCGCACGGACGGGACAGCGCTGCCCTTCTCGGGTATCTCCAGGGCGTCCGGCTCGCCGTCGGCCAGCAGCAAGCGGGCACGCAGCACGTCATGGTGGTCCAGCACTGTGCGTAAGGCCGCCTCCAGCCGGGGCAGTTCGAGAGCGGACGGGACTTCGAGCAGCATGGACTGGGAGAACGCCCCGGTCAGCGCGGCCGGGCCGGCCCGCTCGACCAGCTCCCGCATGACGGGGGTCAGGGGCACCTGGCCCACGGCCGCCGTCCGGGTCCCGTCGGCGGGGCCCACGGCGGCCTTCCCGGCGACCCGGGCGAGGCCGGCCGGGGTCTTGTGCTCGAAGACCTGCCGGGCGGTGAGCAGCATTCCGGCGCGGCGGGCCCGGGAGACGACCAGCATCGACATGATCGAGTCGCCGCCCAGCCCGAAGAACGAGTCCTCGGCACCCACCCACTCCAGGCCCAGCACCTCACGGAACAGACCACACAGGATCTCCTCCCCGGGAGTGGCGGGGCCGCGCCCGGTCGATGCCCCGAACTCCGGTGCGGGCAGCGCCGACCGGTCCAGCTTGCCGTTCTCCGTCACCGGCAAACGGTCCAGCGCCACGATCGCGGCGGGAACCATGTACTCGGGGAGGACCCGGGTCGCGAACTCCCGCAGTGCGTCCGCGTCCACGCCTTCCTGAGCGGGGACGACGTACCCGACGATCCGCCTGACCCCCGGCTGGTCCTCCCGCACCACCACCGCCACCTGGGCGACGCTCTCGTGCCCGGCCAGCACCGCCTCGATCTCACCCAGCTCGATCCGGAAACCACGGATCTTCACCTGGTCGTCGGCCCGGCCGGAGTACAGCAGCTCGCCGTCCTGGGTCCAGCGCACCAGGTCACCGGTGCGGTACATGCGGTCCGAGCCGGGGAACGGGCAGGCGACGAACCGTTCCGCCGTCAGACCGGGACGGACCGCGTAGCCCCGCGCCAACTGCACGCCCGCCAGGTACAACTCACCCGTCACCCCGGGCGGCACCGGGCGCAGGAACTCGTCCAGGACGTACGTCCGCGTGTTCCACACCGGACGCCCGATCGGCACGGACGCGTACGGCGTGCCGTGGGTGCCCTCCCAGTGCGTGACCTCCACGGCGGCCTCCGTCGGGCCGTAGAGGTTGTGCAACCGCACCCCGATCCGGGCGCGGAACTCCTCCACGAGGTCCGCCGTCAGCGCCTCGCCACTGCAGAAGACCATCCGCAGGGCGGCGCAGTCGCCGGGGCCGACTTCCTGGAGGAAGACGCCGAGCATCGACGGTACGAAGTGCATGACCGTCACGGCCTGCCGGGCCGCCACCTCCACCAGATAGGCGGGGTCGCGGTGGCCTCCGGGCCTGGCCATGACCAGGGCGGCGCCCGCGGTGAACGGCCAGAACAGCTCCCACACGGACACGTCGAAACCGGTCGGCGTCTTCTGGAGCACCCGGTCCTCGCCGGTGAGGCGGTACGTGTGCTGCCGCCACCGCAGGTAATTCGTGATCGAACGGTGGCTGACCACCACACCCTTGGGACGGCCCGTCGACCCCGAGGTGTAGATCGTGTACGCGGCCGAGTCGGGCGGGATCGTGACCGCCACGGGGGCGCCGGAGCACGCGTCGACTTCCGCGACGGTCCGCGCCGCGTCCCACACCGTCCAGCCGGCGGGTCCGGCCTGTTCGCCGGCGATCGCGTCGGTGCACAGCACGACCTTGGGAGAGGCGTCGGTCAGCATGTAGGCGATCCGGTCGGCCGGGTAGTCCGGGTCGACGGGGACATACGCGGCGCCGGCCTTCACGATGCCCCACAGCACGACCATGAGGTCGACCGACCGCTCCATGAGGACGGCGACCCGGCTCTCGGGGCCGACGCCTCGGCCGATCAGCCAGTGCGCCACCCGGTTGGAGCGCTCGTCCAGTTCCGCGTACGTCAGCGAGGAGTCCTCGCCGGTGACGGCGAGGGCGCCCGGGACGCGGGCGGTCTGGGCGGCGAACAGCGCGGGGAGGGTGGTGGCCGGGTGGACGTGGCGGGTGTCGTTCCACTCCGCCACGACGCGTCGGCGCTCGGCGTCGTCGAGAACGTCCAGGTCGCTGATCCGCAGCCGCGGGTTGCGGGCGATCTGTTCCAGCGTCTGGACCAGCCGTCGGGCCAGGGCCCGGGCGGTGTCCTCGTCGAACAGGTCGGCGGAGTACTGGAATCCGCCGTCGATACCGGCGGGCGCTCCCCGCTGGTCGCGGAGTTCGGCCAGTCCGATCGACAGGTCGAAGCGGGCGGAGAACGTCTCGTCGGCGGGGATCGGCCGGACATCGAGCTCCCCCAGTTCCCAGGAGGCGTCCGCGCCCGGTGTGTTGTCGAGAGTGAGCATGATCTGGAACAGCGGGTGCCGGGCCAGCGAGCGCTCGGGGCTGAGGTCGTCCACCAGCCGCTCGAACGGCACGTCCTGGTGGGCGAACGCCGCCAGGTCGGTCTCCCGCACCCGGGCCAGCAGCTCCTCGAACGTCGGGTCGCCACTGGCGTCGGTGCGCAGCACCAGCGTGTTCACGAAGAAACCGGTGAGCTCCTCCAGGGCCGAGTCACCGCGGCCCGCGACCGGGGTGCCGACGGGGATGTCGGTGCCCGCGCCGAGCCGGGTCAGCAGCATCGCCAGCGCGGCCTGGATCACCATGAAGGTGGTGGCCGAGCCCTGCCGGGCCACGGAGGCGAGCGCGGTGTGGGTGTCGGGCCGGATGCCCATGGCGACCCAGCCGCCCCGGAAGGAGCCGACCGCCGGCCGGTTGCGGTCCACGGGCAGGCTCAGTTCCTCGGGCAGGCTCGCCAGAGCCCGGCGCCAGTAGCCGAGCTGGGCGCTCAGCAGGCTGTCCGGGTCATCGAGGTCGCCGAGCACCTCGCGCTGCCACAGGGCGTAGTCGGCGTACTGGACCGGCAGCGGCGCGAAGCCGGGCGCCCGGCCCGCGCGGCGAGCCGCGTAGGCCGTGCGCAGGTCGCGGGCGAGGACGCCCATCGACCAGCCGTCGACGGCGATGTGATGGGAGACCAGCAGCAGCACGGCCTCCGGTCGTGCCGCGGCCGGCAGCGTCAGCAGCTCGGCACGCCAGGGCAGGTCCCGGGTCAGGTCGAAGGGCCGGTTCGCCAGCCCCGCCATGACCTCGGGCAGCTCTGCCCGGGTGACCTCGTGCACGCTCAGGGCCGGCCGCCCGGCCGGTCCGCCGACGATCCGCTGCCGGGGCACGCCATCGGTCTCCGGGAACACCGTACGGAGGGTCTCGTGCCGGTCGGCGATGTCCCCGAGGGCCGCCTCGAGCGCGTCGGAGTCCAGCTCACCGGTGAGCCGGAGCGCGAGCGGCATGTTGTACGCGGCAGCCGCCCCGGACTCCTCCAGCCGGTTCAGGATCCACATGCGCTGCTGCCCGAACGACAGTGGCAGCACCCCGGGGCGCGGCCCGGCGACGATCCCGGCGCGCACCGCGCGGCCGCCGGTGTCCTCCACCAGGCGGGCCAGACCCGCGACGGTCGGCTCGGCGAAGAGTTCCCGGATGCCGACCTCGGTGTCCAGGGTGGAGCGGATGGCGGCGATCAGTCGCATCGCGAGCAGCGAGTCACCGCCCAGGTCGAAGAAGGACTCGTCGACGCCGGCCCGCTCCAGGCCGAGGACCTGGGCGAAGAGCCCGCTCAGGATCTCCTCGACCGGAGTGGCCGGAGTCCTGCCTTCGCCACCGAGGTCGGGGGCGGGCAGCGCGGCCCGGTCGAGCTTGCCGTTCGCGGTCACCGGCAGGGAGTCGAGGGTGACCACGGCGGACGGGACCATGTAGTCCGGCAGTTCGGCCGCGGCGAACGTGCGCAGCCCGCCGCCGTGGATGTCGTCACCGGCCGGGACGACATAGGCGACCAGACGTCGCACGCCGGGCTGATCCTCGCGGACCACCACCGCGACCTGGCCGACGCTCTCATGCGCCGCCAGCACCGCCTCGACCTCACCGGGCTCGATCCGGAAACCACGGATCTTCACCTGGTCGTCCGAACGGCCGGCGAACACCAACTGGCCGTCCGCGGTCCACCGGGCCAGGTCACCCGTGCGATACATGCGCTCACCGGAGCCGCCGAACGGGCAGGCGACGAAGCGCCCGGAGGTCGGACCGGGGCGCCGGACGTAGCCGCGCGCCAGGCCCGCCCCGGCGATGTACAGGTCACCGACCACCCCCGCGGGCACCGGGCGAAGAAACTCGTCCAAAACGTACGTCCGCGTGTTCCACACCGGACGCCCGATCGGCACGGCCCCGTCGTCGGAGGCCAGCGCCTCGGTCATCGTGGCGCACACCGTGGTTTCGGTGGGGCCGTAGGCGTTGACCATCCGCCGATCCCGCGCCCACCGCGCGGGCAGGGCCGACGGGCAGGCCTCGCCCGCCACGACCAGGGTCAGCAGCGTGCCGGGCAGCCGGTCGACGCCCGCCAGCAGCGACGGCGGCACCGTCACATGGGTTACCGCGAAGTCGTCGAGCAGGTCCTCCAGCCGCCCGAACGGCGGCATCCGGTCCGCCGGGGCCACCACCAGCGTGGCGCCCGCGAGCAGCGCCATGCACACCTCGGAGACCGCGGCGTCGAAGCCGAGCGCGGCGAACTGGAGCACCCGGGAGCGCGGTCCGACCCGGAAGCGGTCGATCTGGGCGCCCGACAGGCCGGCGAGACCGGCATGGGTGACGACCACTCCCTTGGGGGTGCCGGAGGACCCGGAGGTGTAGATGACGTAGGCGGGGTGGGCCGGGCACAGCGGAGAGGTGCGGTCGGTAGCGGCCGGTGCGGTCGTGGGGGCGGCCGCGATCTCGGCCGCGGTCGCCGGGTCGTCCCATCGCACCTGTGCGGCTCCGGCCGGGAGCGGCCCGCTGGTCGCCGCGGTGCACAGGACGGTCGCCGGGGCGGCGTCGGCGAGCATGTAGGCGATGCGGTCGGCGGGATAGGCGGGGTCGACGGGCACGTAGGCCGCGCCCGCCTTGACGACGCCGAGCAGGGCGACGATCTGGTCGGCCGACCGCTCGATGACGACGGCGACCCGGTCCTCCGGGCCGATGCCGCGACCGAGCAGCGCGTGCGCCACCTGGTTCGCGCGCGCCTCCAGCTCCGCGTACGTCAGCGTGACATCGGCATCCGTCACCGCCACGGCGTCCGGAGTACGGCAGACCTGGGCCTGGAACAGCTCGGGCAAGGTCCGGGCGGGCGTCTCCCGGTCGGTGTCGTTCCAGGCGTGAAGCACCGCGTGCCGTTCGGCGGCGTCAAGCACGTCCAGGTCGCTGAGCCGCATACCGGGATCGGCGACCACCTGCGTCAGAACAGCCTGGAGTCGGCGGGCGAGTTCTTGGGCCGTGGTGTCGTCGAACAGATCCTTGGCGTACTGGAGGTCGCCCGCGATCCCGGCCGGCGCACCACGCTCATCGCGATGCTCGCCGAGGCTGATCGACAGGTCGAACCGGGCGGGAATCGCCTCGTCGGGGAGGGTGTCGGCGTTCTCGGGATGCACGGTGAGACCGGGGAAGTCCCATTGCGCGGGCGGGACGTTCTGGAGCACCAGCATGATCTGGAACAGCGGATGCCGGGACAGCGACCGCACCGGATTCAGCTCGTCCACCAACCGCTCGAACGGAACATCCTGATGGGCGTAGGCCGCCAGATCGGCCTCCCGGACCCGGGCCAGCAGCTCCTCGAACGTCGGATCGCCGCTGACATCGGTGCGCAGCACCAGCGTGTTCACGAAGAACCCCGCCAGATCCTCCAGGGCCGAGTCACCGCGGCCCGCTGTCGCCGTGCCGAGGGGGATATCGGTGCCCGCACCCAGCCGCGCCAGCAGCATCGCCAGCGCTGCCTGCACCACCATGAACATGGTCGCCGAGCCCTGACGGGCCACCTCCAGCAGCGCCGCGTGCGTCTCCGGGTCCACCTCCAACGGCACCGAGCCACCCCGGAAGGAGGCCACCGCCGGGCGCACCCGATCCACCGGAAGCGCCAGCTCCTCCGGCAGACCCGCCAACGCTCGCCGCCAGTAGCCCAGTTGGGCACTGATCAGACTGTCCGGGTCATCCAGCTCACCCAGCACCTCACGCTGCCACAGCGCATAGTCGGCGTACTGCACCCCAAGCGGCGCCCACTCCGGCACACCATCCACCAGCCGGGCCGCATACGCCGCCCGCAGATCATTGGCGAGAATCCCCATCGACCACCCGTCCACCGCGATGTGATGCGCCACCACCAGCAGCACGAACTCGCACTCGGACAGCGCCACCAGACACACCCGCCACGGCAACTCACCCGACAGGTCAAAGCCCCGCGCAGCCTCCCCGACCAGCACCCCCGCCAGCTCGGCCTCGGCAACGTCACACATACGCAACCGCGGCCGGCCCGCCGCACCCATCAGAATGCGCTGCCGCGGCACACCATCGACAGCCGGAAACACCGTACGAAGACTCTCGTGCCGGTCGGCCACATCACCGAGCGCGGATTCCAGTGCGCTCAGATCCAGCTCACCGGAGAGACGCAGCGCGAACGCCATGTTGTAGGCGGCGCCCACCCCCGCTTCCTCGAGCTGGTTGAGGAACCACATCCGCTGCTGACCGAACGACAGCGGCAGCACCTCGGGCCGTTCGCGTACGGTGATCCCGGCCCGGGCGTCGGCCCGGCCGCCCTCGGCCAGGCGGGCCAGGCCCTCGACGGTGGGTGCGCCGAACAGCTCGCGGATGCTGATCTCGGCGTTCACCGCGGACCGGACGGCGGCGATCAGCCGCATCGCCAGCAGCGAGTCACCGCCGAGGTCGAAGAAGGACTCCTCGGCGCCGACCCGCTCCAGGCCCAGCACCTCGGCGAACAGCCCGCACACCACCTCCTCCAGCGGGGTCGCGGGCCCGCGCCCCAGGCCGGCGGTGATGGCGGGGGCGGGCAGGGCGGCGCGGTCCAGCTTGCCGTTCACCGTCACCGGCAGCGCATCAAGAATCACCACGGCGGCGGGCACCATGTGCTCGGGGAGCCGGTCGGCGACGTACTCCCGCAGCGTCTCCGTGTCCCCATCGGCGGCCGGGACGACGTAGGCCACCAGCCGCTTCGCCCCCGGCTGATCCTCCCGCACCACCACCGCGACCTGGGCCACGCTCGCGTGCGCCGCCAGCACCGCCTCCACCTCGGCGGGCTCGATCCGGAAACCACGGATCTTCACCTGGTCGTCGGCACGACCGGCGAACTCCAACTGCCCGTCCGGCGACCAGCGCGCCAGGTCACCGGTGCGGTAGATGCGTTCCGAGTCGGCGAACGGACAGGCGACGAACCGCTCCGCCGTCAGGCCCGCCCGGCCGGCGTAGCCCCGGGCCAGGCCCGCCCCGGCCAGGTACACCTCCCCGACCAGGCCGGGTGCGACGGGACGCAGGAACTCGTCCAGGACGTACGCCCGGGTGTTGTCCATCGGCCGGCCCAGCGGCACGGTCGCCGGCACGACGTCACCGGCGGTGTACGGGAACTGCGTGGTGAACGCCGTGGTCTCGGTGGGCCCGTAGGTCGTACGGACCGTCAGCTCCGGATGGGCGTCCAGCAGGGCCCGAATCGCGGACGCGGACACCACATCCCCACCGGTGGACACCTCCCGGACGCCGGCGAAGATCTCCGGCGACTCTTCCGCCAGCACCCTGAACAACCCGGCCGTCGCATGCACATTCGTCACACCCCGCGCGGCGATCACCCGTCCCCGCGCCGCCGCGTCCTGCTCGCCCGGCGGCAGCAACACCAGTTGGCCACCGCGCACCAGCGGCACCCACACCTCGTACGTCGAGGCGTCGAAGGCATGGTTGGCCTGGACGAGGACCCGCTCCACGACGCCGTCACCCCAGGCGCGGTCCAGGACGAAGGCGATCACGTTGGCATGGGTGACGGCCACGCCCTTGGGCACACCCGTCGAGCCGGAGGTGTACATCACGTAGGCCACCTGCTGCGGGGACGCCAGGTGGTGCGCATGCCGTGGTCCGACGGGCTCGGGCAGGTCCTCGACCAGGACCGCGCCCAGTTCCGGCACCGGACGGTCGGCCAGCACCACGGAGACCCCGGCCTCCCCGGCCACGGCCAGCAGCCGCTCCACGGGGTGCCCGGCGTCCAGCGGAACGTAGGCCGCGCCCGCCTTCAGCACGCCCAGCAGTACGACGACGAGATCGGCGGAGCGGTCCATCACCACACCGACCCGGTCCTCCGGGCGGGTGCCGCGTCCGATCAGCCAGTGCGCGATCCGGTCGGCCCGCTCGTTCAGCTCCGCGTAGGTCAGGGTGGCGCCGTCGCCGACGACGGCCACCGCGTCCGGGGTGCGCGCCGCCTGGGCCTCGAACAGGGCGGGGAGCGTGGTCGTGGGAAGTGACTGCGCGGTGTCGTTCCAGCCGTGCACCACCTGGTGCCGTTCGGCCTCGTCCACGGCGTCCAGCTGGGAAACCGGCACCCCGGGGTCGGCCGCGACCTGTCGCAGGACCCGCCGCACCCGCTCCGCGAGCGTCCGGACGGCTGCCTCGTCGAACACATCGGGCCGGTAGTCGAATTGGAGCTCCAGCTCCTCGGAGGGGGACACCACCAGCGTGAGCGGGTAATGCGCCGCTTCCTCGCCCCCGCCGCCGACGATTCGGGCGGCGCCCAGCTCACGGGAGGACCCCGGACCTTCCGGATAGCTCTCGTAGACGACGAGGGTGTCGAAGGTCGCGCCCGCGTCGGCCACTCGCTGGATCTCCGTCAGCCCCAGGTGCTGGTGGGCGATCAGCCCGGCCTGCTGGGCCTGAAGGCCGGTCAGCAGATCCACGAAGCCGCGGCGCGGGTCCAGCCGGACCCGGACCGGGACGGTGTTCATGAGCAGTCCGAGCATCTGCTCCACACCCGGCAGCTCGGCCGGGCGGCCGGCGACGGTGGCGCCGAACACCACATCGCTCCGGCCCGTGAGCATGCCGACCATGAGCCCCCATACACCCTGCACCACCGTGTTCACGGTCAGCCCGTGGACGCGCGCCACCTCACGCAGCGCCCGGGTGAGCGGCGCGTCGAGCGTGACGACGACGTGCCGCGGCTGGACGGGCCGGGCGTCGCGCTGCATCGGGGCGACCACGGTCGGCTCGGTGACCTGAGCCAGAAGCTCCCGCCAGGCGTCC
The DNA here is from genome assembly GCF_040607655.1 of Streptomyces sp. NPDC005266. Lineage (NCBI taxonomy): Bacteria > Bacillati > Actinomycetota > Actinomycetes > Kitasatosporales > Streptomycetaceae > Streptomyces > Streptomyces sp. NPDC005266. Next base: position 15,641 of record NZ_JBEXHC010000041.1, read on the forward strand.
CGGGCCGCGTCCTTGTCCTGGCGGTCCAGCCAGGACAGATAGTCCCGGTACGGGGTCACCGGCGGCAGACCGCTGGTGTCGCCCCCGGCCGCGTAGATCCGCGCAACCTCACCGAACAGCACGGGCAGAGACCAGCCGTCCAGCACGATGTGATGCATCGTCATCAGCAGCCGGTACCGATCCGCGCCCAGCTTCAGCAGCGAGAACCGCAGCAGCGGCGGCACCGCGAGGTCGAACCGCCCCAGGTCCTCCTCGGCGAGCCGGGCCGCCTCGGCCTCCGCCTCCGCTGCGGGCAGACCGGACAGGTCCACCTCGCGCCACGGCAGCTCGACCTCCCCGCTGACCACCTGGACGAGTCCGCGGAAGCCGGCCCGCAGATTCGCATGCCGGTCCACCAGGGTCTGCCAGGAACGCCGTAGCAGCGCCGGGTCCAGGGCGCCTTCCAGGTCCAGGTACCGCCGGCCCACGTACGCGTCGTGGGCGTCCTCGTCGTACCGCGCGTGGAACAGCAGCCCTTCCTGCAACGGCGACAGCGGCCATACGTCGGCCAGGCCCGGGACCGCCGCCTCCAGCTCCTCCACCTCCGCCTG
>NZ_JBEXHC010000042.1:0-11190 GCF_040607655.1 Streptomyces sp. NPDC005266
CCCGCCGTTCTCCTTTTGTCTGTCGGGTTCGGCCACACCCGCGTGCGGTCCCCCCCCCCGGGGTGGGGCGGGCGGGGTCGGGGGGTCCGCCCCCTCCTCCATGCTTCTCAGCTCAGGTCGAACTCGCCGTCCCGCGCGCCGAGGACGAAGGCGCGCCACTCGGCCTCCGTGTAGCGCAGAACGGTCTCGGGGTCGGCGGAGTTCCGCATGGCCACCGCCCCGTTCGGCAGGTACGCGATCTCCACCCGGTCTTCGGAGATGCTTCCGGGTGCGCTGAGCCACTCGACCCCGGAGATGTCGAGGGCGTACAGCTCAGCCTTCTCTTTGGCGTCGGCCATCGGTGGAGAATCCCTTCGGGTACCGCGGAGACAACCCCGCCCGGTGCTTGCTGACAGTGTCGTGCCCCCGTGCGTGCGGCGGCAACCGGCGTCGGCCCCCGCCCTCGACGCTGGTACGCTGTGTAACGGCCGTTTGTGTACGCGCCCCCGGAGCCTTCCCCGAAGGGTCTGGAGGCAGCGCCCAGCGGACCTCGCCTCCCGAGTCACGGAAGCTCCCCTGAGACACCGACCAGGGGCACTCGGCGGCTGAATGACGTAATCAAGGAGTTTCGCGTGTCGCTCGACGCCGCTACGAAGAAGCAGATCATGTCCGAGTTCGCCACCAAGGAGGGCGACACCGGCTCCCCCGAGGTCCAGGTCGCGCTGCTCTCGCGTCGCATCTCCGACCTGACCGAGCACCTTAAGACCCACAAGCACGACCACCACTCCCGCCGTGGTCTGCTGCTGCTGGTCGGCCAGCGCCGCCGGCTGCTGCAGTACCTGGCGAAGAAGGACATCACGCGCTTCCGTGCGCTGGTCGAGCGCCTGGGTATCCGCCGCGGTGCGGCGGGCGCCAAGTAAGACGCCGTGAAGGGAGCGGCTCCCGTGCCGGGGGCCGCTCCCTTTGCCGTACGTGCCGCCTTAGGGTGTGAGCGCCATAGGGTTTCGGCCATCCGCCGACCCGCACCAACCGGGCACGGAGCGCGTCACCTTCGCTACGCCCCGTGCGCACCAGACAGTCCAGCCGTCGTGATGACGGCCGAATCTTTGTAGTCTGGTCCCAACAACGCCATAACGAACGAGGAGGAGCGCCTCATTCCCGCCGCACCGGTGCCACATGAGCCGGTCCTCGGTAGTGGCTCCCGGAACTGGCAATTCCGGTGGCTTCGATCGAAGACCGGCCCGGCCGCCGGACCACCGGCCAGGGGCGCTGCTCCACCACCGTCCCCCGTCACACGGACGAGGGACGCAGAAGAGGAGATTTTCCTGGTGGAGAACGAGACCCACTACGCCGAGGCCGTCATCGACAATGGCGCCTTCGGCACCCGCACGATCCGTTTTGAGACGGGCCGCCTGGCCCGTCAGGCCGCTGGCTCCGCCGTGGCCTACCTGGACGACGACACCATGGTGCTGTCGGCCACCACCGCTTCGAAGAACCCCAAGGACCAGCTCGACTTCTTCCCGCTGACGGTCGACGTCGAGGAGCGGATGTACGCGGCGGGGCGCATCCCCGGCTCGTTCTTCCGCCGTGAGGGCCGCCCGTCCGAGGACGCGATCCTCACCTGCCGTCTGATCGACCGCCCGCTGCGCCCGTCCTTCAAGAAGGGCCTGCGCAACGAGATCCAGGTGGTTGAGACGATCATGGCGCTCAACCCCGACCACCTCTACGACGTGGTCGCGATCAACGCCGCCTCCTGCTCGACCCAGCTCGCGGGGCTGCCCTTCTCCGGTCCCATCGGCGGCACCCGCGTCGCCCTGATCCGGGGCCAGTGGGTGGCCTTCCCGACCCACACCGAGCTCGAGGAAGCCGTCTTCGACATGGTCGTCGCCGGCCGTGTCCTGGAGGACGGCGACGTCGCGATCATGATGGTCGAGGCGGAGGCCACCGAGAAGACCATCCAGCTGGTCAAGGACGGCGCCGAGGCCCCGACCGAGGAGATCGTGGCCGCCGGCCTGGAGGCCGCGAAGCCGTTCATCAAGGTGCTGTGCAAGGCGCAGTCGGACCTCGCCGCCAAGGCCGCGAAGCCGACCGGTGAGTTCCCGATCTTCCTGGACTACCAGGACGACGTCCTGGAGGCGCTGACCGCCGCCGTGCGCGACGAGCTCTCCCAGGCGCTGACCATCGCGGGCAAGCAGGAGCGCGAGGCCGAGCTGGACCGCGTCAAGGGTCTGGCCGCCGAGAAGCTGCTGCCGCAGTTCGAGGGGCGCGAGAAGGAGATCTCGGCCGCGTACCGCGCGCTGACCAAGACCCTGGTGCGCGAGCGCGTCATCAAGGAGAAGAAGCGCATCGACGGCCGCGGCGTCACGGACATCCGTACGCTGGCCGCCGAGGTCGAGGCCATCCCGCGGGTGCACGGCTCGGCGCTGTTCGAGCGCGGCGAGACCCAGATCCTGGGGGTCACCACGCTGAACATGCTCCGCATGGAGCAGCAGCTGGACACCCTCGCGCCCGAGACCCGCAAGCGCTACATGCACAACTACAACTTCCCGCCGTACTCCACCGGTGAGACCGGCCGCGTCGGCTCCCCCAAGCGCCGCGAGATCGGTCACGGCGCGCTGGCCGAGCGGGCGCTGCTGCCGGTGCTGCCGACGCGCGAGGAGTTCCCGTACGCCATCCGTCAGGTCTCGGAGGCGCTCAGCTCCAACGGCTCGACCTCCATGGGCTCGGTCTGCGCCTCCACGATGTCGCTGCTGAACGCCGGTGTGCCGCTGAAGGCCCCGGTGGCGGGCATCGCGATGGGCCTGATCTCCCAGGAGATCGACGGCGAGACCCACTACGTCACCCTCACCGACATCCTCGGTGCGGAGGACGCGTTCGGCGACATGGACTTCAAGGTCGCCGGCACCAAGCAGTTCGTGACCGCGCTGCAGCTGGACACCAAGCTGGACGGCATTCCGGCGTCCGTGCTGGCCGCGGCCCTCAAGCAGGCCCGCGACGCCCGGCTGCACATCCTCGACGTGATGAACGAGGCCATCGACGTTCCGGACGAGATGTCCCCGAACGCGCCGCGGATCATCACCGTCAAGATCCCGGTGGACAAGATCGGTGAGGTCATCGGCCCCAAGGGCAAGATGATCAACCAGATCCAGGAGGACACCGGCGCCGACATCACCATCGAGGACGACGGCACCATCTACATCGGTGCCGCCGACGGCCCGGCCGCCGAGGCCGCCCGCGCCACCATCAACGGCATCGCCAACCCGACGATGCCCGAGGTCGGCGAGCGCTACCTGGGCACGGTCGTGAAGACCACCACCTTCGGTGCCTTCGTCTCCCTGCTCCCGGGCAAGGACGGCCTGCTGCACATCTCGCAGATCCGCAAGCTCGCCGGCGGCAAGCGCGTGGAGAACGTCGAGGACGTGCTGAAGGTCGGCGCCAAGGTCCAGGTCGAGATCGCCGAGATCGACCAGCGCGGCAAGCTCTCCCTGATCCCGGTCGTCGAGGGCGAAGAGGGCGAAGAGGGCGCGGACGACGAGGCGAAGGACGAAGCTGCCAAGTGACGTCCCGCGCTGACGTGGCGACGGCCCGCACCTCCTCGGAGGGGCGGGCCGTCGCCCGTACCCAAACGCTTCTCAAGGGCGAGAACGGCATCGGTACGGTCCGCAGGACGACCCTCCCCGGGGGCTTGCGCGTCATCACCGAGACCCTGCCGTCCGTGCGCTCCGCGACCTTCGGCATCTGGGCGCACGTAGGCTCCCGCGATGAGACCCCGACGCTGGGCGGCGCCACCCACTATCTGGAGCATCTGCTCTTCAAGGGCACCGAGCGGCGCAGCGCGCTCGACATCTCCGCCGCCATCGACGCGGTCGGCGGCGAGATGAACGCCTTCACGGCCAAGGAGTACACCTGCTACTACGCGCGGGTGCTCGACACCGATCTCCCGCTGGCCATCGACGTCGTCTGCGACATGCTGACCGGCTCGCTGATCGATGAGGCGGACGTGGACGCCGAGCGCGGCGTCGTCCTCGAAGAGATCGCGATGACCGAGGACGACCCGGGCGACTGCGTGCACGACCTGTTCGCGCACACCATGCTCGGCGACACCCCGCTCGGCCGCCCGGTCCTCGGCACCGTCGACACCGTCAACGGGCTCAGCCGCGACCAGATCGCCCGCTTCTACAAGAAGCACTACGACCCGACCCATCTCGTGGTCGCCGCCGCGGGCAATGTGGACCATGCCACGGTCGTGCGTCAGGTGCGCGCCGCGTTCGAGCGGGCGGGCGCCCTGTCCCGGACGGACGCGGTCCCGGTCGCCCCGCGCGACGGCTCCCGGACGATCCGCACCGCGGGCAAGGTCGAGCTGCTGGGCCGCAAGACCGAGCAGGCACATGTGGTGCTCGGCATGCCCGGCATTCCGCGCACCGACGACCGGCGCTGGGCGCTCGGAGTGCTCAACACCGCGCTCGGCGGCGGGATGAGCTCCCGGCTCTTCCAGGAGGTCCGCGAGAAGCGCGGGCTCGCCTACAGCGTCTACTCCTACACCTCGGGCTTCGCCGACTGCGGCCTCTTCGGCGTCTACGCCGGCTGCCGCCCGAGCCAGGTGCACGACGTCCTCAAGATCTGCCGCGACGAGCTCGACCAGGTCGCGCGGAACGGCCTCACCGACGAGGAGCTGCGGCGCGCCGTCGGCCAGCTCTCCGGCTCCACGGTGCTGGGCCTGGAGGACACCGGCGCGCTGATGAACCGGATCGGCAAGAGCGAGCTGTGCTGGGGCGACCAGATGTCGGTGGACGACATGCTCGCCCGGATCCAGGCGGTCACCCCGGACGAGGTGCGCGAGGTGGCGCGCGATGTACTGGGGCAGCGTCCTTCGCTGTCCGTCATCGGCCCGCTGAAGGACAAGCAGGCGGCCCGTCTCGACGACGCCGTCGCCTAGAGCCGCTCGAAGGAACTCGAAGGAAAGGGAACGATGAGCAAGCTGCGCGTGGCCGTCCTCGGTGCCAAGGGCCGGATCGGCTCCGAGGCGGTACGGGCGGTGGAGGCCGCCGACGACACGGAGCTGGTCGCCGCGCTGGGCCGGGGCGACAAGCTGGAGACCCTGGTCGAGGCGGGCGCCGAGGTCGCCGTCGAGCTGACCGAGCCCGGCTCGGTGATGGACAACCTCGAGTTCTGCGTCCGGCACGGCATCCACGCCGTCGTCGGCACCACCGGCTGGACGGACGAGCGGCTCGCCCAGCTGCGCGGCTGGCTCGACGCCTCCCCGCGCACCGGTGTGCTCATCGCGCCGAACTTCTCCATCGGCGCCGTGCTGACCATGCGGTTCGCCCGCCAGGCCGCCCGCTTCTTCGAATCGGTCGAGGTCATCGAGTTGCACCACCCCAACAAGGTGGACGCCCCCTCCGGCACCGCCGCCCGCACCGCGCAGATGATCGCCGAGGCACGGCGGGAAGCCGGCTGCGCACCGCAGCCGGACGCCACGGCCACGGGGCTGGAGGGCGCGCGCGGCGCGGACGTGGACGGGGTGCCGGTGCACTCGGTACGGCTGCGCGGCCTCCTCGCCCATCAGGAGGTGCTGCTGGGGGGCGAAGGCGAGACGCTCACGATCCGCCACGACTCCCGTCACCACAGCAGCTTCATGCCGGGCATTCTGCTCGGCGCGCGCCGCGTGGTGACCACCCCCGGCCTGACCTTCGGCCTGGAACACTTCCTCGATCTGGACTGAGGCACACCGGTGCGCGCAAAGATCACGTATTTCGTTCTCGCGGCCGTCCTGGTCGTCTACTTCGTCCTGGTCGGCAGCCGCGGCGTGATGCTCATCCGGGCGGGCACGCCGGTGACCGTCGTCTTCGGCCTGGCCGTCCTGGTGCTGCCCGTCATCGGCGCCTGGTTCCTGTGGAAGACCACGCTGTTCGCGCGCAGCGCCAACCGGCTCGCGCGTGAGCTGGAGGGCGAGGGCGGGCTGCCGGTCGATGAGCTGGTACGGACGCCCGGCGGGCGCGTCGACCGGGACTCGGCGGACGCGGTCTTCGCCAAGCGGCGGGCCGAGACGGAGGAGTCGCCGGAGGACTGGCGGTCCTGGTTCCGGCTCGCCGTCGCGTACTACGACGCCCGGGACACCGTGCGGGCCCGCAAGGCGATGCAGCGCGCCATCGCCCTGCACGACGGCAAACCGGTACGGGCCCGGGGCTGACCGGCCCCGCGCCCGTACCGGCTCAGCGGTACGCGGCCGCCCAGCCTTCGACGGCATCGGCCGCCATGTCGAATCCCTCGGCGCGCCCCAGGAAGTCCGCGCCGTGGCTGGTGATCAGGGTGAGCGGGGCTCCGCCGCGCGCCGGTTCGGCGACCACCGCCTGCCCCTGGACCGTACGGGGAAGGCCCAGCCACCGGACCGGCTGCTGGGCCGTGCGAATCGCGGCGATGTCCGGCCACTCCACCGTCGTGCTGGAGATGAGGCCGGTCCGCCGCAGCCCCCGCGCGCTCACCTGGACACCCGCCCGCACCAGCCGGACGGCGACCACGATCACCAGCGCCGCGACGGCGACGCAGACGCCGGCCGCGGGCACCGACCCCGCCATCGCGATGATCATCGCGGAGAAGAGGACGTACGAGGCGAGCAGCAGGAAAAGCGCCGCGCCCCCGACCCTCCAGGGGCCCGGCCGGTACGGACGGCGCCAGCGGTCCCGGTCCTCGTAGGCGAGGGGGTCCGCTCCGGCCGCCGCCTCGTCGTCGTCAAGGGCGCGGTCGGCTGTCAGGAAGGGCAGGGGCACGGGATGTCCTCACTCACACACACATCCGGATGGGGGCTGTGCTGGGTGAGGCTATCTCAGCGCAAGTCAGCGCTCAGCGCCCGTTCGACGCCTCTGACTGCTGCGTCTGGTGGCTGGGGTGCGACTGGCTGTCGAGCGCGGGCATGCCGAACATCAGTGAGCCGACGAAGCCGGCGATGATCGTGAGGCCGATCAGCGTCCGGCCGGCTATCTGGGACGGCGTGGCGCGGGGGCGGGGCGGTGGGGTGACATTGCTGCGGAAACGGTCGGCTTCGGCGACGAAGGCGAACGGCACTGGCTCTCGCCGGCGGAACATCAGCGGGCTCTCCTTGGAACCTCGTACATGGGTACTTCAGTGGGTAAGACGTGCGAACGGGGTGTTGGGTGCCCTCTTCCGGCAACTTCATTCAAGATTTTCCGCGAGCGGTGTTGTCGGCGGTGGCCCGTAAGCTGGGCGCCGCCCTGAGGGATGGATACATGGAAGGACCCCGCCGGTGACCGAGACCCCCGCCGAGACCGAGAAGGCCAGTTTCCGCAGCGATGTGACCGTCGAGCTGGTCAAGCACAGCGCTGCCGACTCCGACGTGCTGTGGGCCGCGCGGGTGTCCACCGCGGGTGAGCAGTCGCTCGACGAGCTCACCAAGGACCCGGAGCGCTCCAAGGGTCTGATCAACTTCCTGATGCGCGACCGGCACGGCAGCCCGTTCGAGCACAACTCGATGACCTTCTTCATCAGCGCCCCGATCTTCGTCTTCCGCGAGTTCATGCGGCACCGGGTGGGCTGGTCGTACAACGAGGAGTCCGGCCGGTACCGCGAGCTCCAGCCGGTCTTCTACGTGCCGGGGGAGGCGCGCAAGCTGGTCCAGGAGGGCCGCCCGGGGAAGTACGAGTTCGTCGAGGGCACCCCGGCGCAGCACGAGCTGACCGGCCGGGTGATGGAGGACGCGTACCGCTACGCGTACGAGGCGTACCGGGAGATGCTGGCCGCCGGGGTGGCGCGCGAGGTGGCCCGCTCCGTCCTCCCGGTCGGCCTGTTCTCCTCGATGTACGCGACGTGCAACGCCCGCTCGCTGATGCACTTCCTGGGCCTGCGCACCCAGCATGAGCAGGCCGCGGTGCCCTCCTTCCCGCAGCGGGAGATCGAGATGGTGGGGGAGCGGATGGAGGCGGCCTGGGCCCAGCTGATGCCGCTGACGCACGCCGCCTTCAACGCCAATGGGCGGGTGGCTCCGTAGCGCACCGCGCTCCCGGACGGTTCACTGGAGCGAAGTGTCCGTATTGCGGCGGTTCGAGAAGTTCATCTAGGCTGAACAAACGGGCCCGGCACTGCTTGAACCCCCGAGCAGGCAGTGCCGGGTCCCATCTGTTCGCTCTGTCCGCCGCCCCGAGCGAGCACCGTGGGGCGCGCTACGAGTAGCGTGGGGCCCATGGCACCGACATCCACATCGCAGACCCCTTTCGGGCGGGTGCTGACCGCCATGGTCACGCCATTCACCGCTGACGGCGCGCTCGACCTCGACGGCGCCCAGCGACTCGCCGCTCATCTGGTGGACGCCGGCAATGACGGCCTGATCGTCAATGGCACCACCGGCGAGTCCCCGACCACCAGCGATGCGGAAAAAGCTCAGCTCGTACGAGCCGTGGTGGAGGCGGTCGGCGACCGCGCCCACGTCGTAGCCGGAGCGGGCACCAACGACACCCGGCACAGCGTCGAGCTCGCCCGCGCGGCCGAGCAGGCGGGTGCCCATGGGCTGCTGGCCGTCACGCCGTACTACAGCAAGCCCCCGCAGGAAGGCATCTTCCGGCACTTCACCGCCATCGCCGACGCCACTGGGCTGCCGGTCATGCTCTACGACATCCCCGGCCGCAGCGGCGTCCCGATCGGCACCGAGACCATGGTCCGGCTCGCCGAGCACCCGCGTATCGTCGCCAACAAGGACGCCAAGGGCGACCTCGGGCGCGCCAGCTGGGCCATCGCCCGTTCCCGCCTCGCCTGGTACTCCGGCGACGACATGCTGAACCTGCCGCTGCTGTCGGTCGGCGCGGTCGGCTTCGTCTCCGTGGTCGGTCACCTCGTCAGCCCCGAGCTGCGCGCGCTGCTCGAGGCCCACCTCTCGGGCGATGTCGCGAAGGCGACCGAAATCCACCAGCAGCTGCTCCCGGTCTTCACCGGGATGTTCCGCAACCAGGGCGTCATCACGACGAAGGCCGCGCTTGCCCTCCAGGGCCTGCCCGGGGGGCCGCTGCGGCTGCCGCTCGTGGAGCTCAGTGCCGAGGAAACGGAACAGCTCAGGCGCGATCTTGCCGCCGGCGGGGTACAGCTTTAAACAAAGATGCGATTTATCACACCTTCATACTTCACAACTACATACAGACACATCAGCAAGTGCACGAATGTCACGCGCGCCATGTGCCCCAGGGGCACGTGGCGTGTGTGGTGAGGAGAGTCTTTTGAGTCATCCGCATCCTGAGCTCGGCCCGCCGCCGAAGCTTCCCAAGGGCGGCCTGCGCGTCACTCCGCTCGGCGGACTCGGTGAGATCGGCCGCAACATGACGGTCTTCGAGTACGAAGGCCGGCTGCTGATCGTCGACTGCGGAGTGCTCTTCCCGGAGGAGGAGCAGCCCGGAGTCGACCTGATCCTGCCGGACTTCACGTCCATCCGGGACCGTCTGAACGACATCGACGGCATCGTGCTCACGCACGGCCACGAGGACCACATCGGCGGCGTCCCCTTCCTGCTGCGCGAGAAGCCCGACATCCCGCTGATCGGCTCCAAGCTGACCCTCGCCCTGATCGAGGCCAAGCTGCAGGAGCACCGCATCCGCCCGTACACCCTTGAGGTCGAGGAGGGGCACCGCGAGCGGATCGGCCCCTTCGAGTGCGAGTTCGTGGCGGTCAACCACTCCATCCCGGACGCCCTCGCGGTCGCCATCCGCACCCCGGCCGGCCTGGCCGTGCACACCGGCGACTTCAAGATGGACCAGCTGCCGCTCGACGGCCGCCTCACCGACCTGCCCGCGTTCGCGCGCCTCGGCGAGGAGGGCATCGACCTCCTCCTGTCGGACTCCACGAACGCCGAGGTCCCGGGCTTCGTCCCGCCCGAGCGTGATATCTCCAATGTGCTGGGCCAGGTCTTCGCGAACGCCCAGAAGCGCGTCATCGTCGCGAGCTTCGCCAGCCATGTGCACCGCATCCAGCAGGTCCTCGACGCGGCACACGAGCACGGGCGCCGGGTCGCCTTCGTGGGCCGCTCGATGGTCCGCAACATGGGCATCGCCCGGGACCTGGGCTATCTGCGGGTACCGCCGGGTCTCGTGGTGGACGTGAAGGTCCTCGACGACCTTCCGGACCACGAGGTCGTGCTCGTCTGCACGGGCTCCCAGGGCGAGCCGATGGCCGCGCTGTCCCGGATGGCCAACCGCGACCACCAGATCCGGATCGTCCCGGGCGACACGGTGATCCTCGCGTCGTCGCTGATCCCGGGCAACGAGACCGCGGTCTACCGGGTGATCAACGGGCTGACGCGGTGGGGCGCCGACGTCGTCCACAAGGGCAACGCCAAGGTGCATGTCTCCGGCCATGCCTCGGCCGGCGAACTGCTGTACTTCTACAACATCTGCAAGCCCAAGAACCTGATGCCGGTACACGGTGAATGGCGCCATCTGCGCGCCAACGCCGAGCTGGGCGCTCTGACCGGAGTGCCGAAGAACCGCTGTGTCATCGCCGAGGACGGCGTGGTGGTCGACCTCATCGACGGCATCGCCAAGATCGTCGGCAAGGTGCAGGCGGGATACGTGTACGTGGACGGCCTATCGGTCGGCGATGTCACGGAGACCTCGCTCAAGGACCGCCGCATCCTCGGCGAGGAGGGCATCATCTCGGTCTTCGTGGTCGTCGACAGCACGACCGGCAAGACCGTGGGCGGCCCGCAGATCCAGGCGCGCGGCTCCGGGATCGAGGACGCGGCGTTCTCCGGTGTCATGCCGAAGATCGAGGACGCCATGGCCAAGATGGCCTCCGACGGCGTCGCGGACCCGCATCAGCTCCAGCAGATCGTGCGCCGCACCCTGGGCAAGTGGGTCTCCGACAACTACCGCCGGCGCCCGATGATCCTCCCGGTCGTCGTCGAGGTCTGACACACGCTCAGCGCCCAACCGACGCTGAACACCCGGCGGGGCTCCTCGATTTGCATCCAGGAGCCCCGCTCCAGTAGGTTTACGGCTCCGCCAGAGGGGAAACCCGGAGCGCTCAACGGCCTCCGGAGGAGCCCGACGGCGGGGGTGGAAATCGGCTCAGAGAAATTCTGATAAAGTCGAGGAAGCCAAAAGGCAAGGCCCTCCAACGGCCACCGGAAACGGAATTCGGACCGGAAACGGAACGGAAAACGGATCTGGTAAGGTTGGAAACACGAAGAACGAAGGGAAGCGCCCGGAGAAACCGGTG
>NZ_JBEXHC010000043.1:0-9845 GCF_040607655.1 Streptomyces sp. NPDC005266
GGATACTCCGGATCGACGGGGACATAGGCGGCACCGGCCTTCAGCACCCCCCACAACACCACCACCACGTCCACCGACCGCTCCATCAGCACAGCGACCCGGCTCTCGGGTCCAACGCCCCGACCGACCAGCCAGTGCGCCACCCGATTCGACCGCTCGTCCAGCTCCGCGTACGACAACGACGACCCCGCATCGTCCATCACCGCCACCGCACCCGGCGTCCGCCCCACCTGCACTCCGAACAACCCCGGCAGCGTCACATCGGGCACCGGCCGAGCCGTGTCGTTCCATTCCGTCACCACGGAGTGCCGCTCGGCCGCGTCGAGCAGCTCCAGTCGGCCGACGCGCACCCCCGGGTCGGCGGCCACCTGGTCCAGCACCAGGACGAGTCGTTCCGCCAGGACCCGGACAGTCAGTTCGTCGAGGACGTCGGGGCGGTAGTCGAGGCGGAGTTCGAGCTGGTCGCCGGGGATGACGCCGAGGAACAGCGGGTAGTGGGCAGCGTCCTCGCCGTCCAGCGCGCCCACGGTGACGCCGTCGATGCGCAGCGGGCCTTGAGGGTGGCGCGGATAGCTCTCGTACGCCAGCAGCGTGTCGAATGTCGCGCCCGCGCCCGCGAGGCGCTGGATTTCGGTGAGGCCGAGGTGCTGATGCGCGATCAGTTCGGCCTGCCGCGTCTGTAGGCCGGCGAGGAGTTCGCTGACCGTCAGGCTCGGGTCGAGGCGCACACGGACCGGGATGGTGTTCATGAGCAGTCCGAGCATCCGCTCGGCGCCCGGCAGGTCTGCCGGGCGGCCGGCGACGGTGGCGCCGAACACCACGTCGGTGCGGCCGGTGAGCATGCCGACCAGGACGCCCCACACTCCCTGGATCACCGTGTTGAGGGTGAGGCCGTTGACGCGTGCCATATCCGCCAGCCGCGCGGTCAGCTGCGTACCGGCTGTCGTGGTGATCGTCCGGGGTGGCATGGGCTCGCCGCCCCGCTCGGCGAGGGCGACGAGGGTCGGCTCGGAGGCGCCGGCCAGGGCTTCCCGCCATGCGTCCCGGGCGGCTTCCTTGTCCTGGCGGTCCAGCCAGGCGAGGTAGTCCCGGTACGGCATCGCCGACGGCAGTCCGCTCGCGTCGCCCCCGGCCGCGTAGATCTCGGACAGCTCGTCGAACAGGACCGGCAGCGACCAGCCGTCCAGGATAATGTGATGGAGCGTCACGAAGAGTCGGTGGCGTGCCGAACCCAGCCTCACCAGCAGCACCCGGAGCATCGGCGGGACCGCCAGGTCGAACCGGGCCTGTTCCTCCCGCGCCAGCCGCGCCAGCTCGGCGTCGGCGTCCGCCTCGGACAGACCGGACAGATCCACTTCGCGCCATGGCAGCTGGGCCTCGGCGAAGACCACCTGGACGGGGCGTTCCATCCGGGACGTCTGCCGGAACCCGGTCCGCAGGGCGGCGTGCCGGTCCAGCAACGCCTGCCACGCGCCGCGCATGATCCCGGTGTCGAGAGTGCCCTCCAGATCGACGAAGGTCTGCTCGACGTAGATGTCACGGGTCTGCTCGTCGTACCGGGCGTGGAAGAGCAGGCCTTCCTGCAGCGGCGACAGCGGCCATACGTCGATCAGGTCCGGGATGTCCGCCTCGAACTCCTCGACGTCCTCCTGCCCGAGCGTGACCAGGGGGAAGTCGGACGGGGTGCGCCCGCCGCTGCCGGGCCGGCCGGCGTGGCCGGCGAGTCCGGTCAGCATCGCCGACCAGCCGGAGGCCAGTTCCCGCAGCGCCTCCTCGTCGAACAGGCCGACGGGGCCCACCAGGGAGACGGTCAGCTCGGAGCCTTCCGGGCCCTCGGTCACCAGGCCGCCGGCTTCCAGCGCATGGGAGGCGGCCATCCGGGGGTCCGTCCGCCCGTCCAGGCCCAGGCCGCCGACGGGCCGCCAGTTTCCGCGAGAGGTGTCGTCGGTGTGCGTGATCCGTCCGAGGTAGTTGAAGCCGATCTGTGCGTCGGGCAGTGCGGCGAGCTCGGGGGCGGTCCCCGGGTTGAGGTGACGGAGCATGCCGTAGCCGAGCCCCTCCCCCGGGACGGCCCGCACCTGCTCCTTGACCCGCTTCAGCAGCCGGCCCGCCTCCGGGCCGCCCGCCCGTACCTGTGCCAGGTCGACGGAGCCGGTCTCCAGCCGTACCGGGTGGGAGCTGGTGAACCAGCCGACCGTGCCGGTCAGATCCATGGCGTCGGAGAGCGGCACACGGCCGTGTCCCTCCACGTCGACCAGCAGCCCGCCGGGGACGGCGCGTCCCCTGGCAGGACGCCACTCCTCCACGGCTGCTGCCAGACCCGTCAGCAACACCTCGTCGACACCGGCGTGGAACGCGGTGGGCACCCGGGTCAGCAGCGCCTCGGTGACGGACACCGGCAGTCGCAGCTCGACGCGCCGCATGCCGGCGCCCTCGGTGTCGACGGCCGGATCGAGGGCGCGGTGAGCGAGCGGGGCGTCCGGGCCGTCCAGCAGCCGGGTCCAGGCCGGCAGCTCGGCCACCCGCTCGGCGCTCATCGCCTGCTCGGCCAGGGCAGTGGCCCACTGCTGGAACGAGGTGCCCGCGGCGGGCTCCCCACCGTCCGCGGCCGGCTCATCCGGGTCGGCAAGCGCGTACGCGGCGGCCAGGTCCGGGACGAGCGTCCGCCAGGACAGGACGTCGACCACAAGGTGGTGGGCCACCAGCAGCAGTCGGCCAGGGGCGTCCGGTCCCGTGTCGAACCAGACCACCCGGACCATCACCCCGGCCACCGGGTCGAGTTGCCGCGCGGCCTGCTCCGCCTCGGCGGCCACGTCTTCCGTTCCGGCGCGCACCACGCAGTCCCCGGCCTCCACCCCGTGGCCATGCTCCGGGATCACCAGCCGGCCCGTTCCCCCGTCGAACTCCAGCCGCGCGCGCAGCAGACCATGCCGGTCGAACAACGCCTCCACCGCCGCCACCAGCCGGTCCGGGTCCAGCCCGGCGGGGACCTCCAGCAGCATCGACTGGGAGAACGTCCCGGTGAGCGCCACCGAGCCCGCTCGCTTGGCGAGTTCCAGCATGGCGGGGGTGAGGGGCACCGGCCCGCTGCTCCGCGTGCCGGGCACTGCCGCCTCAGTGGTGACCGCACCGGCGACTCGGGCCAGTGCGGCGGGGGTGCGGTGTTCGAAGACCTGCCGGGCGGTGAGCAGGACTCCGGCGCGGCGGGCGCGGGCGACGACCAGCATCGACATGATCGAGTCGCCGCCCAGCTCGAAGAACGAGTCCTCGGCACCCACCCACTCCAGGCCCAGCACCTCACGGAACAGCCCGCACAGGAGTTCCTCCACCGGGGTCTGCGGGCCCCGGCCCGCGTTGCCGGTGAACTCCGGGGCGGGCAGGGCGGCACGATCCAGCTTGCCGTTGGCCGTGACCGGGAGGCTGTCCAGGAACAGGATCGCCGAGGGGACCATGTAGTCGGGCACCTTGCCCGCCACGTACTCCCCCAAAGCCTCCGCATCCACGTCGTCACCGGCCGGGACCACATACCCCACCAGCCGCTTGGCCCCGGGCTGATCCTCCCGCAGGACCACCGCGACCTGGCCGACGCTCTCATGCGCCGCCAGCACCGCCTCAACCTCACCCGGCTCGATCCGGAAACCACGAATCTTCACCTGATCGTCCGCACGGCCCGCGAACACCAACTGACCCTCGGCAGACCACCGGGCCAGGTCACCCGTGCGATACATCCGCACACCCGAGCCGCCGAACGGCGCCGCCACGAACCGCTCGGACGTCAGACCGGGGCGCCGGACGTAACCACGCGCCAACCCAGCCCCGGCGATATACAGCTCGCCGATGACGCCCGGTGCCACCGGCCGCAGAAACTCATCCAGGACGTACGCCCGGCTGTTGTCCATCGGATACCCGATCGGCACACTGTCCGGCACCGGATCCCCAGCCGTGAACGCCAACTGCGTGGTGAACGCCGTCGTCTCGGTCGGCCCGTACGTCGTACGGACCGTCAGCTCCGGATACGCCCTGAGCAGCGCCCGAACCGCGGACGCGGACACCACATCCCCGCCGGTGGACACCTCCCGCACCCCCGCGAAGACCTCCGGCGACTCCTCCGCCAATACACGGAAGAGACCGGCTGTCGCATGCACATTGGTCACACCATGCTCGGCGATCAAACGACCACGCGCAGCCGCGTCCTTCTCACCATGCGGCAAGATCACCAACCGCCCACCCCGCGCCAACGTCACCCACAACTCATAGGTAGAAGCGTCGAAGGCATGGTTGGCCTGCACCAGCACCCGCTCCACGACATCGTCCCGCCAAGCACGGTCCGCAACGAAAGCCGCGACATTCCCGTGAGTGACCGCGACCCCCTTCGGCACACCAGTCGATCCCGACGTATACATCACATACGCCAGGCTGTCGGGCGACACCGCCACCTCAACTCGCCCGCCCACCGCCGCGAGCTCGCCGGCCACCACAGGATCGTCCCAATACACCGCCCCGGCCACCCGATCCCCATACGCCATCGTGGTCAGCACCAACGACGGCGCGGCATCGGACAAGATGAAACCAATACGCTCCACCGGATAGTCCGGATCCACCGGCACATAGGCCGCCCCCGCCTTGACCACCCCCAGCAGAACCGCCACCAGCTCCGCCGAGCGGTCCATTACCACACCCACCCGGCTCCCCGCACCCACCCCACGACCCACCAGCCAACACGCCACACGCTCCGCCCAAGCGTCCAGCTCCGCATACGTCAACGTCGCATCGGAACCAGCCACCGCCACCGCACCCGGCGTCCGCGCCACCTGCGCCGCGAACAACTCCGGCAGCGTACGGACCGGCAGCGGCCAGGCGGTGTCATTCCACCCCTCCACCACCCGCCGCACCTCGGCAGGCTCCAGCACCTCCAGCCGACTCACCCTGAGCGATGGATCAGCCGCCACCTGCTCCAGCACCCGCACCAGCCGACCGGCGAGCGCCTTGGCGGTCGAGTCGTCGAACAGGTCGGTCGGGTACGACAGGTCGCCATCGATGCCGGCCGGGGTGCCCTGCCCGTTCCGGTGCTCGGTGAGGGTCACGGACAGGTCGAATCGGGCGGGCACCGGCGCGGCGTCCTCGGCCCGCACCGTCAGGGCGGGCAGCTCCCAGGCGGGGGCCGGTATGTTCTGGAGCGCCAGCATGACCTGGAAGAGTGGGTGCCGGGCCAGTGAGCGTTCGGGGCTGAGGTCGTCGACCAGCCGCTCGAACGGCACGTCCTGGTGGGCGAACGCCGCCAGGTCGGTGTCCCGGACCCGGGCCAGCAGCTCCTCGAACGTCGGATCGCCGCCCGCGTCGGTGCGCAGCACCAGCGTGTTCACGAAGAAACCGGCGAGGTCCTCCAAGGTGGAGTCGCCACGGCCGGCGACGACCGTGCCCATGGGAAGGTCGGTTCCGGCGCCGAGCCGGGCCAGGAGCATTGCCAGCGCCGACTGAATCACCATGAACAGGGTGGCCGAGCCGTGCTGGGCGGCCTCGGTGAGCGCGGCGTGGGTGGCCGCGTCCACCCGGACCGGCACCGACCCGCTCTCGAATGACGGCACCGCGGGCCGGACCCGGTCCACCGGCAGCGTCAGTTCCTCGGGGAGGTGTGCCAGCGCCTCGCGCCAGTAGTCGAGTTGGACGCTCAGCAGGCTGTTGGGGTCGTCGGTGTCGCCGAGGACGTCGCGCTGCCACAGGGCGTAGTCCGCGTACTGCACCGGCAGCGGCTCCCAGTCCGCCGCGCAACCGGCGCGTCGTGCCTGGTACGCGGCTTGGAGGTCGCGGGCGAGGACACTCATCGACCAGCCGTCGACCGCGATGTGGTGGGCCACCAGCATCAGCACGAACTCGGTGTCGGTCAGGACCAGCAGCTCGGTCCGCCACGGCAGGTCGCGGGCGAGGTCGAAGCGCCGACCGGCGGCTTCGGCCAGCGCGGCGGGCAGCGCGTCCTCGGGGAGCCGCCGCCGGTGCAGCCGGGGCCGGCCCTCTGGGCCGTGCAGGATGTGCTGCCGGGGCACACCGTCTTTCTCGGGGAAGACGGTACGCAGGATCTCGTGCCGTTCGGCCAGGTCGCCGAGGGCGGCTTCCAGGGCCGCGATGTCCAGCTCGCCGGACATCCGCAGCGCCAGCGGCACGTTGTAGGCCGCGCCCGCGCCGGCCTCCTCCAGCCGGCCAAGGAACCACATGCGCTGCTGGCCGAAGGACAGCGGCAGTGGGTCGGGGCGGGTGCGCGCGAGGACCTGGAGGCGTGCGGCGCCCCGCTCGCGCTCCAGCAGGGCGGCGATGCCCGCGGCCGACGAGGCGCCGAACAGCTTGCGGATGTTGATCTCGGCTCCGAGGTCCTTGCGAATCCGCCCGATCAGCCGCATCGCGAGCAGCGAGTCGCCGCCCAGCTCGAAGAACGATTGCTCCGCGCCGATGCGTTCCAGCCCGAGCAGCTCACCGAACAGCCCGCACAGCGCCTCCTCCAGCGGGGTGACCGGGCCCCGGCCCACCGTGTCGCCCACGGCGGGCGCCGGGAGCGCGGCCCGGTCCAGTTTGCCGTTGACCGTCATCGGCAACGCGTCCAGGACCACCACGGCCGAGGGCACCATGTAGTCCGGCAGGGCCCGTGCGGCGTGCTCGCGCAGCGCGCCGCCGTCGACGTCTTCAGCGGCCGGGACGGCATAGGCGACCAGGCGCTTCACGCCCGGCTGATCCTCCCGGGCCACCACCGCGACCTGGCCGACGCTCTCGTGCGCCGCCAGCACCGCCTCGACCTCACCGAGCTCGATACGGAAACCACGCACCTTCACCTGGTCGTCCGCACGGCCCGCGAACACCAACTGGCCCTCGCGGGTCCAGCGCACCAGGTCGCCGGTGCGGTACATCCGCTCGCCGGAGTCCGAGAAGGGGCAGGCCACGAAGCGCTCGGAGGTCAGGCCGGGGCGCCGGACGTAGCCGCGCGCCAGGCCCGCCCCGGCGACGTACAGCTCACCGACCACCCCCGGCGCCACCGGGCGCAGGAAATCGTCCAGGACGTACACCCGGGTGTTGGTGACCGGGACTCCGAGGGACACCGCGTCCGGGACCGGGTCGGGAGCCGCCCAGGAGGTGACGACGACGGTGGCTTCGGTCGGCCCGTACTCGTTGTGGAAGGTGCGTCCAGGGGCCCAGCGTCGTACCAGCTCGGACCCGTACTCCTCGCCGCCCAGGACGACGTGCCGGACGGTGTCCCGCACGGTCGCCGAGCGCTCGTCGTCGCCGAGGATCGACTCCAGGACGCTCGGGGTGAACGTAACGGCGGTGACGGCCAGTTGCTCCAGCTCCGTCAGGGTGTCGCCGTCGCGGCGGGCGACACAGAGCATGGCACCGCCCGCCAGCGCGGGGAAGATCTCCGCGACGGACACGTCGAACGACACCGACGCGAACTGGAGCACCCGGTCGCCCGGGCCCCAGCCGTAGTGCGCCACGCGCCAGGACACCAGGTTGGACAGCCCCCGGTGGGTGACCGCGACGCCCTTCGGTGTCCCGGTCGACCCGGAGGTGTAGATCGCGTACGCCGTATGGGCAAGGCGCAATGGAGCGGTCCGGTCGGCGTCAACGGGCGCGGTCGTGGGGGCGGCCGCGATCTCGGCCGTCGTGGACGGGTCGTCCACGACGAGGAAGGGGAACGGGGCGTCGGCCGGAGCACTCGCACGGGTGCACACAACAAGCACCGGCTTGGTGTCGGCCAGCATCAGCCGGATACGGTCCGCCGGATAGGCGGGGTCCACGGGTACGTAGGCGGCACCCGACGTGACCACGCCGAGCAGTACCGCGACCAGCTCGGCCGACCGTTCCATGACGACGGCGACCCGGTCCTCCGGGCCGATGCCGCGACCGAGCAGCGCGTGCGCCACCTGGTTCGCGCGCGCCTCCAGCTCCGCGTACGTCAGCGTGACATCGGCGTCCGTCACCGCCACGGCGTCCGGAGTACGGGAGACCTGGGCCTGGAACAGCTCGGGCAAGGTCCGGGCGGGCGTCTCCCGGTCGGTGTCGTTCCAGGCGTGAAGCACCGCGTGCCGTTCGGCCGAATCGAGCACGTCCAGGTCGCTGAGCCGCATGCCGGGATCGGCGACCACCTGCGTCAGAACACCCTGGAGTCGGCGGGCGAGTTCTTGGGCCGTGGTGTCGTCGAACAGATCCTTGGCGTAGCGAAGGTCGCCCGCGATCCCGGCCGGCGCACCACGCTCATCGCGGCGCTCGGCCAGGTTGAACGACAGGTCCACGCGCGCCGGGACCGCCTCGTCGGGCAACGCCCGCTCGTCCATGGCTTCGACCCTCAGGCCCGGCAGGTCCCATTGCGCGGGCGGCACGTTCTGGAGCACCAGCATGATCTGGAACAGCGGATGCCGGGACAGCGACCGCACCGGATTCAGCTCGTCCACCAACCGCTCGAACGGAACATCCTGATGGGCGTAGGCCGCCAGATCGGCCTCCCGGACCCGGCCCAACAGCTCCTCGAACGTCGGATCGCCGCTGACATCGGTGCGCAGCACCAGCGTGTTCACGAAGAACCCCGCCAGATCCTCCAGCGCGCGATCTCCCCGCCCGGCCACCGCCGTACCCATCGGGATGTCGCCCCCCGCACCCAGCCGCGCCAGCAGCATCGCCAACGCCGCCTGCACCACCATGAACATGGTCGCCGAACCCTGACGGGCCACCTCCAGCAGCGCCGCGTGCGTCTCCGGGTCCACCTCCAACGGCACCGAGCCACCCCGGAAGGAGGCCACCGCCGGGCGCACCCGATCCACCGGAAGCGCCAGCTCCTCCGGCAGACCCGCCAACGCTCGCCGCCAGTAGCCCAGTTGGGCGCTGATCAGGCTGTCCGGGTCATCCAGCTCACCCAGCACCTCACGCTGCCACAGCGCATAGTCGGCGTACTGCACCCCAAGCGGCGCCCACTCCGGCACACCATCCACCAGCCGGGCCGCGTACGCCGCCCGCAGATCATTGGCGAGGATCCCCATCGACCACCCGTCCACCGCGATGTGATGCGCCACCACCAGCAGCACGAACTCGCACTCGGACAGCGCCACCAGACACACCCGCCACGGCAACTCACCCGACAGGTCAAAGCCCCGCGCAGCCTCCCCGACCAGCACCCCCGCCAGCTCGGCCGCACCGACATCACACGTACCCAACCGCGGCCGGCCCGCCGCACCCATCAGAATGCGCTGCCGCGGCACACCATCGACAGCCGGAAACACCGTACGAAGACTCTCGTGCCGGTCGGCCACATCACCGAGCGCGGATTCCAGTGCGCTCAGATCCAGCTCACCGGAGAGACGCAGCACCAGGGGCACGTTGTAGGCGGCATCGGCACCTGCCTCGTCCAGCTGGTTGAGGAACCACATCCGCTGCTGACCGAACGACAGCGGCAGCACCTCGGGGCGTTCCGCCGCGACCAGGGCGGGGCGGCGGACTCCGGTATCGCGTCGGGCGTCGACCAGCCGGGCGAGTTCAGCGACCGTGGGTCCCCGGAACAGATCACGGATGCCGACCTCGGTGTCGAGCACGGTACGGATCCGGACGATCAGACGGGTCGCCAGCACCGAGTCGCCGCCCAGCTCAAGGAACGAGTCCTCGGCACCCACCCAGTCCAGGCCGAGCACCTCACGGAACAGACCACACAGGATCTCTTCCAGCGCGGTCGCCGGGCCTCGCCCGCTCGTCCCGCCGAAGTTCGGTGCGGGCAGGGCCGCTCGGTCCAGCTTGCCGTTCACCGTCACCGGGAACGCATCCAGCGACACGATCGCGGTGGGCACCATGTACTCCGGCAAAGCCCGCCCTGCATGCTC
>NZ_JBEXHC010000044.1:0-9749 GCF_040607655.1 Streptomyces sp. NPDC005266
CGTTTGTCCACACACCAACCGATGATCACGCGGTGGCCGTACCCGTTCCCAGCCGGGTCCGCAGCAAGATCGCGAAGTCACACTGGAGTACTAGGGAGTTACATCGCCCACCGTACAGACCCGAGGTATCGTCCGATCTTGTGGTTGACCCACGTCACGGCTGCGGGCAGTCCTGTTCCCTCTTGCGTATCGCCTCCTCCAGGAGGCCTGCTACCACGCTGGTGACGGAATGGTCTGCGCCGACCAGCTCGATGAGACGGGTGAGTGTGGATTCGTACAGCGGGATTGCTTGGTCGAGTTCGCCTGACGCCTCGTACACCCGGGCCAGAACGGCGCGGCTGCTGAGGGTGTCCAGGTGGTCCGGGCCCAGGATCCGTGTGCGCTGCTCCAGGACGGTCGTGATCAGCGCGTGTGCCCGCCCCAGGTCACCTGTCGCCCGGCAGGCCGCCGCGAGGTTGTTGCGGACGAGCATGACATCCCGACTTTCGGTTCCGAACAGCCGTTCTTGTTCGGTCAGCGCGGTTTCGAGGAGGGGTACAGCACGGGCGGCGTCCCCCAGCTCGTAGTAGCAGCCGGCGAGGCTCACCAGGCTTCGAAGCGTGTCGGGGTGAGTATCGCCGAGCACCTTCCGGCGCAGGCTGAGGATCTCCACAAAGAGGGTGACCGCGTGCTCCGTCTCCCCGGCCGCGTCGTAGGCTGAGGCGAGCAGGCTGCGGCTGACCAGAGTGTCAGGGTGTTCAGGACCGAGGACACCCGTGCGCTGCACCAGTGTCGTCCGGCACAGGTCGAGCCCGGTCGGGATGTCGCCCGTCCTCAGGCAGAGGTAGGCGAAGTTGCTGCGGCTCAGCAGGGTGTCGGGGTGTTCCTCGCCGAGGACTTCCTCCCGCCGCCTCAGGACGTCCTGGTACAGCTCCTGCGCCCGGCCCAGATCTCCGGCCGCCTCGTAGGCGTGTCCGAGGTTGCCCAGGCAGCTGAGGGTCTCCGGGTGGTCGGGGCCGCAGGCATCTTCGAAGTCGGCCAGTACCTCCTTGTACAGGGCGATTGCCTGCGGGAAGCGGTCAACGCTCTGGTAAGCCCCGGCGAGGTTGTTGCGTATCCGTAACCAGTTGTGTTTCAGCGAGGGCGCCAGGTTCTCGTAGTCGGATGCGTCGGCATCTCGCTGGACGATGTCCTCGTAGATCCCGATCGCCTGGTCGATGCGGCCGACCAACTGGTAGATCCTCGCCAGCTCATTTTGCAAGGTCAGGGTTCTGAGATGATTGGGCCCGAGGGCGTCCCTGCTCGCAGCTACGGCCGTCTCGCACTCGTCGATCGCCCGTTCCAGTTGCCCGGCCGACTTGTAGGCGGAGGCGAGGCTGCCGCGTAGGTTCAGGGTGGTGAGATGTCCAGGACCATGGATCCGCAGGCTCTGCTCAAGCGTCGGTTCCAGGGTCTTGACCGCGTCCTCAAGGCGACCCACCGCTTCGTACACTCCAGCCACACCGCAGCGGGCTACCAGCGCGTACGGGTGGTCGTGGCCGAATCCGAGCTCGGTCTGAACCTTGTACGCCTCATACAACGGCAGCGCCCGGACGGTGTGGCCCTGGCCGTTCAGGTGCATGGCGGTGCTCACGTAGAGCGCGGACACCAGCACGCTGTGGCAGTCCTTCGGGTCGGTCGCCGCCAGTGCGCACACCTGTCCGGCGAGGCGCGCGAGTTCGGAGGCGTCGTGTGCTTGCTCCACTCCCCTTGGGTAGACCGTCTGGAGCAGTGCCTGCTCGGCCTCGTGCCGCCCCCGGGGCCTTCCTGGCGCGGGCTCGCCAGGGCGCGCGTGCTGTGCGGCGGTGATGGCGTCGGTGCGAAGCACGCTCTGGACCAGGCGGTGGACGCGTACCTCCCGCCAGGCGAAGGTGATCATGCTGTAGGCGTGCAGGACGCCCAGGGCGTCGTCGGCCGCGATCTCGTCCGGTGCCAGCCGGGTGACCAGGTCGCGTGGGCACTCATCCGGGTCCAACCAGGCCAGGGCGTAGAGGAGTTCGACCGCCGACGGGTCGTCGGCGGCGATCGCCGTCAGGGTCACCTGCCAAATCCGGGCGACGGTCCGTTGCGGGGCCCGGCGCGCAGCGGTTCTGGATAAGTGGAGTCCGAGGCGGCGCCGGTAGGCCACGACCGTGGCGCGGGTCCGTCTCAGGTAGGCTCCGGCCTGGTCCAGGGCGAGCGGGAGGCCGTCGAGCTCCCGGGCCAACTGCTCGGTCTCCCACCGTGACTCGTTGGACGGATCCCATTCGGACACCCAGGACCACAGGAGGTCCGCCGCCTCGCCCTGCGGGAGAACGCCGAGTGGGAGCAGCGCGCCGTCGGCGGCGCCGAGGTCGTCCCAGTCGTCGGCCAGCCTGCTAGTGATCAGGTGGTGTCCGCCGCCGAGACTGCCCAGGAAGTGGCCGAGGAGCGGGAGCGCGGGATCCTCGACGTTGTCGTACACCAGCAGCCATTTGGTGTGGCGCTGGAGCCAGGCGAAGGCCCACGAGGCGAGCTCGGGCTGTTGCGGTGTTCCGGGCCAGACAGGTCGCAGACGCAGGGTGATGTCGGCCAGGCTCTTTTCGATCTTCTCCGGAGAGGAGGCGTCCATCAGCCAGACGAGGTCGTACGTCTCGCGGAAGGTCTGGGCGTACTGCAGTGCCAGTGTGGTCTTGCCGACCCCGCCCAGCCCGTGGACGACCACCGCCGCTGCACCCGGACCGGCGCGCTTGGCACTCAACGCTTCACGAATTGAGGCCAGTTCGTCCTGTCGCCCGGTGAAGTGGCTGGTCGGCTGAAGCAGATGGACGACTCCGTCGGCCGGAGTGTCGGCAGCCGATCGCAGCGCCTCGGCCGACAGCACGACCGTCGTGACTGTGCTGTACATCACGCCGTTGTTGGTGCCGAAGTTGACGACCTGTCCGACACCGCTGATATCCAGTGGTGCCGATGTCACCGGGTGGTCCCGCCAGGGACCGTTGTGTTGGCGCTCATCGTTCCGTTGTTGGTGCCCACGTTGATCACGGAGCCATGGCCCGACACGGCGATGCCGCCCGACTGCTGCTCCGGCCGCGGCAGCAGCTCGGCCAGCTCCTCCAACAGCTCCCGGTGGTTCCGGAGGGTGCGCTTGACGGCTTGCCGCAACGCGGCCTGGGCGTCGGCGTTCTCGCTCTCCGTCGCCGCCTCACGGATCTCCGTCTCCAACGTGTCACGCTGCTGCTCGTCGCGCCGGTGCCACACGTGCTGGAGGATCCTTCTTCCCAGGTTCACGGTTGCGCCCGCCGCCGCGTCCTCCGCCTGAGTCAGTACCGCGACCCCGTAGGCGGACATCGCGGCTCCGATGGTCGGTCCGGCCAGTTCCATGAACGCGTCGAGTTCCATGGTTCCCCCCTCGAAGCTCGTGCCGTGGCACGCAGATGAGTGAATTCACCACAGCGTAGGGAACCGCAGGCGTGCATGGCCCGAGATATTCGAAACGATCAATTGCGATCCAGTTTGGGCGCGGATCTTCTGAAGGTGCATACAAGGCCATCGTGACCTGCACATTCACATGTCCCTCTGCCCCGTGGGGTATCTCGAACAGGTAGCGTCCGTGCTGATCGGCGCGCTCGTCACCACAGCTCGGATGTTCCGGTGCCGAAATGACAGCGAGCCCTCCCTCATCAGGCACCAGCGATGAACCTGCTGGTCACAGGCCTATGACCAGCCCTCAGAAGATCTGCACCCTAACTACTTCGTGCACCGTCTTCCGTCCCTTCGGTCCGCAGAACCCGGGCGCCCAGGGGCCCGAGGACAGGTCGGCGGGGATGCCCGTACCCCGACGACTTCCTCGATTTCCCGCAGGCCGCCGACGGCCTCCTGCCGATCATGGAAGGGATGGCACATTGATGGACTCAACTAACCTACCGATCCCAGGAGATCACCTGATGAATGCCATTCCCGCTACCGACGCCCAGGGAGCCGAAGAAGCCGAGGGGCGTACCGGCGGCTGTCTGTGCGGCCGCGTCCGCTTCATCACCCGGGGTCCGGCCGTCTTCCCCCACACCTGCGCCTGCGAGCATTGCCAAAAGCTCGGCGGCACCCCTGTGATGTGGTGGGTGGGCTTCGAGACGGTCACTTGGACCGGCGAGAGCGAGCTGACCTGGTACGAGACCTTCAAAGACGAGGCGAAGCGCGGCTTCTGTCCGACCTGCGGCAGCCGCGTCGCAGCGATCGACAGCGACATCCCGGAGATCGGCATCAACGTCACCGCCCTCGACGACACCAGCGGCACAGACCTTGTGCCCATCCACGCGTCCTTCCGCGACAACGCCGTGCACTGGCTGCCCTCAGGGCCGGAGACCGAGCACAGCGCGGCCGGTTGACCGTTCGTCCGCTGGCTGGCGGCTTCACTCGCACCCTCGATGGTCCCCGGCCGGCATCCCGTCCTCGCCCGCCAGCAGAGCGCGAAATCCCGGGCCGGGGCCCGCAGCGCGACCTGCTCGGCCAGGGTGACAGGAAACCCTGCGAGGGTCGTACCGTGGTCTGTGGTCCAAGACAGTCCAGGGGGATGCTCAATCAGGACGACTTCTGAAAAGCACTGGGCTGCTTTTCAGAGACGTTCGAGCCGTCGACACCTGATGAGAAGGAAGCGAACGACCATCCCAGGAATTCGAGCACTGCGGGCCGCTTCGAAGAATTTGGGTGAGTGGGGCGTCAGCGAAGAGTTGAGAGCCGCCCACCGCATGCTCCTCTGCATCGGGAACACGCTCGGCGACGAGAACTCGCACAGGTTCATCAATTTCATCGAAGCGGCTTACATCGCGCCGATGAACGAGGCACAGTCGACCTGACAGGGGCTGCTCGTCCGAACCGTTGGGTGGCCGTCCCACCTCTCCGGCGGCCACCACCGCACGCCACCACACAAAGGAGCAAAGAACTGAACACATGGACTTGACAGGGAATTGTGCTCGTGCGAGCACTGCACGCGCCTCTCCGGTGCGCCGGCGATGGCGTGGGTCGGATTCCACAGGAACGCTCTGAAGTGGACGGGCCCGGTAGGTGAGCCGACGTACTTCTCCACCTGGCCGACGCTTCATCGAGGGTCCTGCCAGCGCTGCCGCACCCAGCTCACCTCCGTCGCGGACGGCTCGGACATGATCATGATCGCGATCTTCAGTCTTTCCCGCAGCGCTGAACTGGCCCCGGTCGGACACAGCTACCGCGAGGAGGCGGCACCTTGGATGGCCATCACGCTCGCGCCCGACCCGCAGCGCCGGACATGATGGTCTGCGCTGAGCCCCGGTTACGAGATCGGCGCGCCCCCGCGGGCATTCACGGCGAATTCGGGCGATCCTGTGCTCGGACCGCGCGGCGCAGCTCCACACTCCATTGCTCCAGCATGTCGGCCTGCGGCGTGTCCCAGGTGATCAGAGTGAGGATCAGCTCGGCGACGGCTTCCCTAACCATCTCCATCAGAAACTCGCTGATTCTCTTCGCTGCCCGTCGGCCTCCCGCGGCGTTCCCCCATCCTCGTGCCATGTAGCCCGCCCGGGACCCGATATGGAGGACCGGGACGGGGGAATGGTTGCGGGCCCGTGGCCCAACGTCGAGGAGATCCGTACGCTCAACGGGCCAACGGCGTCTTGTGGCGCTTGGTGACCTCATGCTTCGCCGTCCGAGCTGGCGGTGGGTGCGTTACAGCTCGCGAGTATGCGACGACCAAGGCCCGGCACGTCGTCCAAGGCGGGGTCCAGAGCCGTGACCTCCTCCTGGAACGTGCTCAGCCGTCGCGGCGAGGTGCACACGTCCAGGAGAAGGCCAGTGAAGCCTTTCCAGGCCCGATCCCCGGGACGGCGGCTGATGGCCTCAGCCCGCCTCAGGTATTCGTCCGTGCGCCGGTTTGATGTCCGAATTGCCTCAATGTGCAGTACGTCCGGATCGTCGATCCCTGCTTGCCGGGCCAAGGCCAGCGCAGGGGAGGCTTCTACGAGAAGGGCCAGCACGTCGCGGACCGTGCAGATCACCGGATACTCGACCCGCTCCATCCTCTGGACCCGGTCTTCGAGTGAGGGCCAGCGAGGTCGGCGGGAAAATGGTCTCTCGCTGACGCCCTCTGCCTTTCGGACGGCCTTAATCCATTGGGCGAACAACTGGTTGCCGTACTCGTCAGCGAGTTCCGGCAGTGACTTGCTGACTGCCTCCACGATGGCGTCGGCGCCGTAGTTCTCGAAGCCGAGCACTGTGGCCACGGCGAAGGTGGCGAGACCGTCGGCGTCGGCAAGATTATTGGGCGCCGTCGTTCCCGGTGGGTGCCTTCTTTGTGTCGCCTGCCGGTACAGCTTGGAGAAATAGCGGTGAGCCGACTCCAGGGCGGCGTCCATGGCTTTGTCGGGGCAGCTGCCTGCGGACCGGGCGGCCTTCTCGATGGCGGCAAGTGGATGAGAGTCGTCCCGGGCCATGTACCAGGCCAAAGCGCGTCGAACCGCACGTTCGGGCAGCGGTACCGACGTGGCCGCAAGGCCCTGATCGAACCGAGGGTGCGTGGTGAACACGTGGAGTACTGCCTGCTCCAGTGGTCTCTTCTTGATGGTGGCCAAAGCCAGGGCCTCAGCGACCACGAAGGTCTCCGGCAGGAGCTCCGAGGTGGACCCAGACCCACGCCCCAGGCCGTGCTGTTTCCTCCAGGGGAGCGCGCCGAACTCCCGCCATCGGCGGATCTTCGCCCAGCTCACTGATAGCCCGTCCGCCGCAAGCCGCTCACGCAGTCGCCGTTCGGCGTCACTGGGCTCTTTCCACGCCACGGGGCCAGTCTAGTTAGAACCCCGCGATCCACAGAGGCCCTCACCGTGGGACGGGTTGGCCTACTGGGCATACGCGTGCCGCGCGTTGTGCGCACGGCAACCAGGCCAGATGGGAAGATCAAATGACAAGCCGATTCCGCAAGGGGCCTCGACACATGCTTCGGGTTGCCGGGTTCGCCATGATCCGAGGTGCTGCGTACGCGGTCGGCAGCGCTGCCGTGACTGGCGGGATCTGGTGGTTCCAGTCCTGGTAGTTCGTGCCGGCTTGCGCTCCCTGCGCAGTGAAGTGAGGCGCGAGGTGTGGCCAACTGTGGTGGTCAGACTGGCCAACCTGGGCGCTCAGTCACATCTCCTGTGACCGAGCGTTTCAGTTGACGGTTGAGCACTTCAGTCGGTGTGATCTGCAGACCTGGCCCCGATCTCAGGACTCCTTGAGCCCGTGCTCGGCCGCCTGCTCGGGTGTGTAGAGGTAGAGGCTCTTGCGAAGCGCGTCAGCGAATGCCTCGAAGGCTTCCCCGTTCCGTGGCTGGACGGGTGGAGGGAAAGGTAGGTCGGTGGAGCGACGGGGCCATATCCGGGCGACGGAGAGGTGGAACTCACGCGCGTGCTGGATGACGACGTCCACGGCCGGGAAATAGACGTAGATGCACAGATGCCCGATCTTCATGGGGCAGAAGAACCCGACCGGCTGGGGGTTGCCAGCAGTGGATACACCTGTGAGGTCGATCCTCACGGTGTGACTGGTGACGGTGGGGTTGCGTTCGGGGCAAGACCCCAGCCAGACGCGCGTTCCACCAGGAATCGCTCGGTGAGTACGCATTCTCCGGAGCTGATGGGACGGCAGGAGGGGCTCCTGCTGAACCTGGTCGGCCATCATCGCTGTCTTTGTGGCCCAGAGCGCGATCTGGCGTTGCTGCTGGAGGGAGATGAGATCAAGGTTTTGCCGGGTGATGAGTGGTTCGAGGGCTTCCTTGGAGGATGTTTCAAGCTTCGACATCCAGCCGTTGTTGCACGGGGCACACACCTTCTTGACCGTGAAGTCCAGGCCCAAGCTCTCTCTGGTGACCTCGTAGGCGCCCGCCCCATAGCGGGCCTGTTCAGTCTGCTGTCGCCCTGGCGGAAGATACTGGTTCAGCCACTGAGGGAAGACATGCTCTCTGGTGACGGGAGAACTACCGCAGAAGACGCAGGACATCAGCAGATAGTAGCTAACCTCGATCTTTCGTGACGGTCCGCCGACGGAGCCGGTGGGCCGTTTCGCTCTCTGTGGCTGGTGGTGGGCAGGCTGAGGAGCCGTGTGTCGTCTCGGGTGGACGCCGGGTTCCACTGCTCCGGTCTGTGCTGGCTCCCTCGTAGGGCGGGAAGGTTGCTGGTCAGCCGGGGTTCGGCAGGAGTGCAAGACGTTCGAGGGCGCCTGTGACCTCACCGGTCCAGGGCCAGTGGCGGGCGAGGCGGAGGATGCGGCGTCGGCCGGTGGTGACGAACTGGGCGGCTGCGGAGAACAGGCGGAACCGAAGGCGGCGGGGTTCCCAGAGCCGGGTCTGGCCGGTCAGGGCGAGCATGGGCATCCAGGCCAGCAGGTCGAGAGCGATCTGGACGATCTCCAGCCAGATCTTGTTCTGCGCGGTGTGGTGCAGGGGCAGGTTACGCAGGCCGGTGGACCGGGCGGCCCGGATCCGGTCCTCGGCGCGGGCCCGCAGCCGGTGCCGGAGCTCGAGCTCGGCGATGGGACGGTCCGGGATGTTGGTCGCGAAGCACGTGATCCGCATGCCGTCCGCGTCGGTGATCCTCAACTGGGCCCCGGGATGCGGCCGTTCCTTGCGGACGATCAGCCGCATCCCCTTCGGCCAGCCGTCCAGCAGGCTGCCGGTGAGCTCGGCGACCCAGGCCCCGTCACGGACCTTGCCGTCGGCCTCGACGGCCGGTGTCCAGGCCGGGGCCGGGATCTTCAGCACATGCTGGTGAATGATCTCGGTGATCACCATGCCGACCGAGTAGGACAGCCATCGGCCTCGCCTGGCGAGCCAGGACACGAAGTCGTGGGTGCCGCCGGCGGAGTCCGTGCGGATCAGCGTCTGCCGTCCTCGCCGGTAGTGCTTGGGCAGTTGGGCCAGGGCGAGTTGGGCGGTGGTGATGTGGTCGGCGGCGGTGTTGGAGCCTGCGTTTCTCGGTCTGAGAAGAGCGGCGACGGGCTCTCCGGTTCCGCCCTGGCCGTGGTCGACAAAGGCCGTCAGCGGGTGATGGCCGTAGGTCTTCTTCCAGGTCGCGGCCGCGTCCTCCTTGTCGAAGTGCGCGATCACGAGGACGCCGTCGAGGTCGACGGTGACCTGACCGTCGGCGTCCGGGGCGTTCTCGCCGGCCAACGACCAGACCCGGCTGCGGACTTCGGAGCGTGCGGACCGGATGGCCTGCAGGGCTTTCTCGCCGGATGCGGCGAGGGTGTCGATCAGGCGGGAGACGGTCGGGTCGGAGGCGACCGGGCCGAAGACGGCCGGCTCACACCGCAGCATGGCGACATCCGCGAGGCAGTCCCCGCCCAGCGCGACCGCCAGAGCGAGGTCCAGGAGGATCTTGCCGGGATCGTGGACGGCCCGCGGCTTCCGGCACGGAGCCAGAGCTGCGGATATCGCCTGGTCAAGACCAGTTTTGCGGACCGTCTCCAGCAGCAGGACCGCACCGGCCTGCGAGACCACCTGCCGACCGTCTCCCTGGACACGGACACGTGGGTACGGCGAGATAGGCTCTCTCACCTGGAAAGTGCTCTTTTCCTTGCAGTCAACAGGACCCTCAGCAAGTCCTATCGTTGCAGGTCAAGGGCACTTTCCGTGTTTCTGACCAACTCTTGGACAGCCCACCTCGTGAAAGCGCGAGGCTAAGCCTCGATCCACCGACGTGGTTTCGAAGTGCTCTCTGGGCGGGTTCTGGGCTGTCGGCTGGGGTGCGGGCATGGGGTATCCACTGGTCTGCCCA
>NZ_JBEXHC010000045.1:0-5834 GCF_040607655.1 Streptomyces sp. NPDC005266
GGTGAGTTGTATGTGGCGGGTGCGGGGTTGGCGCGGGGGTATGACGGCAGGGCGGGGCTGACGGCGGAGCGGTTTGTGGCGGTGCCGTTCGGTGGAGCCGGTGAGCGGATGTATCGCACGGGTGACCTGGCCCGCTGGACCCGTGAGGGGACCCTGGTCTTCGCGGGCCGGGCGGATGATCAGGTGAAGATCCGTGGTTTCCGGATCGAGCCGAGTGAGATCGAGGCGGTGCTGGCGGCGCACGAGAGCGTCGGTCAGGTCGCGGTGGTGGTGCGGGAGGATCAGCCGGGAGTGAAGCGGCTGGTGGCCTATGTGGTTCCGGCCGGTGATGTCCTCGATGCGGAGGCGCTGCGGGAGTGCGTGGCGGGCAAGCTGCCCGACTACATGGTCCCCTCGGTCATCCTCCTCCTGGACACCCTCCCGGTCACCGTCAACGGCAAGCTCGACCGGGCCGCTCTGCCCGCACCTGAGTTGGAGGCGGCGGGCCGGGCCCCGGCGACACCGGTAGAGGAGGCTCTCTGCGGGCTGTTCGCCGAGGTGCTGGGGCTGGATCAGGTGAGCGCGGACGGCTCGTTCTTCGACCTGGGAGGCGACTCGCTGCTCGCCATGCGCTTGATCGCCCGCATCCGCACCACCCTCGACGCTGAAATCAGCATCTCCGAACTGTTCGCCGCACCCACGGTCGCGGGTATCGCCCGCCTGGTCGACGGAGACCGGAACGGCCGGGCCCGGACCGGTGTGGTGGTCCGGGAGCGGCCCGAGGTGCTGCCGCTGTCCTTCGGCCAGCAGCGCATGTGGTTCCTGAACCGGATGGAGGAGGTGGGCGCCGACGCCGGTTACAACGTGGCCCTCGCGCTGCGCCTCGTCGGTGACCTGGACACCGCCGTGCTCGAAGCGGCGCTGCACGACGTGGCCGACCGGCATGAGACGTTGCGTACCGTCTTTCCCGAGACGGACGGCGTGCCCCGACAGCAGGTCCTCGATGCCACCGCAGGCCGGGCCCCTCTCCACATTCATGAAGTATCGGCGACGGAGCTGCCGACGGCGGTGGCCGAGGCGGCGCGCCGGCGCTTCGATCTGACGCGTGATCTGCCGTGGCGGACGGATCTGCTCACCGTGTCGGCCACTGAGTCCGTACTCGTGCTGATGGCCCATCACATCGCCGTCGACGGCCTGTCCATGGGCGTGCTGGCCCGCGATCTGCGCACGGCGTTCGAGGCTCGGCTGCGCGGCACGGAGCCCGACTGGTCGCCGCTGCCGGTACAGTACGCCGACTACGCGCTGTGGCAGCGGGAGGTGCTGGGCGACCTGGATGACCCCGACAGCGTGATCAGCGCCCAACTCGCCCATTGGCGCGAAGCATTGAGCGATCTGCCGGAGGAGCTGACGCTTCCGGTCGACCGGGCCCGTGCCGCGATCGCCTCCTTCGAGGGGGGCTTGGTGCCGCTGGAGGTGGATCCGGAGACGCACGCCGCGCTGCTGGAAGCGGCTCGTCAGGGCTCGGCGACCCTGTTCATGGTGGTGCAGGCGGCGCTCGCGATGCTGCTGGCCAGGCTCGGCGCGGGAACCGACATACCCGTCGGCGCGGCGGTTGCCGGCCGCACGGACGGCGCCCTGGAGGACCTGGCCGGGTTCTTCATCAACACGCTGGTGCTGCGCACGGACGCGAGTGGGGATCCGACGTTCGAGGAGCTGCTGGCCCGGGTCCGGGACACGGACCTCGCGGCCTACGCCCACCAGGACGTGCCGTTCGAACGGCTGGTGGAGGACCTCAACCCCGCCCGTTCCCTGTCCCGGCACCCGCTCTTCCAAGTCATGCTGGCCGTCCAGAACGAAGCTCGCACGGAGGCGACTTGGCAGCTGCCCGGTCTCCTGGTGCAGCCCATCCCGGCGGACGAGACGGTCGTGAGCCGCTTCGATCTGTCCATCGGGCTCAACGAACTCCATGACGACCAGGGCGAGCCGGCCGGCCTCGGCGGCGCCATCCAGTACGCGACCGACCTGTTCGACGACTCCACCGCCCGGACACTCGCGGACCGGCTGGTGCGGGTGCTGCGGCAGGTGGCGGCTGATCCGGGGGTGCCGGTCAGTCGACTGGAGGTGCTGGAGCCCGCCGAGGTGCGGCAGGTGACCGAGGTATGGAATGACACCGTCCAGCCGCTGCCCGTCCGGACTCTGCCTGAGCTGTTCGCAGCGCAGGTGGCCCGTACCCCGGACGCGGTCGCGGTGGCCGGGGCCGAGGTGACGCTGACGTACGCCGAGTTGAACGCGCGGGCCGACGGCGTGGCGCGACGGCTGGCGGATCGCGGGGTGGGTCCGGAGAGCAGGGTCGGTGTGGTGATGGACCGCTCGGCCGAGCTGGTCGTTCTTCTGCTGGGCGTGGTCAAGGCGGGCGCGGCCTACGTGCCGCTGGACCCGGACTACCCGGTGGAGCGGCTGCGGGCGGTGGTGGCGGAGGCCGGGGTGTCGCTGGTGCTGGCCGACCGAGGGGTGGACGGTCTGTCGGTGTTGCCGGTGGCGGAGGTGTTCGGGGCGGAGCCGGTGGATCCGGGCGTGACCGTTTCGCCGGACAGCCTGGCGTATGTGATGTATACGTCGGGCTCGACGGGTGTGCCGAAGGGTGTCGCTGTCACTCACGGGAACATCGCCGCTTTCGTCGCGGATCGTGTTTGGCGTGACGATGTGGTGGAGCGGGTGTTGGTGCAGGCCAATCATGCCTTTGACGCCTCGACGTATGAGCTGTGGGTGACGCTGACGCGGGGTGGGCGGCTGGTGGTGTTGCCGCATGGTGAGAAGGATGCGGCTGTGCGTGGGCGTTTGATTGCTGAGCATGGTGTGACGAATGTTCATGCGACGGCGGGGTTGTTCCGGGTGTTGGCGGAGGAGTCGCCGGAGATCTTCGCCGGTGTCCGGGAGGTGTCCACGGGTGGGGATGTGGTGTCCGCGTCTGCGATTCGGGCGCTGCTTGCGGAGCATCCTCAGCTGACCGTCCGTACGACATACGGGCCGACGGAGACGACGGCGTTCACGACGCAGTTGGCGTTTACGGCTGGGGAGTCGGTGCCGGATGGTGTGCCGATCGGGTATCCGATGGACAACAGCCGGGTGTATGTGCTGGATGAGTTTCTGCGTCCGGTGGCGCCGGGTGTGGTCGGTGAGCTGTATGTGGCCGGGGCGGGGTTGGCGCGTGGATATGCGGGGCGTGCCGGTCTGACGGCGGAGCGTTTCGTGGCGGCGCCGTTCGGCGGGTCCGGTGTGCGGATGTATCGCACGGGTGATCTGGCTCGGTGGAGCGCCGAGGGTCAGTTGGTGTTCGCGGGCCGTGCGGATGATCAGGTGAAGATCCGTGGTTTCCGGATCGAGCCGGGTGAGGTCGAGGCGGTGCTGGCGGCGCATGAGAGCGTCGGTCAGGTCGCTGTCATTCTGCGGGAGGATCAGCCGGGGGCCAAGCGGATCGTGGCGTATGTCGTCGCGGCGCAGGAAAGCGTGGACGTGGAGGCGCTGGGGGAGTATGTGGCGGGCAAGGTGCCCGATTACATGGTCCCCTCGGCCGTCCTCCTTCTGGACTCCCTCCCGGTGACCGTCAACGGCAAGCTGGACCGCGCGGCCCTGCCCGCACCCGAGTTCACCGGCGGCACCGGCCGGGGCCCGCAGACACCGGCGGAGGAAGCCATGTGCGGGTTGTTCGCCGAGGTGCTGGGCTTGGACCGGGTCGGGGCCGAGGAGTCGTTCTTCGAACTCGGCGGAGACTCCCTGCTCGCGATCCGCCTGATCGCCAGGATCCGCTCCGAGCTGAGCGCCGAGGTCAACATCCGGGAGCTGTTCGGCGCGCCGACGGTGGCCGGTCTGGCCAGGCTGGTCGAGAGCGGGCAGGGCGACGTACGGACGGCCTTGGTCGCGGCGGAGCGCCCCGAGGTGCTGCCGCTGTCGTTCGGCCAGCAGCGCATGTGGTTCCTCAACCGGCTGGAGGAAGCCGGCGTGGGTGCCGCCTACAACGTGTCCACGTCCGTGCGGCTGACCGGCGCCCTGGATGTCGAGGCATTCGAAGCGGCTCTCGGG
The DNA here is from genome assembly GCF_040607655.1 of Streptomyces sp. NPDC005266. Lineage (NCBI taxonomy): Bacteria > Bacillati > Actinomycetota > Actinomycetes > Kitasatosporales > Streptomycetaceae > Streptomyces > Streptomyces sp. NPDC005266. The sequence goes on from NZ_JBEXHC010000045.1 coordinate 4,060, forward strand.
GACGTCGCCGACCGGCATGAGACGCTGCGCACGGTCTTCCCGGAGACGGATGGCGTGCCCCGGCAGCAAATTCTGCACGGCCCGGAGGCCAGGCCGTCCGTGCGGGTCCGCCAGTCGGTGCCCGCCGAGCTTCCCGCACTGCTCGCCGAGGCCGGCGGCCGGGGCTTCGATCTGTCCACCGAACTGCCGTGGCGTGTCGGGCTGGTGAGGCTGTCCGCCACCGACCACGTCGTGGTGCTGGTGGCGCACCACATCGCGGTGGACGGCTGGTCCATGGGCGTCCTGTCCCGTGATCTGTGGGATGCCTACCGGGCCCGGTGCTCCGGCCGCGCCCCCGACTGGTCGCCGCTGCCTGTCCAGTACGCCGACTACGCGCTGTGGCAGCGCGATGTGCTCGGCGATCCCGGCGACCCCGGCAGCCTGATCGGCGGGCAGCTCGGCTACTGGCGGCAGGCCCTGGCGGACCTGCCGGAGGAGCTGGCGCTTCCCGTGGACCGGGCGCGGCCGGCGGCCGGCTCCTTCCGGGGGCGGGCCGTCCGGGTCCAGGTCGGCGCGGGAGCGCACGCGGGTCTTGCGGACCTGGCGGAGCGTGGTTCCGCCACGCTCTTCATGGTGGTCCAGGCCGCGCTGGGGGTGCTGCTGGCCCGGCTCGGCGCGGGGAACGACATTCCCCTGGGCACTGCCGTCGCCGGCCGCGGGGACAGCGCGCTCGACGACCTGGCCGGGTTCTTCATCAACACCCTGGTGCTGCGCACGGATGTGAGCGGCGACCCGACGTTCGCGGAGCTGCTGGCGCGGGTGCGGGAGACCGACCTGGCGGCGTACGCCCACCAGGACGTGCCGTTCGAACTGCTGGTGGACGAGGTGAAACCGGCTCGCTCGCTGTCCCGGCACCCGCTGTTCCAGATCATGCTGATCCTCCAGAACCTGCCGCGCACCCAGAGCCCGTGGGACATCCCGGGCCTGAGCATCGAGCCGATGCCCGCGGACGAGAATGTGGCGGCCCGGTTCGACCTGTCGGTCAACCTCACCGAACAGCGTGACGAGCGAGGCGCCCCCGCGGGGATCGTCGGCAGCCTCCAGTACGCCACCGACCTGTTCGACGAGCCGACCGCCGTGGCCCTGGCGGCCCGCCTGGCCCGGGTGCTCGAGCAGGTCGCCGCCCACCCGGACGTGCGAATCAGCCAGGTTGACGTACTCGACGACACCGAGCGCCACACCGTACTCGAGGCGTGGCAGGACTCCGCCCGGCCGGTCGCCGCCGCGACCCTGCCCGAGCTGTTCCGCGCCCAGGCCGCACGCACCCCCGGCGCGCCGGCGGTCATCGGCGACGACGTCACGCTGACGTACGCGGAGCTGGACGAGCGGTCCGACCGGGTGGCGCAGTGGCTGACCGGCCGGGGCGTCGGCCCCGAGGACCGGGTCGGTGTCCTGATGGAGCGCTCGCCCGAGCTGGTCGTGGTGGTGCTCGGCGTCGCCAAGGCAGGAGCGGCCTACATCCCGGTCGACCCGAACTACCCCACCGAGCGGATCGGGTTCATCCTGGCCGACGCGTCACCCGCCCTGGTGCTGTGCACCGGCGGCACCGGCGGGACCGGCGGGACCGGCGGGACCGTTGGCACCGTTGGCATCGGCGGCATCGTTGGCAGCGATGGCATCGGCGGGACCGTTGGCACCGTTGGCATCGGCGGGACCGTTGGCACCGTTGGCATCGGCGGGACCGTTGGCACCGTTGGCATCGGCGGGACCGTTGGCACCGTTGGCATCGGCGGGAC
>NZ_JBEXHC010000045.1:5930-9524 GCF_040607655.1 Streptomyces sp. NPDC005266
GGACCGATGGCATCGGCGGCACCGTTGGCACCGGCGGCACCGATGGCACCGGCGGGACCGCCGGGCTGCTCGCCGCCGGCGTCGAGCGGGTGGTGTGGGACGACCCCACGACGGTGGCGGAGGTCGCGGCGTGCCCGGCCGTCGCGCCGGCCGTCGCGCTGCGTCCCGCCCATCCGGCGTACGTGATCTACACCTCCGGGTCGACCGGCACTCCCAAGGGAGTGGTCGTCACCCATGCCGGTCTCGCCGGCCTGTCGGGCGCCCAGATCGACCGGTTCGGGGTGGGCCCCGGATCGCGGGTGCTCCAGTTCGCGGCGCTCGGCTTCGACGCCTCGGTGTGGGAACTGGTCATGGCATTGGCCTCCGGGGCGGCCCTCGTCACCGCGCCCGCCGACCGGATGCCGCCGCACGGGCCCCTGGAGGACCTTCTCGGCGACTACGGGATTACCCATGCGACCCTGCCGCCGTCGGTGCTCGCCGGCGCCACGAGTTTGCCCGATTGCGTCGGGACGGTCGTCGTCGCGGGCGAGGCCTGCCCGCCGTCCCTGGTGACCGCCTGGTCCCCCCGGCTGGACCTGATCAACGCCTACGGGCCCACCGAGACGACGATCTGCGCGACGATGTCCGCCGCGCTGACCGACGCGCCGGAGCGGACGACCGTGCCGATCGGCGGCCCGGTGTGGAACACGCGGACGTACGTCCTGGACGAGTTCCTGCGCCCGGTGGCGCCGGGAGTCACCGGTGAACTGTATGTGGCCGGGGCCGGTCTGGCGCGCGGGTATGCGGGGCGTGCGGAGCTGACGGCGGAGCGGTTTGTCGCCTGCCCGTACGCGGAGGCCGGTGAACGGATGTACCGCACGGGGGATCTGGCACGGTGGACCGCCGGGGGAGAGCTGGTGTTCGCGGGCCGTGCGGACAACCAGGTAAAGGTGCGGGGGTTCCGGATCGAGCTCGGGGAGATCGAGGCGGTGCTGGCGGCGCACGAGAGCGTCGGTCAGGTCGCGGTCGTCGTCCGCGAGGACCAGCCGGGTGTGAAGCGTCTGATTGCCTACGTCGTTCCGGCAGGCGTTCCGGCAGGCGTCCCGGCAGGCGTTCCGGCAGGTGTCCCGGCAGGCGTTCCGGCAGGCGGAGGCACCGACGGCGAGGCGCTGCGCGCGTTCGCCGCCCGCACCCTGCCGGACTACATGGTCCCGGCCGCCGTCGTGACGCTCGACGCTCTTCCGACGACCGCCAACGGCAAGCTGGACCGGGCCGCGCTGCCCGACCCCGGCCTCGGCGGCGAAGCGGGCCGGGCGCCGACCACCCCGGTGGAAGAGGTCCTGTGCGGGCTGTACGCCGATGTCCTGGGGCTGAAGCGGGTGGGCGCCGACGGCTCGTTCTTCGAGCTCGGCGGCGACTCGCTGCTCGCGATGCGGCTGATCGCCGCCATCCGCTCCACTCTGGATGCCGAGATCAGCATCAGGGAGCTGTTCGCGACACCGACGGTCGAGGGCATCGCCCGTCTGGTGGAGGGCGGCCGAGGCGCCCGGGTCCGGGCCGGGGTGGTCGTCCGGGAGCGGCCCGAGGTGCTGCCGCTGTCCTTCGGGCAGCAGCGCATGTGGGTCCTGAACCGGATGGAGGAGGCCGGCGCCGGCGCGGGTTACAGCGTGCCGCTGGCCCTCCACCTCGCCGGCGCGCTGGACACCGCCGTGCTCCAGGCGGCACTGCACGATGTGGCCGACCGGCATGAGACGTTGCGTACCGTCTTCCCCGGGACCGACGGCGTGCCCCGGCAGGAGGTCCTCCACGGCGCCGCCGGGCGGACCCCGCTGCACGTCCGGAACGTCACCCGCGACGAGTTGACCTCGGCCGTGGCCGACGTTGCGCGCCGGAGCTTCGACCTGACGCGTGACCTTCCGTGGCGGACGGAGTTGCTGGTCGTGTCGGCCACCGAGTCCGTGCTGGTGCTGGTGGCGCATCACATCGCGGTGGACGGCTGGTCCATGGGCGTGCTGGCCCGCGACGTGCGCACGGCGTTCGAGGCCAGGCTGCGGGGCACGGAGCCGGACTGGGTGCCGCTGCCGGTGCAGTACGCGGACTACGCGCTGTGGCAGCGGGAGGTGCTGGGCGACCTGGACCACCCGGACAGCCTGATCAGCGCCCAGGTCGGCTACTGGCGCCAGGCCCTGGCCGACGCGCCCCAGGAGCTGGTCCTGCCCACCGACCGCACCCGGCCCGCGGTCTCGTCGTACCGGGGAGCCTCGGTCCGTATGGAGGTCGACCGCACGTCCCACGCCAGGCTGGCCGACGTCGCCCAGCGGGAGTCGGCGACCATGTTCATGGTGATGCAGGCGGCGCTGGCGATGCTGCTGGCCCGGCTCGGCGCGGGCACCGACATTCCCCTCGGCACCGCGACCGCCGGCCGCGGGGACAGCGCCCTCGACGATCTCGCCGGGTTCTTCCTGAACACCCTGGTGCTGCGCACCGATGTGAGCGGCGATCCGACGTTCGCGGAGCTGCTGGCGCGGGTGCGGGAGACCGACCTGGCGGCCTACGCCCATCAGGACGTGCCCTTCGAGCGGCTCGTGGACGACCTCAACCCGGTGCGCTCGCTGTCCCGGCACCCGCTGTTCCAGATCATGCTGGTCCTCCAGAACCTTCCCCAGGAGGGTGGCTCCTGGGACCTGCCGGAGCTCGACGTGCGGCCGATGCCCACCGAGGACAGCACCGGCGCCCGCTTCGACCTCTCCCTGACGGTGGCCGAGCGCCGCGATGCGCATGGCGATCCGGACGGCATCGTCGGCGACCTCCTGTACGCCACCGACCTGTTCGACGAGAGGACCGCTCGGACCCTCACGTCCCGGCTCGCCCGGGTGCTGGAGCAGGTGGCCGCGGACCCGGGCCTCACGGTGAGTCGGGTGGATGTGCTGGATGGGGTGGAGGAGCACGCGGTGGTGGCGGGGTGGAATGACACCGCCCGGCCATTGCCGGTCCGTACGCTGCCGGAGTTGTTCGCGGCGCAGGTGGCGCGGACGCCGGATGCGGTGGCGGTGGTTGGTCCGGACGCGACGTTGACGTACGCGGAGCTGGAGGCGCGTGCGGAGCGGGTGGCGCGGTGGCTGGTGGGCCGGGGTGTGGGTGTGGAGTGCCGGGTGGGTGTGGTGATGGATCGTTCGGCGGAGCTGGTCGCTGTGCTGTTGGGGGTGGTGAGGGCGGGGGCTGCGTATGTGCCGGTGGATCCGTCGTATCCGGGGGAGCGGGTGCGGCGGATTTTGTCTGGGGCGGTGCCGGAGGTGGTGTTGTGTACGCGGGATCTGGTGGGGCTGGTGTCGGGGTGGGAGGGGTTGTGTGTGGTGTGGGACGATCCGGTGGTGGTGGCCGAGGTGGTGTCGGGCACGCATGCGGGTTCGGCTGTGGGGTCGGTGGGGGTGTCGGCGGGTTCTGCGGTGTATGTGATGTTCACGTCGGGGTCGACGGGTGAGCCGAAGGGGATTGTGGCCACGCATGGGGGTGTGGCGGGGTTGGTGCTGGATGAGGGTTGGTCGGTGGGTGAGGGTGACCGGGTGCTGATGCATGCGCCGCATGCTTTTGACGCGTCGACGTTTGAGGTGTGGG
>NZ_JBEXHC010000046.1:0-9397 GCF_040607655.1 Streptomyces sp. NPDC005266
GAAGGGCCAATCCTTCATCGGTCACGCAGCACTACTTCAAGAAACTCGTCCTACATCGAGTTCCCCTCTGCATTCAGGACACACTGGAACAAGATCGAGCACCGGCTGTTCTCCCACATCTCCATGAACTGGCGTGGGCGACCGCTCAGCAGCCACGACGTCATCGTCAACAGCATCGCGGCGACCACCACCCGCACCGGCCTGAAGGTCCACGCCGAACTCGACTCGGGCACCTACGACACCGGTATCAAGGTCGCCGACAGCGACATCGACGCCCTGCTCATGCACCGCCACCGCTTCCACGGCGACTGGAACTACACCCTCCACCCTCAACCCCGCGACACCACCAGCGCAGCCCAGAACCCACGGTCAGCCGGCGGCCCGTCCCCGCAGCCCTGCACAAGGGGTCTGCGCGACCCGGAGCTGACCGGCATGCCCGAACCCGCGCTGGACGAACTCATCAACCAACTGGCCATGGATTTGGACGAGTTACGTGAGCAAGGACGGCTCCAGCAGCGAGGAGGCGAACGCATCCGTGCTCGTGGTGCAGGGGCCAAGGACAAGCTGACCACCGCCGACAGAGTCCTGGCCACCGTGCTCTACCTGCGTAAACTCGGCACCAGAGATCTGCTCGCCCAACTCTTCGGAGTCACCGGCAGCACCCTTACCAGGGCCGTCCACCAAGTTCAGCCCCTCCTGGCCGAGCACGGCTACACGATCACGCCCTCGACAGCCAGGTTCCGCACCCCCCTGACGTCACGGCGTTCCTCGCGAACCGCAGCCCCGCGGAGATCAAATCAGCATGTTGATTCTCTGCGAGCCCTAACGAGATGGTGCGCGATTGAGGTCGCGGCGGGATCAGGCAGTTCGGGTTGAGATGCCCATTGCCTGTTCAAGGTGGCCGGACTGAGATACTCCGGCCATGGACGCTTGGGCCGGGAACGCGACGCGATTGGACATGGCGGTGCCTGCACGGACCATGCCGGTGCACGGCGCGGGCTGGATGCTGCGTTCTGCGGCGGCAGCGGACGTTGAGGTGATCGCGCAGTTGCGGGCCACAGTCATGCGTGGCGATTTGGAACGCGTCGGGCGCTACGACGAGCACCGGGTGCGGCAGCGGCTGCGGGATTCCTTCTCCGCGCAGTACACGTCGATCGTCATAGTCGATAGCGAACTCGTAGGTTGCGTCACGGTCCGGCCCACCGAAGGCGGGCAGTGGCTGGAGCACTTCTACCTTGCTCCCCACCATCAGGGCCGAGGGCTCGGATCCGCTGTCTTGCGCACGGTGCTGGAGCGGACCGACGCGCAGAACATGACCGTGCGTTTGAACGTCTTGCAGGGCAGTACTGCCCGTCGACTCTACGAGCGCCACGGATTCGTCGTGGAAACCCAGGACCCCATCGACGTCTTCATGGTGCGCCCACCGCGACCGAGCACCGCTCCGAAAGCCTGACCTGCGCCAGCGCGACGGCCTGCGACTCGGTCCGCAGGGCTGGCTTCCGGCCGTGACGTGACGGAGGCCGCACGGGCTCTTCGAGTGTGACCAAGAAGTGGGCCCGTGCGGCCTTGCCCCCATCCTGCCTTCTGCGGTGTCTCCCGTGCACATCTCGGCCATGCCACCGCGGAGTTGGGCAGACCCGGCTTCTTCAGCGGGGTACTGACATGGTGCCCGCCCGGCAGACGGCCTGCTGATCATCCACCAGCCAAACCGCCAAGCCAGTACGCCGCGACCTCAATCGCGGACCGAGTCGCTAAGGAGGCTTGGCGGACCGGCGCCTCGGCGTGGAGCACGGAGGACCGCCGGGCGTTTGCGAACGACCTCGCCCACGCGCAGCTCGTGGCCGTCTCCGCCCGTTCCAACCTGCCGGGGGCAGTGATGGCACCGGGTTGGGCGCACCGGGACGGGAGGGTGACTCAGGCCGGGCTGCTCGGGTCGCGTACGGGGCGCGGGGCGGCGACGGGCTGGCTTGCGCTGCTGCTGGTACTGGAGGCGACGGAAACCGACCGGGTCAGGCAGTGCGGGGGCGCGGTCGACACCAAACGCGGCCGGGCGGCCGCGACGGTGGCGCGGCCGCTGGGCTGCACCGCGTCGGCGGGAGAGCGGGTGCTGGAGCGGCTGGAGGACCGGGCCTGGTCCAGCGGGTCCGTCTGCAGACGGCGTCCGGCCTCGCGCACCGCTCGCGGCTGATGGTGCCGGCGGTCGCCGCCGCACACGGCCGCAGCGGGGTCGCCAACGGCCAGGAGGAGTGCGCGACAGACCGGGGACCGGTTCACTCATTTCGACGCACAAGCGCGTGAGATCCCCATCTCTTCGGCGATCGGCGACGTGTGAGATCGGTGGGTGCGGCAACTCTCCACGAGACGCCGATGTCCTTCAACGGACACCGGGGCGTAGCCGTGCAGGTCACTTCTCCCCATTACACGCGATCGCTTCAAGAACTTCGCGTAGGGATGTGAAGCCGTCAGAAGCGAGGAAGTGACCGGCTCCGGGGACCACCTCTGCACAGACTCCGAGCAGGCTGGCAAGACGGTCGGTGTGACCAGGGGGAACGTACGGGTCTGCGTCCGACCGGATGATAGTGAGTCGACCGACGTGATTGCTGAGCTCCTCCACGTCGCAGCCGTCTCCGATGTAGGAGTTCAGTTCCGGGAGAGCGGGCAGTTGGTCAACGAATCCGGAGACCAGCACGAGGGTGCCAAGGTGCCATGGGTCCGGAAGCGTACGCAGATAGCGCAGCACCGTCAGACAGCCCAGGCTGTGCGCGACGGTGATCGAGTTCTCGTCAGGGGTTCCCAAGTCGGCGCGTACGGCCTCCGTCCACTGTGCGGGGTCTGGGTCTTGTGGGTTCGGGAGAGCCGGGATCGTGGTCGGGATGCCGTCCGCGGTGAGTTGCTCGCCTAGCCAGCCGAACCAGTGATCTCCGGGGGATGCACCGTAGCCGTGGATGATCGCGGCACGCCGCTGGGTTGTTCCTGTTGTCATGCCGCAAGACGGTATGGGTTCACGTCAGCGTGAAGGTCAAGCCGATGAGGAGGACGTGACGGTGCTGATCAGCGAACTCGCCGAGCTGACCGGGGTGAGCGCGCGAGCGCTACGCCACTACGAGGACCGAGGACTACTGATCCCGGCTCGCAACAGCAGCGGGTACCGGGACTACGCCGAGTCCGATGTCACCCGAGTAGCTCAGATCAGGACGATGATCTCCGCCGGTTTGGGCACCTCGGCCATCCAGCGGTACCTCGACTGCGCTCGCACCAGCGATCACGGCACAACCCTGGAGATGTGCCCCGACCTACGAGCCGAGCTGGATGCCTTGGCCAGACGGCTCGACGCCAGACAAGCCGAACTTCGTGACACACAACGACGATTGAGCGAGCTCACATCCATTGGTTGAAGCGTGCCAACAACGTCATGGCCAGCAAAAACTAGATGAATGAGTCCGATGTCTTCAGTGGTCGTATGCGATCAGGGATCGCTTGGCTGTGGCTCTGGTGGGCCCTGACCCCGGATCTTGGACACCCGAGACACTTGGATCTTGAGTCCAGGAGAACGGATGTCCCGTGGTCATGAAGCACTATCCGCCGGAGTTCAAGGCGGACGCGGTCGCGTTGTACGAGTCGCGGCCGGAAGCGACGATCCGGTCGGTCGCCGCTGATCTGGGGGTGAACCCGGAGACGTTGCGGAACTGGGTCCGGTCGGCCGGGGCGAGCCGGCCCCGGGGGCGCCGGACAGAGGTGCCCGCCGAGCCGCCCACGCCGCTGGAAGCGGAGAATGCGGCACTGCGCCAGAAGGTCCGCGAGCTGGAGGAGGAGCGCGAGATCCTGCGGAAGGCGGCCAAGCATTTCGCCGGGGAGACGCGCTGGTGAACCGCTTCCAGTTCGTCGCCGACCACCAGCGCCGCTACGGCGTGAAGCGGCTGTGCACCATCCTCAACATCGCCCGCTCCAGCTTCTGCTACTGGCGCCGCACCGCCGCCAACCGGGCCGCCCGCCAGGCGGCCGATGCCCGGCTCGCCACCCGGATACAGGATGCGCACCGTGAGTCGGATGGCACCTACGGCGTCCCAAGGATCACCGCCGAGCTCCGCGAGACAGGCGAACGCGTCAACCACAAGCGGGTCGCGCGCGTGATGCGGAGCATCGGCCTGGCGGGCGTGCGGACGCTCCTGTAGCAAGGTGATTCGGCCCCGCTTCGATCGGGTGGTTTCGCCGGCCGGGACCGGGGGGCGGCGGGCATGATGCACGGCCATACCTGGGTAAACAGCCGCCAGCAGCCGACAACACCGGGAGGCACTTTGGGAGCTGACGCGTGGACCGTCATCGCAGCCTTATCGGGTGTACTCGGTAACGTCACGGCCATCTATGTCTCCATCGCCAGCCTTCGACGCGCGGACGCCGCACTCGTCCAAGCCCAGGACATAGCCGGACGCACCCCGGACGACGCGCACGACGCCAGCGCGCTCAGCCGGGCGCTCACCCACCGCCCGCACGAGGCATGGACCGGCATCACGATTGGCGACATGGACCCGGTCGAACACCTCGGCCTCTGGCCGGCCACCACCATCGACCACTTCGCCCGACTCTCCGTCGGGATCCAAGCCCGCCACAGCGGACGGGTCACCCCGGCCCTGCGCTGGGCGGGCGCCGCTGTGCACGACGGTGCCGGTACCCTCGCCTACCTCGTCCCGCGCCCCGCTGCAGACGCCGCGGAGGAACTCGGTGTGATCGCGCACGGCCTCAAGGCCGCCGCCTTCGCCGCCCATACGGTCGAGGTGCTGGACCACTGGAACAAGGAACGGCCCACCCAGCCGGTCATCACCGCCCCGCAGCGCGCCGGCCCAGGATCTGCCGGACGGAATCCGCATCCATAAACCGGACACCACCCTGACCATCGCCTGGTGAACACCGACGATCACTGCCGATGCCCGGCGCCGGGCAGCCCAAGAGGGAGGCAGACCGTGACCGTGAGCATGCCCCATCCGCCACCACCGGATCCTTGCGAGACGGCCACTCGGCGACTCCCCTTGGTCCCACGCGGCAAACCGGTCTGCCGCCCCCCTGGAGGTGCGCCTGGAACAGATCCGAGCCCAGGCCCACAATCTGGTCGCGCTGACCGTCAGCGACTGCGGACTGCCCGTGCCGGCCCGTGAGTTGTGCGTGCGGCAGGCCGCGCTCTTCCTCGCGGCTCGGCCCTTCAACGCGGCCACCGCGAAACTCGCACTACAGTCCACAACGCAATTCCGAAGCGATCTAGTGGGTCGCGATCGGGCCCAAGCTGCACCGGACTATCGCACGCACGAAACTGCGGGAGCGGACCCGGAACGATCGTCAATTAGAAGTTGACGATCCTCGATCGTCAACTTAAGGTTGACGCATGAGCCCACTCGACATCAGCCTCGCCGACCTGATCGCCCGTCTCGACGAGGAACTCCCCGACGCCAACGAACTGGCCCGCATCAGCGAGGCGCGACTGCGCGCCCAGACCCTGTCCGACCTCGGTGACCAGCTCATCGACCACTACGTCAGCAAGGCCAAGCAGACCGGCGCGTCGTGGACCGAGATCGGCGACGCCATCGGGGTGTCCAAGCAGGCCGCCCAGCAACGCCACGCACCCGGCCCTTTCGAGCGGTACACCAACCTGAACCGGCACAGCATCGTGCTGGCGCAGGAGGCCGCCCGAACGCACAAGCACGACTTCATCGGCACCGAACACATCCTGCTCGGCCTGCTCGGCGAACCGCGGGGCCTGGCATACGAGGTGCTGATCGCGAAAACCGAGTCGGAGCAACGCATCCGCGACGCAATCGAGGAGGCGATGCCGCCGGCCGGGGAGAAGGCGCTGCGGGGTCACATCGCGTTCCGGCCGGAGAGCAAGGAGGCCATCGAGCAGGCACGCCGCGCGTCGGCCGACCTCGGCCACGACTGGGTCGGCACGGAACACACACTGCTGGGCCTGATCCGCGCCGAGGAGAGCCCAGCCGCGCAGATCCTGCGCAACCTCGGCTTCACGTCAGAGGAGCTGCGCGAGACGATCAAGACCGAGATCACCAAACGGTCCGCCGCGCGCGACAAGCAGTAGAGAAACGATCAGTCGCCGCGAGGACCAGGCCGGCACAGCCTTCCCACCCGACACGGGACGGTGCGCTCGTGCCGCCAACCCCCACCCGACGTCGCCAAAAACGTGTAGTGCGCGGTGGGTGAGAGGCAGCCGTACACTACGACTCATTTCGAAACCGTCAGTTGGTTTCCGTGTGGCGATTGGCTCCCAGAGGGCTGGTGGCCTGGGTGTTGCGGCCCCGCTTGTCGGAGAATCCTTGACATCGTTCCCGGACGCGTGCCTGCGCTACTGGGTTGCGTCGGCAGAGCCCGCGGTGTCCAGCGCCACTCCTACTCGCTGGTCGACGAGGGCTTGGAAGGCACCCAGGTCGCCGATGATTTCCTCAGTACGGTGCCGCTGCTGATACATGGCGTAGTACCGGACTCCGATGGCGTCGGGGTCGGCCTCACCACTACCAGGGACGATGCTGGAGGCGATGGTCACCGTGCCAACATAGATCCCCTCCGGCCCGAGTTCGGTATGCAGAGCATGCGCCCAGTTCCGCAGGCCGGCCATGGCCATGCCGACGTTGGCAAGGAAGGGAGCCGGGACCGTCGAGGAAACGCCCGTGGTCAGGAGCAACGTGCCATCGCCTCGGGCGCGCATCTCCGGCAGTACATGCTGCACGGCGGCCACTGCCCCCAGTACGTGCAGCTCAAACTGGCATACGAGGGGGCTGGGGCCGCGGCCGGGTGACCGACGACGTGGCAGCCGAGCGTGAGGCCGCGGCCGATTCGCCGACGACGTTGAGGGCGGAGACGCCTGATGTCGACCATGCTCATTGATGAACCACTCGGCATCACCTGCGTGTTCAGCGACGGCAGCCGCAGGGAGTTCTCCGTGGAAGAGTTGCCGAACCCGTTGCTGTCCAGGGACTTGGCCACTGGCCTGGTGGACCTGATCCACTCACCTGGCACGGCGGATTCTGCGGGTACGGTCAACCTCTGTATCCAGGCCCTGCGGAGGTTGGTCCGTACGCTTGCCGAGCATGGATTCACCGGAGCGCCGCCCATCTGCGACGAGGCCAGCTGGCCGAGTACTGGATGGGAAGCACAGGTAAGCAGGAGGCTCTGACGCGACGCCATGCTGGAGGGGTTCGGCCAGGTCGGCGGCCTCCTCAGCGACGGAGCCCTTGGACTCGCAACCGGCCGCCACTTCAACATCCAGCCTAACCGGCGGGCCCTGCCGCCCGACCCGGAGGCGGACTGGCAGCGGCTCACCGAGCTCTGCCGCACACTGACCGACAAGTCGTACGCCGCCCACCGCCAGGCCCTGAGTGTCGCCTCCCGCGGCCAGCATCCGGCGGAGGGTGGAAGCCGGAGAATCTACGCTGCTGCTGGCCCGGCTCGGCCCGGTGACCACGGCGGAGTTCGGCGAAGAACCCGGCTGCACCAAGGGCGCGATCTGGCAGCGGGGCGGTTTCCTGCGGGCCAGCGCCGAAGTCTTCCCCACCCACGACGCGATGATCGCCTACCGGCTCCTGTTCGGCATCCACTCCGGCATCGTTCCCGATGGCATCGACGACCTGGTGACCGGCGAAATCGACTGGGCAGGGGACGCCACCATCCTGCTCTCCTACATCAAGGGCCGCACCGCGGCAGAGAGCTTGAACCTGCCCCGCCGGGCAGTACGGCTGCTGGAACAGTGGCTGGCGCACTCAGCCCTGCTGAGGAGCTTCGCGGCCCCGGAGGACCGGCAGCGGTTGTGGTTGGCGCTCAACCGGCCAGGACGCTTCGCGGTCATCACCGGCTCCGGCGCCAGGCTGGCCATTCAGCAACGGATCGTGCGCCACCGGGTGCTGAGCGAGACCGGTGATCCCCTGAAGATCCACCGCTCTCGGATCCGCACCACCCATGAAGCGATGCGGGACAAGAGCTCCTGGAACGGTAGTGGGCGGGCGACCATCGACCCGAACCACACCCCGGCTGTCGAGGGCGACCACTGACCGCCGCGACACCGGCCCAGCAGCGCACGGTCGACGCGATTGTCGAGGACGCCCAGCACGACATGCTGCGGCGATCCCATCCGCCGGTGATCATCGCCGAAGACGACGCGGCCGCGCTGGCCGACGGCTATCCGCACCTGATGACGAACCTGAACCTGAAGGACGAGATGATCGCCGAACTCGTCGGCCGGCAACGGGACGTATTCACGGCCGCCTGCGGCGACCAGCGCTCCGGACTGCACGGGCCGAAGGGCAAGCCGTGTCCGGCCCGCCCCTGGGTCTGCCTGCTCTGCCCGCTGGCGGTCTTCGCCCCTCGGCCTTGGCACGCGGCGAACCTGCTGCGTCTGAAGGCGTTCTTCTCCCGGCAGTGGCAGCAGATGCCCGCCGCTCAGTTCATGGCCGCCTTCGGCCTCTATGCCACCCGGATCCAGCAGGTGCTCGACCGGTTCGAACCCGCCGTCCTCGCCGCGGCAGGCGCTCAGGCCGCCAACCGGGATCACGAACTTCCCCTGCGTCCCGAGGAGCTCACCGGGTGGCCACCGCACGTGTCCGATGGACGGTCCGCAGTCTTCGCCAGGGCCGTTGTCTGCCGTGAGGCCGGTCTCACACTGCCCACAAGGGCCCGCCGTCCGGTCTTTGAGGATGGAGTCCGGGACTTCACCCACGTCGTCAGGCTTTCCGGTCCAAATGATCCTGTCCATACGGCAGTTCCAATTCGCCTCGATCTCAGATCCCCGCTGGCGGCTGGCCGCCAAGGAACTGGTGCTGGCCATGCTCGCTCCCCGGCATCCGGCGGTCGCCCCGCTGCCCCGTGCTTACCGGCACCGCCCTGCACCTGCTCGGCTGCGGGGCACGGCTGGACGAACTTGAGCGATTCCTGTCCTGGCTGACCACGCGGGAGGTCCGCAGCCTGGAGCGGATCGACACTCAGGTCTGTGAGGCATACACGGACACAAGCCACTCGGGGTTGACCCACGCTGCGGAGAAGGGCGCGTCCGCGCCGGTGCTGATGAAGCTGTCCGGGCATACGTCGGTTCGCAGCCTAGCGAAGTACGCGCGGGTGTCCGATGAAGGTCTCCTGAACTCCCAGGCCGACACCGATCCCGCCGCGCGTCGCCATCGCCGGCGGTCAGGGCGTCTTCTCGGACGTCATGCTGCACAAGCTTCCCCACGGCATGTCGGCCTGGCTGCCGAACGAGGAGTTCCTGACCCGGTCGGGCAGGACCTTCGACGGCACAGGCATTCCGCCGCACCTCACTGAGCCTCGATCCACCGACGTGGTTTCGAAGTGCTCTCTGGGCGGGTTCTGGGCTGTCGGCTGGGGTGCGGGCATGGGGTATCCACTGGTCTTCCCA
>NZ_JBEXHC010000047.1:0-8925 GCF_040607655.1 Streptomyces sp. NPDC005266
CAGGCGGAGGTGGAGGAGCTGGAGGCGGCGGTCCCGGGCCTGGCCGACGTATGGCCGCTGTCGCCGTTGCAGGAAGGGCTGCTGTTCCACGCGCGCTATGACGAGGGTGCCCGCGATGTGTATGTGGGCCGACGGTACCTGGACCTGGATGGTGCCCTCGATCCGAAGCTGCTGCGACGTTCGTGGCAGGCGCTGCTGAACCGGCACGCGAGTCTGCGGACGGCGTTTTGCCAGCCGCCCGGGACGGAGAGCCCGGTGCAGGTGGTGGTGCGGGATGTCGATGTTCCCTGGCGTGAGGTGGACCTGTCGGGTCTGTCCGCGGCGGAGGCGGAGGCCGAGGCGGACCGGCTCGCCGAGGAGGACCTGGCGCCGTTCGACCTCGCGGTGCCGCCGGCGCTGCGACTGCTGTTGCTGAAGCTGGGGACCGCGCGCCATCGGCTGCTGGTCACCTCGCACCACATCGTGCTGGACGGCTGGTCCCTGCCAGTTCTGTTCGGTGAGCTGTCCGAGATCTACGCGGCCGGGGGCGACGCGAGCGGTCTGCCGCCGGTGACCCCGTACCGGGACTATCTGTCCTGGCTGGACCGCCAGGACAAGGACGCCGCCCGGGACGCCTGGCGGGACCTGCTCGCCGGCGTAGACGCCCCCACCCTGGTGGGCCCGGTGGACGGCGGCGACGCCCCGGTCGAACATGTCGTCGCCCGCACCGGCGAAGACCTCACCCTCGCGCTGCGGGAGACGGCGCGGGAGCACGGTCTGACGCTGAACACCGTTGTCCAGGGTGTCTGGGCGGTCCTGGTCGGCATGGTGTCGGGGCGGACGGACGTGGTCTTCGGCACGACGGTCGCCGGCCGTCCGGCCGATCTGCCGGGCGTCGAGCGGATGCTGGGTCTGTTCATCAACACTCTCCCGGTGCGGGTGGGTCTGCACCCCGGACAGCGCTTCACCGACCTGCTGACGGACCTCCAGGCCCAGCAGGCCGGACTCATCGCCCACCAGCACCTGGGGCTGACGGAGATCCAGCGCCTGGCAGGACCGGGCGCCACCTTCGACACCCTCGTCGTCTACGAGAACTATCCGCACGACCCCGACGCCACCGGGCAACCCGGCGGACTGCCCATCGCCGGAGGCGGCGGCGAGGAGGTGGCCCACTATCCGCTCACCCTGGTCGCGACCCCCGGCGACGGGCTGGAGCTGCGGCTGGAGTACCGGCCCGACGTGTTCGTCGAGTCGGCGGCCCGGGCGCTGGCGGCCCGGCTGACCTGGCTCCTGGAGCAGCTCACCTGCGATCCAGAGCTCCGGGTCGGCGACCTCGACGTACTGGAACCCGCCGAGCGGCGGCGCATCCTGGACGAGTGGAACCACACCGCCCGGCCCGTGCCGGCCGCGCTGGTCACCGACCTGTTCGAGGCGCAGGCGACCCGGACGCCCCAGCTGCCCGCGGTCGTCACCGCGGAAGCCGCCCTGACCTACGCGGAGCTGGAGGCGAGGGCCAACCAGGTCGCGCACTGGCTCATCGCCCGGGGCGTCGGCCCGGAGGACCTGGTCGGCGTGGTGATGGAGCGCTCTGTCGACCTGTTCACGGTGCTCCTCGGCGTGCTGAAGGCGGGCGCCGCCTACGTCGCGATCGACCCGGGATATCCGGCTGAGCGGATCGGCTTCATGCTGGACGACGCGCGCCCGGCGGCGCTCGTGTGCACCCGCCGGAACGCCCGGTCCACCGCCGGGTTCGAACGGCTCGTCTGGGACGACCCCGACGTCGCCGCCGACCTGGCGGGCCGTCCGACGACCGCGCCGACCGACGCCGACCGGGTCGTGCCGCTGCGGCCCGCCCACCCCGCGTACGTGATCTACACCTCCGGATCCACCGGCATCCCCAAGGGCGTCGCCGTCCCGCACCGGGGGTTCGTCAACTACGTGACCTGGCGGATCGGCGCCTACGGCTGGGGCCCGGGCGACCGGGTGCTGCAATTCGCCTCGGTGTCCTTCGACACGTCCGTGTCGGAGATCTTCCCGACCCTGGCCGGCGGTGCCACCCTGTGCGTCGCCCGGCGCGACGGCGATCTCCTGCTGGAACTGGAGACGCTGACCCCCAACGCCGTGACCTTCACACCGAGTGTCCTGGAGACCCTCGCCGGGGACGACGCCCGGACCGAGGCGGTGCTGCGCGGGATCGAGCACGTGGTCACCGCCGGCGAGGAGTGCGGGCCCGACGTGGTCCGCCGGTGGGCCCCCGGGCGGGCGTTCCACAACGAGTACGGCCCCACCGAGAACACCGTGGACGTCACCTGCTGGACGGCGCCCGCCGAACTCCCCGGCACCGTGTCGCTCGGCGGCCCGATCGCCAACGTCCGCGTGTACGTCCTGGACGAGTTCCTGCGCCCGGTGCCGCCCGGTGTCACCGGCGAACTGTATGTCGCCGGAACCGGCGTGGTGCGCGGATACCTGCGGCGCCCGAACCTGAGCGCGCAGCGGTTCGTCGCCTGCCCGTTCTCCGGCTCCGGCGAGCGGATGTACCGCACCGGCGACCTCGCGCGATGGAGTCCCGAGGGCGAACTGCGGTTCGCGGGGCGCGTCGACCACCAGGTGAAGATCCGCGGCTTCCGCGTCGAACCCGGCGAGATCGAGGCGGTGCTGGCCGAGCACGACAACGTCGGCCAAGTGGCGGTGATCGCCCGCGTCGACCGGCAGGACGGCCACGCCCGCACCGCCAAGCGTCTGGTCGCCTATGTGGTGGCCGCCGACCCGGACACCGGCATCGACGCCGGGGCGCTGCGCGACCACGTGGCCGGCCGGATGCCGGAACACATGGTGCCGGCCGCCGTCGTCGCCCTGGACGCGCTGCCCGTCACCGTCAACGGCAAGCTCGACCGGGACGCGCTGCCGGTGCCGGACCTCGTCGCCCGCCCGGCCGGCCGGGGCCCGGTGACACCGGCCGAGGAGGCGCTGTGCGGACTGTTCCGCGAGGTGCTGGGCGTGGAGTGGGCCGGTGCCGAGGACTCGTTCTTCGAGCTGGGCGGCGACTCGATCATGTCGATGCTGGTCGTCTCCCGGGCCCGCCGCGCCGGACTCGTGATCACCGCCCGGCAGATGTTCGAGCACAAGACCCCGGCCGCCCTGGCCCGCGTGGCCGGCCGGACCGCGGCCGAGCCCGCCGCCGTACGTGAACCCGACGTGGGCGTCGGCTCGGTCCCGCTCACTCCGGTGATGCGGGAGCTGGCCGAACGGGCCGGCCCCACCGCGCTCACCGGCTCCCTCACCCAGTCGATGCTGGTCGAGGTCCCGGCGGGACTGGACCTCGACCGGCTCGCGACCGCGGTTCGGGCACTGCTGGACCACCACGACATCCTGCGGGCCCGCCTCGAACTGGCGGACGGCCGGCCGCACGCCCTGGTGGTGCCGGAGCGTGGCCATGGGCCGTCCGGCGCGGACTGGCTGGTGCGCGCCGCGACCTCCGATGTGACGGCGGAGTTCCGCGCCGCCGTGGACCGGCTCGACCCCACGGCGGGCGTGATGCTCCAGCTCGTCTGGTTCGACGCGGGCGCCGCCGCGCCGGGGCGGCTGCTGCTGGTGGCGCACCACCTGGTGATCGACGGAGTGTCCTGGCGAGTGCTGCTGCCCGACCTGGCAGCCGCCTACGAGGCGCTGGAGGCCGGCCGGGACATCAGGCTCGACCCGGTGGGGACGTCCTTCCGGCGCTGGGCGCACGTCCTGCGCCGGGAGGCCGTACACGCCGACCGGGTGGCCGAGGTGCCGCGGTGGGACCGGCTGCTGCACGGTCCGGACCCGCTGATCGGCACCAGGCCGCTCGACCCGGCCGTGGACACCGTGGCCGCCGGCGTGCACGCGGTCTCCCTGCCGGTGCCCGTCGGCGTGACGGCCGCCCTGCTCACTCGGGTCCCGGCCGCCTTCTACGCGGGCATCGAGGACATCCTGCTGGCCGGCCTCGTCGGCGCGCTGGCCGAGTGGCAGCGCACCAGGGGGCGCAGCACCGCTTCCGGGATGCTCGTCGACGTCGAGGGTCACGGCCGGGTGCCGCTTGCCCAAGGCCAGGGCGGCCAGGACCTGGACCTCACCAGGACGGTCGGCTGGTTCACCGGCTCGTACCCGGTGCGCCTGGACCCCGGCACCACCGAGTACGCGGGGATCCGCTCCGGCGCCGCGGCGGCCGGCGTCCTCATCAAGCGGGTGAAGGAGCAGCTGCGGTCGGTGCCCGGCGATGGGCTCGGCTATGGGCTGCTGCGCTACCTCAACCCGGAGACGGCCCAGGCCCTGTCGGACGTGCCGACGGCCGGGATCGGCTTCAACTACCTGGGGCGCTTCACCTCGGCGCCTGGGCAGTTGGACGGCCATGACATCGCCGGGGCGAGCTGGCAGCCTGTCGGAGACGTGGTCCTGGGCGGTTCGGCCGACGCTCGGATGGCCGCTTCCCATGCGCTCGAAGCCGGGGGGCTGGTGCGTGACCTGCCTGAAGGATCCGAATTGACCGTGACCCTGACCTGCCCGAAAGGCCTGCTCGACCGGGCCGCGCTCGACGAACTGGCCGCCGGATGGGTCGCGATGCTCACCGGACTGGCGGCCCACACCGAAGACCACCCGGACGGCGCGCACCCAGGAAGCGGCCATACGCCCTCCGACTTCGCCCTGGTGACGCTCACTCAGGACGAGATCGACGAGTTCCAGATCAGGCTTGCAGACGAAGGGGGAGCGCGGTGACCCAGGTGCGTATCGAGGATGTGTGGCCCCTGTCGCCGCTCCAGGAAGGGCTGCTCTTCCACGCGGGGTACGACGAGGACGCCCACGACGTCTACGTGCTCCAGGGAGCGATGGAACTCAGGGGCGCGCTGGACATCGACGTCCTGAAGGCATCCTGGCAGGCACTGCTCGACCGGCACGCCACGTTGCGGGCGAGCTTCCAGAGGCGCAGCACGGGCAGCCCCGTCCAGCTGATCGCCTCGGGCGTGAAACTGCCGTGGCGCGAGATCGATCTCTCCGCGCTGGAGCCGGCCGAGCGGCAGGCCGAGGCCCGGCGCCTCGCCGAGGCCCGGCGCCTCGCCGAGGCCGAGAAGGCCCGCTTCGACCTCTCGGTCCCGCCACTTCTGCGGCTGCTGCTGGTGAAGCTGGACGACGCCCATTATCAGTTGGTCCTGACCCTTCATCACATCTTGATGGATGGTTGGTCACTGCCGGTTCTCTTCGGCGAGCTGTCCCAGTTGTACGCCACCGGAGGCGATGCCACGGGGCTGCCGCCGGTGACCCCCTACCGGGAGTACCTGACATGGCTGGGCCATCAGGACAAGGACGCCGCCCGGGAGGCCTGGCGCGCGGCGCTTGACGGCATCGACGAACCCACGCTGGTGCGGGCCAACCGGCCCGTCGCGAGCCCCTCGTCCGCCGCGCGACACACCACGGTAGGCGTCGGCACGGCGCTGACGCAGGCCCTGCGTGAGACCGCGCGCCGCCACGGGCTGACCCTGAACACCGTGGTGCAGGGCGCCTGGGGCACCCTGCTCGGGATGCTGACCGGCCGCAGCGACGTCGTCTTCGGCGCCGTGGTGGCCGGCCGGCCTCTCGATCTGCCCGGCGTCGAGCGGATGCTCGGCCTGTTCATCAACACGGCGCCGGTCCGTGTCCGCCTCGACCCCTACCGTACGGTCGCCGAGTTGCTGGCCGACCTTCAGGTCCAGCAGGCCGGGCTGCTTCCGCACCAGCACCTGGGACTGGCGGAGATCCAGCGCGTCACCGGTACCGGGGCGGCCTTCGACACTCTCCTGGTGTACCAGAACTATCCGCGCGACCCCGACGGGCCGCTCCAGCTCAGCGGCCTGAAGATCGACGGCTCGGCGAGCGAGGACGCCGCCCACTATCCGCTGGCCCTGGCAGTGATCCCGCTGGACGAGCTGGAACTGCGCTTCGACTACCAGCCCGACCTGTTCGACACCGCGGACGTGCGGCGGCTGGGCGAGCGGCTGGTGCGGGTGCTGGAACAGATCGCCACCGAGCCCGGCCGGGAGCTCGGACGGCTGGAGGTGCTGGAGCCTGCCGAGGTGCGGCGGGTGGTGGAGGCGTGGAACGACACCGCCCAGCCGCTGCCCGTCCGTACGCTGCCCGAGCTCTTCGCGGCCCAGGTGGCCCGCACCCCGGACGTCATCGCGGTGGTTGACGGCGACATGTCGTGGAGCTATGGGGAGTTGGGGGAGCGGGCGAATCGGGTTGCCCATTGGCTGAGGAATCGGGGTGTGGGGCGGGAGGACCGGGTGGGGGTGATGATGGACCGGTCCGCCGACCTGGTGGCGGTGTTGCTGGGTGTGGTGAAGGCGGGGGCGGCGTATGTGCCGCTGGACGCGGGTCATCCGGTGGAGCGGTTGCGGGCGGTGGTGGCGGAGGCCGGGGTGTCGCTGGTGCTGGCCGACCGGGAGATGAGCGGGCTGCCGGTGGTGCCGGTGGTGGAGGCGTTCGGGGCGGAGCCGGTGGATCCGGGGGTAGCGGTGTCGCCCGGTGGTCTGGCGTATGTGATGTATACGTCGGGGTCCACTGGTGTGCCGAAGGGTGTGGCGGTCACGCATGGGAACATCGCCGCCTTCGTCGCGGACCGTGCCTGGCGGGATGACGTGGTGGAGCGGGTCCTGGTGCAGGCGAATCACGCGTTCGACGCGTCGACCTACGAGGTGTGGGTGACGCTGGCGCGGGGTGGGCGGCTGGTGGTGTTGCCGCCCGGTGAGCAGGACGCGGCGGCGCGGGGACGGGTGATCGCCGCGCGTGGTGTGACGAATGTGCATGCGACGGCGGGGTTGTTCCGGGTGCTGGCGGAGGAGTCGCCGGAGATCTTCGCGGGGGTGCGGGAGGTGTCCACCGGTGGGGATGTGGTCTCGGCGTCCGCGATTCGGGCCCTGCTGGCGGCGCATCCTCAGCTGTCGGTCCGTACGACGTACGGGCCCACCGAGACCACGGCGTTCACCACGCAGCTGGCGTTCACCGCCGGGGATCCGGTGCCGGACAGCGTGCCGATCGGCGCCCCGATGGACAACAGCCAGGCGTACGTGCTGGATGAGTTCCTGCGTCCGGTGGCGCCGGGTGTGGTCGGTGAGCTGTACGTGTCCGGCGCGGGATTGGCGCGCGGGTACGCGGGGCGGGCCGGTCCGACGGCGGAGCGGTTCGTGGCCGCGCCGTTCGGCGGCTCCGGCCGGCGGATGTACCGCACGGGTGACCTGGCGCGCTGGTCGCCGGACGGGCAGCTGGAGTTCGCCGGTCGCGCCGACGACCAGGTCAAGATCCGTGGTTTCCGGATCGAGCCCGGTGAGGTCGAGGCGGTGCTGGCGGCGCATGAGAGCGTCGGCCAGGTGGCGGTGGTCATGCGGGAGGACCAGCCCGGAGCCAAGCGGCTGGTGGGGTACGTGGTCCCGGCCGGTGACGACGTGGACGCGGAGGCGCTGGGGGAGTACGTGGCGGGCAAGGTGCCCGACTACATGGTCCCCTCGGCCATCCTCCTCCTGGACACCCTCCCGGTCACGGCCAACGGCAAGCTGGACCGCGCCGCCCTGCCCGCACCGGAGTTCGGCGCGTCGAGCGGGCGCGGTCCTGCCACGCCCATGGAAGAGCTCCTGTGTGGTCTGTTCCGTGAGGTGCTGGGCCTGGAGTGGGTGGGTGCCGAGGACTCGTTCTTCGAGCTGGGCGGCGACTCGATCATGTCGATGCTGGTCGTCTCCCGCGCCCGCCGCGCCGGTGCGGTGATCACAGCCCGGCAGGTCTTCGAGCACCGCACCCCCGCCGCACTGGCCCGGATCGCCGAGGGCACCGACGTGGTCCCCACCGGGACGCACACGACGGGTGTGGGGCGGGTGCCCCTGACTCCCGTCATGCGGGAGCTCGTCGACACGGCGGGCTCGGCAGCGCTGACCGGGGCGTTCTCTCAGACGATGGTGCTGGAGGTTCCGCCCGGTCTGGAACTGCCGCGTCTGGAGGCGGCCTTACGCCTGGTGCTGGATCACCACGATGTGCTGCGTGCCCGTCTGGTGCTGGTCGATGGTGAGCCGGATGCCCTGGAGGTACCGGAGAAGGGTTCGGGAAGGCCGGTCCTGCGTCGGGTGGACGCCGATGGGGTGGCGGGGGAGCGGTGGGTCCAGAGGGTGCGGGCGGTCGCGGAGGAGGAGGCTGGGCAGCTGGATCCGGTGGCGGGCCGGATGCTGCGGGTGGTGTGGTGTGACGCGGGCCCGGCCGCACCGGGCCGGCTGCTGCTGGTGGCCCACCACCTGGTGGTCGACGGTGTGTCGTGGAGGGTCCTGGTGCCGGACGTGGCGGCGGCGTATGCGTCGGGTGACGGGGTGGTGCTGGATGCGGTGGGTACGTCGTTCCGGGGGTGGGCGCAGGCGCTGGCCGCGGAGGCGGTGCGGGAGGAGCGGGTGGCGGAGCTGCCGCAGTGGATCGGGGTGCTTGAGGGTGCGGATCCGGTGTTGGGGCGGCGGGCGTTGGATCCGGTGGTGGACACGGTGGCGGGTGGTACGCGCCGTGTTGAGGTGCGGGTGCCGGTGGGGGTGACGGCGGAGTTGCTGACGCGGGTGCCGGCTGCCTTCCATGCCGGTGTCGATGATGTGCTGCTGGCTGGTCTGGTGGCGGCGCTGGACGAGCGGCGGGGCCTGCCCGGCGGGGTGCTGGTGGATGTGGAGGGTCATGGGCGGGAGCCTGTGGCCGATGACATGGACCTCAGCCGCACGGTGGGCTGGTTCACCAGCTCGTACCCCGTCAGGCTCGACCCGGGAACCGTCGACCACGAGCGGATCCGGGCCGGTGGCGCGGAGGCCGGCCGGTTGCTGAAGCGGGTCAAGGAGCAGGTGCGGGCGGTCCCGGGGGACGGGCTGGGTTACGGCATGCTCCGCCACCTGAACCCGGAGACCGCCCCGGAGTTCGCCGAACTGCCCAATGCGCGCA
>NZ_JBEXHC010000048.1:0-6889 GCF_040607655.1 Streptomyces sp. NPDC005266
CTGACCGCGCCCAATGGTCCGTCGCAGCAGCGGGTGATCCGGGCCGCGCTGGCCGCTGCCCGACTGTCACCGGCGGATGTGGACGCGGTCGAGGCCCACGGTACGGGGACCGCGCTGGGTGATCCGATCGAGGCGCAGGCGCTGCTGGCCACGTATGGCCAGGACCGGTCGGCGGAACGGCCGTTGTGGCTGGGCTCGGTCAAGTCGAACATCGGTCACACGCAGGCCGCGGCAGGCGTCGCCGGCGTCATCAAGATGGTGTACGCGATGCGGCACGGTCTCATGCCGCGCACCCTGCACGCCGACACGCCCTCCCACCACGTCGACTGGGAGTCCGGCGCTGTCGGTCTGCTCACCGCGGCGCGGGAGTGGCCCGTGCTGGAGCGTCCGCGCCGGTCGGCGGTGTCGTCGTTCGGCATCAGCGGCACCAACGCCCATGTGATCCTCGAGGCGCCGCCCGAGGACACCACCGCTCCCGAACCGGCC
This sequence comes from Streptomyces sp. NPDC005266, assembly GCF_040607655.1. NCBI lineage: Bacteria > Bacillati > Actinomycetota > Actinomycetes > Kitasatosporales > Streptomycetaceae > Streptomyces > Streptomyces sp. NPDC005266. The sequence goes on from NZ_JBEXHC010000048.1 coordinate 487, forward strand.
CCGGACGCCCCCGTGATCCCGTGGGTGCTGTCCGCGCGGACCGCCGACGGGGTGCGGCGCCAGGCGGAACGGCTGCTCGCCACGATCGACGGCGCCTCCGGACTCGATGCCCGGGACGTCGGCTTCACCCTCGCCACCGGACGGGCCCTGATGGACCACCGGGCCGTCCTGCTCGGCGCCGACCGCGGCACGCTCACCGCCGCGCTGGCCGCCCTAGCCCGGGGCGAGGACACACCGGACGCCGTCGTCGGCGAGGCCGGGGAGGCGGGAGCCGGCGGGCTCGCGCTGGTGTTCTCCGGCCAGGGAGCGCAGCGCGCCGGGATGGGCCGGGACCTGTACGAGCGGTATCCGGTCTTCGCCGAGACGTTCGACGCCGTGTGCGCCGCAGTCGACGCGCACCTTGACGGACACGCCGGACATCCGCTGCGCGACGTCGTGTTCGCGCCCGCCGGCTCCCCGGCGGCGGCGCTGCTCGACCAGAGCATGTACACGCAGACGGCGCTGTTCGCGCTGGATATCGCGCTGTGGGAGCTGCTGCGGTCCTGGGGCGTCGAGCCCGGCCATGTCATGGGGCACTCCCTGGGCGAGATCACCGCGGCGTGCGCGGCGGGCGTGCTGTCCCTGCCCGACGCGTGCGCGCTCGTCGCGGCGCGCGGACGTCTGATGCAGGCGCTGCCGGAAGGCGGCGCGATGGTGGCGCTCGCCGTCGGTGAGGAGGAGGCACAGGCATACCTCCGGCAGGCGGCGCTGACGGACGCCGTCGGCATCGCCGCAGTCAACGGCCCGCAGGCGGTGGTGATCTCCGGCGACGAGCCGGCCGCCCTGGCCGTCGCCGAGCACTTCCGGGCCGCCGGGCGCAGGGTGCGCCGGCTCTCTGTGTCCCACGCCTTCCACTCGCACCGCATGGACGCGATGCTCGACGAGTTCGCCGACGTGCTGGCCGGGCTGGACTTCCGGCCGCCGCGCATCCCGCTCGTGTCCAACGTCACCGGCGAACTTGCCGACCCCGAGCGGCTGTGCACGCCCGCGTACTGGGTCGAGCACGTCCGCCGGGCCGTCCGCTTCGCCGACGGGGTGCGGTGGCTGGCCGGCCAGGGAGTCACCGCGTACCTGGAGGTCGGTCCGGACGCCGTACTGACGCCGATGGTGCATGCGACCCTCGACGCCGTCCTCGACGACGGCGGCTACGTCGCCGCCGCCACGCTCACCGCCGGCCGGCCCGAGCCGCAGGCCCTGGCACGGGCCCTCGCCCAGCCGTTCGCGGCGGGCCTGCCCATGGCCTGGGAGCGGCTGCTGCCGGGCGGACGCCGGGTGGAACTGCCGGGCTACCCGTTCGCCGGGCAGCGCTACTGGCAGGCGGCCGACGAGACCACGGCCGGTCTGCGGGCCGCCGGCCTGAGCGCGACCAGCCACCCGCTGCTCGGTGCCGCCGTGCACCTGCCCGACGGGCAGACGGTCCTCACCGGCCGGGTGCTGCCCTCCGCGCATCCCTGGCTCGCCGACCACGCGGTGGGCGGCACGGTCCTGCTGCCCGGCACCGCCTTCCTCGAACTGGCCCTGCACGCCGGCGCCGAGGCCGGTTGCCCGGTCGTCGAGGAGCTGACCCTGCACACCCCGCTGGCCCTGCCGACCGGCACCGCCGTCTACCTCCAGGTGATCGTCGGCGCCCCGGACGGGGCGGGCCGCCGGACGGTCGGCGTGCACTCCTCGGCCACGCCGCCCACCTCGGCCGCCATGGACGAACCGCCCGTGCGGCATGCCACGGGCGTGCTCGCCCCCGCGGCCCCGCGACCGGACAGCGACTGGACCTGGCCGCCGGCCGGCGCACAGCCCGTGCCCCTGGACGGGTTCTACGAAGGCCTGGCCGAGCGCGGCTACGGCTACGGCCCGGCCTTCCGCGGCCTGCGGGCCGCCTGGCGCACCGGCGACGAGCTGTACGCGGAGGTCGAACTGCCCATCGCACCGGGCGGGTTCGGCCTGCACCCGGCGCTGCTGGACGCCGCCCTGCACACGGTCACGCTCGGCCTGCCGGCCCGGGCCGGAACGGATGCCGCGCAGCCTCTGCTGCCGTTCTCCTGGACCGGCGTGACCCTGGAGGCGACGCGGGCACCGGCCCTGCGGGTCCGGCTCGGCGCGAGCGGTGACGGAACCGTCTCCCTGACCGCCACCGACGCCCTCGGCCGCCCCGTCATCACCGTCGACGCGCTGGCGCTGCGGCCCATGACCGCGGGCGCGGCCCCGGAGCGGGACGGCGGACTCCACCTGCGCTGGCGCGCCTTGCCGGCCGGGGACGCGGGCGCGGTGTCGGCGGACCTCACCGTCGTCCACGTCGAACCGGGCGGCGACCTGCGGACACGGCTGGCCGAGGTGCTGGCGCTCACCCAGCGGTTCCTGGCCGGCCCGGCGGACACCGAGGCCCGGCTCGCCGTCGTCACCCGGGGCACGCTCATGGACCGGCCCGACCCGGTCACCGCCGCGGTGTGGGGCATGCTGCGCTCCGCCCAGGCCGAGCACCCCGGGCGGCTGCTGCTCGCCGATCTGGACACGTGGTCCGACCAGGCCCTCGCGGTGGCCGTCGGCACCGGTGAACCGCAGGTCGCCGTGCGGGACGGGCAGCCGTACGCACCGCGCCTCACCCGCACCGGGCCCGCCCTGCTGCCGTTGCCGGATGGGCCCGCCCGGAGGCTGCGCAGGACCGGCGAGGGCGCGGCGCTCACCCTTGTCGCAGCATCGGACGGCGATGCACTCGCCGGATCCGATGGAGAGATGCTCGCCGGACAGGACGGCGACCAGCCGCTGGGCCCGACGCAGATCCGGGTGTCGATGCGGGCCGCCGGGACCGACCCGGACAGCCTGTCGGCCACCGAGGGCGCCGGTGTCGTCACCGAGACCGGCCCGCGGGTCACCGCAGTCACCGTCGGCGACCGGGTGTTCGGTCTCTTCCCGCGCGGCGACGCCCTGTCCCGGGAGGCCGTGACCGACCACCGGGACGTCGCGCCGATCCCGAACGGCTGGAGCTTCGCCCAGGCCGCGGCGGCCCCGCGGGCCTTCCTCACCGCCTGGCACGGCCTGGTGGACGTGGCCGGGGTGCGGGCCGGACAGCAGGTGCTGGTCCACGCCGCCGGCACGGACGTCGGTCTGGCCGCCGTCCAGCTCGCCCGGCACCTGGGCGCCGAGGTCCACGCCACGGCACCCGCCGACGCCCGGGACGCGCTGCGCGGCCTGGGCCTGGACGAGGCGCATCTCGCCGAGCCGGGAGCCGACGCCTTCCCCAAGACGGTCCCCGCGGGTCTCGCTGTGGTCCTCGACCCGCTGGGCGGGGACACCGCGGCGGCCTCCGCCGCACTCCTCGCCGACGACGGCCGGTACGTGCCCGTCGCCGGCCGGTACGAGACACCGGGCGACCAGACACACCCGGGCACGGCACCGGTCGACATCGCCGACGTCGAACCCGCCCGGCAGCGGGAGCATCTCGCCGCCCTCGGCAGCCTGTTCGGCCGGGGCACGCTCCAACCGCTGCCCGTGCACGCCCACGACGTACGGGCCGCCGCCGAAGCCCACGGCTCCGACCGCACCAGCCCGGCGCTCCTCACGATCCCGCGTCCGCTCGACCCCGACGGCACGGTGCTCGTGACCGGCGCGAGCGGCACCCTGGGCCGGCTCGTCGTACGGCGGCTGGTCACCGACCACGGGATACGGCATCTGCTGCTGCTCAGCCGCAGCGGCGCACCGCTGCCCGAGGACCTGCTCGGCGAGCACGTGACCGCGCTGTCGGTCGCCTGCGACGTCGCCGACCGCGACCAGCTCGCCCGGGCCCTGGCCCGGATACCGGCCGAGCATCCGCCGACCGCCGTGGTGCACACCGCCGGCGTCCTCGACGACGGCGTCCTTCAGTCCCTCACCCCGCAGCGGCTCGACACCGTGCTGCGGCCCAAGGCGGACGCGGTGCGGCATCTCGACGAGCTGACCGCCGACGCCGATCTGGCGGCCTTTGTGGTGTTCTCCTCGGCGGCCGGCGTCCTGGGCTCGCCCGGCCAGGCGAACTACGCCGCCGCCAACGCCTACCTGGACGCCTTCGCGGCGCGCCGGCACGCAGCCGGCCGGCCGGCGGTTTCCCTTGCCTGGGGCATGTGGACCGAGACCAGCGGGATGACGGCCCGTCTCCACACCGCCGACCGGGACCGGATCGCCCGCACCGGACTGCTGCCGACCGGCACCGAGGAGGGGCTGGCGGCCTTCGACCGGGCCCTGTCCGCCGCCGTACCGTTCGTCGTCCCGGTGCGGGTCGACACCGGCGCCCTGCGCGCGGACACCGCCCCGGTGCTCCTGCGCGACCTGGCGTCCCCCGCCCAGCGGCGGACCGCCGCGGACGCCGTCCCGGCGGCGCAGGACGAGCCGCTGGCGAGCCGGCTGCTGCGGATGCCCGCCGAGCGCAGGCGCGAGACGCTGCTGGAGCTGCTCCGCACCGAGGTGGCCCGGGTGCTCGGGCACACCGACCCGGGTCGGATACCCGCCGACGGCGCGTTCCGCGACCTCGGCTTCGACTCGCTCACCGCCGTCGAACTGCGCAACCGGGTCAGCGCCGGCACGGGCCTGAAGCTCAGCTCGACCGCCGTTTTCGACCACCCCAGCCCCAGCGCCCTGGCCGACCACCTGCTCGCCGGCCTCGCCCCGGCACCCGCCGCGGCGCAGCCCACCGGCGAGACGACCTACGAGCAGGTCATGGCCGACCTCACCCGGATCAGAAGCCACCTGACCGCACTGAACCTCACCGGCGCCCAGCGCACCGCGCTGGCCGAGACCTTCCGCAGCATGTCGGAGCCGTGGACGTCACCACAGTCCGCGGTGGAGGCCGAAGAATCCGAGTCGGCCGGCCTCGCATCGGCGTCCGCGGCGGAAGTCCTCGACTTCGTCACCAACAGCCTCGGCATCTCCGTCTCGGGCGACGAATCGCCCACCCACCACAGTTGAGAGTGAGCTCATGCCCACCGAAGAAGAGCTGCTGAAGTACCTCAAGGCGGTCTCCGAGGAACTGCACGCCACGCGTGGCCAGTTGCGGGTCCTGGAGAGCCGCCGCACCGAACCCGTCGCGATCGTCGGCATGGCCTGCCGGCTGCCCGGTGGCGTGTCCTCGCCGGACCACCTGTGGGACGCCGTCGTCAAGGGAGAGGACGCGATCGGCGACTTCCCCGCAGACCGCGGCTGGGACGTCGAGGGGCTGTACGATCCCGAACCGGGCAACCCCGGAAAGACCTACACCCGCTCCGGCGGCTTCCTGGCCGACGCGGCCGACTTCGACCCGGCGTTCTTCGGGATCGCCCCGCGCGAGGCGCTGGTCATGGACCCGCAGCAGCGCCTCATGCTGGAGACCTCCTGGCAGGCCCTGGAGAGCGCGGGCATCAACCCGCAGACGCTCAAGGGCACCCGCACCGGCGTCTTCGCCGGCTCCTTCCACCACGACTACGACCCCGGCGGGGGCAGCGTCGGCAGCCTCGTCTCGGGCCGCGTCTCCTACCACCTCGGCCTGCAGGGCCCGGCCGTCACGGTGGACACGGCGTGCTCGTCGTCGCTGGTGGCCCTGCACCAGGCGGTGCAGTCGCTGCGCGAGGGGGAGTGCTCCCTCGCGCTGACGGGCGGTGCGACCGTGCTGTCGACGCCAGGAGTCTTCGTCGAGTTCTCCCGCCAGCGCGGGCTGGCCGCCGACGGCCGCTGCAAGTCGTACGCCACCGCGGCGGACGGCACGGGCTGGGCCGAGGGCGTCGGGGTGCTGGTCCTGGAACGCCTCTCCGACGCCGAACGCAACGGCCACCGGATCCTCTCGGTCGTGCGCGGCACAGCGGTCAACCAGGACGGCGCCTCCAACGGCCAGACCGCGCCCAACGGCCCCGCACAGCAGCGGGTCGTCCGCGACGCGCTCGCCGGTGCCGGGCTGACCCCCGCCGACGTGGACGTGGTCGAGGGCCACGGCACGGGCACGACCCTCGGCGACCCGATCGAGGCGCAGGCGCTGCTGGCCACGTATGGCCAGGACCGGTCGGCCGAGCGGCCGTTGTGGCTGGGCTCGGTCAAGTCGAACATCGGTCACACGCAGGCCGCGGCAGGTGTCGCCGGCGTCATCAAGATGGTGCAGGCCATGCGGCACGGTGTCATGCCCCGCACCCTGCACGTCGACGAGCCCTCCCAGCACGTCGACTGGAGCGAGGGCCACGTCCGGCTGCTGACCGAGAATCAGCCCTGGCCCGAGCTGGACCGTCCGCGTCGTTCTGCGGTGTCGTCCTTCGGCTACAGCGGCACGAACGCGCATGTGATCCTGGAGGGGGTTGCGGAGGAGGAGGTGCCGGCCGGGGAGCCGGTGTCCGGTGGGCTGGTGCCGTGGGTGCTGTCGGCGCGGGGTGTGGCGGCG
>NZ_JBEXHC010000049.1:0-6438 GCF_040607655.1 Streptomyces sp. NPDC005266
CCTGCTCAGCAAACAACCCCGGCAACGTCAACCCCGACCCCACCACCCGCCCCGACCCATTCCACCCCACCACCACACGACGCCACTCCTCGGCGTCGAGGAGATCGAGCCCGGCGACAAGCCGCGACGCGTCGCGGATGATCGTGTCAATGACGCGCGCCAGCTTGGCGAGGACGGCCTCGGCGGCGGCGCGGTCGAAGACGTCGGGGCGGTAGTCGAGGCGGAAGGTCAGGCGCTCACCCGGGGCGGTGATGAGGGCGAGCGGGTAGTGGGTGGCGTCGCGGCTCTCGACGCCGGTGACGTTCAGCGCACCGCTGCTGGTGCGGCGGGCGGCGCCGCTGGAGGGGTAGTTCTGGAACAGGCAGAGGGTGTCGAAGAGTTCGCCCGCCCCGGCCCGCCGCTGGATCCCGGAGAGCCCGAGGTGCTGGTGCGGCATCAGCCGCGACTGCTCGGCCTGGAGCCGCCGCAGCATGCCTTCGAGTGACTCGTCGTAGCGGACGCGGTGGCGCAGCGGCAGGGTGTTGATGAAGAGGCCGACCATGGACTCGACACCGTCGAGCTCCGGCGGCCGCCCGTTGACGGTGATGCCGGTGACCACGTCCTGCCGCCCGGTCATGCTGCCGAGGACGAGCGCCCAGGCCCCCTGGACGACGGTGCTCAGGGTGAGTCCGGTCTCGCGTGCCCAGCGGACGAGCGTGTCGGTGTCCTGTTCGGTCAGCTGGAGGCGGACCTCTTCGGGGACGGCCGGCTCCCGGTCGGCGGCCGGTGCGACAAGGGTGGGCTCGGCGATGTCGGCAAGCGCCTCGTCCCACGCGCGTACGGCCGCGTCGCGGTCCTGACGGCCGAGCCAGGTCAGGTAGTCCCGGTACGGGCGGACCGGGGGCAGGGCGTGCGCCGCGTCCCCGCCCTCGTACAGGGCGAACAGCTCGCGGGCCAGGATCGGCAGCGACCAGCCGTCGTAGAGCAGATGGTGGCTGGTCAGCAGGAAGCGGTACGCGCCGCCGCCGAGCCGGATCAGGGTGCAGCGCATGAGCGGCGCGGTGGTCAGGTCGAATCGGCGGACGCGGTCCTCGGCGACGATGCGGTCCGATGCGGCGGCGCGCTCGGCCTCGGTCAGTCCGCTGAGGTCGATCTCCTGCCAGACGGGGCCGACGGTGCGCAGCACGAGCTGGGCCCAGTCGCCGGTCTTGCGCTGCCGGAAGCAGGCGCGCAGCGGCGCGTGCCGCTGGAGCAGGCCCGCCACGGCGGCTTTCAGGGCGTCGGTGTCGAGCGGGTCGGCCAGCTCGAACACCGACTGCGCCGTATAGACGTCGTTGCCCGACTGGTCGTAGACGCTGTGGAAAAGCAGCCCCTCCTGCAAGGGCGAGAGCGGCAATATGTCCTCGATGGCCCGCGGCTGTCGGCTCACTTCAGCGTCTCCCACTCCTGCGTCAGCTCTTCTTCGAACTCGTCGATCTCGCGCTGGTCGATCGAGGACAGCGCCACGTCGGACGGGGTCAGCCCGCCCGCGTCGGGGTTCTGTGCGTGCCCGGCGAGGGCTTCGAGCGCCTGGAACCAGAGGCGGGCGAGATCCCGTATCTCGTCCTCGGCCAGCAGGCCCCCTGCCCAGGTCCAGACGGCTGCCAGTTCCGGCCCGCGCGGGGTGTCCCTGGCGGCGGCGTTGAGTTCCAGCGCGTGAGGCAGCGGCATGCGCGGGTCGTGGTCGGAGCCGGTGTCGACCCCGGCCTCGATGGTCCAGTCGGCCGGCCGCTCGTCGCTTCCGACGGCGTAGCGGCCCAGGTAGTTGAAGCCGACCTGGGGCCGGGGGTGTGCGGCCAGGACCGGGGCGGTCCCGGGGTTGAGGTAGCGCGCGAGGCCGTAGCCCATGCCGCGGTCCGGGATGGCGCGCAGCTGTTCCTTGACCTCTTTGATCAGCCGTCCGGCGGCGGGCCCGCCGGCCCAGGCGTCGGCCCGGTCGAGGGGTCCCGGGTCCAGCCGAACGGGATAGATGCTGGTGAACCAGCCGACGGTGCGCGACAGGTCCACGCCGCCGGTGAACTCCTCCTCGCGGCCGTGTCCTTCCAGCTCCAGCAGTACGCCGTCAGCGGCGGGCGCGGCCGACGCCGCGCTGTCGCGGCCGCGCTGCCATTCGGTCATGGCGAGCGTGAAGGCCGCGAGGAGCACATCGTCGGCACCCGCCTGGAAGGCGGCGGGAACGGTGCTCAGTACCGCCTCAGTGATGTCGGGGGCGAGTGTCAGCGACAGCCGTCCGGCGGTCGCGTATGTGTCCCGGGCGGGGTCGAGGGCGCGTCCGCCGAACGGCTGGGCCGGGCGGTCCACCGTCCTGGTCCACAGCGCGAGTTCACTCTCGTCCAGGGGCTGCTGGGCGCGCTCCGTGAGACGCTGCGCCCAGTGGCGCAGCGGGGTGCCCACGGGTTGCAGTCGCGGGGTGTTGCCCGCGGCGAGGTCCTGCCATGCTTCGGCGAGGTCGGGCAGCAGGATGCGCCAGGACACTCCGTCGACGACGAGGTGGTGCACCACCACCAGCAGCCGGCCCTGGAGGCGCGGCCCGGCGTCGAACCACACGGCTTGCACCATGACGCCGTCCCGGGGCGCGAGGCGGGCGCGGGCGGCGGTGCCCTCGTCACGGATGAGCGCGCCGAGGTCATCGGGGTGGGTCCCGGACACGTCGACCCGGCGCAGCAGGTCGGCCGCGCGCGGCCCGGACGCCCCCGGTGGGTCCGGGATCTCCAGTGCCCATCCGCCGTCCGTCACGGTCAGTTTCATGCGCAGGGCGTCGTGGTGGTCCAGGACGGCCTGGAGGGTCTGGGCGAGCGACTGCCGCTCGGCCCCGGCCGGTACCCGGATCAGCTGGGACTGGCTGAAGTGGTCGGTGGCATCGCCGCCCTGTTCGGCCAGCCAGTGGGTGATGGGCGTCAGCGGTACGGGCCCGGTGCCGGAGACGGCCACCGGCGTGTCGCCGGGGTCAGCAGTCTCCTGTACGGCGTGCGCGAGGCGGGCGACGCTCTGGTGCTCGAAGATGTCGCGGACGGACAGCGCGAGCCCCGCCCGTCGCACCTTGCTGACAAGCTGGATGGCCATGATGCTGTCGCCGCCGAGGGCGAAGAACCCGTCGTCCACGCCCACTTCGGGCAGGCCGAGCACCTCGGCGAACAGGGCGCAGAGCCTCTCCTCGCGCGCGTCGCGCGGGACGCGGCCGCTCATGGCGGTGGCGGTGTGGTCGGGACGCGGCAGGGCGCGCCGGTCGACCTTTCCGTTCGGTGTCAGCGGCAGGGCGTCGAGCGTCACGAACGCGGACGGCACCATGTAGGCGGGCAGGGCGCGGGCGAGGTCGTCGCGGAGCGCGCCGGTGTCGAGCGGCTCGGCGCCGCTGTCGTCGTCGGGCGCCGAGGCCGGGCGGGCGGCCGGTACGACATACGCGGCCAGCCGGCGGTCCCCGGGCCGGTCCTCGCGTACGAGCACCGTGCACTGGGCCACGGCCGGGTGGCGGGCCAGGGCCGCCTCGATCTCGCCGGGTTCGATGCGGAAGCCGCGGATCTTCACCTGGTCGTCGGCCCGGCCGACGAACGCGATGACACCTGTGCCATCCGGCTCAGCGGGGTCCGCCGTCCACCGCACGAGGTCGCCCGTGCGGTACATCCGGCTCCCCGACGGGCCGTAGGGGTCGGCGACGAACCGTTCGGCGGTGAGCGGCGCCCGGGCCACGTAGCCGCGGGCCAGTCCGGCACCCGCGATGTACAGCTCGCCGGGCACGCCTGCGGGGACCGGGCGCAGGGCCGCGTCCAGGACGTACACCCGCATGTTGTCCAGCGGACGGCCGATGGGCATGGCCGGCGGCACGGGCCGGTCGGGCGGCAGAATATGGCTCAGCGCGAACGTGGTGGTCTCCGTGGGCCCGTAGCCGTCGGCGACGGTCGTGTCCGGGCAGGCCTCGCGCACCCTGCGCACCGCCGCCGCGGGCACCACGTCACCGCCCGCCCAGACCTCCCGTACGCCCGCGAGGCAGCCGGGGGCCTCCTCCGCGACGACGCGGAACAGGCCCGCCGTCAGCCACAGCGCGGTCACCGCGTGCCGGGCCAGGACGCTCTCGAGCACCGGTACGTCCAGCTCGCCGGGCGGCGCGACGACGACGGTGCCGCCGGACAGCAGCGGGACCCACAGCTCGTACGTCGAGGCGTCGAAGGCCCGGGCGGAGTGCAGCAGCACCCGCTGGTGGGCGTCGCCGCCCCAGCGCCGGTCGAAGGCGAGCTCGGCCACGTCGCGGTGGGTGATGGCGACGCCCTTGGGCAGCCCCGTGGAACCGGAGGTGTACATGACGTACGCCAGCTGGTCGGGCAGGGCGGGCGCGGTAAAGCTGTCAGCGTCGGCGTCGGCGTCCCGGGCCTGCGTACCACCGTCCACGACCACGACCTGCGCGCCCAGTTCGGCGGCGCGGTCGGCCAGCGCCTCGTCGGCGACGATGAGGAACGCCCCCGTGTCGTCCACGACGTGCCGCATCCGGGCGACCGGATCGGTCAGATGCAGCGGCACATAGGCACCGCCCGCCTTCAAGACGCCCAGGACGGCCACGGGCAGCAGGATCGAGCGGTCCATCAGCAGGGCGACGGGGGTCTCCCGGCCGACGCCGCGGGCGGCGAGCCGGGCAGCGAGCGCGGTGGCCCGCACGTCCAGCTCCGCGTACGTCAGCATGCCCTCGTCACCGACGACGGCAACCGCGTCCGGAGTGCGCACGGCCTGGGCCCGGAACAGCTCCGGCAGACCACCCTCCGGGATCTCGTGCGCGGTGTCGTTCCACTCCACGAGCAGCCGCCGCCACTCCTGCGCGCTGAGCGTGTCGTAGTCGCCGATGCGCAGCTCCGGCCGGTCGGCGACGTCCGTCAGCAGGCGGACGAAGCGCTCGCCGAGGGCTTCGGCGGTGTGCGGTTCGAAGAGGTCGGTCCGGTACTCCAGTCCGAGACGGAGGCCCGCCGGGGCGCGATCCGGCCCGCGCCGCTCCTCCAGCACGAAGGCCAGGTCGAACTTGGCCGCGCCGGTCCAGGCGGGCTGCCGGGTGACGGTCAGGCCCGGCAGTTCCGCGATCGCCTCCAGCGCCGAGCCGCGGTCGGAGTTGTCCACCCGCAGGACGACCTGGAAGAGCGGGTGGCGGCCGAGCGACCGCTCCGGGTTGAGGGCGTCGACGAGATGCTCGAACGGCAGGTCCTGGTGCTCGTACGCGGCGAGGTCGGTGTCGCGGACCCGACCGAGCAGCTCGGTGAAGCGGGGGTTCCCGCTGATGTCGGTACGCAGCACCAGCGTGTTGACGAAGAAGCCGACCAGGTCTTCCACGGCCTCGTCGTCCCGCCCGGCCACGGGCGTCCCGATCGGGATGTCGTCACCGGCGCCCAGTCGGGACAGCAGCGCCGCCAGGGCCGCCTGCGCGACCATGAACAGGCTCGTGCCGTTCTGCCGCGCCAGCCGCAACAGCGCCTCGTGGGCCGCGGCCGGCAGCGCGAACTCCGTCTCGGCGCCGCCTTCGGACGCGACGGCGGGCCGCGGGTGGTCGGTCGGCAGCGCGAGCTCGGCCGGCAGATCCCGCAGGACCGAGGTCCAGTGCTCGAGTTGGCGCGCCATGAGCGACCCGGGATCGTCCTCGGCTCCGAGGTAGGTGTGCAGCCAGAGGCTGTAGTCGGCGTACTGGACGGGCAGCGGCGCCCAGTCGGGGGAAGAGCCCGCGGCCCGTGCCGCATAGGCGGTGACGATGTCACGGGCGAGCGGGGGCATCGACCAGCCGTCGGCCGACGCGTGGTGCATCACCAGTAGCAGTACGTGGTCGTCCGGCGCCACCGCGAACAGCCGGGCACGGAACGGCATGTCGGCCGTCAGGTCGAACCCCACCCGGGCGGCGGCCTCCAGCCGCTCGCCGATCCGCTCCTCGGACGTTGTCTCAACGGGCAGCTCGGGCAGCGCGGTCTCGGGCGGGAGCACCACCTGATACGGGCCCGCCTCCGCGTCCTCGGCGAAGCGGGTGCGCAGGGGCTCATGGCGGCCGACGACATCGGCGAGCGCGGCGCGCAGCGCCTCCCGGTCCAGCCGTCCGGTCAGCCGCAGAGCGGCGGGAATGTTGTAGGCCGGGCTGGGCCCCTGGAGGTGTTGAAGGAACCACAGTCGGCGCTGCGCGAAGGACAGCGGGATCCGCTCGGGCCGGGGCCGGAACGGGGTAATGGCCGGACGGGCGGCCTCGGCCCTGTCGAGTACGGCGGCGAGCGAAGCGACGGTGGGCGCCTCGAAGAGCACGCGCACCGAAAGTTCCGTGCTGAACGCCGAGCGGATGCGGCTTGCGAGGCGGGTGGCGAGGAGGGAGTGTCCGCCGAGCTCGAAGAAGCTGTCATCGATCCCGACCCGCTCCACCCCCAGGACCTCAGCGAACAACCCGCACAAAATCTCCTCCCGCGGCGTACG
>NZ_JBEXHC010000050.1:0-6362 GCF_040607655.1 Streptomyces sp. NPDC005266
GGGGTGAGGCAGGGGATGTCCGCGAAGAAGACAGCCAGGAAGAGGTCGGCCTCCTGACCACAGCGTCCGCCGCCCCCATGCTCAGGGGGCGGCGGACGCCTGCTCAGGGGGGGCGGGCGCCGTCCGCTGGGGCGGGCACGGCGGGGGTGCTGCCGTTCATCGGCGGGGAGTCGACCGGCTCCTACACCCGCCGTCTGGCGAACCTCAATGGCATCCCGGACGAGGAGTTCTGGCTCATGTTCGGAACGCCACTGCGGCCGGACGGGGTGGTGGGCGATCCGTTGTGCGGTGACGGCTATCTCAACCGGGCCGCACTCGAGCGGCTCTCCGTCATGGCCCACCGCCCCATCCCCCAGTTTCAGAGCGCGCTGCCGAACCTGCGGGTCCACCGGCTGCTGCCGGTGGACGGCGGGCCGGTGTGGGACTGGCCTTGGGATACGACCGGCTGCTTCCTGGTGCGGGTGTGCGAGCTGTGCGCCCGTCTGAAGGGCACCAGTCTGGATGCGTACCTTGCCGGCGACACGACCTGGCAGGTGTGCGCCCGGCACGGCCGATGGCTGAACAACCGCCGCGAACCGGGGTCAGCGGCTATCTCGTTGGCCGCGTTCCCGAGGTCGTCGACGCCCACCGGCTGCGGCTGCTGTTGGAGCGGCGTCTGGGCGCGGGCGGCCGTGCGATGTTCGCGGACGCCTACGCCATCACCTCGTGCTGGTGGAACATCCCTGCTCTCAATTCGCCGGTGTAGCAGGTCCGCAGGCGCGCGCTGGGACGCTCCGGACGCGACGAACTGCGCGTCGCACCCCTGGTGTTCTCCCCCGAGGCGGTCCGCCTCGCCCAAGCGCTGGCGGATCGGGAGCGGCGGCGCCTGCGGCGCACGCTGACCCAGGAGGAGGACCGGGCCTGGCTGGAGCGGGTCGCGCTGCTCCTGGACGAGTGGGGCATCCCGGTGATCGAGGGTCTGGACCTGGTCGGGGTCTGGGCCAGCCGGCACCCCCTCCTGCCTCGGCCGCGCCGCGCGGCCGAGGCCGCGGCGGAACGGCCGGCCTGCGGCCGCTACCGGCGCCTGCCCGTGCACGCCCCGCACACCAGCCAGATGATGGAGGCGACCCTCGGCGATCGGTCCTGTCTGCCCTGGAAGCTCGGCGAGATGATCACCACTGGACTGACCCCCGCACCGGGCGGTTGGGCCCTGGGCACCCGCGCGTGACGCCCTGCCTCTTGGAGGTTGCCAGCGGAGTCGCGCACGCTGTGAAAAAGTCTACCTGATGACGGCACGAGAGTTACATGGCCGGTGAACCAGAGCGGTGTGTTTGCTTACGGCTGGGCCAGGCAACGCCTGCGCCAGCCCGGGTCCGGGCGCGTGTCCGAGATGAACCATTCTCCTCCCCGGCGGCAGGGGACGGTGCACGGCTCAGGACGTCATGTGTCGGTGGCCCTGGCACCGCCATCATCGGTTTGCTGCCATCCGAAGACGTCGGGGTGTTCAACGCCGTCCGTTCAGTAGCCGTACCGGGGCCGCCGAGCACGGACCGCTACCCCGCATCGACTGGGCTGGACCGTCTCGGCGCCACCATCCCGCTACCGCTCCTGCGGCGGAATCTGCGCGGCTTCCTGAGGGCCAAGGCAGTTCCGACCGGCCCTGCCAGGAGAACGTCTCCAGCGACGCCCGACGGGCGGGATCTCTCGTGCTCCAACCGGTGCGGCAGGCGTGTCTTCCAGGAGTGTCGGGCGGTTGAAGGCAGCAAAACGGTGCGAGAGGAGTGCAGATGTCCTACGGGTACGGCGGCGGTCCCGACTGGCCGATGATCCAGGCCAGGCGGCGCGCTGAGCAAGAGGCCAGCTCGGCCAGGCGCGAGGTCGCGGCCCACAGGGCGTCGACAGCCCGATGGAAGACCGCCTTCGAGGCGCTGGCCGACCAGGTGCGGGCGGCGGTGGGCCGGGCAGACGTGGAGCACGGGCCGGACAGCCAGTGCAGCTGCCCCTCCTGCTGGGAGGCTGTCATCACCAGGCTCGCCGAGGAAGCCGAAGGAAGCGGGAGCACCGCCGGTAGCCCCGACGCCGCCGGGGTCACGTTTTCCTTCGGCGACCTCTTCGGCCACCCTGGACCCCAGGGACGCCCCTGAACCAACCGGCCCCTGCTACGCCTTGGAGGCGGGGGTGATGTGCAGGGCGTGCAGGGGCTTCCGGGCGGTGGCGGGCAGGACCTCGAACCACGCCTGTCCGTCGCCCAGGTACCGTTTCACGCGTCTCCAGTAGCGCCAGCCCAGGTCGACGAAACAGTCGATGTCGTCGTCCGTCGTCCCGCGGCCCATGTACTGGCCGTGCACCTCCACTCGGTCCAGCACCTGGCCGGTGCTCTCCAGATGAGCGAGCGCGGCAGTGGCCGCACGACGCAGCGGGCTGTTCGAAGTCCAGCGTTCTTCCACGTGCGCTGCCGCTGCGGCCGAGCGCGAGTGGGCGTCGGGCAGGGGGAACGCCGAGACAGTCGCGGCGCCATCGGTGCACAGGCGGTGCAGGTCGATGCGGACCGGTCGCGGGAGCAGATCGGCGATCGTCTCGTACGGGGGCAGGACGTGATCCCGGGGCGCGCGGCCGGCGGCCGGGTCGGGTGTGATCGCGGCCAGCCGCTGCCGGGCGAGGGCGACCGGCTCGTCCCGCCGCCACAACAGGAGCAGCTCGAAACCCTCCTCTTCGAGGGTTCTGCGTTCCTGGAACTGGAAGCTGACGCCGCGGCGCCGTCCCCGCAATGCCTGCCGCATGGTCACGTAGCTGTCGCTGCCGCTGAAGAGGGCGTTGAGGGATTCCTGCTTCCAGCGCTCGTCGGTGGTGTGCTGCACGACGACGTCGATGTCGCCGACCTCCAGGGCTCCGCGGATGTACGACCCGAACAGGTAGACCTCCTCGACCAGGTTGAGTGGCCAGGTGCCTTGGTCCAGTCGGTCGAGCAACTCGCCCAGCAGCATGGTCGCCCGCTCACGCTTCATATGTGCTGCTCCCGCTCGTCACGGAACCGGTCCCGTACCGGAGGGCCAAACTCACGAACAAGGCCACGGCTCCTCAAGGCATGAGGGATACCGAGGGGCCAGGAAGAAGCACCCGGGCCCTCGGTATGTGATCCTTCAAGCGGCCAGGCCCTGGCCGATACGGAGGGCCTGATCACCTTGGAAGTAAACGTCGATGCCACAGTGTGCCATGCGTACCAGCTCGCCGCCGATGACCGGAATCGGCCTGCCCGAGGCCGTGTCCGGGAAGCTACATTGAGACCATATCCCGACACATGTAAGTGCGCTCGCAGAGAATCCGAGGATGCCCGAGGGGGCAGGCCCATGCGCGAAGCAGCACGCTGTCCCGATGACCTGCCGGGCCGTCTGGCCTTCCTCTGGTTGGAGCTCACCGCAAAGTGCCAGTTGGAGTGCGCGCATTGCTATGCCGACAGTGGCCCCTGGGGTACGCACGGCACGATGACGCGCGAGGACTGGATCCGCGTCATCGATGAGGCCCATGACCTTGGTGTCAGAACCATCCTCTTCATCGGCGGGGAACCGACGCTCCACCCCCACCTTAGGGAACTGATAGAGCGGGCCGCCCGGCCGGGAGTCGACGTGCGGGTCCTCAGCAATCTGGTCCATGTGCCTCATGCCCTGTGGGAGGCGCTGGAGCTGCCTGGCGTGCGGGTTTCTGTCAGTTACTACTCGCACGACGCGGCCGAACACGACGCACTGACGCGGCGCCGGGGCAGTCACGCGCGCACCACGGAGAATCTACGGAAAGCGGCAGAGCGAGGCGTCCAGGTGTCCGCGATGGTGGTCAAACAGAGCGGCGACGACGGAGCCAACGAGATCTCGGCGCTGGCAGCTATCGGTGTCACCAGGCACGCGGTTGATCGCGTGCGTTACCTGGGGAGGGCTGCGGCGGGCTCGACCCCTAATCTATCGGAACTGTGCGGCCAGTGCTCAGGCGCGCTACTCGCAGTCGGCCCAGACGGTATGGCCTTCCCCTGCCCCATGTCGCGGTGGCTGACAGTCGGCAACGTACGCGAGGGCTCGCTCGCGAGCGTTGCCGCCTCAGCCCGCCTGAGTGAGGCGCGGCAGACGATCGCCGGCGCGTTCGACCCAGCGGTGACCGGACGGCCGCCGGTGGAGATACGGGATGAGTGTTTCGGGGCCGATACCGGTGGTGGATGCGGCCCTTGACGCACCGCCGCTGCAGGCCATCACAGCACGCTGCCGGGAAGCGTGGGCACGCGGAACTCCTCGATCTCAGCTTGAAGTTCAGAGACGCGCGCTAACGCACGGCGGGCGTATGGGCGCAAGTGGGAGCTGAATTCCCGAAGTTTGAAAACAATGGTGTCGCAGCGCATGTGGGGCTCCAGCACGAGTACAGGGCGCAGCTGGTTCGCTGCCATTTCGATGTCCCCGTTCAGCAAAGCGGCCGTGGCCAGCGTGACCCGCGCGCTCGGCTCCAGAGCAGCGTCGCGTTGCTGCGGAGGTTTCTGCGAGTAGAGCTCGATGGCGGTGCGGGCGCACCGGGCCGCGTCCTCGGCCCGGCCTAGGACGATCATTCCGTTGGCCTCGTTCTGAAACTGCTTGGCAGCGTCCGCGATGAAAACCCCGCCGACCTCATCGAAGAAATCGTCTCGGGTACGAATGCGTGTGCGGTCGTCAGTGGCAGCGCTGAAGGCGCGCACCGCTGCTGCCTCGTCTCCCATGAGCGCCAAGGCCGTTCCCTCCATACTGTGCAGGCGCTGTTGCGCGGCTGGATTGCCGCGCGCGTAGCCCTGCCCCGACCGTGCGAGCGCCACCGCCTCGTGAGGCCGTCCGTCACGGTACGCGTGCCATGACTGAGCGGACCTGCACCAGGCACGGATGGAGTCATGGCCCGCGAGTTCCGCGTACGCCCAGGCGGCCCGTGTCTGTTCCAAAGCGGCGGCTCGAAGTCCGAAGCTCTGACTGGCCTCGGCCAGCAGACAACAGGTGACCGCGGCAAGGAAGTACAGCTCGCGTGTCTGGCGGGGGTGTTGATGGCCTTCGAGGATGCGGTAGATGCGATCTCTGGTGCGGATCATCTCGGGGAACAGCAGGAGTGGGTCGGTACTGACCAGTTGCCGGGCCAGCCGTCGGGCCTGGTCGTGCAGCCCTTCGAGCGCCGCGGGACCCACGTTGCTCGTCTCGGCCCTGCCGGCGTGTTCGCTCGACTCATACGCTGCCGCCATGATCGCCGCCTCCTCGACAAGTGCGGGCTGTGGCACCAGGAGCATGGGCGTACCGGGCCGCTCATGCATCGACTTGGCGGTGAACATGCGGCGCGAGGACTCGGGAATTGGGTCATTGATCCGCCGCTGGGTACCGCGCAGCTCGAACAGGTCACCGCGGTCCTTGGCCTCCGTCAGGAACTCGGCGGGAAGGTTCTGCCGGTCCAGGCCGTCCAGCAAGTCATCCGGGCGCACGCCATAGACCTGCCCAAGAAGTGCCAGATTTCGCAGGGTTGGGCGTACGCCGCCCAGCGGCCACCGTTCGTACTCGCTGATGCGCTTGCCGCTGACCGGGACTCCCCCCCGGTCAAGGAGCTCGCAGCACCGGGCCGCGGCCTCGTCCTGCGTCATGCCGCAGGCGAAGCGCCATGCCTGTCGGGGCCGGAACTGCCAGCGTCGTGACATCTCGTCGGCGATCTGCCGTGTGGTGCAGCCGAGCTGGCGCATGTGCCGGCACAGCCGGTCACGCTCGGGTTTGCTGCCAGGTCTGCCCTTCAACCGCCCTCACCCCCCGTTTCCTCGAATTCACGGTAGCTGCCATCGAAGATCCACGTAACTCCGCTCCCCCGGCAGGCGGATTATTCACTGGGTTTGCCAGAGAATCCGCTGGTCAGGCAAGTTTGGGGAGCGGATTTTCCTTACCGATCAAGTGGGTTCACTCAATTCACTGGCCCGGCCACTCTGAGAGGGAACAACGCAAGCGATCCACTCGGAATGAGGGACTTCATGACTCACAGCAGGCAAGCCAACAAAAAGCCGGAGAGCATGGCCCGGCACCTGAGCCTGGCCGCGGTTCGGGGCTGGTGCGCAGGAGTGGGGCGCTCGGCGGCGGACTTCGTCCTGCGGCTCCTGCTGGACCGCTAGCACCCGGAACTGCCACACCCGGGCTCCTACGGTTTCACCGTCGTGTTCCTCTCCGCGCTTCCATCACGCCGCGCAGTGCACCCATCGGCTGGCGCTCGGCTCCCCTTTAGGGTGCAACTCCCCCGTGCCGCCGGGGCGTTCCCTTGACCTAATACTCCAGTGTGACTTCGCGATCTTGCTGCGGACCCGGCTGGGAACGGGTACGGCCACCGCGTGATCATCGGTTGGTGTGTGGACAAACGAAGAT
>NZ_JBEXHC010000051.1:0-4883 GCF_040607655.1 Streptomyces sp. NPDC005266
CCGTCGACCCCGACGTGTAGATCACGTAAGCGGAGGTGTCGGGGGCCGTGGCCTCCCGTACCGCCTCGGCCCCGGACGGGTCGTCAAGCACGGCCACCACAGCCGGGTCGTCCAAGAGCAGACGCGGAATCCCGGTTGTGGGGGGGAGATGGTCGGCGGACTCCGCCATGGTGAGGATGAGTTTCGGTGCGGCATCCCGGAGCATGTACGCGAGCCGGTCGGCCGGGTACTCCGTGTCCAGCGGAAGATACGCCGCACCCGCCTTCCACACCGCAAGCAACGCCACCACCAGATCCACCGACCTCGGCAACGCCACCGCCACAAAGCACTCAGGCCCCACCCCACACTCGACCAGCAAGCGCGCCAGACGCCCAGCGCACTCGTCCAACTCCGCGTACGACAGCGACGCACCACCCGCGACCACCGCCACCGCATCCGGCGTGCGGGCCACCCGCTCCTCGAAGAGCTCCACCACCGACCGGCCCGGCACCTCACACGCCGTGTCATTCCACTCGCTCAGGATCGACCGGGCCTCGGCCTCGTCCAACAGGTCGACACGGGTCACGGGGGCAGTCGGCTCGGCCACGGCCTCGGTGAGGAGCCGGAGGAGTCGCTCCGTGAGGGTCTGCGCCGCAGCTCGGTCGAACAGGTCGGTGCTGAACTCCAGGACACCGTTGAGAGCGCGCACCTGCCCGCGCTCGTCATGGCTCTCGGTGAAGCCGAAGGCGAGGTCGAACTTGGCCACGGACGTATCGACCTGCTGCCGTTCGGCGGTGAGCCCCGGAAGACCGTCCAGAGAGTCCAAGGCTCCCTGGTAGTCGGTGTTGTTGAGGGTCAGCAGCACCTGGAAGAGCGGGTGACGGGCCAGTGAGCGCTCGGGGTTCAGCACCTCGACCAACCGTTCGAAGGGCAGGTCCTGATGGGCGTACGCGCCGAGGTTCGTCTCACGGACACGGTGGAGGAGCTCGGCGAAGCTCGGGTTCCCCGATGTGTCCGTGCGCAGCACCAGTGTGTTCAGGAAGACGCCGACCAGGTCGTCGAGCGAGGTGTCGGTGCGGCCGGCGATCGGTGTGCCGATGGGAATGTCCGCACCCGCGCCGAGCCGCGTGAGGAGGGCGGCGAGGGCTGCCTGAAGCACCATGAAGGGGCTGGCCTGCGCCTCGCGGGCCACGTCGCTGATCCGCGCGTACAGATCCGGGGACACCTGGAAGGGGACGCGGTCTCCTCGGTAGGAGGCGGCGGAGGGCCGCGGCCGGTCGTACGGTAGCTCGAGTTGATCCGGAAGGCCCGCCAGTGCCCGGCTCCAGTAATCGAGCTGACGCGAGATCTCACTGCCGTGGTCGAACTCGTCGCCGAGGACTTCGCGCTGCCAGAGGCTGTAGTCGGCGTACTGGACCGGCAGCGGCTCGCGCACGGGAGCCTGACCGGTAGTGACACGGGCCGCGTACGCCGCCGCCACGTCACGCGCCAGCGGGGCGCGCGACCACGCATCGCTCACAATGTGGTGCGTCAGGGCGAGCAGCACATGCTCCTCCTCCGCGACCGCGAACAGAACGGCACGGAAGGGGGTCTCGGCGGCGAGGTCAAAAGGACGGGCCGCCGCAACGGCCAGGGCCTCATCCAGCCGCTGCTCGTCGGTCTCCACAACGGGAAGCTCTGTACGAACCTGGTCAGCGGGCAGGACGATCTGCCGGGAGCCGTCGGCGTCCTCGGTGAACACCGTGCGCAGGCTTTCGTGGCGTGCGACCACATCGCCCAAGGCCAGGCGCAGCGCCTCCCGGTCCAGATGGCCGGTCAGTCTGAGGGCGACCGGCGCATTGTAAGTAGCGCTGGGGCCCTCGAACTGGTTGAGGAACCACAGGCGCTGCTGGGCATACGACAGCGGAATGCGGTCCGGGCGCGGGTCGGCCGCGATCACACGGCGGCGCACGGCATCGGTCGCCAGCGCGCTGGAGACACCGGCGACGGTGGGGGTCTCGAAGAGCTGCCGGATGGGCAGCTCCGCGCCCAGGACGCTGCGGATCCGGCTCACCAGCCGGGTGGCCAGGAGCGAATGCCCACCCAGACGGAAGAAGTCGTCATCGATGGTGACCGACTCCACGCCCAGCACCTCCGCGAACAGACCACACAGGATCTCCTCACGCGGCGAGCGCGGGGCACGGCCTGCCGTGCCCTCCGGGCCGTAGTCGGGCGCGGGCAGGGCACGCCGGTCCAGCTTCCCGTTCGGCGTCAGCGGAAGTGCCTCCAGAGTGACGAACGCCGAGGGCACCATGTAATCCGGCAACAGGCCGGCGGCATGCTCCCGCAGAGCCGCTTCCGAGACCGTGGGACCCGCCACCACATAGGCGACCAGACGCTGATCCCCGGGCCGGTCCTCACGGACCATCACCGCAGCCTGAGCGACCTCGGCATGCGAGGCGAGCACGGCCTGGATCTCCCCCAGCTCAATGCGGAAACCACGCACCTTGACCTGGTCATCGACCCGGCCCACATACACCAGCTGCCCATCGGCGTTCCAGCGCGCCAGATCCCCGGTGCGATACATCCGCGCCCCCGCCGGACCAAACGGGTCAGCGGTAAACCGCTCCGCCGTCAGATCCGGACGGTCCCAGTAACCCCGCGCCAGGACCACGCCGGCCACATACAGCTCACCAGCCACCCCCGGCGGCACCAGCCGCAACGAGGCATCCAGCACATACGCCCGGGTGTTCCAGAACGGCCGCCCGATCGGCACCGGGCCCGCCCCCACCACAGCACCAGGCTCGAGCCGGTAGTCGGTGCAGTTGACCGTCGCCTCCGTCGGACCATACGCGTTCACGACCGTCACGCCCGGATGCGCAGCCCGCCAGGACGCCAGCGCCTCCCCCACCAGCGCCTCACCACCGGTGATCAACGTCCCCGACGGCGACACACCCTCCGGCAGCGCCTCCAACAAACCCAGGTGCGAGGGAGTGACCTTTATGAACGACGGCTGTCCGGCAGACGCAGCGTGCTCATCGAGTTCGCCGAGGACCACCCGGCCACCACTGACCAGCGGGGTGTACAACGCGGTCACCGTCAGGTCGAACGCCACAGAGGAGTGCAGCAGCGCCGTCCCCGAGGCATCCGGATACACCTCCCGCGCCCGCTCCAGATACGCCCCCACCGATCCGTGCTCAACCACGACACCCTTGGGACGACCCGTCGAACCCGACGTGTAAATCACATAGGCCGGAAGCGACAGCTCCCGCACTCCCTCAACCGGCGCATCCGAGTACTCCTGCGCCTCAGCCAGCACCGACGGGTCATCCACGACCAGCACCGGCCGCGCGTCACCCAGAATGTGTGCTCTCCGCTCCGCCGGATACTCCGGATCCACCGGAACATACGCCCCACCCGCCTTGAGCACACCCAGCAGCACCACCACCAACTCCACCGACCGGGGCAACACCACCCCCACAAAACGCTCAGGCCCAACCCCCTGGCCTGCCAACCACCGAGCCACCCGGTTCGACCACGCGTCCAACTCCCCATACTTCAGCCGGACATCGCCACACACCACGGCAACCGCATCCGGCGCCCGGCACACCTGCTCCCCGAACAGCACCGGCAACGACACACCCCGCACACCCCGAGACACACCATTCCACTCGACAAGCACCCGCTCCCGCTCCACCGCCTCAAGCAACTCCACCTCACCGATACGGCGGTCGGGGTCGTCCGCCAACGCGGTCAGGACACGGACGAAACGCTCTGCGATGCTCTGCGCGGTGGCCCGGTCGAACAGGTCCGTGCTGAAGTCCAACGCCCCCTCCAGCACCACACCCCCGTCCACCTCACCGCGACGCTCCGCAAGCCGGAACGACAGATCGAACTTCGCCGCCCCCGCAGCCACCGGCTCACCCGTCACCGTCAGACCCGGCAATGAAGCGACAGCCGACGCCGCGCCCTGCTCCGTGTTGTTCAACGTCAACATCGTCTGGAACAGCGGATGCCGCGACAACGAACGCTGCGGATTGACCACCTCCACCAGCCGCTCGAAGGGCAGATCCTGATACGCGTACGCCTCCAGATCCCGCACCCGCACCCGCTCGATCAACTCCGCGAAGGTCGGATCACCGGAGGTGTCCGTCCGCAACACCAACGTGTTCACGAAGAAGCCGACCAGCTCGTCCAGCGCGTCGTCGGTGCGGCCGGCCACAGAGGTGCCCAGCGGGATGTCCGTCCCCGCGCCCAGCCGCGTCAGCAGCGTCGACAGCGCAGC
The DNA here is from genome assembly GCF_040607655.1 of Streptomyces sp. NPDC005266. Classification (NCBI taxonomy): domain Bacteria; kingdom Bacillati; phylum Actinomycetota; class Actinomycetes; order Kitasatosporales; family Streptomycetaceae; genus Streptomyces; species Streptomyces sp. NPDC005266. The sequence goes on from NZ_JBEXHC010000051.1 coordinate 4,244, forward strand.
CTGCACCACCATGAACAGGCTGGCGCGGCTCTCGCGGGCAATCCGCGTCAGCCGCTGGTGCAGCTCCGGATCGAGGTCGAGGGTGACCGCGTCGCCCTGGTGGGAGGCCACCGCCGGGCGGGGGCGGTCGTAGGGCAGCGACAGCTCCTCGGGGAGATCCGCCAACGCCGCCTTCCAGTAGGCCAGCTGGCGGGTGATCTCGCTGTCGGCGTCGTCCTCCGCACCCAGCATCTCGCGCTGCCAGATGCTGTAGTCCGCGTACTGCACCGGCAGCGGCTCCCACCCGGGAGCGTCACCGGAGCTGACCCGCGCCGCGTAGGCGCTCGTCAGGTCACGGGCCAGCGGGCCCATCGACCACGCGTCACTCGCGATGTGGTGCGCGACCACCAGCAGCACGTACTCATCGCCGCCAAGCTCGAACAGCCACACCCGCAACGGTCCTTCCGACCGAAGCTGGAAGGCGTGTCGGGCCGCGGTGAGGAGTTCGGCAGGCAGTTGGGGCTCGTCGGTTCGTACAACGTTGAGCGCAACATCCGCCGAGTCCCGGACCACCTGGTACGGGCCGTCGGCGTCCTCCGCGAACAGCGTGCGCAGGCTCTCATGCCGGGCCACCACATCACCCAGCGCCTGCCGCAACGCG
>NZ_JBEXHC010000052.1:0-4541 GCF_040607655.1 Streptomyces sp. NPDC005266
GGCTACGTCCGGCGCCCCGGCCTGACGTCCGAGCGGTTCGTGGCCGCGCCGTTCGGCGGCTCGGGTGAGCGGATGTATCGCACGGGTGACCTGGCGCGCTGGTCTGCCGAGGGTCAGTTGGTGTTCGCGGGCCGTGCTGACGATCAGGTGAAGATCCGTGGTTTCCGGATCGAGCCGGGTGAGGTCGAGGCGGTGCTGGCGGCGCATGAGAGCGTCGGCCAGGTCGCCGTCGTCGTACGGGAGGACCAGCCCGGAGCCAAGCGGCTGGTGGCGTATGTCGTCGCGGCGCAGGAAGGCGTGGACGTGGAGGCACTGGGGGAGTACGTGGCGGGCAAGGTGCCCGACTACATGGTCCCGTCGGCCATCCTGCTCCTGGACAGCCTGCCGGTGACGGTCAACGGCAAGCTGGACCGCGCCGCCCTGCCCGCACCGGAGTTCACCGGCGGCGCCGGCCGGGGCCCGCAGACCCCGGTGGAGGAACTCCTGTGCGGTCTGTTCCGTGAGGTGCTGGGCCTGGAGTGGGTGGGTGCCGAGGACTCGTTCTTCGAACTCGGCGGCGACTCGATCATGTCGATGCTGGTCGTCGCCCGCGCCCGTCGCGCCGGTGCGGTGATCACCGCCCGGCAGGTCTTCGAACACCGCACCCCCGCCGCACTGGCCCGGATCGCCGAGACCACCGGTGCCGAGGACGCCCCGGCCCAGCCCACGGTGCGGGACACGGGCGTCGGGCGGGCACCGCTGACACCCGTCATGCTCGACTTGGTGGACCGGGCGGGCCCGGACGCGCTGACGGGAGTGCTCTCCCAGTCGATGCTGGTGGAAACCCCCGCGGGAATGGACGAGGACCATCTGGTGGCGGCCGTGCAGACGCTGCTGGACCACCATGACGTCCTGCGCGCCCGGCTGGAACTCTCCGACGACCCACCCTGCCTGGTGGTGCCGGAGCCGGGAGCACCGGCCGCGGACCGGGTGGTCCGGGTCGACACGGCCGGACTGAGCTACGCGGAACTGGCCGAGCTGACGCAGGCCGAGGGGCGCCGTGCCGTGGAGCGGCTGGATCCGCGCGCGGGGGCGATGGTCCAGCTTGTGTGGTTCGACGCCGGGGCCGGGCGCCCGGGACGGCTGCTGTTGGTGGCCCACCACCTCGTGGTCGACGGCGTGTCGTGGCGCGTCCTCGTCCCGGACCTGGCCGCCGCGTACACGGCGGTGCGCGCGGGGCGCGAGCCCGACCTCGCGCGGGGGACGTCGTACCGTCGTTGGGCCGAGGCCCTTCAGGCCCAGGCGCGCAGCACGGAGCGCACCGCCGAGGTGCCGGCCTGGACGCGGCTGCTCGGCGGACCGAACCCGCTGCTCGGCAAGCGGGCGCTCGACCCGGCCGTCGACACGGTCGCCGGGGGCCTGCACCGGGCGGAGGTCAGGGTTCCGGTGGCGGTGACCACCGAACTGCTCAGCCGGGTGCCGGCGGCCTTCGAAGCCGGGGTGGAGGACGTGCTGCTGGCCGCATTGGCCGCCGCCGTTGGGGAATGGCGCCGCCGTCAGGGCCGCAACCTCGCGGGAGGTGTCCTGATCGAGGTGGAGAGCCATGGCCGTACCCCGCTCACCGACGACATGGACCTCACCGGCACGGTTGGCTGGTTCACCGGCTCCTACCCGGTGCGGCTCGACCCGGGCACCGGCGACTATGCGCGGATCCGCTCCGGTGGTCCGGCGGCCGGTGCTCTGATCCGGGGGATCAGGGACCAGTTGCGCGCGGTGCCCGGCGACGGGCTCGGCTTCGGGCTGCTGCGCCATCTCAACCCCGGGACGGCGGGGGCCCTGGCCGCGCTGCCGACCCCGCAGATCGGCTTCAACTACCTGGGCCGCTTCACCTCCGGGCCCCCGGCCGGGGCCGCCCGGGCCGAGGGGGCCTGGCAGCCCGTGGGTGACACGGTGCTGGGCGGTACGGCCGACGCCGACATGCCCGCATCCCATCTGCTGGAAGCCGGGGGGCTGGTCAGGGACCTGCCCGAGGGGCCCGAACTGACCGTGACCCTGGTCGGCCCGGTCGGCCCCGTCGATGAGAAGGCGGTCCGCGACCTGGCCGACGGCTGGGTCGCCATGCTCACCGGGCTTGCCACCCACGCCCCCGACGCCGACGCCGACCAACAGACACCATCCGATGTCCCGCTCGTCACGCTGACCCCGGGTCAGATTGAGGCGCTTCGAATCAAGCTTTCCGGCGAAAAGGAGTGACCACCGTGACCCAGGTGCGTATCGAAGATGTGTGGCCGCTCTCGCCGCTCCAGGAAGGGCTGCTCTTCCACGCCCAGTACGACGAGCAGGGCCGCGACGTCTACGTCGAGCAGTTCGTCACCGACCTGGCCGCCCCCTTGGACACCGCGGTGCTGCGGGCCGCGTGGGAGGCGCTGCTGGACCGGCACGCCAGCCTCCGCGCGAGCTTCCAGCAGCCCCCCGGGATGCAGCAGGTCGTCCAGGTGGTGACCGCGGGCGTGCCGCTGCCGTGGCGTGAGGTCGACCTGTCAGGGCTGCCCGCCGAGGAGGCCGCGGCCCGGGCCGTACGGCTGAAGGAGGAGGAGCACGAGCGCCGGTTCGACCTGGCGATACCGCCGCTGCTGCGGCTGCTGCTGCTGAAGACGGACGACACCCGCTATCAGCTGGTCATGACCATGCATCACATCCTGATGGACGGCTGGTCGCTGCCGGTGCTCTTCGGCGAGTTGTCGGACCTGTACGCGGCGCGCGGCGACGTGTCGACGCTGCCGCCGGTGACCCCGTACCGGGAGTACCTGGCCTGGCTGGGCCGCCAGGACAAGGACGCGGCCCGGGGGGCCTGGCGGAAGGCGCTGGCCGGGGTCGGGGAGCCCACCCTGGTGCGCCCAGCCGACCCCGGCGCCGAGCCGGCGCTGCCCCAGCATGCGACGGTGCCGGTCGACCCGGCGCTGACGCGGGCGCTGCGCGAGGTCGCCCGGGACCACGGCCTGACGCTGAACACCGTGGTGCAAGGGGTGTGGGGCGTGCTGATCGGCATGCTGACCGGCCGCACCGACGTGGTCTTCGGCGCCGTCGTCGCGGGTCGGCCCGCCGATCTGCCCGGTGTGGAGCGGATGCTGGGCCTGTTCATCAACACGGTGCCGGTGCGGGTGCGCCTCGACCCGTACCGCACGGTCGCCGAGCTGCTGACGGATCTCCAGGTGCAGCAGGCCGAACTCTTCGACCACCAGCACCTGGGCCTCACGGAGATCCAGCGGGTGGCCGGCTCCGGCGCGAGCTTCGACTCCCTCGTGGTCTACCAGAACTACCCCATGCCGGCCGAGGGCGGACTGGTTCCGGCCGACGGACTGCGGATCACCGGTTCGTCCAGCTCGGACACCGCCCACTACCCGCTGATCCTCGGCGTCGTCCCGGGCGACCGGATCGAGCTGCGCTTCGACTACCACTCCGACCTGTTCGACCCGGCGACCATCCGCGCGCTCGGGGACCGGCTGGTCCGGCTCCTGGAGCAGACGGCCGCCGACCCGGCGCTGCCGGTGGGCAGGCTCGACCTGCTCGACGCCGGTGAGCGGAGCACGGTCCTGGAGGGGTGGAATGACAACGCTCAGCCTCTGCCGGTCCGTACCCTGCCTGAGTTGTTCGCGGCGCAGGTGGTCCGTACGCCGGAGGCGGTGGCGGTGGCCGGTTCCGATGCGACGTTGACGTATGCGGAGCTGGATGCGCGGGCGGAGCGTGTGGCGCGGTGGTTGGTGGGTCGTGGGGTGGGTCGGGAGAGCCGGGTCGGTGTGGTGATGGACCGCTCGGCGGAGCTGGTGGTGGTTCTGCTGGGTGTGGTGAAGGCGGGGGCGGCTTATGTGCCGGTGGATCCGGGCTATCCGGCTGAGCGCATTGGTTTCATCCTGTCGGATGCCGCGCCGTCGCTGGTGCTGACCACCGTCGCGTATGCGGGGCGGGTGGCCGGGGCGGTGCACTGGGATGATCCGGCGGTGGCCGGTGAACTCGCGGCGGTGAACGGGCGAGTTGTGGTGGAGGTGTCGCCGGACAGTCTGGCGTATGTGATGTACACGTCGGGCTCGACGGGTGTGCCGAAGGGTGTGGCGGTCACTCATGGGAACGTTGCCGCTTTCGTTGCGGACCGTGCCTGGCGGGACGATGTCGTGGAGCGGGTGCTGGTGCAGGCCAACCATGCCTTTGACGCTTCGACGTATGAGCTGTGGGTGACGTTGGCGCGGGGTGGGCGGCTGGTGGTGTTGCCGCACGGCGAGAAGGATGCGGCCGTGCGTGGGCGTCTGATTGCCGAGCAGGGTGTGACCAATGTCCATGCGACGGCGGGGTTGTTCCGGGTGTTGGCGGAGGAGTCGCCGGAGATCTTCGCTGGCGTGCGGGAGGTGTCTACCGGCGGGGATGTGGTGTCCGCGTCGGCGATTCGGGCGCTGCTTGCGGCGCATCCTCAGTTGACCGTGCGTACGACGTACGGGCCGACCGAGACGACGGCGTTCACCACGCAGCTGGCGTTCGGGGCTGGGGATTCGGTGCCGGACAGTGTGCCG
>NZ_JBEXHC010000053.1:0-3632 GCF_040607655.1 Streptomyces sp. NPDC005266
TGGCGAGGCATCGCCACCCGCTACGACAAGACCCCGGGGAGCTACCTCGCCGGACTCCACCTCCGGGCCTCCGTGATCTGGATCAAGGACCTCACGCGAGCGGCCTCTTGATCACGACCGAATACGCTCCCTAGGGCCGCGGTGCTCGGCGCAGGCGTTCACCCGCAAGGTGGACGGATCTTCATCAGGATTTCGCCCACCGTTCGGTATGAGGGCCCAGCCTTGGGTTGCTCCGCATCGGAGATCCTTTACACCCTGGAGGCTTGATGTCCCGCCGTGTTGTCCGTCGAGCCGTCTCCGTCGCACTGCCCGTCGCCCTGCTCGCCGCCCTCGGGGTGGTCGGCACCGCCGTCGGCGCGCCCGGGGACACCGGCCCGGCCGGGAGCCGCGACGCGGCCACGACCGGCCCCCGGATCACGGGCACCGCCACCCTCCCGGACATACCGCTCGGCACGTTCAGCAACCGCCTGCTGCCGGGCACCGTCGCCGACGACCGCGGCGTGGACCTCGGCGGCATCGGCAGCGACCTCTACCCCGCCGGGCGCCAGGGTGAGTTCTGGACGGTGACCGACCGCGGGCCCAACGGCCAGATCACGGTGAGCGGCAAGAAGCGCCGTACCTTCCCGGTGCCCGGCTTCGACCCGGCCATCGTGAAGGTACGCGCCTCCCACGGCACCCTGAAGGTCGTCGACGCCCACCCGATCACCACCCGCTCCGGCACCCCCGTCACCGGGCTGCCGAACCAGAAGGCGCGCGACGAGGCCCCCTACACCTACGACGCGCGAACACCGCTGTCCTACAACGCCAACGGCCTCGACACCGAGGGCATCGTGCGCGCCGCCGACGGCAGCTTCTGGCTGGTCGACGAGTACGGACCCTCGCTGGTGCACACCTCCAGCACCGGACGGGTCCTGGCCCGCTACGTGCCCAAGGGCCTGAACCTGACCGGCGCCGACTACCCGGTCGTCGAGGCGCTGCCCGGCATCCTGCTGCACCGCAAGGTCAACCGCGGCTTCGAAGGACTCGCGCAGCTCCCCGGCGGCGATCTGGTCCTCGCCGTGCAGAGCCCCCTGCTGGTGCCCGACAAGGCGGCGGGCGAATCCTCGCGGACCGCCCGGCTGCTCCGCTTCGCGCCGAAGGAGCAGGCGGTGACGGCGGAGTACGCCTACCGCTTCGACCCGGTGGACGTGGTCGACCCGGGCCAGACCGACACCTCGGAGCTGAAGATCTCCTCGGTGGTCGCGGTGGGCCGCGACCGGCTGATGGTCGAGGAGCGCACCGATCGCGCGGCCCGCCTCCACACGGTCCAACTGCGCCCCGGCAACAGCATCCTGGGCGGTGCCTGGGACAACCCGGCCACCTCGCCCTCCCTGGAGCAGCTCACGGACCCCGCCGGCTCCGGCGTGCCGGTGCTCCACAAGGAGCTGGTGGCCGATCTCGGCAAGGTCAAGGGCGTGCCCGGCAAGATCGAGGGCATCGCCGTCGCGGACCGGCGCACCCTGGCCCTGATCAACGACAACGACTTCGGCATGACGGACGGCCTCCAGGCCTTCGACGAGCACGGCCGACTGGTGGACAGCGACGCCGAGACCACGCTCACCTACGTCAGGCTGCCGAAGCCGCTGGGCCACTGACCCAGCGCGAAGGCCCCCCGTGCGGGTGGGGCCCTTCGGCCTTCACAGCGGTAGCGGTGGGATTCGAGCCTGGCCACACGCACCCCGGGGTATGTGCTCGCCGTCTGCGAGGTCATGACCTGACGGTCGATGAGGCGGCCGGAACCCGAGTAGGGCACTCTCGCGTTCTGGAGCTCCCGGAGAAGGTCACCTCCGCTCCCGGCGCGGCCACGGGCGTCGTTCGCGCGGTAGGTGAACAAGTGGATTTGCACGCACCCCACGTCCCATCAACTCAGCCGATCGATGAGACGCTTCCGCTGCTCCATCTCCTCCGAAAAGGTGGGGGCGATCGGGGTGTCTCGTGCTCCACAGCCCCGGTAGGCAATTCAGCGGCTCGGGTACGGGGTCGATGCCCATCAGCTCGATGACGCCGAGCGCGACGCCTCGGACGTCCACAGCCTGGCCCAGGGCGTGGACGGGGGGCGCGTTCGACGACGGTGGTCTCGGAGTCGTGGCGGTGCAGCCAGTAGGCGAGCGCGGGCCCGGCTGTTCCGCCGCCGGATATGAGAACGGGCCGACCAGCCCGGGGCGGCTCCACCGGCCCGCATTCTGGACGGGGAGAGCCTGGCCACCAGCGGTGTCGCCGCGGGACCGTAGGGCTGCACACACGGCCTTTCCCCAGGCGGCTCAGGTCGACGGTGGGCGCTGACTCGGGCCGCATCGAAAGCGGCCCCTGGAGGTTGGCCTCACCGAGACGGCTGAGGGCGGCTCCCCGCACCGCGTGGATCACGGTCAGTCGCTCGGCGCATAACGTGGAGATCTCGTGGTACCGGGATACCTGTCCGTTGTCGGCCGTTCCCTCAGCACCTCGGCGGACCCGCAGTCCCGAAGGAGCACCGGATGCCATTGCCAGCAGGACGGGGAGAGCTGTCGACCGCGCTCGTCGACGCCCTCGTACGCGAGCCCGGGGAGGCGACGCTGCCCGCGGGCCGACCGCTGCGGGAGGCGGATCCGTACGGGGACGATCTGCAGCTCGGGCTCTACCTCTGCTACGAGCTCCACTACCAGGGTTTCGCAGGGGTGGACGAGGGCTGGGAGTGGGATCCGGACCTCTTGCGGCTGCGCCAAGCGCTGGAGCGGCGTTTTCTCGATGCGCTGCGCGCCGACGCCACCGAGCACGACGAGGTGGCGACCGCACTGGAGGGGCTGCTGGTGGAGTCGCGCGATGGCGCGGGGGTGTCCCACTACCTCAGGGACGAGGGGGAGCCCTGGCAGCTGCGTGAGTACATCGCCCAGCGTTCGCTCTACCAGCTCAAGGAGGCAGATCCGCATGTGTGGGTGATCCCGCGACTGCGAGGTGAGGCCAAGGCGGCCATGGCGGCGGTGGAGTACGACGAGTTCGGCGCCGGACGCGGGGAGCGCGTGCACGCGGAGCTGTTCGCCGATTTGATGGCGGACCTGGGTCTGGACCCGACGTACAACGGTTACGCGGACGCCGCGTCGGCGCAGATGCTGGCCGTGGTCAATCTGATGTCGCTGCTGGGGCTGCACCGCGCGTTGCGCGGCGCTCTGGTGGGGCACTTCGCTACGGTCGAGATCACCTCATCGCCCTCCTCCGATCGGCTGGCCCAGGCGCTGCGCCGCATGGGCGCGGGGGAGGCGGCCGTGTTCTTCTACACCGAGCATGTCGAGGCCGACGCGGTGCACGAGCAGATCGTGCGTCATGGTGTGATCGACGGCCTGCTGCGACGCGAACCCGCGCTGGCCCCCGACGTCGCCTTCGGCGTCGACGCCACCGTCTTCCTGGAGGACCGGCTCGCCGCCCAGCTTCTGGGCGCCTGGCGCGACGGCCGCTCCTCACTGCGTATCCCGCTGTGACCTCGGCGGGCGCGGGCGGCGGTGGCTGGTGTCGCACCACGGAACAGGGGTGTTCAACTGTTCGCTCTTGCGGTCGATTGAGTGAGTGTTAGCGGGTTCAAGTGATGTTATGATCTTGTCTATGAACCTTACGGAGTGGGC
>NZ_JBEXHC010000054.1:0-3592 GCF_040607655.1 Streptomyces sp. NPDC005266
TCGGACATCGCCAGAAGGAGTCCGTCGGCGGAGACCACCACGGTGTGGGACACCCCGGGGGTGTTGTCCACGAAGTTGGTGATCAACCAGTTCAGGTTCTGCGCCGCCTGGCTCATCGGGCTCACACTAACGCTCCTGATCGTAGGTGCTGCCGGGGCCGAAGCCCTGTTGGTCATGCTGGTCACGCCCGGGGATCCCGCCGGCGTTGCGTCCCCGCTGGACGCCCCGGCGCAGGTTGCTCAACCTGCCGCGGATGTCCTCCGGGGCTCGGGAGACCTGGGGGCCGCCCTGTCCGGTCTGCTCCGCGGCACCCTCGACCAGATTGGCCTTGGGTACCCGGCGGGGCAGGCCGGAGGAGGTGACCCCGCCGGCCTTCGGCTCGCGGAGCCGCTCGGCCCGGTGCCAGCGCTGGTCGTTCTCCGACTGCCACTGGGCACCGCCCTCCTGCTGGGAGGCGTGCCGAGGCTGCTCCGGCGCCATGGGCGTCGCCGGTTCCCCGGCCACCCCCTGCGCCCCGGTTTCCCCGGACGGCTGCCACTGCGTGTCACGACGCGGAAGCCCGGCGTCGGTCATCGAGTGGATACCGCTCGGGGAGGGGCCCGGACGGTGGAACTCTACGCGGTCCCGGGTGACTTCGGGAGCGCTGGGTCCCGATTCCGCTTCGGTCCCGAACTGCGACCCGTACGGCATCTCGAAAGATCCGGAATCTCCCCACTCTCCCTGCTGGGAAGGTGAGTTGTAGCCGACGTACGGCTGTTGTTCCGGCTCTGCTTGGTTTGTGTACTGCGGTTCCGGTTCTGTAAACCCGGCATTCTCGTACGAGGGCTGGGCCGGGGCCGCGGGCGGGGTCCGGCCCAGCCGCGGCTCCTGCTCCCGCTCAGTGGCCCCCATCCCGCTGTACTGGCCCTGGAACTGGTCCTGGGCATAGGCCGAGTCATCGAAGCCCAGCTCGGCGGCGGTCCGCGACGACAGGGCGCTGACGTCCTCGTAGGAGGGCTGCTGCTGTTGCTGCTCGGGCTCGGGGACGATCCGGGAGACCGTGAAGTCGTCCTGGGGCAGCTCCTCGCCGCCACCGCCGTGGGTGATCGCCTCGGGCAGCATCACCAGCGAGGTGGTGCCCGCCTGCTCACCGGCCGGCCGCAGCTGGACCCGGATGCCGTGCCGGTCGGCCAGCCGGCCGACCACGAACAGGCCCATGCGCTGGGAGACCGCCGCGTCCACGGTGGGCGGATGGGCCAGCTTGTGGTTGATGTCCGCGAAGTCCTCGGCGGTCAGGCCGATGCCCTTGTCGTGGATCTCGATCACCACGCGGCCGTCGGGCAGCCGGGTCGCGGTGACCCGCACCTTGGTGTGCGGGGAGGAGAAGGTGGTGGCGTTCTCCAGCAGCTCGGCCAGGAGGTGCACCAGGTCGGTCACCGTGGTGCCGTGGATCTCGCTCTCGGAGATCCCGGCCAGCTCGATGCGCTCGTACGACTCCACCTCGGAGGAGGCGGCGCGCAGCACGTCGATCAGCGGCACCGGCTGGTTCCAGCGGCGGCCCGGCTCCTCGCCCGCGAGAATCAGCAGGTTCTCGCCGTTGCGCCGCATACGGGTGGCCAGGTGGTCCAGGCGGAAGAGGTTCTCCAGCTGGTCCGGGTCGGCCTCCCTGCTCTCCAGTTCGGAGATCAGGGTCAGCTGCCGCTCGATGAGGCCCTGGCTGCGGCTGGAGAGATTGGTGAAGATCGCGTTGACGTTGCCCCGCAGCATCGCCTGCTCGGCCGCGAGCCGGATCGCCTCGCGGTGCACCTGGTCGAAGGCGCGGGCCACCTCGCCGATCTCGTCCTTGCTGGTGATCGGGATCGGGGCGACCCGGGTGTCCACGCGTCCCGGGTCCGTGCGGGAGAGCTGGTCGACCACGGCGGGCAGTCGCTGATCGGCCACGTCGAAGGCGGCATTGCGCAGCTGCTGCATGCTCTGGCTCATCGAGCGGGCCATCCGGCCGGCCACGAAGAACGCGGTGAGCAGTGCGATCACCACGATGACGGCGTTCACGATCGCGTCGCGCTGGGCGTCCGAGGAGATCTGCGCGGCCTCGTCCACGGCCTTGTTGATCAGGCGCTGCTCGACATCGCGGTAGGCGTTGAACTTGATCGTGGAGGCGTTGAACCAGGTGTCCGGGGTGACGCCCTTGGTCGCCAGCTGGGCCGACGGGGTCCCGCTGCCAATGGCCTGGACCATGCGGGTCATGTTCGGCGGGGCGACGAACTTCCTGCCCGCGGCGTCGGCCTTCTGCTTGGCCGCCGCCAGCTGCTCCTTCGCCCGCTTCTGCGCCGCGGTGAGGGTGTCCTCGAGCCGGGTGACGTCCTCCGGGGTGCCCGCGGCCTGGAACTCGCCGAGCGCGATGCCCTCCAGGTAGACGTAGCTGCCGAAGGCGGTGAGCTGCCGCTTGCGGTCGGCCGCGGACGGACCGGGCTTGACCAGCAGATGGGTGCCGATGGAGCGCTCCAGCGACAGGGCGCCCTTGGCCAGCGAGATCGCGTAGACGGTGCGGCCGTAGGAGGTGATGTTGCCGGTGCCCAGGCCGAGTTCATTGGCGAACTCGATCAGGGAGTGCTCGACGGCGACGTAGCTCTCTTCGGTCTTCACACCGCTCAGCCGGTCGGTGTAGGCGTTCCTGCGCAGACCGGCCAGCTGCGCCTGGCCCGCCTCGAACGCCTTGAGGCGGCGCTGGAGGGTCGCCGTCTTCGGCATGTCCGCGGCGGCCTTGTCGAACTCCTGGCGCGCCGCGTCACTGGCCGCCCGCGCCTTGGTGACCACATCGTCGTTGGTGCCGGTGAGCAGCGGGCCCGCGGTGAGGTCGCGCTCGTCGACCAGCGCGTGCGCGTAGGTCTCCGCGGCCCGGACGGCCCGGGCGATGCGCTCGGCGTCCTCGGCCTCGCGCCAGGTCGCCACCGAGGAGGCGACCTGGAAACCACCGAAGACCAGGGCCACCAGGACGGGGATGAGCAGAATCGCGTACAGCCGGGTGCGCACCCGCCAGTTCCGTGGGGAGATCCGTCCGCCGCTGGGGGCGGGTGGATCGGGCGCATCGGCTGGCGACGCCGCGGTGCGCGTACGCGGCGGCGGGGTGAAGTTCCCTCGCGTTTCCTGCGCGGGATCCGGCTTGCTTCGCCTCACTCGACCAACAACCTCTCGGCGTCGGCACCTCTTGTCGTGCCGTTCCAGCTGAGCCCTTACGCCCAGTTCAGCGAATTCCAGCACGCCCCGCAGGTCCTTTCCAAACAGTGCGCAAACCGCGCAGTCTGTTGTCTAGACCAGAGATAAAAGGGGCGTTCGGGGTGAGCCGTGTCAAATGCCGAACCAATTGAGCGCACACCGGAGCTGACCGTAAGCACTCTGTGTCGAGGAGGGGCGTTTTTCTCTGTCGAAACGTTATGAACGGAGGAGCGGGCCGCGTCGTTGGACACAGCCCGCTCCTACGTCGGATTCCGGATAACTTCCGGACAATAAGCCCTACTTCAGCCGGGCCATCAGGGCGTGCTCGACCAGGGTGATGAGTGCGCTCTTGGCCTCGCTGCGGTGGCGGGCGTCGGTGACGATGATCGGCGCGTCG
>NZ_JBEXHC010000055.1:0-2749 GCF_040607655.1 Streptomyces sp. NPDC005266
CCCACACCTCAAACGTCGACGCGTCAAAAGCATGCGGCGCATGCATCAGCACCCGGTCACCCTCACCCACCGACCAACCCTCATCCAGCACCAACTGCGCCACACCCCCATGCGTGGCCACAATCCCCTTCGGCTCACCCGTCGACCCCGACGTGAACATCACATACACCGCCGAACCAGCCGACACCCCCACCGACCCCACAGCCCCACCAGCACAGGACGCCACCTCCGCCACCACCACTGGGTCGTCCCACACCACACACGACCCCTCCCACCCCGAAACCAACCCCACCAGATCCCGCGAACACAACACCACCTCCGCCGCCGCACCCGCCAGAATCCGCCGCACCCGCTCCCCCGGATACGACGGATCCACCGGCACATACACCCCACCCGCCTTCACCACCCCCAACAGCACAACCACCAGCTCCGCAGACCGGTCCATCACCACCCCGACCCGGCTCTCCGGACCCACACCACGACCCACCAGCCAACGCGCCACACGATCCGCCCGCGCCTCCAGCTCCGCGTACGACAGCGTCGCGTCGGGACCGGTCACCGCCATCGCGTCCGGCGTCCGCGCCACCTGCGCCGCGAACAACTCCGGCAGCGTATGGACCGGCAGCGGCCGGGCCGTGTCATTCCACCCCGCCACCACCGCGTGCTCCTCCACCCCATCCAGCACATCCAGCCGACTCACCGTGAGCGACGGATCGGCGGCCACCTGCTCCAGCACCCGCACCACCCGCTCGGCCAGCGCCTGGGCCGTGGAACGGTCGAACAGGTCCGTGGCGTATTGGAGTTCGCCGCCCATTCCGGCGGGGGTGCCCTCGTCGTCGCGCTGTTCGGCGAGGCTGATGCTCAGGTCGACACGGGCGGCGACCGTGTCACCGGCCCCCATCGGTTCCACGCGCAGACCGGGCAGGTCCCACGGCGCGCTGGTCCGGGGGACGTTCTGCAGGACCAGCATGATCTGGAACAGCGGGTTGCGGGACAGTGACCGCACCGGGTTGAGGTCGTCCACGAGCCGCTCGAACGGCACGTCCTGGTGTGTGTACGCGGCCAGGTCGGTCTCACGGACGCGGGCCAGCAGCTCCGCGAACGTCGGGTCGCCGCTCACATCGGTGCGCAGCACCAGGGTGTTCACGAAGAACCCGGCCAGCTCCTCCAGGGCACTGTCGCCGCGGCCGGCGACCGTGGTGCCGACGGGGATGTCGGTGCCCGCGCCGAGCCGGGCCAGCAGCATCGCCAGCGCCGCCTGCACCACCATGAACATGGTCGCCGAGCCCTGCTGGGCGACGTGCACCAGCCGGCCGTGCGCGTACGCGTCGAGCCGGACGGGGAGTGAGCCGCCCTGGAAGGAGGGCGTCGCGGGCCGCAGCCGGTCCGCCGGAAGCGTCAGTTCCTCGGGCAGGTCGGCCAGGGCCCGGCGCCAGTAGCCGAGCTGCGCGCTGATCAGGCTGTCCGGGTCGTCCAGGTCGCCCAGCACCTCCCGCTGCCACAGCGCGTAGTCCGCGTACTGCACCGGCAGCGGCACCCAGTCCACCGCGCTTCCCGAGCGCCGTGCCGCGTAGGCGGTCTGCAGATCGCGGGTAAGGACGCCCATGGACCAGCCGTCGACCGCGATGTGGTGGGCGACAAGCAGGATGACGTGCTCGGTGGGCGACACCTGGAGCAGGTCGATCCGCCACGGCAGGTCCCGCGCCAGGTCGAACCGCCGGGCGACGAGCTCCTCGACCGCCGCGGGCAGGCCTATGGTGGTGACGGCGCGCACGTGGACGGACGGGTGCGCGTCGGCTCCGTGCAGGATGTGCTGGCGGGGGACGCCCTCGGTCTCCGAGTAGACGGTACGCAGCGACTCGTGCCGGTCGGCCACGTCCGCGAGGGCCGCTCGGAGCGCGGCCACGTCCAGGTCGCCGAGCAGCCTCAGCACCAGCGTCACGTTGTATCCGGCGCCCGATCCCTGCTCCTCGAGCTGGTTGAGGAACCACATCCGCTGCTGCCCGTACGACAGGGGCAGCAGGTCGGGGCGCTCACGGGCGACGAGTCCGGCGCGGGCACCGGCGGCGGCGCCGTCGATGTGCCGGGCCAGGGCCGCGACGGTCGGTGCGCCGAACAGCTCGCGCACGGTGATCTCGGCGTTCAGCACCGCCCGGATCCGGGCGATCAGCCGCATGGCGAGCAGCGAGTCACCGCCCAGATCGAAGAAGGAGTCCTCGGCGCCGACCCAGTCACGGCCCAGCACCTCGGCGAACAGCCCGCACACCACCTCCTCCAGCGGGGTCGCGGCCCCGCGGCCGACCGAGCCGCCGAGTTCGGGGGCAGGCAGGGCGGCGCGGTCCAGTTTGCCGTTCACCGTCACCGGCAACGCATCCAGCGGCACCACGGCGGCGGGGACCATGTAGTCGGGCAGCTGCTCCGCGACATGGGCGAGCAGCATCGCCGGGTCCACGGCCGGGCCCTCGGCGACGACATAGGCGACGAGGCGCTTGGTACCCGGCTGGTCCTCCCGTACGACCACCGCGACCTGGCCGACGCTCTCATGCGCCGCCAGCACCGCCTCGACCTCACCCGGCTCGATCCGGAAACCACGAATTTTCACCTGATCGTCAGCACGGCCCGCGAACACCAAATGACCCTCGGCAGACCACCGGGCCAGGTCACCCGTGCGATACATCCGCTCACCCGAGCCGCCGAACGGCGCGGCCACGAACCGCTCGGACGTCAGGCCGGGGCGCCGGACGTAGCC
>NZ_JBEXHC010000056.1:0-1950 GCF_040607655.1 Streptomyces sp. NPDC005266
TCGAAGGTCGGGTAGCCGGAGGGATTCGCACCCTCCGGCTCCCACAGATCCGTACGTGACGATCTCTCGTCATACGGCTCTTGTCGTCCTGATCACCAAGCCAAGGAGGGGGAACTGACCCACCTCCACTGCGCGAACATCCCCGGGCGGCGCTTGACTGCCCTCTGGAAAGCCGCGATGGCCTTCCTCATCGCGCGAAACCGTTTGTACTTGTTGCGGAGCCAGCGCACCAGGTAGGCGTTGATGCGCATCAGGAGCGGATACAAGGCCGATCGGTAGAACCGGCCGTAGTACTGCATCCAACCCGCGACGATCGGATTGATCCGCTGCGCGAGTTCTTCCACGGTGAGGTTGACCCGCCGATGGAGCCGCCAGGAGCGGACCTCCTCGCCGAGTCGTTTGAGGGCGTCCCTGCTGACCGCGGGGCGGAACGACCATCTGATGCGGCCGTTCTTGTCCCGCATTTGGCGCTGCTGGAACGTGAACCCCAGGAACGTGAAAGACGTGTGCTCGTACGAGCCACGCCTCAACCCGTCCTGGCAGTACACGATCCGGGTCTTGGCCGGGTGCAGACGCAGCCCGACCTCGGCCATCCTGTCCGAGAGCGCGGCCAGCACCTGACGGCCCTGGCGCTCGGTGACGCAGTGCACGACCGCATCGTCCGCATAGCGTTCGAACGAGAGAGCAGGGAACTCCCTCGCCATCCAGACGTCGAACGCGTAGTGCAGGAACAGGTTCGCCAAAACGGGAGAAACCGGAGCGCCTTGCGGCGTCCCGCACCCCCGTTCCAGCAGGGTGCCGTCGGGCATCTTGAGCGGGGCAGCAAGCCACCGCCGCACATACAACTTCACCCAAACGGCGTCGGTATGCGCTTCCACCGCCTTGACCAGGAGGTCCCACGGCACACTGTCGAAGAACTGGGAGATGTCGAACTCAACCACCCAGTCCCGTTTCCAGCTGCGTTCCCGGCACCTCTCCACGGCATCCAAGGCGGACCGTCCGGGCCGGTATCCGAAGCTGTCCGGATGGAAAATAGGATCCACCCGCCGCACCAAATGCCGGGCCACGACGGTCTGAGCCACACGATCAGCGACAGCAGGAATCCCGAGGATTCTTTCGCCGCCGCCATGCGGCTTGGGAATGGCCACCGCACGCACCGGCGGAGGAAAGTAGGAGCCCGACGACATCCTGTTCCAGACCTTGTAAAGGTTGTTCTTCAGGTCCTTCTCGAAGTCGGCGATGCTCTGCCCGTCCACTCCCGGTGCTCCCTTGTTAGCCCTGACTTCCTCCCATGCTTCCTTGACTTCCCACTTTGAGATATCAAACGGCTTGGCCTGCGACTTCAACTGGTCCACCGAACTCCTCCCGGACACCGTCCGGTTGATGCGATCAACTCAGTCACGAACGACCCGGCCCCTTCGCTCCACCCCCATTACAGGGGCTTCTCCACTACTACGAGCCGGTCCGCCGGCGCGTCCCGCATCGGTACTCGGCCCCTTCACGGCACAACCGCTCGGGGTGCTCCCTCTCACCCGCCCCTACCAGGACGGGCTGTATCGGTACGCGCCTTCTCCTGTTCCACATGACCGCGGCAGATCAGGTTCACGTCGTCTCCATGCCGGACACCGCCTGGCCAGTCGGCGGGCTCCCGCCAGGCTTATCCCGGGACGGTTCCAAGCTTCCCGGTTATGATGTCGTCGCAATCTTTTCGACACGTCAGCAACGATTCACTTGCGTTCGTCTCCCTGATCCCCACCTGACGCCTCTTGGACGCCTTTTCCTCATCGCTCACCACGACAGTCTTCGGCTAACGCAGCATGAGGCGGTTTGAAGCCTCCCCCCGCAGGGCGACTTCGAAGGGCCAATCCTTCATCGGTCACGCAGCACTACTTCAAGAAACTCGTCCTACATCGAGTTCCCCTCTGCATTCAGGACACACTGGAACAAGAT
>NZ_JBEXHC010000057.1:0-1852 GCF_040607655.1 Streptomyces sp. NPDC005266
TCGTCGCCGGTGTCGACGTCGACTGGTCGGCGTGGACCAAGGGCGGACGCCTGGTCGACCTGCCGACCTACGCCTTCCAGCACCGGCACTTCTGGTTGCCGGCGGGTCGGTCGGTGGTGGACGCGGCCGGGCTCGGTCTGCACTCGGCGGATCACCCCCTGCTCGGCGCAGCCGTCCGCCTCGCGGACAGCGGCGATGTCGTGCTCACCGGCCGCGTCTCCCTCGGTACGCACCCCTGGCTGGCCGACCACGCCGTCTTCGGCACCGTCATCCTCCCCGGCACCGCCTTCGTGGAGATGGCCCTGCGGGCGGCCGACGAGGCCGGCTGCGCTGTGCTGGAGGAGCTGACACTGGAGCGGCCGCTGGTGCTGTCGGAGGACTCACCGGTGGCGGTGCAGGTGTCGGTGGGCGCGGCGGACGAGTCCGGGCGCCGGCCGATCGCCGTGCACTCCCGCCCCCAGGACGCGGAGAGCGAGTGGATGCGGCATGCCGTCGGCACGCTGTCGCGTGACGCCGTCGTGTCCTCGCAACGCCTGGAGACGGCGTGGCCGCCGCCGGGTGCGCAACGAGTAGAGGGCCAGGAGGTCTACGACCGTCTGGTCGGCCTCGGGTACGACTATGGCCCGGTGTTCCAGGGCCTGCGTGCGATGTGGCGGGTCGGTGAGGAGCTGTTCGCCGAGGTGCGGCTGCCCGCCGAGCCGGACGCGTTCGGCGTTCACCCGGCGCTCCTGGACGCCGCCCTGCATCCGCTGCCGTCGGAGGACCTGTGGGTGCCGTTCTCGTGGAGCGGGGTGCGGTTGCACTCGGTGGGGGCCTCGGTGCTGCGGGTGCGGCTGACGCCCCAGGTGGGCGGGGCCGTGCGGGTGGCCGCGTTCGACGGTGCCGGGCTGCCCGTGGTGACCGTGGACGAACTGCGCCTCCAGCCCCTGTCCCGGGAACGGCTGGCCCAGTTGGGTGCGGCGGCTGCCGATCCCCTGTACGAGGTGCGCTGGACCGAGGCGGCGGCTGTCGACGGCTCCGCCGGTGTGGCGCCCGACTCCCGGGTCGAGCACGTCGAGCCGGGCGGCGATGTCCGTGCCCGGGTGGGCGAGGTGCTGGCGCTGGTGCAGGGCTTCGTCGGCGATGCCGAGGCCTCGGAGGCGCGGCTCGTCGTGGTCACGCACGGTGGTGTGAGCGGGATTCCGGATCCGGCGACGGCGGCGGTGTGGGGTCTGTTGCGTTCGGCGCAGGCCGAGCACCCGGGCCGGGTCGTCCTCGTCGACGTACCGGCCGATGACGCCGCTGAGACGGCGGTGGCGTCGGCGCTCGCCTTGGGCGAGCCGCAGGTCGCGGTGCGGGACGGGCGGCTGTTCGTTCCGCGACTGGCACCTGTCGTCCCGGACGCCCCTGACCGGCTGGAGTTGGCTGGCGAGGGCACGGTGTTGATCACTGGGGCCGGGGGTGCGCTGGGCGGTTTGGTTGCCCGGCATCTGGTGGCGGAGTACGGGGTGCGGCATCTGTTGTTGCTCGGTCGCCGGGGCGGCGAGGGCGCACAGGACCTGGTGGCCGAACTGTCCGACGCGGGTGCGTCGGTGACGTTCGCGGCGTGTGATGTGGCCGATCGTGAGGCGCTGGCGCGGGTGCTGGCGGCGGTTCCGGCGGAACATCCGCTGACGGCTGTGATTCACGCGGCCGGTGTGCTGGACGACGGTGTGGTGACGGCGCTGACGCCTGAGCGCATCGACACGGTGATGCGGCCGAAGGTGGACGGGGCGCGTTGGCTGGACGAGTTGACGCGGGATTCGGATCTTGCGGCGTTCGTGTTGTTCTCGTCGGCGGCGGGTGTGCTGGGCACGGCGGGTCAGGGCAACTA
>NZ_JBEXHC010000058.1:0-1761 GCF_040607655.1 Streptomyces sp. NPDC005266
CGGTGAGGTCGCACGGGCGGTCGCGCTGCGGGTAGGCGGCAGCGTGCTTGGGGCGGCGACGCTGCCGCTGTGTTCCATCGCGACCGGGATCGGCTCGTCGGTCGGCAGCTGGCAGCGGTAGCAGAGTTGCCGGCCGCTCGGCGCCGGGCCGAGGAGTTCGAGGATCGCTCGATCCAGTGCGTCGTGCAGGCGCCATGAGTCGGTCAGGTACCGGCCGGGGGCGAGGGGCAGCCGCCAGTAGGTGCGGTGACCGGTCTCGCTCCAGTGTGCGGGGGGTACGCCGAGGAGGGTGGTTTCGTCGGCCAGCTCGGTGAGGACCCGGACCTGGCGCAGGTGCCAGCTGCGGGCGGTGTCCCGCCCGATCAGCCAGTACATCTTGCCGTGGGTGTCGTCCTGGATAACGGCGCCGGAGGCTCGGCCGAGCATGGTGAGGGCGCGTTCTCCGATGGCGACGGGAGCGGACACCGCGTCCCACCATTTGCCCACCGGTAACGCCTCGATGTCCGCGGCGGGCGGTGGTGTCCACGGCAGGGCTCTGGTCGTCATGGGCGGCTCCGTGTACGGATGGTGTGCTGACCGTCACAGACTGCCGACCTGGCGCTACGTCAGGTTTCACAGAAGAGTGCAACTCGACGGCAATCCCCAGTGCTACAGGCCGATCCAATTCGCGAACTCGACCAGCTCACTGCTGCGCGACCGCTCACGCGACCGCAGCGTGACCACCGCCTCCCGCACCGTCGGGTGATAGCGCGTCTGCTGCGGGGCAGTACGGCGGGCACGCTGCAGACAACGGAGCGCCTGGGGCGCGTCGCCAGTCCACACGTTCGCCCTTCCGAGGTCCAACCAATGATGCCCGGCCCGAGACCTGTCCCAGCCCTTGGGGAACCGCACCTCCTCCGCCAACTCGACAGCTTGCCCGTACTCGTCCAAGTCGCAGGCGATCGCGACGGCATGGACGCCGACGTTCGTTGGCCCCCACCCCACGCCGTAGGCCGCGGTCTCTCCAGTCCGCAGAGCCAGCGCACGAGCTTCGGCCACGCGGGCCTCGACGGCGTCGGGGTCCCCCATTCGTCCAGCGATCACAGCCGCCCGCAGATGAAGAACGCCGATCATCGCGGCTAGGCCGTCCGCGCTTCGTGAATCTTGGCCCTCCAGGTCTCGCAGCGTGCCGTCCACCACCCGCATGCCGAGGTCGTATCGGCTGGAAGAGAGAGTGGTCTGCGCGCGCAGATAGCCGTACATGGCGGCAAGTCCCGGTTCATCGGCCCGGGGTGCTGCCCATGCCAGGCGCTGCAGGGCGACGGCAGCCAGATCCACGTATCCGAAGGACCAGGCGAGCGTGAAGACACACCGAAACGTCCAGGCCAGGCACTCGTGTGCCTGCCGCATCTCCTCGCCGCTAGTGGTGTGGATGGCCTGCACACACTCGTCGATGAGCGCCGGGAGGTCGACGGCCATAGGCAGGTACTCGGCTTGCCGCCGCTGAACCAAGACCTTCTCCATGTCAGCGCGGATGAGCGCGACCGGGCGCGCTGGCACCTGCCAATCGAGGGGGATATCCCAGTTCTCCATGCTGACTCTGATGGGCTGTATGACCTCGTCGAGGCGCTCGCGCCGGAGTTCCTGGGTGTAGGGCTGACCGAGGAGATCCGAGGTTGTCACGCTAAGCCTGAATCCACCGGGCAACAGCCGGTTCATGGCTTGGACATGAAGACGCGGATGCCCTCTGAACTGGGATAATGGGACTTCCTAGGGTTCCAT
>NZ_JBEXHC010000059.1:0-1642 GCF_040607655.1 Streptomyces sp. NPDC005266
CCGACCCCACCACCCGCCCCGACCCATTCCACCCCACCACCACACGACGCCACTCCTCGGCGCCCAGCACATCCAACTCACCCACCCGAACCGACGCACCCCCACCCACCTGCGCCAACACCCGCAACAACCGATCAACCAACCCCCGCGCCGTCCCCTCATCAAAGAGATCAGCGCTGAATACGAGAGCGCCCCGCATCCCGGCCGGCCGTGCGTCGGCGGTGTGCCGCTCGGCGAAGCCGAGAACGAGGTCGAACTTCGCGGCGCCCGTCCCGGTCAGGCGTTCCGTGACGGTGAGGCCCGGCATGGCGCCGTCGAGGCGGTCGTGGACGGTCTGCTCGGTGTCGAAGGTCAGCATGACCTGGAAGAGGGGGTGCCGGGAGAGGGAGCGCTCGGGGTTGATGGCCTCGACGAGGCGCTCGAACGGCAGGTCCTGGTGGTCGTACGCCGCCAGGTCGGTCTCGCGTACCCGGGCCAGCAGATCGGCGAAGGCGGGGTTGCCGGAGGTGTCGGTGCGCAGCACCAGGGTGTTGACGAAGCAACCGACGAGGTTTTCCACCGCGTCGTCCGTGCGGCCGGCGATGGGCGAGCCGATCGGAATGTCGTCTCCGGCCCCCAGTCGCGACAGCAGCGCCGCGAACGCCGCCTGCACCACCATGAAGACGCTCGCCTGCTCGGTCCGCGCCAGGTGGGTGATCGCGGAGTGCAGTTCGGCGGGCACCTCGAATTCGACGCGCTCTCCCCTGTACGAGGAGACCGCCGGTCGCGGCCGGTCGGTGGGGAGAGTCAACTCCTCGGGCAGGGCACGCAATGCGTCGGTCCAGTACGCGAGCTGGCGGCCCATCGGGGAGTCGGCATCGTCCTGCGCTCCGAGGAACTCGCGCTGCCACAGGGCATAGTCGGCGTACTGCACCGCGAGTGGTGACCAGTCGGGTGGGGACCCACCGAGGCGAGCGGTGTAGGCGGCCGCGAGATCCTCGGCGAGCACGGGCAGGGCCCATCCGTCACCCACGATGTGGTGCAGCAGCAGGAGCAGGACGTGCTCATCCTCGCCAGTCTCGAACAGGGTGACGCGCAGCGGCAGTTCGCGGGAGAGGTCGAATCCGGCGCGTACGGCCTCGGCGACGAGCCGGTCCAGTTCCCCTTCTCCGGCGCGGACGACCGACAGCTCCGGCCGGGCCTCCGCCAGGACGACCTGATGCACGCCCTCGCTGTCCTCGGCGAAGACCGTACGCAGCGCTTCGTGCCGGGCGGTCAGGTCCGCCAGCGAGGCACGCAGCGCTTCTCGGTCCAAGGGCCCGGACAGGTTGAGGGCGACAGGCAGGTTGTAGGTCGCACCGGGCCCTTCCAGCCGGTCGAGGAACCACAGTCGCTGTTGTGCGTAGGACAGCGGGGTGCGCTCGGGGCGCGGACGCGCGGTGATGGCCCGGCGAGTGCCGTCCACGCTCCTCAGAGCCGCTGCCAGCCCGGCCACGGTCGGCGTACGGAACACCTGGCGGATGGTCGGCTCGGCACCCAGCGCGGTGCGGACCCGGCTGATCAGCTGAGTGGCGAGGAGGGAGTGTCCGCCGAGCTCGAAGAAGCTGTCATCGATCCCGACCCGCTCCACCCCCAGGACCTCAGCGAACAACCCGCACAAAAT
>NZ_JBEXHC010000060.1:0-1357 GCF_040607655.1 Streptomyces sp. NPDC005266
GTGGTGGTGGAGCACAAGGACCGCCTCGGCCGTATGAACGTCGAGCTGATCGAGGCCGCGCTGTCCGCGACCGGGCGTCGTCTCGTTGTCCTTGATGACGGCGAAGTCGATGACGACCTCGTACGGGACACAGTTGAGGTCCTGACCTCGTTCTGTGCCCGCCTGTACGGGCGTCGCTCCGCGAAGAACCGGGCGAAGAAGGCCCTTGAGGCGGCTGCCGCCTATGAGTGAGCCGAAGGAGAAACAACTGCGGACCATCGACGCGCCGTTCGTCGCGTTGGGCCCCTCCGGTGTTGCGATACGCGGCCGTCTCAGGCACTTCACCGCCGAGGACGACAAGGTGTTGCGCCTGGTCGGCGAACACCTGGGCTCTCTGGCCTGCCGTGATCTGGCGGCCCGCTGCGCTGACGCGGGCGATCACAACGCTGAGAAGTGGGCGGCCCGTAAGCAGGGTCTGACGGCCGAATCGTCGTCGCGGTGGGCCGGGTCGATCACCAAGGCCACGCACGATCAGTGGGCGCTGTCCCGGCGTTGTCAGTCGGCGCACATCCAGGGTCTTGAGGCCGGTGTGCGGACGCTGATGCACCGCCTGTCCCTCCCGATCGGGGAGAAGGGCACCAAACGGGCGGCGGGCGGCTACCGGTCGAAGGGCGAGTGGTTCCACAAGACGCGCCGTCTGACGCTTCTTCAACACCGTCTCGATACCGCTCGTGCTGACCGTGAGGCCGGTGTCGTGCACGTTGTGCGCGGTGGCCGCAAGCTCCTCAACACCCGGCACAACCTCGGCAAGGCGCAGCTCACCGAGACCGAGTGGCGCCGGCGCTGGGAGGCCGGGCGCTGGTTCCTCGCCGCTGACGGGGAGTCGGGGAAGCGGTTCGGGAACGAGACGATCCGCGTCACCCCCGACGGCGAGATCAGTATCAAGCTGCCCGCGCCGCTCGCGGATCTGGCCAACGCCAGGCACGGCCGGTACGTCCTCACCTCGA
This sequence comes from Streptomyces sp. NPDC005266, assembly GCF_040607655.1. Classification (NCBI taxonomy): domain Bacteria; kingdom Bacillati; phylum Actinomycetota; class Actinomycetes; order Kitasatosporales; family Streptomycetaceae; genus Streptomyces; species Streptomyces sp. NPDC005266. The sequence goes on from NZ_JBEXHC010000060.1 coordinate 987, forward strand.
AGATCGCGTTCGCGCACCGGGGCCAGGAGTGGGCCGACCGCATCGAAGCCGACCGGGCCGTCGCCTACCGCATCCACTACGACGTGGAACGCGGGCGCTGGTACCTCACCGCGTCCTGGCAGCGGCCCGTCGTCCAGACCATCCCGCTGGAGACCGCCCGCGCCAAGGGCATGATCGGTGTGGATACGAACGCCGACCACTTCGCCGCCTACCAGCTCGACGTCCACGGCAACCCGGTCGGCGACCCGCACCGCTTCCACTACGACCTCAGTGGGCCGGCTGATCACCGGGACGCACAGATCCGGCACGCCATCACCCAAGTCCTGCACTGGGCGAAGAGCTGCGGCGTGGCCGCCATCGCGATCGAAGAC
>NZ_JBEXHC010000062.1:0-1197 GCF_040607655.1 Streptomyces sp. NPDC005266
TGATCAGGACGACAAGAGCCGTATGACGAGAGATCGTCACGTACGGATCTGTGGGAGCCGGAGGGTGCGAATCCCTCCGGCTACCCGACCTTCGATGTGCCCGGCGGCATGTGGCAGACCGTGACGTCCAGGCCCGTCTCGGTGGCCAGGGCTGCGAGTTCGGTCTTCCAGGCCCGGGTGCGGTAGCCGTTGGACCCGCCCGCGTCCGCGGTGATCAGCAGACGCGTGGCGGCCGGATAGTCGTGCCGGCCTCGGCCCTGCCACCAGCGGCGGATCGAGGCGACAGCGAACGCGGCGGTGTCGTGATCGGTGCCGACGCTGACCCAGCCGGTATTCGCGGCAATGTCGTAGATCCCGTAGGGGATCGCCTTGCCCGGTCCCTGCCGGTCCAGGAAATCGTGCGTCTTGACCCGTACCGGCTCACCGGCAGGCCGCCACTGGTGGCCCGCGTTCTTGTAGTCGCCGACGAGTTCCTTCTTCTTCGCATCAACGCTGATCACCGGCTGGCCGGCGTCCATGTGCTGTTTGGCCCGCTCGTTGATGTAGCGGAACTGGGCGTCACGGTCCCGGTGCTGCTTGCCCTCGATGGTCTTGGCACCGGCCTGCAGGCTGAAGCCCTCCTCACGGAGCAAGTCCCCGACGGTGTCCGCGCTCACCCTGCGCCCCTGACGGGTGAGCTCGGCCGCTAGGGTCCTGGTCGACTTCACCGTCCACCGCAGCGGCGACATCGGATCGCCCCGCTCATCGGGTTCCACCAGTGCCAGCAGCGCGCGCCGCAGTCCCGGATCAAGGTCCGCGACCTTCTTGCGGCCACCACCGGGCCTGCGTACCCGGCCCAGCGGCTCCTCGCCGGCCTCCAGCTCATCCACGCCTTTGCGGACTGTCGTCTCGCTGACCTGGGCCGCCCGTGCGACCGCCCGGATACCGCCGTGCCCCAGGATCCGGGCCTCGGCTCCCAACAGCAGACGCCGCTGCCGCTCATCCAGGTGTGGAAACAACACCCCAAACTTCACTGCGAGTTGACCACGGACCTCATCGGAGACGCTCATATCACAACAACGAGCCGAATCACGCGAAGCAACACCTTGATTCTCTGCGAGCCCTTAGTACTCCAGTGCGGTTTCGTGATCTATCCAGCAGGTTCGTCGGCGGATCGTCGTTGGTAGTGGCTGTGTCGGGCTGTCGCCTGGTGGCGTC
>NZ_JBEXHC010000063.1:0-1185 GCF_040607655.1 Streptomyces sp. NPDC005266
TCCTGGAGGGGGTTGCGGAGGAGGAGGTGCCGGCCGGGGAGCCGGTGTCCGGTGGGCTGGTGCCGTGGGTGCTGTCGGCGCGGGGTGTGGCGGCGCTGGGGGAGCAGGCGGGGCGGCTGCTGGCGCGTGTGACCGATGGTCCGTCGGCTGTGCGGGATGTGGCGTTCACGTTGGTGTCGGGGCGTGCGGTGCTGGAGCACCGGGCGGTGGTGCTGGGCGGGGAGGTCGGCGAACTGGCCGCCGGGCTCGGTGAGTTGGCCGAGGGTCGTGCCGCCAAGGGTGTGGTGACGGGTAGGGCCTTGGGGTCCTCGGGTGTGGTGTTCGTGTTCCCGGGTCAGGGTTCGCAGTGGGTGGGCATGGCGCGGGAGTTGCTGGAGTCGTCGCCGGTGTTCGCGGAGCGGATGGGGGAGTGTGCGGCGGCGTTGGAGCCGTTTGCGGATGGCTGGTCGCTGCTGGATGTGGTGTGTGAGGGCGATGAGGCGCTGCTGAACCGGGTGGATGTCGTTCAGCCGGTTCTCTTTGCCGTGATGGTGTCGCTGGCGCATCTGTGGCGTTCGCTGGGGGTGCGTCCGGCCGCGGTGGTGGGGCACAGTCAGGGCGAGATCGCTGCCGCGTGTGTGGCTGGTGGTCTGTCGCTGGGGGATGCGGCGCGGGTGGTGGCGTTGCGGTCGCGGGCGATTGTGGCGTTGTCCGGGCGTGGCGGCATGGTGTCCGTGCTGGCGCCGCAGGAGCGGGTGGCCGGTTGGCTGACCGATGGCTTGCAGGTGGCGGTGGTCAACGGTCCCGAACAGGTGGTCGTCTCTGGCGTGCCGGACGAGTTGGACGTGTTCGTGGCGCGTTGTGAGGGGGAGGGCGTGCAGGTGCGCCGGATCGCGGTCGACTACGCCTCGCACTCGCCGCAGGTGGAGGAGTTGCGGGCGGAGTTGCTGGAGGTGCTGGCGGGGATTGAGCCGCGTTCTGGTGAGGTGCCGCTCGTGTCGACGGTGTCGGGTGAGGTGATCGACACCGCGGTGATGGACGCGGAGTACTGGTTCACCAACCTGCGTCGGACGGTGCGTTTCGATCGTGCGCTGGAGGCACTGCTGCGTGACGGGCACCGTGTCTTCGTCGAGACCAGCCCTCACCCCGTGCTGCTCGGTGCGGTGACCCAGGCGGCCGAGGTGGCCGGGGTTGCCGGTGTGGCCG
>NZ_JBEXHC010000064.1:0-1156 GCF_040607655.1 Streptomyces sp. NPDC005266
TGCGACATCGGCCTCGTCGGCTACGAGATGGCCCTGCTGGTCGACCGCGCGGGCAACGTCCTCACCCCGGACCTGCGCGCCGAACTGCAAGGCAGTCTTCTCAACTAGCAAAGATGGAGTGCGTTTCGCGCCACCGCGCCATAGGGTGCGGTGGCGCGACCGGCAAGGCAGGCGAGTTGGAGGAGGACACGTGGCAACGCCCCCTAGCGGATATCCGTACGGTCATGGGCAGCCGTCCGAGCCGCGCGGAGAAGCCCCGCTGAAGCGCTTCAACTTCCCCTCCACGCCCAGCCGTCAGGCCCGCTCCCAGGAGCCGCCCGAGCAGCAGCCGCACGAGCCGCCCCCGCAGCGGCGGCCCCAGCGGGCCCAGCAGGGGCCGTACACGCCCTCCTACGCCCCTTCGGAGGGGCCCATGTACGATCCGCCGCCCCCGCCCCGTATCCAACCCGTACAGCCGCCTGAGCGCCGCGCCCCGGATCCTTCCCCCGCGGGCGCCGCGCATAACCCTCTGGTGCGCCCGTACGCCATGACAGGGGGCCGGACCCGGCCCCGCTACCAGCTCGCCATCGAGGCGCTGGTGCACACCACGGCCGGACCCGCACAGCTCAAGGGCCAGCTCCCCGAGCACCAGCGGATCTGCCATCTGTGCCGCGAGATCAAGTCGGTCGCCGAGATCTCCGCACTGCTCACCATCCCCCTCGGCGTCGCCCGAATCCTCGTAGCCGACCTGGCCGAGGCCGGGCTCGTCGCCATTCATCAGCCCGGCGGCGACGAGTCCGCCGGCGGACAGCCTGACGTGACACTGCTCGAAAGGGTGCTCAGTGGACTTCGCAAGCTCTAGCGGTGCAGCCCGCTCCACCACCTCCGCGAAGATCGTGGTGGCGGGCGGCTTCGGCGTGGGCAAGACCACGTTCGTCGGCGCGGTCTCGGAGATCAACCCGCTGCGTACCGAAGCCGTGATGACCTCCGCCTCGGCGGGGATCGACGATCTCACCCACGCGCCGGACAAGACCACCACCACGGTGGCCATGGACTTCGGCCGCATCACGCTCGACCAGGACCTGATCCTGTACCTGTTCGGCACCCCCGGCCAGGACCGCTTCTGGTTCATGTGGGACGACCTGGTCCGCGGCGCCATCGGCGCCGTCGTCCTCGT
>NZ_JBEXHC010000065.1:0-1133 GCF_040607655.1 Streptomyces sp. NPDC005266
CGCACGCTGGGACGCCGACGCCGTCCGCGACGATGTCCGCGCCTACGCCGTCGAACACCTCGGCACCGACGGCGCGGTGCTGATCGTGGACGAGACGGGCTTCGTGAAGAAGGGCCGTGCCTCGGCCGGCGTGCAGCGGCAGTACACCGGCACCGCCGGGCGCATCGAGAACTCCCAGGTCGGCGTCTTCCTCGCCTACGCCACCAACCGAGGACGGGCACTGATCGACCGCCGGCTCTATCTGCCCGGGCAGTCCTGGTGCTCCGATCCCGAGCGCCGCCAGGCGGCCGGAATACCGCAGACGGTGCAGTTCGCGACCAAACCCCGCCTGGCCTGGGAGATGATCGCCGCCGCGCTGGACGCCGGAGTGCAGGCGCCCTGGGTGACCGGCGACGAAGCCTACGGGCAGGACCCGCAGCTGCGTGCCGCCCTGGAGGCACGCAAGACCGGCTACGTGCTGGCCGTCGCCTGCTCGACACGGGTGCGGATCAACCACGGCCGCACCGCCGCCCGCGCGGATGCCGTCGCCGGACGCCTGCCCGCCACCGCCTGGCAGCGGCAGAGCGCCGGCCCCGGAGCGAAGGGCCCGCGCTACTACGACTGGGCCTGGATCCACATCGGCACCGGCCGCCACCGCCACCTGCTCATCCGCCGCAACCGCACCACCGGCGAACTCGCCTTCTATCTGTGCTGGTCACCCACCACGGTCACCCTTCCGGAACTGGTCCGCGTCGCCGGTGTCCGCTGGAGCGTCGAAGAGTGCTTCCAGGCTGCCAAGGGCCAGGTCGGACTCGACCATTACCAGGTCCGTAACTGGACCTCATGGCACCGGCACATCACACTCGCCATGCTTGCCCTGGCCCTCCTGACCGCCCTCGCCGCCGACGCGGCACCGAAGCGGCCCACCGGTCCGCACCCCCCGGCTCGCAACAGCGAACCGATCTCCCTGACCGTCCCGGAGATCCGCCACCTGTTCACCGTCGTCTTCGGCCCGCCGGCCGTGACCACTGCCAGGCTGCTGCACTGGTCAATCTGGCGCAGACGCCACCAGGCGACAGCCCGACACAGCCACTACCAACGACGATCCGCCGACGAACCTGCTGGATAGATCACGAAACCGCACTGGAGTACTA
>NZ_JBEXHC010000066.1:0-1112 GCF_040607655.1 Streptomyces sp. NPDC005266
GGGATTGTGAATCGCTTGTTGTGGATGCAGGGCGAGTACGGGTTGACGGTTGATGATCGTGTGTTGCAGAAGACTCCGGCTGGTTTTGATGTGTCGGTGTGGGAGTTTTTCTGGCCGTTGGTGGTGGGTGCGGTGTTGGTGGTGGCGCGGCCGGAGGGGCATCGGGATCCGGTGTATCTGGCGGAGGTGATTCGTGGGGAGGGTGTGACGACGGTGCATTTTGTGCCGTCGATGCTGCGGGTGTTTTTGGCTGAGCCGTCGGCGCGGGAGTGTGTGTCGTTGGTGCGGGTGGTGTGCAGTGGTGAGGTGTTGCCGGGTGAGGTGAGGGACCGGTTCCGTGAGGTGCTGGGTGCGGGGTTGCACAATCTTTATGGTCCGACGGAGGCGTCGGTGGATGTGACGTCGTGGGACTGTGCGCGGGGCGGTGGCGGTGGTGTGCCGATTGGGCGTCCGGTGTGGAATACGCGGGTGTATGTGCTGGATGCGGGGTTGAATCCGGTGGCGCCTGGGGTGGGGGGTGAGTTGTATTTGGCGGGTGTGCAGTTGGCGCGTGGTTATTTGAATCGTCCGGGGTTGAGTGCTGAGCGGTTTGTCGCGTGTCCGTTTGGTGGTGTGGGTGAGCGGATGTATCGCACGGGTGATGTGGTGCGGTGGAATGTGGGGGGTTATCTGGAGTTCGTGGGCCGTGTCGATGATCAGGTGAAGATTCGTGGTCAGCGGATTGAGCTGGGGGAGATCGAGGCGGTTGTCGCCGGGGATGGGTCGGTGGCTGATGTGGTGGTGGTTGTGCGTGAGGACCAGGTGGGTGATCAGCGGCTGGTGGCGTATGCCGTCCCGGCTGCCGGCGCTGTGGTTGATGCTCATGCGCTGCGGGTGCGGGCGGCTGCCGCATTGCCGGAGTACATGGTCCCCTCCGCGTTCGTCACGGTTGATGCCTTACCGGTGACGCCGAACGGGAAGCTGGACCGGAAGGCTCTGCCTGCTCCCGAATATGCGGCTGTGCGTGGTCGTGCACCGCGTACGCCGCGGGAGGAGATTTTGTGCGGGTTGTTCGCTGAGGTCCTGGGGGTGGAGCGGGTCGGGATCGATGACAGCTTCTTCGAGCTCGGCGG
>NZ_JBEXHC010000067.1:0-1064 GCF_040607655.1 Streptomyces sp. NPDC005266
GTGAGGTCCTTGATCCAGATCACGGAGGCCCGGAGGTGGAGTCCGGCGAGGTAGCTCCCCGGGGTCTTGTCGTAGCGGGTGGCGATGCCTCGCCATGCCTTCATCCTGTTGATCGCCCGCTCGACGGTGTTCCGTTCCTTGTAGAGCTCGGTGTCGTGACTGACGGGCCTACCGCCTCCACTGCCCTTCTTCTTGCGGTTGGCGGCCTGGTCCTTCTTCTCCGGGATGACCGCCTTGATACGGCGTTTGCGCAGGTGGGCACGGTTGCCACGAGACGAGTAAGCCTTGTCTCCGGCGACCGCGTCCGGCCGGGTGCGGGGGCGACCGATGGGCCCGCGCACCCGCACCTTCTTCAGGACGGGGATGAACTGTGGGCTGTCCGCTGCCTGGCCCGCGGTCAGGATGAACGCCAGCGGGCGGCACTTGCGGTCGGCGGCGAGGTGGACCTTGCTGGTCTGCCCGCCCCTGGAGCGTCCGAGGAGGGCGGCCTTCAGTCGGAGTTTCCGCCGACACCGGACGCGTCGTCGTTCTTCCCGCGCGGGATCGCTTTCGGTCTCCTGCCCTCTTTGTTCTTCGAGGCCGCCCCCTTTGACCTGGCCTTCTCCTCCTCGGCGGCGGCTTTCTCCAGGGCGGTGACGACGTCCTTGTCGAGGTGCATCCCTGCCGCGTCGTGGTGGGCACGGGCGGTGGTGGAGTCAATGCTGACCAGGGACAGGTCCACCTCACCGCGCTTCGCAGCTTCCGCGATCAGGCCCTCCAGCAGGGCCTCGAAGACCCCGGCGTCACGCCACTGCCGGAAGCGGTTGTGGACGGTCGACCACGCACCGAACTCTGCCGGCATCTCCCGCCACTGGCCGCCCGTCCTGAACCGCCAGATCACGCCCTCGAACTGCTGCCGCAGCCGCTCGGGGTACGGGCCGTACTCGCCGATCGGCAGGTACGGCTCGATGAACTCCCACTCCGGGTCGGTCAGTTGTATCCGCGTCACGTACGACGGTCTACCGGACCAGACCGTTCCACGAAGGCACATCCCGCAGATTGATCACGACTCGATACGTGCCCTA
>NZ_JBEXHC010000068.1:0-1055 GCF_040607655.1 Streptomyces sp. NPDC005266
TGGCCGCAGAGACCAGCGAGAAGCGACTGTTTACTAAAAACACAGGTCCGTGCGAAGCCGTAAGGCGATGTATACGGACTGACGCCTGCCCGGTGCTGGAACGTTAAGGGGACCGGTTAGTCACATTTCGGTGTGGCGAAGCTGAGAACTTAAGCGCCAGTAAACGGCGGTGGTAACTATAACCATCCTAAGGTAGCGAAATTCCTTGTCGGGTAAGTTCCGACCTGCACGAATGGCGTAACGACTTCTCGACTGTCTCAACCATAGGCCCGGTGAAATTGCACTACGAGTAAAGATGCTCGTTTCGCGCAGCAGGACGGAAAGACCCCGGGACCTTTACTACAGCTTGATATTGGTGTTCGGTTCGGCTTGTGTAGGATAGGTGGGAGACTGTGAACTCTGGACGCCAGTTCAGGGGGAGTCGTTGTTGAAATACCACTCTGGTCGTGCTGGATGTCTAACCTGGGTCCGTGATCCGGATCAGGGACAGTGTCTGGTGGGTAGTTTAACTGGGGCGGTTGCCTCCTAAAGGGTAACGGAGGCGCCCAAAGGTTCCCTCAGCCTGGTTGGCAATCAGGTGTTGAGTGTAAGTGCACAAGGGAGCTTGACTGTGAGACCGACGGGTCGAGCAGGGACGAAAGTCGGGACTAGTGATCCGGCGGTGGCTTGTGGAAGCGCCGTCGCTCAACGGATAAAAGGTACCCCGGGGATAACAGGCTGATCTTCCCCAAGAGTCCATATCGACGGGATGGTTTGGCACCTCGATGTCGGCTCGTCGCATCCTGGGGCTGGAGTCGGTCCCAAGGGTTGGGCTGTTCGCCCATTAAAGCGGTACGCGAGCTGGGTTTAGAACGTCGTGAGACAGTTCGGTCCCTATCCGCTGTGCGCGTAGGAGTCTTGAGAAGGGCTGTCCCTAGTACGAGAGGACCGGGACGGACGAACCTCTGGTGTGCCAGTTGTCCTGCCAAGGGCATGGCTGGTTGGCTACGTTCGGGAGGGATAACCGCTGAAAGCATCTAAGCGGGAAGCCTGCTTCGAGATGAGGACTCCCACCC
>NZ_JBEXHC010000069.1:0-1051 GCF_040607655.1 Streptomyces sp. NPDC005266
CCACCGTGTCCACCACCGGATCCAACGCCCGCCGCCCCAACACCGGATCCGCACCCTCAAGCACCTCAAGCCACTGCGGCAGCTCCGCCACCCGCCCAGGGCATGCCGCCTCAGCAGCCAGCGCCCGCGCCCACCCCCGGAACGACGTACCCACCGCATCCAGCACCACCCCGGCACCCGACGCATACGCCGCCGCCAGATCCGGAACAACGACGCGCCACGACACACCATCCACCACCAGGTGGTGGGCCACCAGCAGCAGCCGGCCCGGTGCGGCCGGGCCCGCGTCACACCACACCACCCGCAGCATCCCGCCCGCCACCGGATCCAGCTGCCCGGCCTCCTCCTCCGCGACCGCCCGCACCCTCTGGACCCACCGCTCCCCCGCCACCCCATCGGCGTCCACCCGACGCAGGACCGGCCTTCCCGAACCCTTCTCCGGTACCTCCAGGGCATCCGGCTCACCATCGACCAGCACCAGACGGGCACGCAGCACATCGTGGTGATCCAGCACCAGGCGTAAAGCCGCCTCCAGACGCGGCAGTTCCAGACCGGGCGGAACCTCCAGCACCATCGTCTGAGAGAACGCCCCGGTCAGAACCGTCGGGCCGGAGCGCTCGGCGAGTTCCCGCATCAGCGGGGTCATGGGCACGGTGCCGGTCGCCCGCTCGTCGGCGCGGCCGGTGGCCTCCACGGTCGCCGCGACCCGGGACAGTGCGGCGGGGGTGCGGTGCTCGAAGACCTGCCGGGCGGTGAGCAGGACTCCGGCGCGGCGGGCGCGGGAGACGACCAGCATCGACATGATCGAGTCGCCGCCCAGCCCGAAGAACGAGTCCTCGGCACCCACCCACTCCAGGCTCAGCACCTCACGGAACAGACCACACAGGAGCTCCTCCACCGGGGTCTCCGGACCCCGGCCCGCACCCCCGGTGAACTCCGGCGCGGGCAAGGCGGCCCGGTCCAGCTTGCCGTTCACCGTCACCGGGAACGCATCCAGCGACACGATCGCGGTGGGCACCATGTACTCCGGCAAAGCCCGCCCTGCATGCTC
>NZ_JBEXHC010000070.1:0-1001 GCF_040607655.1 Streptomyces sp. NPDC005266
TCGGCCGGCACCTTGCCACCGCACCGTTCCCCACGAGTCCCGATGGCTACCGGCGCCTGTTGGAGTGGATGCGCTCGCACGGTGATGTGCTCGCCGTCGGGGTCGAAGGCACTGGCGCCTACGGCTCCGAACTCGCCCGCTTCCTCTTGGCGAACGAGGTCACCGTCGTCGACGTTGACCGCCCCGACCGCAAGGCCCGGCGGGCCAACGGCAAGTCCGACCCCGTCGATGCCTACGCGGCCGCGACCGCCGTCCTGTCCGGCCGCGCCAACGGCCGGCCGAAAACCCGCGACGGCATCGTGGAGGCCATCCGATCCCTGCGGGTCGTCCGGCGTTCGGCCATCAAGGCCCGCACCCAGACGATCAACCAGATCCGTACGCTCATCGTCTCGGCCCCTGCCGAGGTACGTGAACGCCTACGTGGCCTGCCCACTTACCAGCTGATCTCGCAGCTCGCCCGCTCCCGCCCCGGCACCGATCTCGCCGACCCGAGCTGTGCGGTCAAAACCGCCCTGCGGCGACTGGCTCGCCGCCACCAAAACCTCACCGAGGAGATAGCCGAGGCTGACGCGGAACTCCAACCCCTGGTCGCGCAGGCGGCGCCGGGGCTATTGGCACTGATCGGTGTCGGCACCGAGACGGCCGCCCAGCTCCTGATCACCGCCGGCGACAACCCCGACCGTCTGAAATCCGAAGCCGCCTTCGCTCACCTCTGCGGGGCAGCCCCAATCTCCGCAAGCTCCGGCCGGACCAACCGCCACCGCCTCAACCGCGGCGGCGACCGCCAGGCCAACCATGCCCTCCACACGATCGCCCTCGTGCGCATGCGCTACGACGCTCGCACACGGCTCTACGTCGCACGCCGCACAGCCGAAGGCATGTCAAAGAAGGACATCTTCCGCTGCCTCAAACGCTTCATCGCGCGCGAGGTCTACAAGCACCTGACCAGCACGAACACCTCACAGGCAGAACTCCTACAGACTGCTTGACGATCTATAGGA